>JBBSTD010000066.1:0-34693 GCA_038236215.1 Cytophagales bacterium | reverse complement strand
GGTCGGTTATCTTGTATGTTCTCTGTTATTGGGTTGCGCGGTGCGTTCAACCTGTGCCATTGGCCCGAACCGCGCAACCGAATACTGTAAACTATTTTAATGTCATCAAATAATCAACAAGCACGTTGATGCTGTCTTTTGCATAAATAAACCGGGGCATTTTAGACCCGGGCTTTACGGCCTGTGGATCCTGTAGCCACTTACGCAGGTTTTCCCGGGTGTTGGGCATCATACCGGCCAGCATTGTTTGCCGACTGGCAAAATGCGTGAGGTCTGGCCCTACATTGCCATTGGCTGCCGTACCGCGAATGCGGTGGCAAGTGGCACAGGTTTCTCGGTTAAAGAAGGCGGCTCCCGCTATGGCCGATGTGTTGGTGGGTACTACGGCATTCTCCTGTCGCTCATGTATCCATTGCTGATATTCAGCTTCCGGTTGGGCCACTACCCGAATCCGCATCCAGGCGTGCTGTGCCCCACAAAATTCGCTGCATGCTCCCTCGTACACGCCCGGTTTCTGGATAGTTACCCACAGATGATTGGTGCGGCCCGGAATGGCATCCATTTTAGCCCCCAGCTCCGGCACCCACCAATCGTGTATCACATCGGCAGCTTCAATGTACATGAGTATCTTCCGGCCTACCGGCAGGTGTATCTCATTGGCCACAACGGCGTTCTTACCAGCGTACCGTGCTTCCCACCAGAACTGATGCCCCCGAATTGTTACTTCCGGTTTACCACCGTCGGCGGGGGGCAATACGGTGTGCATGGTTATGGCGGTCAGGTAAAAAAAACCACCGACCAGCAGCATAGGGATGCCAATCATAAACCCTTCCACTACTTTGTTGCCCGTGAACTGCCGGGGTTCAGAGTCTCCGGGTTTTCTCCTGAATCTGACGACCACGTAAATAAGGAGGCCAATAACCGTCAGTAACACTGTCATAGCCGCTACGATAAAGTAGATCGTAAGGGTCGCTATTTCTCCCGCTTCCCGCGAAGCAGGGGAGAAAATGGACGGTATGAGCAGAAATGGCAGCATTCAGTGAGTGTTCGCGGAGTGCGGTCTACAAAGCACAACTACTGCAACGTAGTATACTGTTTGATAGCTAATCAAATTTTAATGCCAGGTAAAGCAGGTACTTATCCTGCTTACTGA
Organism: Cytophagales bacterium; assembly: GCA_038236215.1. Classification (GTDB taxonomy): domain Bacteria; phylum Bacteroidota; class Bacteroidia; order Cytophagales; family Spirosomataceae; genus Spirosoma. The sequence continues at coordinate 33,540 of JBBSTD010000066.1, read as the reverse complement.
ATGACCTGTCAGGCGACCTGTCCTTTTCCGGAATTTTGTGTTCTGTTCTTTACGATGTCTGTGTCCAAATCGAGTATACAGACGTCAGGCACTTAAATCCGTAAAGCCTCAATAAACTACTTAAAGGACAAATTATCAAAAACTAGCGGGTAACCAGTCAATTAAATTAGCCTGCGCACCTATCCTTTTTCAATCCTGGTAGTTTAGTAAACGTGTGTACTCTAAATCGTCTCAATTACTATGATACAGCCCGTCAAATTTCAGGAAGAGAATATCATTGGCTTCCGGATGGAAGGAAAAATCAATGAAGATGAAATAAAATCATGGGCCGACCTGCTCGACCAGAAGAGTGATGCCTCCCGTAAATTACGTGTTTATGTGGAGGCTGCCAACATCGACGATGTCTCGCTAAAGGCCGTAATGGCAGATCTAAAATTTGACCTGACTCACCTCGGCGATTTTGAGAAAGCGGCTTTCGTGTCGGATGATACATGGACCAAGCTGTCTGCTTTTGCTGCCAAATTAATCCCCAATATTGATGCTAAACACTTCTCGGTGGCGGAAAAGGATGAGGCAAAAGAGTGGATAAAGTCCTGAAGCACCGTCTTGCAGTGTGTTTTTTGTCGGAATGGTGATTCGATAAGAATCTCGCCGAAGTACCTTTGTGCCCTAATCAGGGATTTAGCTGATTGTCGCTATGACAACGTCGGTTAGATTACGTATTGCGTGAGCAAATGCCGTTCTGGTCATAATCCCTGGTACCCTTTTTCGATTCGCCATGTTGAGCAACGCGAAGTTCGAGACCATTTGTAGCGAATTTAAGCGGCTGGTCTATAACATGGACCTGAGTTAATGCGTTGAGGAAGACGCCCAGTATGTTACGCAGAAAGTGTTCGTAAAAGTGCATCAGCGATACCCGGATTACAAACCCTATCTATCCTCACTGAAAACCTGGATTTATTCGATCACCATCGACCCCTGTCTCGACTTTACATTGACAAAGTCGACGTACTCGGGGCATTTACAACGGTCTTGATCCCAAAAGAAGGCAGTCGATTATTGCGACTATCAACGTGCTGGGACAGGAATTCTGCCAACACCAATCTGCTTTCGTCGTGCTAAACAGTTAGACGGACAGATTCAAATGGCGTTATTTTAACTCTCTATCCCAAAAAAAGCCCTTTCAGTGGTATCACCGAAAGGGCTTTTAGTATTGTATTTTCACGTACTACCGGTTGGGCGTAGTCGGCCTGTTCGTGTTATCATCATAACCTGTCTGGGTGTTCGTCACTGCCGGATCTGTACTGTCGATCTTTTCGACATCTACATCGGTTTTGCGTACTGTGTCCTTAACCGTTTCCATACGCTCGTTCACCTCTTTACCAACCGAGATTTCCTCAACCACGGTAGCCGTTTTAGACACGACCGGCACTTCGGCGTACTCGGTCATTTCGATGGTACCTTCTTTGAAGGTATTCAGGTCGGCATCGGTAGCGGGGCGGTTAACGGGATTACGCTGAACGGTAACGCGCTCTTCACGTAGCCGGATACTTTCTTCTACGGGCCGCTCAATAATGCGGCTTCGTACCCGAACACCACCACCCGTTTCTACTTGCCGCTTACCCACCTCCATGTTTTCTTCGATCACCTTGATGGTCTGGTCAGCGTCGGTTCTATTGACATCGTCAACACCTACTCCGCCCATTGCTCCATGGCCGTACTGGGTAGCGCGTTCGTCCACATCAACAGCTCCGTTATCGTCCAGAATGTCGGCGGCCCGTTCGGCCTCATCTTCAGACTGGGCATGAACCGTCACTACTGACCCCCGCCGGGCTACATCTGAGTACTTTTTGTGGGCATTACTATCGTCTCCACCGAAGAGATTACTGAAAAAATCGCCGATGCTGTCGCCAACGTCTTTGGTATCGTCTGCCACTTCTTCAGTATACGTACCACTGGTGTTACGGTGTCGATCCGGCACGATACTACCAGTGGTATTCATAGTGCCCGTGGCACCGGTGTTGTACGTATCATCAGAATACGTCTCATCAGAACGGGTACCTGTTTGGGCAGACAGGTCAATGTTGCTTCGTGTGAAGCCGGCATTTACCAGTTCATCTATTGCTTTTTGTGCTTCTGAGGCATTGTCGAAAATGCCCACTACGGTTTGTTGTGCCATGATAACTCCTGGGTTTAAACGTTGAGTAATTAATTAAACTGGATTTATAACGAAGACCCTCTTTCAGGCCGGACGTTCATTGTCTGATACGCTCCGCTCCACGGTTATTTCCTCTTTGCGAAGCGTAAACTCCTGTACATTCTGCTCGGTGGTTCGGTGCCTGGTAACGCGTACCTCCTCCACGAGTAGCAGTTTTTTTTCGGTGACCAGCACCTCGCGCAGTACGGGAAAGATAGTTGTATCCCCCTCATAGCGTACGGCCGGGGGCGTGTCTACATACTGATAAATAGCCACCCGATCAACAACAACCTCCTCTTTTATAGTTGGCAGATCAACTGTCTGTATCTCTTCCGTTACCTGCTTAGCAATACGAACAACACCGGTTTCTATCAACTGAGTGTCGATCTGTAATTGCTCTTCAATGACTGGAACAATGACTGGTTTTTGCCCATTAGTTACCATACCTAAGTCATTATCGTCTACAGCAGGTTGCCCATTAAGGATGGCCTCGTTACTTGACGTATTCGAATTGGCAGGGTAAATCATGCTGTTCTTCTGGAGAATTGGAGAAGGTATATATAGCGTAAACTACCCTGAACTCTATTTGTTCTATATTCTTATTTCAAAATTTTCTTGTAAGTACGAATCAGTCCTACCTATTAATTGCCGTACCAGCACGCCTTACCGTCCAGAAACCTAACTCCTCGTTAGGTATCGATTGATACAAGTTACTGGTATACAATGCGGCTACGTTGCCAAGCCGTTACATACCAGGGAGTTTTGATGAGGCCTAGTAAGGGGAATTTACTCTACCAACTGAATCAATTAATTTTCAGGCACTTCACAACTCGAGTCCTTCTGCGAGGTATTTATAACTATTTAACGGTACAGCCGTTTTTTAAGCAGGTACTCTCGTATATGAATGATAGATTCTCAGGAAAACGGCACTGTGCGTATGGAAACGTTCAGCGACGGCGTTTTTGCGATTGACATTACCCTGCTTACCTTTCAGTTAAAATCGCCCAGCCCGGGTGATGCAGCTTCCAGCTACACACTAGCCATGGCCCTGCTGCACCAATGGCCCAGCTATATCGCCTATTTTGTTAGCTTCACCACCATTTTTATCATCTGGCTGAATCACCACCGGATGTATAATGTTATCCAGCGAAGCGATGTCCCGTTTATGTTTTATAACGGGCTGTTGCTGTTGCTGGTCAGTATTGTCCCGTTCACTACGTCCCTGATGGCCGACTATATAAATACCCCGGCCCATCGTATTTCGTCCATTATATATATGGCCCTGTTTGCGGCTATATGCTGGACGTTACTGCGTATGTGGATGTATTCTACCGATAACTACCGACTGCTCAAACGCCCGGCGGCCGATGTTCTTGTCGATGCGGTTCGGACTAGTCTCATCATTAGCACAGCCGTCTACGCGGTAGCCGCTTTTCTGAGTTTTTTTGTGCCATTCCTGGGCATTTTGATTGGTTTGGTCATGGTTTTTTACTTATCCCGCCTAAAATTTCACCGGGACAAAGTAGTTTAGATTAGTGTATCATTATGATTTCTCGTTATTCTCTCCGTCTTCTTTTTGTAGGTTTAATCGCTGGTTGGTTCAGTGCCTGTACGGGTTTTGGCCCAGCGGCTAACCTGTTTCGGCCCAACTCCGCGCACGAACAGTATAGTCAGTCGCTGAAGACGGCAAAACTCGACCAGACGGCTCTCGGATCCGACTGGCTGGCGGCTGGCGAACGAGCCACCCGCGACTCGCTAACCCTTACAATCCCTTATCGGGAAAGTGGCTATTTTTCGGCTACCAAGGCATTTGCCGCTGGCTATCGGCTGGAAGCACAGCGGGGCGACCGTTTGCTGGTAAAAGTGGAGACGCAGGGACAGAAGGCCATACAGGTATTTGTTGACGTTTTCGCGTTGGAAGACCGTAACCGAATCAGTTTGGTTGCCACCTCCAAAGCCGATACGAACGTACTAACCTGGGAGCCCCGCAAAAGCCAGACGTACCTCATACGTATCCAGCCCGAATTATTGCGCAGTGGTAGTTACACCATCGACATTACCCGTGAACCCGCGCTTGCTTTCCCGGTACAGGGTAAGACCAGCAAACAAATCGACAGCTACTTTGGCGCTGACCGCGATGGTGGTCGCCGAAAGCACGAAGGGGTGGATATTTTTGCCGCCAAAGGCACTCCGGCTATAGCATCAGCATCGGGTACCATTACCGGAGTTGGGACGAATAGATTGGGCGGGAATGTAGCTTTCGTGACGGATACTGAGCGTAATGTTCGTATCTATTACGCTCACCTTGACCGCTGGAACGTAACTAATGGTCAGCGGGTATCCGTTGGCGATACAGTTGGCTTTGTTGGGAACACCGGCAATGCCCGCACTACGGGACCGCACCTGCATTACGGTATTTATGATTTTAGTGGTGATGCTGTCAATCCGCTGCCGTTTATCCGGCTGGGGCGCGGCCCGGCCCGGCAGCCTTTATTACCTGCATCGCGACTGGGCGATTCGATACGGGTAGCTTCGGCAATCACTCCTCTCCGGCTCTCACCCGATAGCAAAAGTCCTGTATTGCGGAGCTTACCCAAAGCAACGGCACTAACTACGATGGGTGGAACGGAAACCTGGCTGCGGGTCGAGTTGCCCGATGGGTTGACAGGCTACGTCGCTGGTCAAACTATGGAGCCGGTGAAACGTCCGCTCAGGAATTTGACCCTTGCCAATACCGCTACGCTGCTGGATGCCGCTACCAACGGAGCTGCCACCATCAAAACATTACCGGCAGGAACGAAGGTAGAGATACTGGCTACAACTGGTTCTTTTCAATTGATACGCGGCATCGAGGGGCAAACGGGCTGGTTGTCGATAAACGAAAACGTCGATAAGTCATCAGAGACGGGTTCAACAAAGTAACCTGCCGATTTCCTGATAAGGGCACTCACCAGTTATCTATGGGGGAAGTCTTCTGGACAGGTTTCTTGGCTGATTGAGCCGATGACGGTTGGGCATCCCACGAATGATCGACCGGGGCAATGGCCTGGAGCGTGTCGCAGTCTTCCAGTTTCTCCTCCAACTCTACAATCTTGTGTTCCTGCTGGGTCAGGTTTCGTTGTAAATCTGTTGTCACATCTTCAAGCCGCCTATGGCGGTTATAAGCCACACTCAGCAGTGCAGTTATACCCAATAGCAGTACGAATACGGCTGCTATGAGCGTATAAACAATACCTCGACTTATAGTTGACATGGGTTAGATTACTGTAGGCAAAGTAACAAAAAGGTAAGCCCATAAAAAAACCTGCTCTCCTATGAAAGCAGGTTTTTTATTTTGTAGGGCCGGTTCCTCACCGGGCCGCACCGTAATCCTGACCGGCGCTTTCAGGAAACTGCTTCATGATAGCTGCCACTGTTTCGCGGAAAGCCTGATCCCGATCCCGCTCTTTGTTCTTGTTATTGATCTGCCCCGTTGCCCAACCCTGCCAGACGATGTCGTTGGTACGGGCATCAATTACATTGATGACAACGCGATTTTCTTCGTACTGCCGCGAATAAACGCCATTGTTCATCCCTCCGCCCCACCACGAGTAAGGCGAGTACATGTTGTTTGACTGAATTTGCTGTTTGTCTTTCGAGTCCATAAAGAACCGAATAACCAGGTCGGCTTCTCCCTGCGTTACGGGCTTATAGCCACGTCCTTTGAGAGACAGGTCCAGTGCGTCCGCAATCCGGCGCTGGTTCAGGTTACTACCCACAATAGGGTCGGCGTTGCGTTGCCGATCAGCTTCGATGCGGTAGGTCGAAAACTGCCGTACGTTTACTTTCGGATCGTAGTCATACTTGACCGTAATGGCCGGGGCGCAGGACGCCATCATACCCACGACGAATAAACTGGTGATTATGTGGTTGATTTTCATGTATTTTGAAGCTTAACTTTTTCGAATTGTTTAATAAACGATGGAAAACGACCATTCGTATATCGTACTTTAATAACCAAAATCACCCCCTGTTCGTTCACAAACGCTGCGTAAGCAGTTAGTAAACGGTGCAATACAAACTCTTGATTATCAACACCAAAGTGGGTCATTAAGGTTTTTTAACAGAACCGCCTTACCTTATAGGAACAAGATAAAAAAGAAGCCACTGCTCCATCGAGCAGTGGCTTCTTTTTTACAGGTTACCTCTTTAATCTAAGCACTGGCCAGTGCCTCAGCACCACCCACAATTTCGAGAATTTCGGTTGTAATGGCGGCCTGACGAGTCCGGTTGTAAACCAGCCGAAGTTCTTTCAGCAATTCGCCCGCATTTTCGGTCGCCTTGTCCATAGCTGTCATCCGGGCACCGTGCTCCGATGCGTTTGAATCCAGCACGGCTTTGTACAACTGGATCTTTATTGTTTTCGGAATCAGTTCCGTAACGATCTCTTCTTCCGATGGCTCAAAGATGTAGTTAGTTACTGCCGTCGGAACGCTGCCAGCAGGGGCCTTCGTGGCCACGATGGGCAACATCTGCTCGGTTTGTACAATTTGTATCGCTGCGTTTCGGAATTCATTATAGATCACCTCAACTACATCGTAACGACCGGTAACAAACCCATCCATTGCTTCCTGAGCCGCTTCCCGCACGGCCGAAAAATTCAATGAACCGAAGGTGTCGACGTGCGCTGTATTGACTTTAAAGCCACGACGGTTAAAGGCTTCTGCCCCCTTCTTACCAATGGCCATTATTTCTACGTTGCCCGAACGGGCCTGCGACGCATACTTCTCTTCAATCAACGCCAATGCGCCCTTCACCGCATTCGTATTGAAAGCACCACAGAGACCCCTGTCGGAGGTAACTACGATGAGTAAAGCACGCTGCACCGGGCGTTCTTGCTTATACAGACTCTCGGAGGCTACTTCTGCCCCGGCAGAAACGGTTCCAAGCATCTGCCGCAGCTTTTGTGCATAAGGCCGTAACTGGGTAATGTTATCCTGTGCCCGGCGCAACTTGGCAGCCGCCACCATTTTCATGGCTTTGGTGATCTGCTGAGTCGAGCTAATGGAGGCAATCCGGGCACGTACTTCTTTTAATGAGGCCATTTGTTAAGGAGGTATTCAGCTTACTGTATTCGGTTTACGGTTGGCTGACGCAAAAGCAACTAATTGAATGCGTCAGCCAACCGTAAACCGAATACGGCAAACTGAAAACTATTTTAATACTTTGCGGAGAGATCAGCGGCTACTTTCTTCAGGGTGGCAGTACCGTCGTCGGTTAGTTTACCGGCGCGTAACTCGGCCAGCACCTGTGGGTGCTGAGCACTTAACATCATCGAAAAATCCGTTTCAAATTCTTTCACCTTGTTAACCGGCACTTTATCGAGCAACCCGTTCGTAGACGCGTAGATGATAGCCACCTGCTGTTCGACCGGAACCGGCGAATACTGAGGCTGCTTCAACATCTCCTGGTTCCGACGACCCCGTTCGATCGTCAGTTTGGTCGACGCATCGAGGTCAGAGCCAAACTTAGAGAAGGCTTCCAGTTCACGGAACTGAGCCTGGTCCAGTTTGAGCGTACCCGCCACTTTCTTCATGGATTTAATCTGGGCATTACCACCCACCCGCGATACCGAGATGCCCACGTTGATGGCGGGGCGGATACCAGCGTTGAACAGGTTCGACTCCAGGAATATCTGGCCGTCCGTAATCGAGATCACGTTGGTTGGGATATAAGCCGATACGTCGCCTGCCTGGGTTTCAATAATTGGCAGAGCCGTTAATGAACCACCACCCTTCACCTTACCGACCAAAGATGGGGGCAGGTCGTTCATGTTTTGGGCAATTTCGTCGTTCTGACTAATTTTGGCGGCCCGCTCCAGTAACCGACTGTGCAGGTAAAACACGTCGCCCGGATAAGCTTCACGACCCGGTGGCCGACGCAGCAACAGAGAAACTTCCCGGTACGCTACTGCCTGTTTCGATAAATCGTCGTAAATAACCAGTGCCGGACGGCCTGTATCGCGAAAAAACTCACCGATGGCCGCACCCGTAAAGGGGGCAAAGAACTGCATCGGCGATGGGTCAGAGGCACTGGCGGCTACCACAACGGTATACTCCATGGCCCCGGCTTTGCGCAGGGTTTGCTCCACCTGCTTCACGGTCGATGCTTTCTGGCCGCAGGCTACGTAGATACAGAATACCGGTTCGCCTTTGTCGAAAAACTCTTTCTGGTTAATGATGGTATCGATAGCCACGGCGGTTTTACCCGTCTGCCGGTCGCCGATAATCAACTCGCGCTGACCACGTCCGATGGGTATCATGGCATCAATCGCTTTGATACCTGTTTGCAGGGGTTCCGTTACCGGCTGACGATAAATTACGCCGGGTGCTTTCCGCTCCAGCGGCATCCGGAACAATTCTCCCTGAATGGGGCCCATGCCATCAATCGGCAGGCCGAGGGTGTTGACCACCCGACCCAGAATACCATCACCCACGTTGACGTAGGCAATCTGGTCGGTGCGTTTCACAATGTCGCCCTCTTTGATTTCAGAGTAATCGCCGAGCAACACTGCTCCAACGTTATCTTCTTCGAGGTTCAGTGCCATAGCCTGAAGTCCATTGTCGAACGACAGTAATTCGCCGGCCTGCACCTTCGAGAGGCCGTAGATACGCGCTACGCCATCGCCGATTTGCAGCACCGTACCGACTTCTTCGAGTTCAGCTTCGGTTTGTGTTCCCGCCAGTTGCTGGCGGAGGATAGCTGATATCTCGTCGGGTCTTACGGATTCCATATGTATAATGAAATTTTAATGTTGATTTTTCGGGCGCAAAGGTACGATGAAAACTTGACAAAAGTGCGACAAAACTTAGAATTAGCGGCTGAATAATAGACTTTTCCAATATCCACGGCTAGTCATATACACCACTAAACAGGTTGCCTAAACCGTTTGTACAGATTAGTCAGAATTTTGACTCGCTAGAATTGGCATACGCCAATCTTTCCACTACATTTATTTTTCTAATCATAGACAAAATTCGGCTTTAGAACAAACTACGTTCACTAACTATTTTTCTATGAATGGGCCAACGCTTAAACTTTTACCCTGGTCATTCGCGTTTCATAGGGAATAAAGCTTTACTTACTTACACCCGTTTCATTTTACGCATGAAGGTTAATCAATGGATGCTGACCGGTATAGTGTCAGCACTTTTTATCGCTGGTACGGCGACCGCGCAGGTAAAAAAAGCACCCGCTAAAAAACCAGTTTCCCCAAAACCGGTAACGACTGCCAAACTGGCCACATCGGTAGTAAAATTATCCTCTACCCAGGATTCGGTTAGTTATAGTATTGGCGTGTTTATGGCGCAGAATCTGAAACAACAAGGTATTACCGACCTGAATGATGCCCTGTTGTTGCGTGGTCTGGAAGATGCACTGAAAGAGAAAACGCCTTTGTTGACCCAGGATCAGGCTGGTCAGGTAATGAATAGCTTTATGCAGAAGCAAATGTCCGTCCGCAATGCGGAGGGGATGAAAGCATCGGCCGAGAATAAAAAAGCAGGTAGTGCATTTCTGACCGAGAATAAAGCGAAAACCGGCGTAGTCACTACCCCTAGTGGTTTGCAGTATATGGTTGAGAAAGAAGGTACTGGGACTAAGCCATCCGCTACAGACCGTGTACGAGTGCATTACACGGGTCGTTTGCTGGATGGTAAAGTGTTCGACAGTTCAGTAGAACGCGGCCAACCCGCTGAGTTCGGTGTTAGCGAAGTCATTAAAGGATGGACAGAAGCCCTTCAGTTGATGCCCGTTGGCTCGAAATGGAAATTGTATATTCCAGCCGAACTTGCTTACGGCGACCGGGGTGCCGGGGCCGATATCAAACCCGGCTCAACCCTGGTTTTCGATGTCGAGTTGCTCGATCTTGTCAAGCCAGCGCAGGCAGAACCAGAAGCGGATAAAGCAGGACCACAACCGGTTAAATCGAATCCTCCCGGCGAGAAGAAAAACGAGTAATCAGTAAAAGTGTCCAGGTGATGCAGGGAGCAGGCACTTTCAGTTAGTTATTAACCTGTCAATTACGTCCGTTAATCGCAGTTTACGATGAAAAAATACTTAGTGACACTCTTACCCGTGCTGTTACTCAGCTTTCAGCCGGACTCCTCCTCAAATGGAGCACCGGGGAGCGTTCCCTCCTCTCCGGCAAAGTCTGCAACGTATGCTGCGGACGACCTTGCCCCAACAGTATCCCAAGAACGCGTTGAGCAGTTAGTGGCTAAACTACTGACAACCTATCACTACCGCAAAGTTCGGCTCAATGATTCATTATCATCCGTGATATGGGACAACTACCTGAATGACATTGACGGGAACAAAACCTACCTGCTGGCATCGGACGTAGCGTCTTTTGAGAAGTACCGGAACCAGCTCGACGATGCGCTGGTGAACGGTGATCTGACGGCCGCTTATGACCTCTATAACGTATTCCGTAAGCGGTACAAGGAGCGCAGCGAATTTATCAAAGAACAGATAAAGACGCCGTTTACCTTTACCGCAGACGAAACGTTCAACACGGATCGAAAGAAGGCGGCATGGCCCAAAACGGTAGAAGAGCAAAATGACCTGTGGCGCAAAATTCTGAAGAATCAGGAACTAGAATTAAAGCTGGGTAACCGGAAAGACAGCGTCGTGCTGGCTACCATGAACCAGCGGTACACTAATCTGGATAAGGCATACGGCCGCGTAAAGAGCGCCGATGTGTTCCAGATTTACATGAACTCTTTTGCCGAAGCCCTCGACCCGCATACCAATTATTTCTCTCCGACCAATGCAGATCGTTTCAATCAGGAAATGAGCCAGTCGCTGGAAGGTATCGGAGCCATGTTACAGGAGGATGGCGAGTATATCAAAATCACGAAAGTGCTACCCGGTGGCCCGGCGTTCAAAAGCAACGCGTTGAAAGAGAACGATAAGATTGCGGGGGTAGCGCAGGGCGACAACGGCGCCATGGTCAACACCATGAACTGGCAGGTGGACGAAGTGGTAAAACTCATTAAAGGCCCCAAAGGAACGATAGTTCGGCTACAGGTCGTTTCGCCTGATGCCCTGGCCAGTGCTCCTCCCAAGGAAATTCGTATGGTGCGCGAGAAGATAAAACTGGAAGATCAGCGGGCCAAAAAAGAAGTAATTGAGATAACGGATAATGGCAAAAAGTTCAAGATTGGCGTTATCAATATCCCCATGTTTTACCGCGATTTTGAGGGTGCCCGCAAACACGAAAAGGAATTCAGCAGTACCACCAGCGATGTAAAAAAATTCATCGACTCGCTGAAAATCGAGAAGGTAGACGGTATCGTTATTGACTTGCGCGACAATGGGGGCGGATCGCTTACCGAAGCCATCGACCTGACGGGGTTATTCATTCCCAAAGGACCGGTTGTGCAGGTGAAAGAATCGACCGGTGAAACTGAGGTCTATTCTGACTCTGACCCAACCGTTGCTTATAGTGGCCCAATGGCTATTCTGGTAAACCGGTTCAGCGCATCGGCTTCGGAGATTTTCGCAGCTGCCATTCAGGACTACAAACGGGGTATTATCGTCGGTGGTCAAACCTTTGGTAAGGGCACCGTGCAAACCCTGATTGATCTGAACAAGTGGCTATCCAGAGATGCGGATAAAACTAACAAAGACAATGAGAAAGTTGGCGAGTTGAAAATGACCATCCAGAAGTTCTACCGCATCAATGGCAGTAGCACCCAGCATAAAGGCGTAACGCCCGATGTGGAGTTTCCATCGGCTTTTTCGGCCGAAGAATACGGGGAAAGTTCGCAGCCGAGTGCGCTCCCCTGGGATCAGATCAATTCAGCCCGCTACGACCAGTCACGCGATCTGAACGATAAAATAGTAACCCGCCTGCGCGACCGTTTCGATCAGCGGCTCAAGTCGGACCCCGAACTGAAGCAACTGGCACAGGACCTGCTCGACTTCAAGAAAGCAAAGTCCAATACGGTGGTGTCATTGCAGGAATCGAAACGCCGTAAAGAGCGTGAAGAAGCCGAACGGAAACGGGCTGCGGCCAACAAGGTGTCTCAGGCATCGGACCCGGATGACGAAACGGGGGAACCAACGCCTGCAACTGCCAAGCCCAAGAAAAAGAAAGACCTGTATCTAAACGAAGCAGGGCTTGTACTGGCTGACTACATTGTAGCGGTCAAATAACCAGCGGTTGTTTCAATTTTAGGTTAGTTCATCAACAAAACCCCGCGTGACATCCGTTACGCGGGGTTTTAGGTAATATACAGACCAACGTTAGCCATGTGGTATTTTCTAATTAAGCAGCGAACGCTCGCAAACAGCCAGTTTCAGGCGTTGCAAAAACTGGCATCTGTTGTCGAAATAGAATCGTTCAGCGAACCCTATGAAAACTGGTACGTCTTTTCCGTCGAGAAAGAAACCTATCAGACATTTACGGATTACCTAGATAGTGATGGTATTGTCTATTCGCTGGTTTCCAGCCGACCTACCCGCGCTGAATTACTGGCCGAAATGAATTAGCTTATCCCTGAGGGATACTCAAATTTACCGGCTCGTTTTCAGCGGATACTTTTAGTCGGCCAATCAACCGAAAGAACCGCCACGTCAGCAGAACGGCCGCAATGGTTAGTCCGCTCAGCAAGCCAATCCACACGCCAATAGCATCCATTTTCAACGGAAATGCCAGTACGTAACTCAATGGCAACGCTACCACCCAGTACGAAAACAGCGTAATCAGCGTCGGTACGTTTACATCGGATATTCCCCGCAGGCCACCCAGCGCCACCACCTGAATACCATCGGAAAGCTGAAAGAAGCCCGCTACGATAATCAGTGAAGCCGCAATGGTTATAACAGCCGGGTTGTCCCGAATATACAGGGTTGCCAGCCACTCATTGGCCGTTAGGAATAGAATAGCCATAACACTCATAAAGCTAATCGACAGCACAAAGGCAGACACACCGGCCCGCCACGCTCCTTCCCGGCTTTGCCGCCCGATGGCAGCACTGACCCGGATAGCAGCCGCCGACGAGATACCCGTTGCCATCATGTATGTGACGGAAGCCATGTTGATGGCAATTTGGTGAGCCGCCAGTTGGTCCTCCCCCAGCCAGCCAACGATAACGACTGCCAGAGAGAAGGTGGCTACTTCAAAGAAAAACGTGAGGCCACCGGGAATACCGAGTCGCAGAATTTCCCAGGCTTCCTGCTGTGTCGGTAAGGAGCGAAAGGCACTGGTCAGGTATGGTTTAAACCGCCCGGACCGGTAAACGTACAACAGCATTGCCCCCGCCATAAAGATGCGTGACAGTAGCGTAGCCAGGGCCGAGCCCAGCAAACCCATTGCCGGAAATGGACCGGCACCGGTAATCAATACGTAATTGAATCCGGCATTGATAAACAGCGCCGACAGCGTAATGGCCATCGCAACCCGTGGAAAACGTAATCCATCACAAAGCTGGCGGGCCGCCACGAAAATTAACAGCGGTAATAAAGACCCGCTCAAAACCAGCATAAAATCGCGGGCCAGCCGCGCCACCTCCGGCGTTTGACCAAACAGATCGAAGTTGAACGCCAGCAGTACAGAAAGGCCGCCCAATCCGAAGCTCATCCATATACTAACCCGGAGCCCCGCCCGGAATAACCGGTTGATACCCGCCGGGTCATTCTGATTATGCGCTTTGGATACCAGCGCGGCTACCACCGTCAGCCCACCGACACCGATACTCGACATTAGGAACGATAGTGAATTGGCCAGTCCGGCGGCTCCCAGCGGAACGGCTCCCAGCAACCGCCCTACAAACAGGTTATCCGTAACACCCATCAGTACCACCCCCAACTGCGCAATGATAATGGGCACACTCAACCGAAAGGTGTCCCTCAATTCGGGACGGTAATTGACAATCAGAGAACGCAGCGAAGTGATCATAAGCTCAATACTGAACCCGTTTAAACTTTTGAAAACTCGATTAAATGCCGCGACTTATGTATCCCGGACATCCACGCCTGGGCGACAAAACCATTCTTGTTCTTTTCGTCCAGACGGGGACGTCCAGGATACACAAGTCGCCAAAAATGGCTAGTTATTAGTAACGTCAAACAGGTTCGATAATCGGGGGCAAAAGTACTACATTCTTCTCAGGGCTTTTCGCCTTTGCCTTATATCCCCGACCCGTGTTCTTTGCCCCTCGCTCCTTTCTTCGTACTTTTGCTTACTATATCACAAATCCTACAAGGACTTTGAAAGAATACGGCAGTAGTATCCAGAAGTTGGTTGATAACATGGTCAATATCGAAGACCGCTCAACCCGTACCCGTTACGCTCACATTCTGATTGAATTGATGCGTCAGATTCATCCCAACATGAAAGACGGGCAGGATTACTACAACAAGCTGTGGGATGACCTGTACATCATGTCGAACTTCACCCTGGATGTGGATAGCCCCTACCCGCCCCCATCGGAAGAAGCCCTCGGCAAAAAGCCCCAGCGCGTTCCGTACAATACCCACCGCCTGAAGTTCAAACACTTTGGTCGTAATGTAGACCTGCTGGTAGCCAAAGCCGTTGCGCTGGAAGACCCCGAAGAGCGCCGGACTTTTGTTTCTTACCTGACACGCCTGATGAAGACGTTTTACCAGGCGTGGAATAAAGAATCGGTGGAAGATGAAACTATCTACCAAAGCCTGATTGAACTCTCTGACGGCAAGTTATCCGATGATATAAAACTTATCCGGGAAGAAGGTCTTGTGGACGCTACCCCACGCGAGCGAACGGGCGACCAGCCACAGCGCATCGGTAACAACCGGAACCGAAACGACAACACGAACACGCAGGGTGGACGCCCGAACCGGGATAATACCCAGCGTAATTTCACCAACAACCGGAACCGCAATGACCGCGATTCAGGCACACAGGGCGGTCGACCAAGCCGCGATGGTGGCCGCAATACAGGCAATAGACCCGGTGGCAGCCCAAGTGGCCCCAATCGAAATAATGACCGTCGGAGACGGTAAAAGTTAAGTATAAATGATGAGTCGTGAATGAGAAAAAAAAGCCCGTTTACGCTTTATCTTCTCATTCATCATCGCACCGGCGACCCGGTTTTCATTCACAACTCTTTAGAATGGCATCTTTTCAAATTACTGGCGGACGCAGGCTGAAAGGCGATATTTTGCCGCAGGGCGCTAAAAATGAAGCCCTCCAGATTCTGTGCGCTGTATTACTTACCAAAGAACCGGTTGTTATCCATAATATTCCGGGTATTCGCGATGTGAACCAACTCATCGACCTACTGGGCGATTTGGGCGTGTGGGTCACCAAAATCGGGACCAGTTCCTACCGCTTCCAGGCCAGCGATGTTGACCTGGATTATCTGGAGACAGACACCTACAAACAGAAAGCGGCTGCCCTTCGGGGATCGGTCATGCTGCTGGGTCCTATGCTGGCCCGTTTCAAAAAAGGGCGCATTCCCCGTCCGGGTGGCGATAAAATTGGCCGTCGGCGGCTGGATACTCACTTTTTAGGCTTTGAAAAGCTGGGTGCCCAGTTTAATTACGACCCCAACGATGGTGGGTATTATCAGGTCGATGCCGGTAATCTGCGCGGCACGTACATGTTGCTCGATGAGGCATCCGTAACCGGTACAGCCAATATCCTGATGGCGGCAGTGATGGCCGAGGGGACGACCACCATTTATAACGCGGCCTGTGAACCGTATCTGCAGCAACTCTGCAAGATGCTCAATTCGATGGGCGCAAAAATTTCCGGCGTAGGGTCCAATCTGCTCACGATTGAAGGCGTGTCGGAGTTAACGGGAACGGAGCATACCATGCTGCCCGACATGATCGAGATTGGGTCGTTCATTGGTCTGGCCGCCATGACGCAGTCTGAAATCACGATCAAACACTGCCGGATTCCTGAACTGGGCGTCATTCCTGATCAGTTCAAGCGACTTGGTATCCAGATGGAGTTTCGGGGTGATGACATTTTCGTCCCTGCTCAGGAACATTACCAGATCGACAGTTTTCTGGATGGCGGTATGATGACTGTATCTGATGCTCCCTGGCCTGGCTTCACGCCTGACCTGCTGAGTATCGTTCTCGTAACGGCCGTACAGGCGCAGGGGACATTGCTGATACACCAGAAAATGTTTGAGAGCCGCCTGTTCTTCGTCGATAAATTAATTGATATGGGGGCACAGATTATCCTCTGCGACCCGCACCGGGCTACGGTAGTAGGCCTGAACCGGCAAATTCCGCTGAAGGGTATTCGGATGTCATCACCGGATATTCGGGCCGGGGTTGCCTTGCTGATTGCTGCCATGTCGGCCAAAGGCACCAGCATTATTGACAATATCGAGCAGATAGACCGCGGTTACCAGCATATCGATACGCGTCTGAATGCTATCGGGGCCGAGATTGTACGGTTGTAGTTTGAGCCGGCGTTTGCGTTTCTGATGTGTACAACCCACTAGCCGGATCAGGATGTTTGGACAATCCGCTAAACCTTCCGGGCTATTTCTTGTCTTACTTGCGTAGTCCGTTAGGTTAAAGACGGAAAATGATTCTATCAATTCAGTTACACGACCATGAAAGCACTCCAAGTCAACGTATCCATCTGGGCATTGGCCCTGCTTACTGCTAGCAGTTCATTAGCCGCCTGTGCGCAGGCTAGAAGTTCTGTTCCATACCGGTCAGCGCGGGTTTTCAACTCCACTAGCACCAAAACCGTAGCAATCGACTCATCGAGAATAAAACTCCTGATGCCGCTGCAACAGACGGTGACTAAATTAAAGAAACTTTCGGCCACCGGTGACCCCGATTTCGACTACTCCTTTCAGGCCAAACTACAGGCTCAGGGGTTGCAGGACTTCCTGAAACAGGAAATTGCGAATGGTAAGGATAGTTCGCTTCAGGGAATGGCTAAACAACTACTGGAAGCGACAACTGCCGACGTAGCTACGATTGATGCGACCATGCGGCAACTGAAGCCAACGCGCCCTAATCAGATGTTTACGCAGCAGCAGAGTCAAAACATTGAGGCAATGAACCTGAAAATGCAGAAAACCAGCAGCAATGATACTTTGAGTAAAGACTACGACACCAATTTTGCCACGCTGTTAATGGATCAGCGGCAGGATTCCATCGACATGGCTACCACGTATCTGCAATACGGCAAAAACGACACGTTGCGGGCGTATGCTCAACAGTTGGTGGATCAATCTAAAAAGCAGTTGACCACGCTTAAGTCGATGGCTAAGACAACCGTCAAGTAACTGTATTAATGACTACTTTTGATGATGGCAGGTATCTGAAAATACCTGCCATTTTTTTATGGAAATAGTGGATTCTTTTATTCCAACGGCCGGTGCAGTTGGCCTGTTACCGATGGTTACGTACTTTTTTATGGTCGTGGCGATGTTTGTTTTTCTGGGCCTCTTCATTTTCGCTCTGGCCTCCCGTTCAACGTTGCCCCCCGGCCCGACATTGTCCCACTACCAGCTAATGCCCGTTGGTATGGCCGTAGCCGCAGCCGTATCGGGATTGGTCTACTACCTGATTCAATCCTATTACCATGACCTGCTAGCGGAGTTACCAGCCGTACCTGATGCCACGGATCGCCAAACACTCATCCGGGAATCCTACAATGCCATTGGACAGTACCGGTACATGGCGTGGATTATAACAACGCCACTGCTATTAGTACAGGGCGTGCTTCTGCTAAAAATTGATTTACGCGAAAGCATCCGTCCGATCCTCACTCTATTCATAACAGGATCACTTCTGGCTTTTGCAGGCTACATTGGTCATCAGCAACTCTCGTTTGATAACGAAATTGTAGTTGGTCCGAAGCTACTCGTAAGCCCGGTAGTGTGTGTATGCTATGCGGTGATTTTCATCGGTTTTCGCCGTTTCGACAGGGCATACGCTACATTACCAGTGACTTATCGACTGGCAAAACGAATTGTGCTGGTTAGCCTAGGCATCTACGTCGCCTGTTATTTTCTGACACTCAGCAACATAGATTTTAACTGGATTCACCTAATCTTAACCTTAACCGATGTGATTAGTCAGGCGGGAGTTGGCTTGCTTGCTTATCTCGCCTGGTCAGGCAGTCGTATAGCCGACTAAAGGGAAATTGGCAGAGCGTTAAACGCTCTGCATCGTACTCAGTCTCCGGTAGAATCCTTCATCCAGACTCAGTAGTTCGTCGTGCCGGCCGCGTTCTACAATGCGGCCTTGGTTCACAACCAGAATTTCGTCGGCGTGCTGAATGGTGCTGAGCCGGTGCGCAATCACGAGGGTGGTGCGGTTCGCCATCAGACGGGTCAACGCTTCCTGCACCAGCTTTTCGGATTCGGTGTCGAGGGCCGAGGTGGCTTCATCCAGAATGAGAATTGGGGGATTTTTCAGGATGGCGCGGGCAATGCTGATACGCTGCCGCTGTCCGCCGGAGAGTTTGCCCCCCCGGTCGCCGATGATGGTTTGATACCCGTCGGGCTGGGCCATGATAAATTCGTGGGCGTTGGCAATCCGGGCCGCTTCCATAATGTCGGCTTCGGTGGCCGGGCTACCAAAGGCGATATTATTGAAAATCGTGTCGTTGAAAAGGATACTTTCCTGGGTAACAATGCCCATCTGTGTCCTCAGAGAAGCCGTTGTGCAATCGCGCAGGTCTACGCCGTCGATTAATATCCGTCCGGCAGTGGGGTCGTAAAAGCGCGGAATCAGGTCGGCGATGGTGGATTTACCCCCACCCGATGAGCCAACCAGGGCAATGGTTTTTCCCTTTTCCAGATCAAAGCTAATATAGCGCAAAACCGGCGTATCGGCGTTGTAGGCAAAGGATACGTCCTCCACAGAAATTCGGTCAGTAAACCCAGTTAATACCGCAGCACCGGGTTTGTCCTGAACAGTAGATTCCGTATCAATCAGTTCCAGCACCCGCTCACCCGAGGCCAGCCCCCGCTGCGACCCGCTGAATGCGTTGGAAATATCTTTGGCCGGGCGCGTCACCTGCGAGAAAATGGCGATGTAGGCAATGAACTGAGCCGCCGTCAAATCCGACTGCCCACTCAGTACCAGTGAGCCGCCATACAGCAAAATACCCGCCACTACGGCCACGCCCATCACCTCCGAAAACGGGGAAGCCAGTTCGCGCCGGTTCGCCAGCGACTTGATGGCATCGCGGTATCCTTCGTTCTCCCGACGGAATTTGTCCAGAATAAACCCTTCGGCCACGAATCCCTTTACTACCCGCATCCCGCCGAAGGTTTCGTCGAGCAGACTGATTAAACTACTCAGCCGTTGCTGCCCTTCCTGTGCGTCGCGCTTCATCCGCCGAACGAGGGTAGCGATAAAACCGCCCGAAATGGGAATGACTACGATAGCGAAGAGCGTCAGTTTAACCGAAATACTAAGTAGTGCAATGACGTAACCAATCAGCAAAAACACCTCTTTCGATCCCGCCGACATCGTATTGGCAATGGAGTTTTCAACCTCCTGCACGTCGGAGGTGATGCGCGACATGAGGTTGCCCTTGCGTTCATTGGAGAAGAAGCCGAGGTGCAAAACCAGCGTCTGGCTGAAAACAGCTTCGCGTAAGCGGGCCACCATCCGTGCCTTGAACGCTTCCAGCTGCCGGACGGACAGGTATTTGAACAGGTTACTCAACGCAACCGATACCACAATAATGATGCAGACAAACTTCAGGGCACCCACCTTGCCATACTGTTGAAAAATCCGGGCAAAGTAATAACTAAAGGCATCCGTTGGCGACGACATGATGGAAGGTGCGGGCTGGCTCATCAGTGCATTCATCTGCTGCGTATCGACTTTATCGAACAGAATACTGAGCAGGGGAATCAGCAGGGTGAAGTTGAGCACACCAAACACACTGGCGACGAGTGATGTCAGTACAAACGGTGTCAGAAATCGGCCCAGCGGTTTGGCGAAGGATAATAAGCGAAGGTATGTTTTCATTCGTCCGGCAAAGGTACGACCCTACAAACTTTTTTATACCTAAGTATTGTATGTATATAACTAACCTTTGTATATTTGCTGCATGAACACCCCCAATAACTCTTCATTGCTGAAAGGCAGCCTGTCGGTCATGATTTTGCGGCTGCTGGAAGACCGCGAACGGATGTACGGCTATGAGATTACGCAAAAAGTAAAAGAGCTGACGGCGGGCGAAATGGCCATTACAGAAGGGGCTCTCTACCCTGCCCTGCACAAACTAGAAGCCGAAGGCCTGCTCACTGCCGAAATTCAGTTAGTGGATGGCCGCGCCCGAAAATATTACTCCCTTACAAAAACGGGTCATACCGAAGCCGCCGGGCGCATGGCCGAGTTAGCGGCTTTTCTGGAGAATCTGAATCTGGTATTGAAACTTAAACCTTCCCTTTGACCATGCTTACTACCAACCAACTTACGGCCATCAATTACCATCTCCGCGAGGAGAACCGGCTCACCAACGAAGACCTCATTGCCGAACTCACCGACCATTATACCGACGCTTTAAACGAGCGTATGGTGCATGGCCTACCGTTTGAATCCACTTTAACCGATGTACAACAGGCATTTGGGGGCGTTAGTGGATTGCAAAAAATGGAGCGGGGCTACAACCGGATTACGTTTCAGAAGTATGATTCCCTGTGGATGAAATACATTCAAAAACAGGGTCAATGGCCCCATTGCCTGGTGCCTTTGTTTGTGTTTGGTGTAGTTTACTGGACAACGACTGGCATGAGCAGGCAAGCTTCTTTTTCGGCAGGTACACTGGTATATACGCCCTGGTTTAGCTTCATTTCTGGTTCGATAGCAGGGCTGCTTATCAAGTTTACCCAGTTGATTATTCAGGGTGGTATCCGGGGTAAAAACTTTCCCCATAAAGCCCGGTATTTAGTTGTCCGTATCATTCCGTTTGCGCTGTTGCTATACGGAATCAGCGTTGGGCTGACTTACCTGAATGGTTACCTCCCTCCTTTCGTTTACGGGGCCACGATGTCGGCTTACGCTGCCCTAATAATAATGTACACCATCAGTTACAGTCAGTTCTACCAGGCCGTAGGCAAGAAAGACGCGCGAATTGGTTAAAAGGGCCCGGCAAGCTACAGACTTACTCCCCAGCCAGCCACTGATACAACGTCCAGTATTCTTTGGCGATATTCGGCCAGCTAAACCCGGCAGCTCGTTTTTTCAGGCGTTCTTCACGCAGGGGATTCTGACCGAAATCATGTAAGCCATCGTGTACTACCTTAGCCATGCTCTCCGGCTCAAAATTCTCGAAATAATACACTTCCTTGCCCCCTACTTCGGGCAAACTCGTCAGGTTAGAACTGAAAACCGGCTTACCAAACGCCATGCCCTCGGCTACGGGCAAACCAAATCCTTCGGACAGGGACGGGAACATAAACGCTTCGCAGTGAGCATAAAGCCATAGCTTCGTCGCTTCATCGACCGGACCCGGCATTAGCAGGCGGTCGGCCACGCCCAGCTTCTGCGCCTGTTCCCGGATGTGCTGCGCGTAGGCATGCTTATCCGGCCCGGCCAGAATTAACCGGTAATCCGGAAAGGCTTCGAGCAGGGGCAATAGCGTATGCACGTTTTTCTTGGGGTGAACAACACCAACGGATAGAAAGAAGGGTGATTCAGTAGACTGGGCCGTCGAACCGGCCCGAACGGGTGAATCAACGGCTAAATCGGTGGGCGCTTTTTCGGGGTCAACGGCCACACCGGTATAAACGACTTCCATCGGGAGTTCGGCCGGGATGGTTAGGTGTTCACGCACCACCGATGCCGTGTACCCCGACCCAGCCGTGAGGAGGGTAGCCCTGTCGATTTTTCGCTGGAGTTTGTCCAGCCGACGTTTCTTTTTCGCGGCTGAGTAGTCGGCGCGTTCCAGAAAATTCAGGTCGTAAATGGTGAGGATCAGGGGGGCTTTACCCGGCAGGTAATCACTATCCTGATGCAGGCAGTGCCACACATCATACGTTCCTCCACCCGGGTAGCCCGGAATCCAGAGTTTTCGTTGCCAGGATGCCTCAATGTAGTTAACCGAGTCGCCGAATACGCCAGTCTGCCCTTTCGGCACCAGGAACGTGAGTGACCAGCCTGCCGGACGCTGGCGAACCAGTTCGTGGCCGAGGTGCAGGCACACCTGGCCTAAACCACTGTTCAGGTCGCGCAGGCGTTCAGTATCAACAAAGAGAGAAGGCATAGCCATTGTTAGATTTCAGCAAAATTGTGAAATCCTGCGCAATACCGGGCAATTTATATTGAGAACCGGTCTCACGCTGGCAACACGATAATTTCCTCCGAACGTGTCCGCGTTCGGGATTATCTTTGCGGCATGACTTTACAGAATGATTTGCTGCTCCGCACGGCTCGGGGCGAACTGACCGAGCGGGTGCCGGTCTGGATGATGCGTCAGGCGGGGCGGGTACTGCCTCAGTACCGGGTCGTTCGGGAGCGGGCCGGGAATTTTATTACGCTGGCTAAAACCCCCGAACTAGCGGCAGAAGTAACCATTCAGCCGGTCGATGCCTTCGATGTGGATGCCGCCATTATCTTCTCCGACATCCTGGTAATTCCCGAAGCAATGGGGTTACCCTACGAAATGATTGAAAGCCGGGGCCCTGTTTTCCCGAATACCGTTCGGACTATGGCCGACCTGAGTCGCCTGCGGGTAGCCGACGCCGAAAGTGATCTGGGCTACGTACTGGATGCCATCAAACTGACCAAAAAAGAACTCAATAATCGCGTACCGCTGATTGGTTTTGCCGGTGCGCCCTTCACCATTTTCTGCTACATGACGGAGGGAAAAGGGTCAAAAACGTTTTCAGTCGCCAAGAAGCTACTGTATACCGACCCCAATTTCGCTCATACCCTGTTGCAGCAAATTACGGATAGCACCATTGCGTACCTACAGGCCCAAATCCGGGCTGGTGCCGATCTGGTGCAGCTTTTCGACTCCTGGGCGGGCATCCTGTCGCCGGAGCAATACCGGACATTTTCGTTGCCGTACATCAAGCAAATCTGTGATTCAATAACCGGAACTGCATCAGCGGACCAGCCGGACCACAGCGTTCCCCTGACCGTTTTTGCCAAAGGTGCTTTCTTTGCTCGGCATGAGATTGGGCAGTTGAGTTGCGACGTGGTGGGACTGGACTGGAACATGGACCCCGCCGAATCGCGGGCGTTGATTCCCGACCGGGTGTTGCAGGGTAACATGGACCCTTGCGCGCTGTATAGCGATTTTAGCCAGATTCGCGCCGAAGTAAAGCAGATGCTCAGTAGTTTCGGCCATCAGCACTACATCGCTAACCTCGGCCATGGAATCTATCCCGACGTAACGCCCGACAAGGCCCGGTGTTTTGTGGATGCGGTGAAGGAGTTTAGTGCGATTTGAGGATTGCTCAGTGATGACCTTTACAAAGAGTACCTGTTAGGGTAGTTCTGACAAAACGGGAGTCACGTAAGTGGCCTCCGTGTTCAGGGAGCTTTCGCCCCCCGCTCTGAAGGGTGCCCGCTGGCGCATGCCCAGCAACGTGTATTACGTGTAGTGATACGCTAGCAGATTTCCTTTAGGGCGGAGTTATTCAAACAGACCATTAGCAGGTCCCCTTTTCAAACAGAAAACGGGTTATCTCAGCCAGTACAGAATCAAGCCGGTTAATTACTTCTTCATTTCTGAATCGAAGAACATTCAGACCGAGCGATTCGAGTGTATTGGTTCGGCTGGCATCGTATTCCCGCTGCTCAACAGAATTATGAACATCACCATCAAGTTCTACAACCAGACGCACTTTGTGACTGTAGAAATCCGGGATAGAGTAGCCAATGGGATGCTGCGCTTTGAAACGTACTCCGCGAAATCTATTCATCTTTAGGGACTCCCAGAGTAACCGTTCGGCGGGTGTCATTGACTCCCGTAACTGCCTGGCCTGTTCAAAGATTTTTGGAGTAGCCCCATAAAGCCTATCGTTAGCCATACTCCAGCGTTCAGACCTATTTATAACAATTCATAAAACTATCCCCCGCTTATTCTGAGACAGCTAATTTCGGGATACGGTAAAGCACGCGTCCTCAGGTACCCTTTAGTGCCTAATCTTGTGGGGACTTGAGAAATCGTATTTAAAATAGTCAAAACTTACGTCTTTTTACCCCTAAATCCCCCCAATATCAGCTTTAGAGCAAGGGGGTAAGAGCATCATTGCAGTCGACTATAGTAAGTCAATAATCTTCCATAAATTCTCAGCTTTACGCTTACAAATGCACCTTCGCTTCGGCCTTCAACTGGGCCTTGTCAATGGGCACCACACCAACCGATTCGCAGACAAGGCCCCCGCCCAGGTTGGATAGCCCCGCAATAATGGCGGGCGACTGCCGAAGGGCCACGCAGCAGGCAGCAATACTGATAACAGTATCCCCCGCACCCGATACATCAGCAATTTTACGGACGTGGGCGGGTAACGTCAGTTGCTCATTATGGTAATCAATAAAGGCACCCCGCTCCGATAGCGTGATGAGTGCCCCCTTCAGGTTCAGGGTTTGAATCAGCTGATCGACAGCCGCCTGAAACTCCCCGGCATTATCGACGTCGAAGTCGATTTTTAGCCCTTCCCGCAGTTCTTTCAGATTGGGTTTAAACAGTGTGGTGTTCTGGTACGACAGGAAGTTACGCTTTTTAGGGTCAACTACTGTTGGAATATTCTGTTTATTGGCAAAATCAGTAATTAGGGCAATGGCTTCTTTACTCAGAACTCCCTTGTCGTAATCCTCGAAAATAACTACGTGGCAGGTTGGAATAAGCGCTATGGCTTTGGCCACCAGCTTTGCCTGCTCGTCGGCGGTGATGTATTTATCCGTTTCGGTGTCTACCCGTACTACCTGCTGCGAACCGGCAATGATGCGATCCTTAATGGTCGTAATCCGGTCGGCACTCCGAATAAGTCCGTCGCAGTTCAGTCCCCGGTTGGCTAGTTCCTGTTCCAGTTGGTCGCCCGGTGCATCGGCTCCGATAACGGAGCAAATGATGGCTTCAGCTCCCAGCGCCTGCACATTCAGCAGTACGTTACCCGCCCCGCCCAGCCGCAGTTCGCGCCGGTTGAATCGGACAATGGGGACGGGGGCTTCGGGCGAGATACGCTCTACATGACCCCACACGTAGGAGTCGAGCATAACATCACCAATAATCAACACGCGGAGTTTATCGAACTGTTCGAACAGTTCATCAATAGACATATCCAATACCATCTGGTTGCTGGCAGCACGCATACACATAAAACAGCTTGATTCAGACTGCAAAGAAACGAAACGCAACCCCCTTTTCCGAACCGGCCACCTACCGTACACTAATAAACTGAAGCAATAGGTCGGGCCTGAGAAACAATAAGACGATGGGTACCACTAATCCAACAGCCAGCCAGACAGCCACCCTGGGGAGTGGCATCGAATGCGTAGCTTCCACAACGGGAGGGCGGAAGAAGAGCAGAAAGGGTATTTTAAGATAATAAACCAGGGAGATCAGGGCATTCAGCAAACCCAGTGCGAACAAAGCCAGTAGCCAGGCATTACCCGACTGTTGCCAGGCATCATACAGTGCGGAAAACGGCAGGAGTTTGGCCGTAAACCCTACCGTTGGGGGCAATCCCGTCAGGGCCAGCATCACGACCGTTAACGAAATAGATAACAATGGTTGTTTTGGCCCAAGCCCGGCGAAATTACGAATGGTTAAATCCTGCCCCTGACTGCAGGCCAGCAGGTCAATAAGAAAGAAAGCGGCCAGAGAAATAAACAAATACGTACCTACGTAGAAAAGTACCGCGTCGAAACCGGCATTATTCATGGCCACTACACCCACCAGCAAAAAACCAGCGTGGGCAATGGTCGAATAGGCTAAAAGGCGCTTGGCATCCGTTTGCCGAAGGGCCGATAGATTCCCGATCAGAATCCCCGCCAGCGCCAGCACCGCCAGGGGTGTTTGCAGCACAAAAGCGGTACTGCCATCCGACGCCGAAACCGGGAGAGCCGTTACCACCCGGATAATGACCAGTACGGCAGCCGCTTTGGGACCAATCGAGAAGAACGCAGCCACCGGCACCGGAGCCGCTTCGTACGCATCGGGTGTCCAGACGTGAAACGGAACACCCGCCAGTTTGAATAATAGCCCCGCCAGGGTCAGCAACACCGCAACGGCCACGACGGCTCCTTCCTGCCGGGCCATTTCAGCCCCAAACGCATCGGCCGTCAGATCGAGGGTACCGGTCATGCCATAGAGTAAAGACATGCCGTAGAGCATGATGGCCGAGCTGATAGCCCCAAACAGCAGGTACTTAATGCCCCCTTCCGACGCTTTTCGGTCGGCGGTGAGGGCGGTGAGCAGGTAGGAGCAGATGGATACCAGTTCGATACTCAGGTAGATGCTGAGCATATTGACCGAAATAGTCATCATAAACAGACCCAGCGTCATAGCAATCAGCAGGGAATACCATTCGAAGGGTAAGCGGGCTCTACCGTCCGGAGCCAGTGACAAACCAACGGGGCCACCATCCGGAACCTCGGCCTGCCGGTTGGTAGAAAACTCATACAGCAACACAAAGGCAGCACTCAGCGCGATGATGACCTGCATAAAAACAGCCTGACTATCCACAAATAACAGGTGTGTGAACAGAAACCCCCGCATCGGCGACAGCACAGACCAGCCACCCGCTCCCAAAACGACAATAATGCTCAATACAGCGAGGTATCGACGGATTTTGGGAGCCGTAGTGAACCGCAGCAGACTGATCTCGGCCACCAGCAACAGGCAGAAACAGGCCGATAGCCAGATCTCCGGTCCAAAACCGCCCAGACTGGCAATAATATCGTTTAACTGATCGGTAAGAGACAAGTTGGGTGGTGGTTAAATCATGCCGTCACGTTCCGGCTGGCCATCGTAGCCACGGAGTTTTACCGGGTTCTTCTGCTTCCGTAGCCGGATATTCAGGAACTCGACCAGCAGCGAGAAGGCAATTGCGAAATACAAATACCCTTTCGGTACCGTACCCACTTCCTGATTGAAAATAACCACTTCAGACAGGTGTGCTCCCTCCGCCACCAGCATAAAGCCAATCATAATCAGGAAGGCCAGCCCCAGCATCTGAATGGTTGGGTGCTCATTGACAAACGACCCTACCGGCCCGGCAAAGAACATCATAATCACGACCGAGAGCACCACGGCAATCATCATGATGGTCACATTCTGCGTTAGTCCGATGGCGGTCAGGATGGAGTCAATCGAGAAAACAATATTGGTAACAGCAATCTGCGCTACAACGTTGGCTACAGTGGCCCGGCCTTTGGTCGTGCCCCCTTCCAGTTCGTCCGGCTCATCGCCCTCCAGTTTGTGGTGAATCTCGGACGTGGCCTTGTAGAGCAGGAACAGCCCCCCCGCAAACAGAATCAGGCTCTGCCCCGTAAAGGCGGCTTTGAACCAGCCGGAGTCGATGTGCGTAAACGGTTTACTAAGGGATATAACGAACGATATACCCAAAAGCAGCACCAGCCGAAAGGCCATTGCCAGAACAAGACCAATGTTTCGTGCTTTTGGCTGGTCCCCGCGGGACAATTTGTTGGCCGCAATCGAGATGAAGATGATATTGTCGATACCCAGAACAATTTCCAGAAAAGTCAGGGTAAGCAGACTGATAATGGATTCGGCCGTGAAGAGGTCGCTCATGATAAAATAGCAGTAAAAAGCCAAAAGTACCCGCTTCGGGCCGAGTCTGCAACCCCCTGGCGAAGAAAGAGCCATAAGCCGGACAAAGGGACATCTATACGGATGGGCGTCGGCTAGGGGGCAGTAAGCCTATCCGCATCGAATAACCAGTATATGGTTCCGTCAGTGGGCGATTTAAATCGCCCACAGACGGAACCAGACGGAACCTGACAGAATCATTCGCAACAAACAGCCAGCCAGTGGCGTACGGATAAGTACGAGCCAGATGGTAACGTTAGTAGCCTGTTTGGTTGGAAACACATCCCGAAACCGACCGAACAGCGGTTTGGTCAAATGAACAAATAAGCTTTTATCACCAATAAATGGTATGTTTCAGGTCAAAAGGCAACATATTTCAGGTCAAGCTGGTTATAAACACAAGTAATATTGCTCAGATCTATTCCTGAACGGGGCTCCTCTGTGCCCAAAAAAGGTATCCTGTGTCGAAAATAGTTGTACGTGTTTTATTGGGATTGCTAGCCCTTGTGTTGCTACTGGTCGGGTTTGTTGTGCTCGTTGCCACTACACCCTGGGGCCAGAATCTGGTAACCAAGCAGGTCAATTCCTACCTCGCCCAAAAACTCCAGTCACCTTTTCATATTGGTCACGTCCGCTATTCAATACCCGACTGGATTGAACTGGAGGACGTATTTTTCAAAACCCCTCAGGGCGATACATTACTGAACGGGGGCCGGATGCGCATTGACCTAGACATGATGGGCCTGCTGAACAACAAAGTCGGCATCAACCAGATTGCCCTGGAACATATACGCCTGACCGTCAACCGGACACTCCCCGACACCACATTCAATTTCCAGTACCTGCTCGATGCGTTCGATACGGGGGCTGCCCCCGAACCGGCCGACACCGTGTCGACGCCGATGATGATCAATCTCTCGGGTATATTCCTGCGGGATGTCCGCATTCGGTATAAGGATGATGTGGTGGGAGCCGAAGTCAACACGTACGTCGATAGTCTGCGGGCCAATTTCAGTGAGTCGGATGTGTATGCCTCAAAATACCACCTCTCCGATGTGGCCGTAAACGGGTTGAACCTGCGTACCCGCCTGTACGAGGGGTTGCCCACGCCCCCCGGTGCCCCATCAAAGCCGGGCGACACGCTTAATCTGGCCCTCGGCAAGTGGCAGGTGAACAACGCGAAGTGGGATATCGAGGTGTTACCGTCGGACTTCAAGACGAAAGGCAGTGCCGGACGCCTGACGATGGAGTCGAACTACTTTTACCTTGATGGAGAAAAGATTGGCATCAAATCCCTCAACCTGACCAACGCCGATATTGCCGCCACACTAACCAAACCCACTAAAAAAGCGACCCCGCCAACGGCAACCGCAGCCATAACCCCAGGATGGCAGGCTAAACTGTCCAACGTTCATTTTGCCAACAACCGAATCCAGTTTAACGACGAAACGGCACCCCGGCAAAAAACGGGGCTTGATTACAGCCACCTGGATTTGCGAAATCTGGGTATCGACGGGCGGTTTCTGGTCTATAAAGATTTAGGAAAAAAGGGACAGCTCATCAGCGGTCAGCTGCGCAATGGTCGCTTCCGGGCCACGAGTGGGCTGGTGCTCCAGAAGATGGAAGCGAACGTGCTGTATACGGATACCACCACCACGCTGACAAACCTGTACGTTCAGACGCCTACATCCCTGCTGCGCGACCAGCTGGTGCTCCGGTACGATTCGCTGGGGCAGTTGAGTGACCCTCGTTTTGCGTCGCGGGTAAACGTAAATGTAAAACTGAAGAACAGTTACCTGTCGGTGAATGATGTTCTGCAACTGGCTCCCTTCCTGGCCGATACGCCCCCCTTCGCCGGTAATAGCGGAGGTATTTTCCGGGCCAACATGCAGGCGGTGGGAACGCTGGCTGCGCTGAACCTGCCCCGCGTGGAGTTTTCCATGCTGTCCGGCACGAAACTACTGGCCAGTGGTAAACTCACCAACGTAACCGATCCCGAACGGCTGGGCGTGGCCATGACGGTACAGGAAGCCACCACCACCAAAGCCGACATTGAAAAACTGGCTCCCAAAGGGTCCATTCCCACGTCCATCGACTTACCCAACTCATTTAAGCTGACCGGTAAACTGAATGGCAAACTGAATGACCTCATTCTGGATGCCAAACTGGCTACGGAATGGGGTACGGCCGATTTCGCCGGGCGACTGGCAGGCTTCGTTACCGGCAAGAATGAAACGTACAAAGGCACGCTCAACCTGAACGAATTCGATGCGGGTAAGTGGCTGAAACAAACCGGCACGATGGGCAAAATAACGGGTCGCGCTACGGTAGACGGGCGGGGCATCGACGTGAATACCCTCACCACCAAGTTCAACCTGGCCATCCAGTCGGCCGATTTGAATGGGTACGTCTACCAGAATGTAAATGCGGAAGGCAAACTGGCCAATGGCCTGCTGGATATTACCGGTGGTAGTAAAGACCCGAACGCCAACCTGACGCTTGATTTAAAAGTGGGCCTAAAGGGTGATTTCCCCAGTGTTACCGGCCAAACGGTGGTCAACGAGCTGAACCTGCAAAAACTAAAGCTTTACCCTGACCCGCTCTCGATTAAAGGAAACATCCTGCTTGATATGGCCTCTACCGACCCGGCCAAACCCGTAGGGACCATTTCCGCCAGCGACGCCACCCTGAGCCTGAACGGGACCAGCTACCCCGTCGATTCGCTCTACGCCCGGCTGGCGGCCAATGGCAACACCAAAAACGTGGTGGCCCAGCTACCCGGTGCCCGACTGACCATGAACGGCCAGTTTGAGTACACGCAGTTGTACGACATCATTGCGGGAGAAATCAGTAAGTACATCGCCCTCCCCGCCCTGACCTACAAAAAAATACCGCCCCCGTACGCGTTCACGGTTGGGTTGAAAGCGTATCAGAACCCGTTGCTAAAGGCATTTGTACCCGCCCTGACCAAGCTGGATACTGTTCGGCTGAGTGCCTACCTGGATGCCAGCCGGGATACAACACTGTCGGCTACATTGCGTACCGGCCTTGTGGTGTATGACACGATTACGGTGAAGGGTAGCAATGTGTCCCTGCGGGGAGCCAATAATCAGTTAAAGGTGGATGGGAAAGTCGATGGCGTCCTGTACAATGGCCTGAACATAAGAGAGACTGATCTGACCGGAACGGCAGCTAACAACCAGTTCAGGTTTGCCGTCGTCAATAAGGATTCCATCAATCAGGATTTGCACGGACTGGCGGGTACCCTCAGCATCGTCGATTCCAGCTACCGGTTTCACTTTGCCCGCAATGGATTGCTCACCAACTACCAGCGGTGGCAAACCGATACCACCGGCTTTGCGCAGTACGGGGATGCTGGCATACTTATCAACCAGCTACACATGGAGCAGGGCGACCAGTACCTCGAAATCAGTAATACGGAGCAATATCCCAACGCACCCATCCGGATAACGGCCCACGCCCTCAGCATAGAAAACCTGACGCGGCTGGCCAATCAGGATACGACCCTGGCCGACGGTGAATTGAATGGCACGGTCATCGTCCGCGACTACATGAGCGCGGATAGCAAACTGTCCTTCATTGGTTCGGTGTACGTGGATAGCCTGAACGTGATGGACAAACCCATTGGTAATCTCACCGCCCGGTTCCGGAATAATGAGGATGGCCGGATCAACGTCAACACCACGCTGGCCGGTCCCAACAATGACGCCACCGTAACGGGCTATTATAACCCCGACGATGCCAAAAAAGCCCTGGATCTGGCCATCAACCTCAAACGGCTGGATGCCCGCACCATCGAAGCCTTTAGCTTTGGCGAACTGCGGGAGGCAAAAGGAAAGCTGACCGGCGACTTCACCGTGGCGGGTGCCGTCGACAACCCAAAAATTGATGGTAGTGTCGCGTTCGATTCCGTGGCGTTCAACATCAAACAGCTAAACGCTACCTACCACATCGACGAGGAAAAACTGGCTTTTTCCGGGCAGACAATTACGCTGGACAAGTTCAAACTGCGCGACGACAAAGGGCGGATACTAACAACGGATGGCACCGTAGTCCTTAAAAACATTCCCGACGTAGCGTATAACCTGCGCGTTAAGGCCGATAATTTTCAGGTGCTGAATGCCGCCCGTAAAGACAATGATTATGCGTACGGGCAAGCTTCCGTCACGGCCGACCTGCGCATAAAAGGCACCGGTACCAGTCCATCGGTGAATGGTACCGTCCGGCTGGAAGATGGCAGCAAAATATCGCTCGTTCTGCCCGATGAGTCCCTGAATGTCGATGCGTCCAAAGAAATCGTGACGTTCATCAACCACAAGGATTCGCTGGCCCTGAACAAATATTTGTACATAACCAAAAAAGACAGTATTACAACGCCCCGGCTGGCATTTGACAAGCTTGGCAACTCAAACATTTCGCTCGATCTGGAAGCCGACGAGAAATCGGAACTGACCATTGTGGTCGATGAATTGAACGGCGACTACCTGCGGGCACGGGGTAATGCCCGGCTCAATGTGGGCATCAATGCGGCTGGCGAAATGACCGTACTGGGCCGCTACGACGTAACCGAAGGGGAATACTCCATGACATATCAGGTACTGAAACGGCAGTTCAAGATTCAGAAGGGCGGTTATATCCAGTTTACCGGCGACCCCCTCCGGGCCGACATTAACATGACCGCCGTGTATCAGGTATCCACCTCCCCTTCCGACCTGATTGGCAATGAAACAACGGGGCTTTCTGCGGCAGCCCTGAACCGTAAGTTACCCTTCGACGTGGCCCTGACGATCACCAATAACCTGGCCGCGCCCAAACTGAGCTTCGACATCCGCCAGCCCGACGTGGATGCCAGTAACGCTGCGGCAACCAGTGTATTTGGTACGGCCATTGAGAATAAGCTAAAAACACTGCGGCAGGATGAATCGCAGGTGAACAAGCAGGTTTTTGCCCTGTTGGTACTGGGTCGGTTCCTGCCCGAAAGCACCTCCGATTTCTTCTCCGGCTCGGGCTCCGGCGGGTTAAATACCCAGGCGGAGGGCGTGGCCCGCAGCAGCGTCAGTAAACTTATTTCGGATCAGTTAGGCAAGCTGGCGTCCAACGTCCTGAAAGGCTTCGATGTGGATTTCAATCTGCTGTCGCAGACGGGAGCCGCCAATACGGGTGGCACGACCAACGGCGCCCGCACCGACCTGAACGTAGGCCTGTCGAAGAGTTTCCTGTCCGGTCGCCTGACGGTATCGGTGGGGCGTAATTTCGTGCTGGAAAATGCTGCCAACAGTGCCACCCGGAATCCGAATGAGGTTTTTGACAATGTATCCCTGAACTATAACCTCACCCGCGATGGTCGCTACGTATTGCGGGCCTACCGCCACAACGATTATCAGGCGGTGCTGGATGGATACATCATCGAAACGGGGATTGGTTTCATAATCACGGTAGATTATAACACCCTGTCCGAGATATTTCACCGGTTGCCCGCACCCGGTGCGCCAACGGTAAATTAATACGTTATGAACTGGTTATTTACGCATGCACCCCACCCCACCCCCTCCCCCCGGCGGGGGGG
>JBBSTD010000065.1:0-35121 GCA_038236215.1 Cytophagales bacterium | reverse complement strand
CTAAACTATAAAATCAACCGAACGCACCTGACGCACACCATCGCCCTCGATTTGGTCAATGTGCTGGGCATTAAAAATCTGCTGTCGCTGAGTTCTGCGCCCCAGTCTGATGACCGCTTCGTGAAGCAGGAAAACCAACTGGGGTTTCTGCCCGTGTTTTACTACCACGTTAACTTCTGACTTCTGCGTTTTTTGGCAATGAGATTTAAAACATAACTTGCCAAAAAACTCAATATGACTCTTCAAACGCTCGATACCGGCTTTTTTAAACTGGATGGCGGTGCCATGTTTGGCGTGGTGCCCAAGGTGCTCTGGCAAAATTTTAATCCTGCCGATGAACAAAACCGCTGTACCTGGGCCATGCGCTGTTTGCTCTACGAACAGGATAGCCGGTTGCTGCTTGTCGACACCGGCATTGGCACCAAACAATCAAACAAGTTCTTCGGTCATTATGACCTCCATGGCACAGCCTCGCTAACTGACTCTATTCAAAAAGCGGGTTACGCAGAAAGTGAGATAACCGATGTGTTACTCACCCATCTGCATTTCGACCATGTAGGTGGAGCCGTACGCCGTTTGGGCGACCAGCTAACCCCCGCTTTCCCGAATGCAACGTATTGGGTACACCCGGCTCACTGGAATTGGGCAGTCAACCCAAACCCACGGGAAAAAGCGTCTTTTCTGTCCGAGAATATCCTGCCTTTGCAAGAAAGCGGGCAGCTACAGTTCCTGACGCAAAAGTCGTTCCCGTTTCCTGATATCGAGTTTCGGTACGTGGATGGCCATACCGAAAAAATGGCGTTGCCCTTGTTTCAAATCAAAGGCCGTACAATAGCTTACATGGCTGACCTTATTCCGTCGTCGGCGCACATTCCGCTGCCTTACGTAATGAGTTACGATGTTCGGCCCCTGCTGACGATGGATGAGAAAACGGCCCTACTGAAACAGGCAGCTCAGGAAAACTGGCTGCTTGTATTCGAACACGACCCTGTCGTAGAAGCCGCCACCGTTGAAATGACGGAGAAAGGCGTGCGCATAAAGGAGCAGGGAAAACTGGCTGCGCTTTTGTGATTGAAGCGAAAGGTTTCGGGGCATAGGGCTTAGGGTAGTTACGTTTCAAGGTCCTATCGCGCCCTCCCACGCCCTTTGCTCGTGCCCCAAACCAAAAGATACGACGCACCGTTATAAAGCCAGTAAACTGAAACGTATGAAAATAGGGTTAGTTTTATCGGGGGGCGGAGCGCGGGGTATTGCCCATCTGGGTGTTATCAAAGCCCTTAAGGAAATGGATATCCACTTCGATCAAATAGCCGGAACCAGTGCCGGGGCCATTGTGGGTGCTTTACTATCGCAGGGGTACACCCCTGATGAGAGTTTGAAAATTATCGAGTCATCCTCATTCGTGCGGCATCTGCGACCCGCCTGGAACCGGATGGGGTTACTGCGGCTGGATGCGATAGCCGATTTATACCGAAAATACATTCCGCACGATTCATTCGAAGGATTGCAGATACCCCTGCATGTGGTGGCGGTTGATTTGAATGGGGGTGAGCAGGTTATTTTTGACCGGGGAGAGCTAATTCGTCCCGTGTTGGCATCCTGTTGCCTGCCCGGTATTTTTGAACCGTTCCTGATTAACAAACGCCAATTTGTTGATGGAGGAGTCCTGAACAACCTGCCAGTAGATATCATCGAACACAAAGTGGATTTTCTGATCGGATCACATTGTAATCCGCTTGGCACATCCAAACCCATTCGTTCTATGCGGGGGGTTATTGAGCGAAGCATTATTCTGGCCGTTCAGAGTAAAACGAGGGAGAAGTTTACCCGTTGCAACGTATTGCTTGAGCCAACTGGTTTGAGTGGGTACAGCCCGGCGGATGTTGGTAAAGCGCGGGAACTGTTTCGGATCGGTTATCAGTATACCCGGTCTATGGCGGCCGATATAGAAAAAGCACTCAACACGGCCACGGTTGAGCAATGATGAAGTATCGTGACGCAGAGATTGTAAAATGAAGAACGCCCGGCTTTTCAGCCGGGCGTTCTTCATTTGTGGAGATGTTAAATCAGATGATGCAGCTATATTTTCGAAGCGTATTGAGCTATTCTGCCAGTGTTAACATGCTACCTTTTTCCCGAATTAATTATGTCGACGAAAGGACAAACTAAGTATTTTTACGGATGATGTTTTCATCTGTAGAGTAGGTATAATTAAATAAAGAAATAATTTAATTCAGAATAATATTTTACAAACAAGCTATAGTTAAGAATAATGTAGCTGTCCTTAAATAAGATAGGCTAGTACTTGGTAAGTATAAGCCTTTTATTACTTTTGCATTAAATGCACTCTTATCTTATCTTAACTAAAACAATGATTAGAATTCTATTGATGACTTTCCTGCTGGTGGGCTCAGTTAGCTTGGCCGCCTGGGCGCAGGACCGACGGGTAATCGGTAAAGTTACCTCAGCCGAAGACGGGACACCCCTACCGGGCGTTTCGGTCGTATTAAAAGGAACTGCCAAGGGCACAACAACAGATGCTAACGGTCTGTATGACTTATCGATGCCACCGGGCAAAGGAGCAACGCTCGTGTTTAGTTTTGTCGGCGTAGCTACACAAGAGATTAGGGTCGGTAATGAATCAGAAATAAACGTGAGTCTGGTATCCGATTCCCGGCAACTGTCCGAAGTGGTGGTTACG
This sequence comes from Cytophagales bacterium, assembly GCA_038236215.1. GTDB lineage: Bacteria > Bacteroidota > Bacteroidia > Cytophagales > Spirosomataceae > Spirosoma. Next base: position 32,420 of record JBBSTD010000065.1, on the reverse strand, counting down.
GGGGTCGGGGTCGCTACCGATAAGCGTAAATTAGGCATTGCGGTTGAATCGGTATCATCGAAAAACCTGCCACAAACGCCAACGGCTTCCATCGATCAGGCATTGGTTGGCAAAATTGCCGGTGCGCAGATTTCCAGTGGCAACGGTACCCCCGGTGCGCCGGTCAATATTGTGCTGCGCGGTATCAACACCATTAACCGGGGTACAGCCCCCATTCTGCTCATTGATGGCGTTCAGGTGGATGCTTCCAGTTATGATACCAACGGCAACCTAAACAGCAACCCAACCAGTTTGCTGAGTAGCATAGACCCCAACACCATTGAGCGGGTTGAGGTAGTACAGGGTGCCGCTGCCGCTACTCTGTACGGAGCGCAAGGAGCCAACGGTGTTATTCAGGTATTTACCAAGAAGGGTAAAGCCGGAAAACTGAACATAGATGCCTCGTCCAGTATTACCAATAACACCTACCTGAACGTGGGGGGCGTGGCCAAATCGCAGTATAATGGCTTCGTGGTGGATGCTCAAAACAACGTCATCGATACCAAGGGTAATCCACTCACTTTGGATCCTAATACACTGGTTTACAGTGCGAACGTGCAGTATAATCCGCTGGATGTGAACAACAAAGCCGATAAACCCTACACGGCTAACCTGAAGTATCAGGACCACTACGGGTATTTCTTCCGCCCATCCAATACGTATAATAACTCCCTCTCGCTGTCGGGTGGGCGCGACCGGTTTGACTTTTCCATATCGGCTTCCAACAACAAACAGGAAAGTAACATCATTAACAACGGCGGGTATCAGCGCAGTAATATCTCCACCAACCTGGGGGTTGAGCTGGCGAAAGGACTGACCTTCCGCAGTACCACTCAGTTAATATACACCAACAGCACCATCAAGTCGAATGACCGCAACATTCTGTTTGCCGTGAACAATGCCCGCCCTTTTGCTGATTTTGCGGCCCTCGATCCTGACGGTAACCCCGGTATTTACTACGGCGACGCGGTGGGAGTAAACCATAATAATCCAAGCTACTGGCAGCGGTATACAGCCAATAAAGACAACAAACTCGACGTAATTCAGAATCTGAACCTGAATTACAAGATCAATAAATTCGTGACGCTGGATGCCAAATACGGCATCAACTACTCGCGTCAGGAAATCATTACGACTTATCCCAACCAGTCGGCCAACCGCAACGTCCAGTTCTACAATGGTAGCAACTACTGGGGTAATTACGCGACGGATGCCAAAGGCGAAGTTGACAACCGTAGTCTGAATACGACCTATCAGAACTTTTTGGCATCGGCTTTCTTTACGACCGATTTTCAGAAAGACTTCAAGATAAACCTGCCTATAACGACCTCAACCCAGGTTTCCTTCGACTACCGGAACCGGCTCTATCGCCAGTATTACACCTACGGCCTATCGCTGCCTACCTACGAGCCATTCACCGCTGCGCAGGCGTCTACATTCAAAATAGTGCAGGATTACACCGAGCCATTTATTACGTATGGCTACTTAGTTAATCAGCAGATTGATTTTGGCGATGTGGTGGGTATTGCAGGCGGGTTCCGTACGGACTTTTCGTCGGCGTTCGGGCAGGCTTCCAAGCCCTTTACGTTTCCGAGGGGTAACATTTTCTTCCGCCCATCTGCCCTAAAATTCTGGGAAAACAGCCCCATCACCAACATTATTCCCGAATTCAAGTTGCGGGCCGCCTTCGGTAAGGCGGGTATTCAGCCCAGACCGTTTGACCGGTATCAGGTGCTGAACACCCGTACCCTGGGCACCGCAAACTCGTTTTATACCCCCGCCAGCCAGCCAAACCCAGACCTCGACGTGGAGGTATCGTCGGAACTGGAAGTTGGTACCGACTTAGTAGTGAGTTTGCTAAAAGGCTCTCCCTGGCTAAACAACGTTCGGTTATCGGCTACGTACTGGAACCGCTCAACCGACAACGCCATATTCGATGTGAACGCGGCTCCGTCTTCGGGTATCAACTCCATTAAGGATAACGCCTTCTCGCTGGGCTCGAATGGGTATCAGGCATCGCTGAACGCCACGGTGGTACGTACCCAGGATTTTTCGTGGAATCTGACGGCGAACTTCGGCCACCAGACATCGAAAATTACGAGCGTGAAAGGCGGGGCCGAAGTAGTGGTACTTTCCAACGCTGGTAGCACAAACTACGTATTGAAAGGGGGCGAAAAAATCGGGCAACTGTATGGCTATGTCGACATTCACGCGGTAGATGAGAAAGACGTAAACGGCAACTTTTACATCGCGCCCGATCAACAGGCCAACTACACGGTAGCCAGCAACGGGCTGGTAGTCAGCAAAGCAACGAAGCAACCGTTCTTCTCGGCGAACAAGTACAGCTTTGGCGACCCAAACCCGAAGTTCAACATGTCGTTCATCAACGATTTTACCTTCAAAAACTTCCTGACATTTGGTTTCCAGTTCGATTGGGTACAGGGTAGCCACATTTACAACCAGACCAAAGAATGGATGTACCGCGATGGTATTCACGCGGATTATGCTAATCCTATTACTATTGATGGGCAGACGGGTGCTTGGACTGCTTTCTACCGGGGGATATACGCGCAGCGAGCCGCTAACGGAACCAAGAACTACTTTTACGAAGATGCCTCGTTCGTACGGTTACGAAATGTGCAGATTGGCCTTGACTTGAGCAAACTCGTAAATTTGCCCGTGCTTCGGCGGGCGCAGGTAGTGGTGTCGGGTCGTAACCTACTAACATTCACCAAATACACAGGCTATGATCCCGAGGTTAGCTCAGGAACAGGTAACTCGGCCTGGGACCGGGGTACGGACCACAACACTATGCCCAACCTGCGCTCGTATCAGGTGAGCCTGAACATTGGTCTCTAAACTTGTTTATGGCGCGGCCCCGGTTTGGGGTAAGGGCCTCTTACTAAAACTTCTTTGATTCATCGATGAAAAATACACCTATACTAACTACTTTACTGCTTGTAGGCCTGGCCACTGCCTGTAAAGAACAATTAGACGTTAAAAACCCAAACCAGCCCACCGTTAGCAGTGCCAATACGCAAAATGGTATCATAAACCTGGCGCAGGGCGGGGCTTACGTGAACAGCGCTCGTGAGATTAAGGCGGACCTGTACGACGGTGTTCCCGGTTACTTCTGGTCGGGGGCAATGGGCGTACACGCCCTGATGGCCGATGTCGTGGGCGAAGAAGCGGCCAACCAGTTTGGCAATCAGATTGGGGCACCGGATTATGTTATTCTGGACGACGGTACCAAAGTGCTGAACCCGAATGCACCTAACACGCAGATTGCCTTGATTCGGCAGGTCAATGTCAACGCGAATCAGGGGACAAACCCGCTTTTTCACGAGTGGTGGTACATGTATTCGCTCAATAGCCAGATGAACAAAGTATTGGGTTTGTCGGAACAAGTCACGTTTACGGGCGATGCAAAAGCGAAAAAAGCCACCATTCAGGCGTGGGCGTATTGGTGGAAAGGATTCGCCTACTCGCACATTGGCTCAATCTATTACGCGGGTATCATCAATGATGCCGCCAACGGTACGAATGGCAACTACGTAACCAAGGAAAAGCTCATCGACGAATCCAATGCTAACCTCGATAAAGCCGCAGCCCTGTTAACGACCATTGGTACATCGGCCGATTATACCATCGTAATGACGCAACTTATCCCTGATTTCATTCAGATTGGCAAGGGCAAAGTACCCACAACTGATATGTGGAAACACAGCATCAACTCGCTTAAGGCGCGTAACCTGCTGGTCAATACTACGACGGCGGCCATGACAGCCGCTCAGTGGGGGCAGATTCTGACCTTAGCCAACAGCGGTATCTCGGCTTCTGATAATGTATTTACGGGCCGATCCAACACCAACGGCGACTTTCTGGCCCCCCAAACGGGTACGGTAGCCGCTAAATCGACCGGTGATCCATCGGGCGGGGCTACCTACAAAATCAGCGAACGCCTGATTCAGGACTACAAAACGGGCGACAAGCGATTAGCCAACAACTTCATTCAGCGGACTACCCCCTGGATTGGCGAAAGCAGCCGGGGCAACACGTTCAACACGCGCTGGCAGTTGGTGGACGGGGGTAACAAACTAGCGGGGGTAACGGTCATCAGCGACCGGTCGCCGGGGGCTACGGAGTTATACCTGGCGGGTAGCTATGAGGAAAACGAACTGATGAAAGCGGAAGCCCTCATCAACACGGGTAGCATTGAAGACGGCCTGAAGTCGATTGACGCCGTTCGGGCCGCGCAGGGGGCTGGCCTTGCCCCGGTAGCGGGTACTGGTTTGACGCTTGCGCAGGCACAGGACGAACTGCGCCGGGAGCGCCGGGTAGGGCTAATATTTCGTAGTCTCTCCTTTTACGATGCCCGCCGATGGGGAGTCATCCTGCCAGTGGCCAATGGCGGAGGTCGCAAGGGGGCAGTTGTTATCGACAAAGCGGGTAAGATAAGCACCAACGCGACTATAGAGTACAACTTCCTGGATTATTGGGATGTACCGGACAACGAGTTGAAATATAACGCTCCTGTTGCGGGCAGCGCACCAACTACCAACCCTAAAAAGTAGGTAAGTCCAAACCCATTTTTTTTTGGCGACTCTCCCTTGAATAGGGGAGAGTCGCTTTTTTATGTGCCAGCCGGAACCGAAAGCGATTGCCGCGCCAGAAAGGCGCATCGAGTGGCTATATATTGACCAGTAAAGTTTGGGTAAGCAGGTTTATAAGTGGGGTTCTATTTTTTGCGTGATTGAAAATTAACAGGTTTATACGATGCAGGATACTATTTTCGTTTGAAAAAAGTAGCTTTTACCCTACTTTTAGTACCTTGTTTTTCTGATTGACAAACCTGCCCAAAACCGCTTTCATTTGGCGTAACCGTATACATGAGAAAATTTTACAGTGCTATTCTCTGGGCAGTCCTGCTGTCCATACTGCCGGGTTATCTGCTGGCGCAGGGCGTTCGTATATCGGGTAGGGTTATATCGGTGCAGGATGGGCAGCCACTGCCCGGTGTGAATATTCAGGTGAAAGGCACCACCAATGGCGTTAGCTCCGACGCCAACGGGAATTACTCCATCACCGTTCCCGGCAGTACCGCTGTACTCCTTGCCACCTCCATTGGACTGGTATCCCAGGAAACTACCGTTGGCAATCGTACAGTGATTAATCTCCAGATGCAGGAGTCCATCAATGAGCTGACGCAAGTAGTGGTAACGGGGTATAATACGACCCAGCGAAAAGATATTTCCAGTTCCATTGCCTCCATCTCGCCCGACAAATTTAAAGATATTCCGGTGGCTAGTTTCGACCAGGCCCTACAGGGTCAGGCGGCTGGTGTGCAGGTGTCGCAGTCGTCGGGCACGCCCGGTGGTGGACTCATGGTTCGTATACGCGGCAACACCTCTATTTCGGCCAGCAACCGCCCCCTGTTCATTGTGGATGGCGTGCCGGTTGAAAATGGAGCACTCACGGGGCGGGATTTTGGTGGGCAGACGGACAACGCTTTGGCACTCTTCAATCCCAATGACATTGAAAGCATCGACGTGCTGAAGGATGCGTCGGCCAAGGCTATTTATGGCTCAAGGGCGGCTAATGGCGTGGTGCTGATAACCACCAAGCGGGGAAAAGCCAATCAGAAAACAAAATTTACGGCTGATGTTCAGCAGGGTATGATTGATATTATCCGGCGGCCCGATCTGCTGAACGCCACCGAACTGCTGGACTTGCAGCGGGAAGCGGTGACCAACGCCGGTCAGGACCCCGATAAACTGGGCCTGATAAAGGGCGTTACCGATGGGCAGAATACCGACTGGATCAACTCTATTCTGCGCAAAGGCGTTTACCAGCAGTACCAGCTATCTACTCAGGGCGGTAACGACAAAACGCAGTTTTACCTCAGCGGCAGCTACCGCAATGAACAGGGAGTCCAGCTCAACAGCCAGTTTACCCGCTACACCGGCCAGTTTAAGTTCGACCATAAAGCCACCGATAAGCTGTCATTCGGGATGAACCTGACGCTTTCGCAGGTGAAAAACAAGCGGGTAAAGAGTGATAACTTTCTGGATGGTGTTTACTCGGGTGCGCTGAAAAGTTTGCCCTATTATTCACCCTACAACGAACAGGGAAGACTGTACGGCCCTAATGATCCCGAATATGGCGGATTTCCTAATTTTAACCCCGTTGGCCAGGCCCTGTTACCGCGTTTCGAAACCTACACCATCAAGATGCTGGTTGGACTTTACGGCGAATACGAAATCCTGCAAAACCTACGTTTCCGGTCGAAAATAAGTGCGGACTATAATAACGTCACCGAAGACCAATTCGAGCCATCCACTACGGCCATTGGTGGCTTTTTGCCCAGCGTGGGCGGGCAGGGTTATGGAGTTTTCAGCAGCGCCAACGTCTCCAAGATTGTTAATACCAACACCTTAAATTACAGTTATCAACTGGCCGAAAAACATCATTTCAGCGGACTCGCCGGTTTTGAGGTGCAGCAGCAGTTTATACGAAGCGGGAACTTGCAGGGGAGACTATTCCCTAGTGATGATTTTACCTACATCCGGTCGGCGGGTATTGTCGATCAGGGAGATTCCTACAAAAATCGCAATGGTCTGGTGTCGACTTTTGCCGAAGTGCGGTACGATTATGATCAGAAATATTTGGCTACGATTACCGCGCGCTATGACGGGTCATCGCGCTTCGGGCAGAACCGGCGGTTTGGTGTATTCCCGTCGGTATCGGCAGCCTGGCGCATATCATCTGAGCCGTTAATGCAGCAATTCCGCTTCCTGAACGATTTGAAACTGCGAACCAGTTTTGGGTTTACGGGGAATGAGCAGATTGGCGATTACCAGTTTCTGGGTACATGGTCATCGGCTACCTACAGCGGAGCCACGGGCGTCGGCCCGGCTGCTCTGGCTAACCCGAACCTGCAATGGGAGCGCACCCGCGAAGCCAATATTGGCCTGGATGCTTCGTTCTTCAGCGGTCGGCTAACGTTTACCGTTGATGCCTACGACAACCTGACCAACAAACTCTTGTTTGCTCAGCCTATTCCGCAAACAACCGGTTTCAGCACCGTGCAGGGTAACGTTGGTGAAGTATCCAACCGGGGCATTGAACTAACAATTTCGACGGTGAACATCAATAAGGCTGTCCGCTGGAGTACTGACTTCAACATTTCGCACAACGAGAATAAGGTAGTATCGCTCGCTACCGACCAACCCGTTTTTCGGGGTTATTCGGGCAACGGTGTTTCCAGAACCAACGTCATTTTGCCCGGCCAGCCGTTGGGAACGTTCTGGGGGCTGAAATTTCTGGGGGTTGACCCGGCCACTGGCGATGCTATCTACGACGATAAAAACGGCGATGGTAAAATCACACCCGATGATGGACAGGTGATTGGTAATGCCCAGGCTAAACTCTACGGTGGACTGACGAACCGGGTTTCCTGGAAAGGGTTCGACGTAAGTGCATTCCTGCAGTTCTCCTATGGCAACAGTATCCTTAATTTTACGAACACAACGTTAGTCAACACCGGGGCCGATATTCAGAGTAATCAGTCGCGGCAGGCCCTGAAACGCTGGCAGAAGGAGGGCGACATTACCAGTGTACCCCGTTACGTTTTTCAGGATACGTACAATAATTACCTCAGCAGCCGCTTTCTGGAGGATGGCTCCTTTCTGCGCCTGAAAAACGTGTCGGTTGGCTACAACTTACCCAAAAAATGGATTGATCGGTTTAAAATAACCAACACCCGGATTTATGCATCCGCCACTAACCTGTGGACACTGACAAATTACTCCGGACCGGACCCCGAAGTGAGTACACTGGACGGGTCAACGGCTGCTCAGGGAATTGACTTTTTTACCCTGCCCCAGGTTAAAACGGTGTTTGTAGGCCTGACCATTGGTTTTTAGTAAATGCCCGATGGGCGAAGACAACAAGTATACCATGATTCGTTTTTTTCGATATAGTATTGTTCTAACACTCGCTGTTCTTGCCTCCTGCCAGCAGATATTAGAGCCTAAACCAGTCGACCTGCTGGTTGATGACCTGGTGTTGAACGAACCCAACGATGTGCAGCCCGTTCGGATTGGTCTCTATAACTCGTTCCGTGCGATGGGGTCGCCCAATATGATTGCGGGTGATTTCACGGCCGATTACATCCAGGCCAACGGGACGTTTAATGACTACATTCAGTTTGGCACCAAACGCATTACGTCGACCAATACCGTGGTAGATGCCCTATGGCTAAGTATCTACCGGACTGTTTACGTGGCTAATTTTATTCTGGAGCGGTTGCCAAACGTGAGCGGGGTGAAAGATGACGCGCGAAAACAGTTGCTGGCCGAAGCCCGGTTCATGCGGGGCTGGGCTAACTTTATCGGGGCTTATACTTACGGCGATCTGCCCAAAGTAACCACCACCGATAACCAGACCAACACGGGGATAGCCCGCACGGCCAAAGCCGATATACTGGCTTCGGTACTTGCCGATTATCAGGCCGCACTCACCGATTTGCCCACTGTGGATGCTACCTCGACCAATGCTACCACCAACGCTACGTATCTGAACAAAACAAACTGCCGGGCGGCTATGGCCCGTTTTTATCTGTATCAGAAAAACTGGGTGCAAGCCGAAGCACTGGCCACGCAGGTAATTACTTCCGGCGTGTATAGCCTGTTGATCAATTATTCGGACATTATCACCAAAGATTTTACGGCTGAATCCGTTCTGGAAGTAGGCTATGCTCTGAGTGATGACCCCGGAACAGCAGGTGATCCATTTACTAATTCTCCCGGCCTGAATAATCTGTTCGTAGGTCGCCGGGAGGTTATCCCGTCAAACCAGTTGGTAGCGGCTCTCATCTCGACCGAGGCTGGTACGCGAAGCCAGACCATTACCTTCAACGCTCAGCAGCAGCGAGCCAGCGATAATGGCTGGACGGTACGGAAATACGGTACCGCATCGGAAGACAACAACAACATAGTGTACATGCGGCTGGCCGAGCTGTACCTGGTTCGGGCCGAAGCACGGGCACAGCAGGGAAAGCTAACGGGAGCTACCGGTGCCGTTGCTGATTTGAACGTACTGCGTACCAGGGCCAAAGCCCCGGTAATAACCCTCACGGCCCAGGCCGATGTGTTGCTGGCCGTGGAACGGGAGCGGGTGTACGAACTGGCCTTTGAAGGACAACGGTGGTACGACCTGGTCCGAACGGGCCGGGCACAGGCGGTGATGTCGGCCTTCTCGCCCAACTGGGATAGTCACTATGAGCTATGGCCAATACCCCAACGGGAAACTCAGCAAAATCCCGCCCTGGTTCAAAATACTGGTTATTAACACAACGGCTCCTTCACCTGCAAAAACATGAAAAATCTAACGAAACATACTTTCCTACAACGAATACGCTACTGGGGGGTGATAGGAATTGTCATTGCCCTGGTTGGCTTGCTATCGGTCGCCTGCGAAACCAGTGATGTCAACCGTGTCTTTGAAGGGCCTTATTTTGTCCGGTTTACAGATACGCTGGTGACCTACAAGGAAAGTTACAGCCAGCCTGTTTCCATTCAGGTACACAATGTTGGCCCGATTTTGAACGAACCCATCACCATCAACTACACCGTGAGTGGTACGGCACGTGCCGGTAGGGATTATACCATTCAGAGTACTGAAGGAAAGGTGGTTATTCCGGCCAACAAGAGTACGGGAAACATTGTTCTGAAACTCATTAACAACGCCAACAACATTCTCGAATCGCAGTCGCTCACGTTTACGCTAACCAGCGTTACACCCAGCACCTTACAAGTTGGGTTTGGGAAGAATAACATTGTGGGCAAACAGTTAACCTTCGTTATTCAGGACGACTGTTTGTTTGGGGGGACTTACACGGGCACCCAGAAATATGGTGCGCAAAAAGCCACTGTACCGAATATTAAAATTACCAGCACGGACTGCAAAAACTATCTCCTGAGCAACTGGAATCTCGTTATTCCGTTCCTGAGTTTCGATGCCCAGCATCCAACCCTGACCTTTAGCGACAATGGCGACAATTCGCTCACGGTACCCTCGCAAACCAATCCGGAACTGGGTCCGACGGATAAAATAGCAGGGACTGGTGCCTGGAACCCCAAAGACCGCAAGATTACGCTGAATCTTCGGTTTACGCTGGCGCTCAGCAGCACCAAAGATACGACCCTTATCTATACCCAGACCTATACGCCCCAGTGAAGCATAATTGACCTTTAACGATTTGACAGTATGCGACAATTTATACGCTTTTTATTAATTCCGGGGGTGGTTGTCTGGATGCTTGGCGGGTGCTCCCAGAAAATCGAGCCCGTAATCCCGACTTACTCACAGTTGCTGACAGGTACGGAGAAGAAAACCTGGAAAATGGTGAGTTTTCAGCAAATTGACGACGGAAATGCATCGCAGGTAATTCCGGTAACGCAGCTCAATGCCAACCCTTGTATTACCGACGATTTGCTGACGTTCTATGCTGATGCGGAACATAAGTTTGAAGCCAGTGAGGGAGCTACAAAATGTAATGCCAGTGATCCGGATATATACGTGACTGATACATGGACGCTGGTCAATGCCAATGCGTCCCTACAATTCTACATTCCGTTGCTCAACGGGGTATACCCCTGGAAAATTAAAAACCTGACGGCTCAGACCATGACGGTCGAGTACTATTTTCCGGATATTAATGCCAGCTATCGATTTACGTTCAACCCCGTTACGACAAAGTAGGCGTATGTTCAGACTATTACTCAGCCTGTTGCTGCTCTTGCTGCTGAAACCAGCTTTACAGGCGCAAACCATTCGAAGCCAGCCGCAATGCGGCACCATGGAAATGGATAGCCTGCTGCGGGCCCGCCACCCCGAACTCGGAACACTCAATGATTTCGAGCGGGAACTACGGCAACGTATTACGGTTATTAACCAGCAAATGAAGTCGGGCCGGTTGCCCGCGGCCCCCGTTATTACTATTCCGATTATCGTTCACGTCGTGCATAACGGCGAAGCGACAGGGGCCGGGCGCAATCTGAGTCAGGCGCAGGTACAGTCTCAGATTGCCACCCTGAACGAGGATTTTCGCCGTAAACCCAGCACCCGTGGGTTCAACACTAACCCCATCGGTGCCGATATTGAGATTGAGTTCTGTGCCGCCGTGCTCGACCGGCAGGGGAAACCCATGGCCGAACCGGGTATTGACCGGTACAACGGAGCAAGGGCCAACTGGAATCGTAATGACATTGAAGGCGTTCTTAAACCCACCACTTTCTGGGATCCGGACAAATACTATAACGTCTGGGTTGTAGATCTGAATGAACCCGTAGCCGGGGGCGGGTCGGTGCTTGGATACGCGCAGTTTCCCAGTAAGTCCAATTTGCCGGGTATTCCGACGGAGAGCCCGGCCAGTACAGACGGGGTCGTTATCGACTATCGTTCGTTCGGGAACTCGGAGAAAGGGAATTTCCCCACCATGCGCAGCACTTATAACCTGGGCCGCACCATGACCCACGAAACCGGCCACTGGCTGGGGCTGCGGCACATTTGGGGCGATGCCAATTGTGGGGATGACTTTTGCGATGATACTCCTCCGCAGGCAGCGGCCAGTCAGGGATGCCCGGTTGGTCAGGTAACTTGTGGTGCCACCAATCTGGTGCAGGATTACATGGACTATTCGAATGATGCGTGCATGAACATCTTCACGCTGGGTCAGAAAGCCCGGATTCGGGCGGTGATGGACATTAGCCCCCGCCGGAATAGCCTGCTCACCTCTGGTGTGTGCGGCTCTATAGTGGCTAGTATTCCCGTGGCTAACTTCCGGGCCGAAGCGCAGCAGGTATTGCTGGGTGGCTCGGTTCGATTCAACGACCTCTCCAGCGGATTTCCCACGGCCTGGCAGTGGACATTTGAGGGGGGCACGCCTGCTACATCCAACGAGCAGAATCCAGTCGTTACGTATTCACAGCCAGGTGTTTTTGGTGTGACCCTCGTGGCTTCCAATGCCGCCGGGCGGTCCGAACCATTGGTTCGTTCACAATATATTGAAGTATTGAATCAGGGACTTTGCACGGACATTACCAATTTCAATGGTACGCCTACCATCCTGCGCGACACCAGTCGGATAGGCTATGTGGCCGGACAGAACGGTCGGCGTGTGCAGGCTGTTTCCGAGTTTTTTGCCAACAAACTGGGCTATCTGAACCTGGCTGGGGCCGCCCTGAAATTCGGCGTCGCCAAAGCGGCTAAAGGAACCACCAGTGAATCGGTGGTAACGGTAACCGTCTGGAACGGGCGCGGTTTTCAGAACGGACCCGGTGCCATACTGGGGCAGAAAGATGTACCTCTGCGCGATATTTTGGCTGATGTAGCCGCCAACCGGGCTACCACTGTAACCTTCGACAGGAATGTACCGGTAAGTGGCTTGCCCTTCCATGTCGGTGTCTCGTTTCCCTACGCAGCGGGTGATACCGTAGCCCTTATCACGACCAAAAATGGCCAGTCTTTGTTTGCTACCTCCTGGCAGCAAAACCGGCAGGGTAACTGGCTGCGCTATGCAGATAGTCTGGGGTTGAACGTAGCACACAATATCACGGCCCGTGTGGGGCAGAAGGCCTCGGTGCAGGTAGCGGCTTCGTCCATCTTTATCAACCCCGGCGAAACCGTTACGCTCAACGCACGGGGTGCCGGTCTGTATACCTGGACGGGTCCGGCCCTGAACGCCACGCTGGGGCCACAGGTAGTGGCCCAGCCTACCCAAACCGCTTCGTACACCGTTTCCGGTTCGGGTACGGACCTGTGCAGCACATCGGCGGTGGTAACGGTCAATGTTCGAGTGGGGGCGGTCACCGCTACTACGCCATTAGCCGAACAGGCCCTTCAGGTAACACCTAACCCCAGCGATGGGCAAATGATGGTCATTTTCAGCAGTCCCTTACGCGGTGCCCTCACACTCGGCGTTCGCACGGTAGCAGGCACGGAAATTGTCCAGCAGACGCATCAGAAAACGAGCGATACCTTCCAGCAACCCCTCGACCTTAAATACGCGCCCAGTGGCGTGTACTTCGTGGAGGTAAGGCTCGGTGAAGCCGTATTCAGGCGACGGGTCGTGAAGCAGTAAAAGCGCAATTGAAATCGGCAAACGCAGGTAGAGTCGGTATGAAGAAACCAACTCTACCTGCGTTTGCTGTAAAAAGGCTGTCCGGTTCCATTAAGAAATAGCCATTCGTGAGTTACTGACAGTTAACCATTTACCATTTACTTTTTGAACACAAACCAAGTAAGATACCATAATCTCGCCTATCCTTTCATAGAAAAACACCCCTTTATCTCCCCGTTCATTGGTTATAACTGGTGACAGCTGAATATAGCCTAACTCGTTGTCGGCAAATTTCCCTGTTAACCCATCAATCAGTCCTATTTTTACCCGCTTATTGTTTAAAACCCGGACGTTTTCAATGGTGATGATCTTTCCCTTTATCGCTATTTCATAATTGATCATTGCATCATCTATAAGTGAATAAAACGACGAATCAACCTCAGGAAAAACACGTTTCGATTTTTCAAAATTGGTTCTTCCCGCAATTTCTCTATTGTAAAGTCTTTTCTGAATATAAGCCGTATAATGCTCTGAAGGGGGAAGTTGCGAAAAATCGCGTGGCCAACAGCCAGGAATGCAGGACGGTTTCAGTAAACCAGTCGTTTCAAAGATAATAACGATACTGCTGTCCATCGGTAAAGTATGGATGGAGTTGGGCAGCTTTGGCTGGATGTGATTTTCCGCTTTTTCTCCAGGTATATAAGGTTGCAGCCAGAATAATGCGCTTGTCAGAATGCCTGCCACCAGTAAAATCTTCAGAAGTAACTTGTAATTCATAGGGCTGTCTATTCTAAGGACTAGTTACAGAGTGCAATCAATTAGTAAGATGATACGCTGGTAGTCATCAATCCACAATTTGTTGTCATTACCATCCGTTGAATCAGCACCCCAAATGGTGTAATAGAAAAGGTTATTTAGTCGAAAAGCAATAAGCCACTTGTTGTGCTTTGTGTTGATTTCTTCTGCTATATCTTTACTTTTCATCACAAGCTTCCGTTTGTTACAGCTGAATAAGACTGGTGGCGTGCAATAAACGTGAATTCTATTGCCTGACTCGGCTCCAACGGAGTTTTTCTACAGTTTTGGATCATCTAATGAGCTTCTGAACGTACCAATCGTTTCTTCATCACGGGAATTCACCCATTCAGGAAGATAGCTGATTATTCACGCGTAGCCCCGTACCTTTGTACTGGCTCGTCGATGCGACCGAAACCCACCGCTATCATGCTTGTAAAGCCCAAAAAAGAACTCGGTCAGCACTTCCTGATTGATATTAGCATTGCCCAACGCATTGCCGGACTCCTGACGGGCCACGGAGGCTACCAGAAAGTCCTTGAAATTGGGCCGGGTATGGGCGTACTAACGCAGTTTTTGCTGACACCTACTGACTCGGCACAACCATCTTTTGAGACCTACGTTATCGAAATTGACCGCGAATCGGTGGAGTACCTGAAGCAGCATTTTCCGGCACTGGAGGGGCGTATCCTGTCGGCCGACATCCTGAATATTCGTCCGGATTACCTGCCCGCCAAACAACCCGATAGTACGGAGTCGTTCGCCGTAATTGGCAACTTTCCGTACAATATCTCGACGCAAATTCTCTTTAAAGTATTGGACATGCGCGACCGGGTTCCTGAAGTTGTGGGAATGTTTCAGCGGGAAGTGGCGCAACGTATCGCATCGGGGCCGGGCAATAAAGACTATGGGATTTTGAGTGTGCTGTTACAGGCCTGGTACGATATAACGTATGAATTCACCGTAGAACCGGACGTGTTCAATCCCCCGCCAAAGGTATATTCGGGCGTGCTTACCCTCCGGCGTAACGGCGTTACTGACCTGGGTTGTGATTTCCGGAAATTTACGCAGGTGGTGAAGCATGGTTTTGGTCAACGGCGGAAAACGTTGCGGAACTCCCTCAAACCATTGAATCCCCCCGAATCTGCCCTTGCCAGCCGCTTTATGGAAAAACGTGCTGAGCAATTAAGCGTAGCCGAATTTGTAGAACTTACTCAACTAATGATGAATGATGAATGATGAATTGGTTGCTCTGTTTGCAATGATTCTCATTCATGACTCATCATTTATTATCGCACCGGCGACCCGGTCATCAGTCAAACTGTGACTTTCGAACTCACTAAAGAATACCTCGACCGCATTCAGGAAGCCATCGAGGCAGGCGACGAAACGCTGTTACAGGCGGAAATGGAGGAGTTGTATCCGGCCGACATTTCGGGAATACTGGATGAGTTAAAACCCGAGTCGGCGCATTACCTGCTGAGTATGCTGGATGACTCCGTTGGAGCCGAAATATTGGCTAACATCGACCCCACGGAGCGTACAAATCTGCTCAAACTGTTTACCTCCGCTGAAATTGCTCCGCTCATCAATGAAATGGACTCCGATGATGCCGTGGATTTGCTGAATGAGCAGCCTATTCAGATGCGGGAAGAGGTAATCGGCCTGCTTGAAGACCGCGAACAGGCCCGTTTTATTCTGGACCTGTTGCATTACGAGGATGGTGTGGCTGGTAGCCTGATGCAGAAAGAGTTGATAAAAATCAACGTCAATCTGACGGTAAATGCATGCATCGAAGAAATCCGTCTGCAAGCCGAAGATGTCCAGAACGTGTACGCTATCTACGTCGTAGACGACGTGGGTAAATTGCTGGGAATGGTATCGCTGAAGAAGATTGTGCTGGCCCGCAAGAATGCTAAAATTATTGACATCTATGACGATGATATTGTTTTTGTAGAAACGTACCGGCCCGTTGATGAAGTGGCCGAAGTGATGCAGAAATATGACCTCGACTCTATCCCGGTCGTGAACGTTCAGCAGCGACTGCTGGGGCGTATCACCATTGACGATGTGGTAGACGTTATCACCGAACAGGCCGAAGAGGATATTCAGGTTATCTCAGGTTTGTCGGGAGAGGCAGAGGACGATGATAGTATCTGGAAACGCTCAAAGGTACAGCTACCGTGGCTGGTGGCGGGGGCAGTCGGGAGTCTGATGGCCGCAACGGTAATCAATGGGTTTCAGAGTGAGTTGGGGAAAGTGGCGACGCTGGCGGCTTTCATCCCAATCATTGGCTCAACGGGGGGTAATGTCGGTATTCAGACCTCATCGCTCATTCTGCAAAGCCTTGCTGATACGCCGGGCCTGAGCATGACGATGGCCAAACGACTCCTGCGAACGCTGATGGTGGCTATTATAAATGGCCTGGTGGTAGGGCTGATTGCGGGCGCCTATACGTTCATCATTGGCGAGCCGCGCTTGTTTTTCGTTGTAGCTACATCCTTGCTGGCCGTTGTTATGCTGGCGTCTTTCATGGGAACGGTCACCCCATTATTACTCAACAAAACCGGTATCAATCCGGCGGTAGCGTCGGGGCCGTTCATTACCACCGCCAATGACCTGATTGGTATTGGTGTTTATTTCATGATTGCCCAGTTGCTGCTGGCCGAAGTTTAAGGCGTATCTTGTCGAATGGTTTGTACGAGACTTAATTTTCCGCGAACATGCATTATTGAGAATGGTCGCTCGTCAAATAATCCGGTCTGAAATTGAAACAATTCTGGCGAAAGGACGCATAATTGCAGCTTAGTATCGACTAGATTCTGGGCAATTTCAATACGTATCGCCACGAATTGTAACGAACTACTGTCCGATTTGCTACTCCTGTTCGTTCCCGCTGGCTGCCGCTTAGTCAACCCTCCTCTCTTGCCGAAAACAGTCGTTTCAACCAACTTTTCTTCTCTAGTACTTCTTCCTGCTTTTCCTCTTCGGTAAGTTGGTATCTGGAAAGTACTTTTAGGTCGGGCTGCCCGGCATCTACCCAGGCAGTATACCAGAAATCGCCCACCATTTTAACCGATGCCCGCATCTGGCGTTCTACCTGCCCCCTGAGCAGGTCATGGTACTGACGGGAGAAATCGGCCGAATAAACTTTGGTTGTTATCCCATTACGCTCCTCAAAACCAAACTTTCGAGTTTCGCCCATTTCATTGGTTAGTCGCTGTTCAAAGGTCAGCACCGAATCCAGGGCGGCATTGGCGTTAAACACCGCTCGCCAAGCCGCTTTCTGGGGCGACTCAATGTATTCGGCCGGGCCGGTTAAAAAATCAAACCCGGTGCTGAACAGTTCCGGCAGGCGGGATTCCCAAAAACCATGAATTCCCTGTTGACCGGTAAACTGGCCATTGTAGTTACGGGTTGTGTGTAGGGGAACATTGGCATCCGCAATATAATGGCCCAAATCAGCCGCAACCCGCAAAATACGCCGAACATCCCGTTGTTTGAATGCTTCGGTAAGCTGATACTTGGTGAGTTGAATTTGCCAGGGTACCAGTCCATGTAATGCCAGCGTGTCGGCTCCATATTTATCGGTGGCATCTTTATAATAACGGGGTAGGGTAGAGGTGAGCGTATCTGGGTAGGCATCGAGGTCGATAAAGTGGCGGGGTGCTTCTCCCACAACAGCGTACCGGCGCTTATCGGGATTAACGGCATTATCGGTGAGAAAGTCGATATGCTTTTTAAAGAACGGCATCATTTCGGGTGGCAACGTGAAAACGGCCAGTCGGTTGATCTGCTGATGGGCGTAAAAACCCCAGTTGGGACTTGCTCCATATCGGACCGAGGCCTGGCCCAGGTGATTTTGCCCATAATCTATACCCTGATGGGGTCCGTCATGGTGAGAATAGTCTGGTCTTTCGGGCCGTGAAGTACCTCCGCTCACTAAACTTCCTGAGAAAAAAAGACACAAAAGTAAAAACCAAATAAAATCGTTATACATTTGACGAATCATGGTATTTTTAAAAGAAAATTATTAACTATTCGGCTAAAACATCGCTTGATTCAAAATAAAATTTGGAATAATAAGAAAAATACAAATAATTATGAATGCCAAAACGAAAGGTTATACCCTTATTATTGTGTTGTTATGTGCGTTTGCCCTAACAATATATGGTGCTTACTCACCTGCTCGAAAAGCCAACAAACAGCAGGTTGTGTGCATTAAATTCAAAAATGGGGTCGAAAGTAAAGCAGTGGAACAACATATGTACGGTTTTGCTACCTTAAAGAACGAAATTCCACAGATCATCAGTTACACGTCTGGTAAGACAATTTCCCCCGGTCAGGCTATTTCTGACTATGACGTAGTGCATTATCTAACGTTTCAATCAGAAGAAGATATAAAAGCGTTCGAGAATAGTGCTGCCTACAAGGAGTTCGTAGCCACCAACAAAGGTATTTGGGAAAAAACGTTGATTGTCAACGCCGATATTCGTCACTAAGGGTACGAATTTAAAAGAATTTCGGTTGGAACTATTGGTTGTTCCAACCGAAATTCGTATTTTTGCGCCCTCATAATGCGACAACGATCTCATTTATATAGTAATGGCAAACCATACATCATCAAAAAAAGCAATCCGGTCGAGTGCTAAGAAGCGTCTTCAGAACCGTTACCAGCATGTTACGACCCGGAACATGGTGAAAAGACTTCGTACCACAACCGATCACGCCATGGCTGTTGAACTGTACAAAACGGTTTCGTCGGCACTGGACAAACTCGCCAAGCGTAACATCATTCACCGGAACAAAGCGGCCAATAACAAATCGAAATTGGCTCGTTTGGTTAACAGCCTGCAAGTAGCAACAGCTTAGACGTAGCTATCTGGCTCGGTTATTCGTGTGGGAGTATCCCATCCTGAAACCTTACCTTTTTGAGGGTAAGGTTTTTTTATGCATTTTGGTAACCCAAACCGATCCGTAACCGACTTATACTCATGGATTACCAAAGTTCAGGCACCATTCAAAGCTGGGCCGAAGAAGATCGCCCGCGCGAAAAACTGATGCTTAAGGGGAAAGCAGCTTTGTCGGAAGCAGAGTTGATTGCCATTTTGATAAACTCCGGTACTGTTGATCTGACGGCGGTCGACGTAGCTAAAATTATCCTGAAAAGCGTCAATAACAACCTGAACGATCTGGCCCGGCTAAGTATCAAAGACCTGTCTAAATTCAAGGGTATTGGCGAAGCAAAAGCCATTAGTATCATAGCGGCTCTGGAACTGGGCCGACGGCGAAAAGAGCAGGATCGCCCGATACGGGCTAAAGTGACCTGCTCCCGTGATGCCTACAACGAGATGATTCCTCACCTCAGCGACAAGCCGCATGAAGAATTCTGGATTTTGCTCATGAACCGCGCCAACGAAATTTTGCGGCCCGTTCATATCAGTACGGGGGGCGTGTCGGGCACGGTAGCGGACCCTAAACTCATTTTCAAGCAGGCTATCGAGCATCTGGCCTCGTCGATGATTTTGTTTCATAACCACCCGTCGGGCAACCTTACGCCTTCGCAGGCGGATAAAGACCTTACGAAAAAGCTAAAAGATTCCGGCCGGTTACTGGATATTCCTGTGCTCGACCACCTGATTTTTACCGATAAAGCCTATTACAGTTTTGCCGATGAGGGCGTCTTGTAATGCCTGATTACGCTATCTACTGGACATCTGGACGCTTCACAAATTCAGCCCACGCATGGCCTCTTCGCGGCTGAGTTCCCGAACATCACCCGGTTGCATTCCGTCGGCGGTTAGGGTTTCAATGGACCAGCGCACCAGCCTTAGGGTTGGAAAACCCACCGCAGCGGTCATTTTACGAACTTGTCGGTTTTTGCCTTCGTGCAAACTGATTGATAACCAGGATGTAGGGATGGCAGCCCGGTAGCGAATGGGCGGGTTACGAACGGGCAACGCTGGTTCGGGCAGGATTTGGGCGTTGGCGGGTAGTGTTTGGTAAGACTTGCCATCCACCGAAATAATAACGCCCGTTGCCAGTTGTTCCGTAGCTTCATTGGTCAGTTGGCCATCAACCTGCACATAGTAGGTGCGGTTATGACGAAATTTTGGATTCAGCAGCCGATGGTTCAGTTGTTTATCGCTGGTTAATAGCAGCAGCCCTTCGCTATCGGCATCGAGCCGCCCAACGGGGTACACATCGGACGGGAAATCAACTGCCAAATCCGCCAGCGAGGACTTATCCCCTTCCCGGCTAAATTGCGAGAGCATCAGGTACGGTTTGTAGATAAGAAAATAGCGTAGGATGGCCAAGTAGGTCAATCTTTTTTCAGGACTGAATATTCGTCGTCAAACACTTCCTGTAAGGTCAGGGTTGTCAAGGTAATGCGGCATTGTGTTTCCTCTTCAGCTTTACGGATAGCCTGCTGAACGGTTTTATCCCATATTTCCTGTACAAACAGTCGGTTGAGACTGGGCTTTTCATTCATGATCTCGTCGATATTTTCGCGGGCATCCAGAATCGAAACTGCCCAACTACCGGACCGTTTTTCGGGTTGGATTTTCCATTTTACCACGTGCATCATCAGTCGAGACAATTGACTGCGCAACGCCCGTTTCAGCTCCTGGGACATACTCGCAAGTAACGTTTGAAGCCCTTCAGAAAGCTGTTCATAATCCTGTTCCGCCAGCGTCGTTTGCAGTTCTTCGACTGTATCGGCATAAGACGTGGCCGTTAATTCTTCCCAATCCCGTTTCATACTCGTGAACTGTTTAAGAAACTAAAGTACGAAAAATAATCAGGCTATTGATAACCAGACCGGGCAGTGGTCGGCGTGGATGGCATTGGGTAACATCTGACAATCAAGAATGTGATTGCGTAGAGGTTCGCTTACCGATGCGTAGTCGATACGCCAGCCCTTATTGTTGCTTCGGGCATTAGCCCGGTAACTCCACCAGCTGTACGCTACCTCATCCGGGTGTTTGTGCCGGAAGGCATCAGTCATGCCAGAGCCAAACCAGCGGTCCATCCAGGCGCGCTCAGCAGGTAGGAAACCCGTCGTGTTTCTATTCCGAACAGGGTCGTGAATATCAATGGCGTTATGAGCAATATTGTAATCACCTACCACAATCAGGTTAGGCCGGGTTTTTCGAAGTTCCTGAACGTAGTCGTAAAAATCTCGCAGAAAGGCCATTTTTACTCCCTGACGGATGTCGCCACTAGTGCCGGATGGAAAGTAGCAGTTCAATAGGGTCAGGTCATCAAAGTCGGTGCGGAGGATACGACCCTCGCAGTCGTACACGGCCAAGCCGCAGCCCTGTACCACGTTCGTTGGCGCGATTTTGGAAAAAGTCGCTACGCCGGAATAGCCTTTCTTTTCGGCAGCGTGCCAATGGTACTGATAACCCAGTTGCTCAAACGGAGATAGGTCGACTACGTCGGTGGTGGCTTTCACTTCCTGAAAGCAAAGAATATCAAAATTGTTTTGGCAAAGCCAGTCAATCAGGCCGGGCCGCGCTAGGCTGTTACGCATGGCAGCCCGGATGCCGTTAAGGTTGTAGGAAATAAGTTGCATGAATTACCTCGTCACTACTTCATCCTCCTGCGCCAGCACTACTTTTTTATCAGTAAACAGCAGCACGAACACTATCAGTACTACAGCCGCAATAGCCGCCGGCACAAGCCAGAACTGAGTCCAGTTCACCGTATTGCCGGTTGTAAACATATCCTTCACAAAACCGGAGAGGTAAGACCCGATGCCCATACCAATGCCGTAGGTAGCAATCGAAATGAGTCCCTGCGCCGATGATTTAATTTTTTCACCCGCTTTATTGTCGGTATAAATCTGCCCCGTTACGAAGAAGAAATCGTAGCAAACGCCGTGAAGAATAATGGCCAGATAGAGCATCCACTCGCCGGAACCGCCATCACCGTAGCCGAAGCCAATAAACCGTACAATCCAGGCAACGAGGCCTACAATCAGCATTTTCTTAACCCCCAGCCGGGTGTAAGCCAGCGGAATGAGCAGCATAAAAATCACTTCGGAAGCCTGTCCCAACGACATTTTGTTCTCTACGTTCTGCATCCCGCCATCCGTAAGCGAGGGATTGGCCATAGCGTAATAAAAAGAGAGGGGAATGCAAATCAGCACCGATGATAAAAAGAAAATGGTAAATGAGCGGTCCTTGAAGAGTTTAAAGGCATCCAGACCAAGAATTTGACCGAATGAGGTTGCTTTCTCAGCTTTGGGGGGCGTATCGGGTAGGAAAAACGAGAAAATGCCAAGTACTAGAGCGGAGTACATAGATAACTGAAAGATAGTAACCTGATCGCCGAAGCCGTAGTACCCCACAATGTTTGTGACCACTATCCAGGCTACCGTACCCAATACCCGAATGCCCGGAAACTCCTTTTCCGGACTACTCATCTGCTGCATGGCAATGGAGGTGGTCAGGGCCAGCGTAGGTGCGAAGGTGAAGCAATAAACGAGTAATATCCAGAAAAACTGGTCTGCATCATTAATTTGGATAAGAAAATATAAGATAGCGGCTCCTATCAAATTAAGTATCCCCAAAACTTTCTGAGCGGAGAAATACCGGTCGGCAATCATGCCCACAAAGAAAGGAGCGATGAGCATGGCAATTGAGAAGGTTGCAAAAGCGGCTCCCTGTTGTATACCAGTAGCATTAAGCTGGGTTTCGAGGTATTTTGTTACTTGACCATACCAGGCCCCCCACACAAAAAACTGGAGGAACATCATGACGGAAAGCTTGACGCGGGTTGTCGACAGCATTGGAGAGGTAGGCGTTTACTATTTATCGAATGAAGGTAGAAAACAGTCGTCAGCCCTGCAAGCCGATTGGCCGTAAAACTTACCGGTCATGCAGTACTGTATATGTTTCCCGAACGTTATAACGAAGTTCGTATCGCTTCTATGGATAGCCGAAGTATATTCGACACATTTTTTGACTAAACTAATTCATGAAAAAACAACTGATTATGCTGGTAGCATTGGTAGCTATTCCGGCTTTTTCCTTTGCCCAGACTGCGCAGGAAATAATTGATAAAAACATTAGCGCCGTGGGTGGGGCCGATAAGATTGCGGCTGTGAAGTCGGTTACTTATGACCAGGGGATGAACGTTATGGGCATGGATCTGACCGGCAAGTCGACGGTTGTGGTTGGAAAATCCCTGCGTACGGACATTTCTGTTATGGGCCAGCAGATTACAACCGTAGTGGATGGCGATAAAGGATGGACCATTAATCCGATGCAGGGTGGAACAGCCCCGCAGGCATTGCCGGAAGATCAAGTGAAAATGCAGAAAGGGAATGCGCACGTTATCGGAGTTGACCTGGCCACTGCCAAAGCGGAAAAATACCCGGTAGAACTGGTCGGTAAGGAAAAAATGGACGACAAAGAGGTCTATAACCTGAAAGTAACGCGGCCTGAAGGAGTAGCCAATTACTTTGTCGATGCCAGTACGAATCAGTTGGTGGGTATGAAAGCTACGGTTAATGTACAGGGACAGTCGGGCGATGTTAAAATCAAGTATGGTAATTATAAGACGATTGACGGACTAACGATTCCTACATCGATGGACATAGAAAACCCCGCTATGCCCGGACCCATGACGATGACGTTGTCGAACATTGTTTTCAACCCAACGGTCGATTCAGCCATTTTCGCCATGCCTAAATAGGTAGGTTGAGGTGGTCATAAAAAAAGAGACGCAGTTGATGCGTCTCTTTTTTTATGACCAGTCATGCCGTTTTGAGTGTTCCCCAAACGGTACTCACTTGGTTACCACTTTCAGGTCAATTTTGCGGAGCGTTGGTTTAAAAACGCCCGACGTATCCCGTCTGCCGACCCCTGTTCCCCGTCCGATGGCATCAATCCGAATGTAAGCGATACCGGTATTGACCAGTTGCTGCTTGATTTGATTGACCCGCTTGAATGACAGACTCTTATTGGTAAAGCCACCTTTTGCATCATTGGCATATCCAATAAGCTGTACCTGTAGCTGAGGATAGGTTTTCATGAGGGTGGCTAACTCATTGATAACAGGCTGGGAAGTGGCTGACAGGGAGAGTGAGCCGGGCTGGAATGTAAGACCCGGCATCGGAAATACACGGCCTTTGGGCAAGGCTGCATTGCCCACATACGGGGCCATTTGTTGTGATAAGTTACCCGAAGAGGCAACCGTAGCTGCGGGAACAGTACTGGTTGGTGCCGTAACCGATGTTGATTTTGGCTGAACGACTGGTTCTTTTGGTACGGCCAGTGAACGCGTAACGGTATCGGCCTGAATCGTATCACTTCCAACCGTTGTCACCTCCGCGGCTTCCTGCTTATTCGAGTATTGCTGTGTATTCTGGTAAAGGAAATAACCGCCAATACCAATTGCCACAGCAATTAATGCACCCACACCCCACTTGGTTAGGGCTACATTACCGCCGTCGGCCTCATCGGCTGGTTCGTAGGCAGCCGTAGGACGAACCGTTGCGGTAGTGGAGCGGCCTGGCGATTCAACTACAGTGCGCCGGGCGGGTACTGCCAATCCAGTTACAATTTGCTGTAAACCAACTTTTTCTATCAGTTGGGGCATGAAATCCTCCGGTACTTCATTGACCAGCGTATCGCGTTCGCCGAACAGCGAAGCCGCCAGCGCGTCGGCATCCAGTTTCTGTTCTTTGACCTGCTTCCCCAGCACATGCAATACCAACGTTGTAATAAGCCCCAACAGCGATATAGCCGATGAGTTACGAATGCTGGCGTAAATCGAAATCATGCTCCCAATGGAGCTTTTCATGGCCGGCAACAAATGACTGACTACGTTATTGCCCTGTGTAATGAGGGTGTTGGTTTGGGCTGGGTCCTGCAGGACAGTGGCCAGATTTTCGATCAGCGTACCATCGTATCGGCCTTTCTGAATATGGTTGTACAGTTGATTAACGCCAATTTCGTTGGTCGTCCGTCTCATCAAACCGCCCATCACGGTGTAGACGAGTGCCTGAACGGCTTTTTCGGTTTTTTCGGGCGATTCATCTATATAGACCGCAATGCGTGCTAGTATATCAGAACTAAGTACATGGGTTATATTGGCAAATAAATTCATAAAGTCAATTGAATCAAACAGGGATTTAACAGATACAGGCCTCTTCGCCTACAGCACAACATCAACCCGGCTACATCTGTATTACTGGTAATTACATTGGGGATAAAATTAGGGAAGGTTTAGCAAACGGTACGCACCTGCGCCAATAAAATCCTGATTTATCGCTTTGGTAATTTTTCAATAACCTCCTGATACTCCGTTTCAACAGCTCTAAGTCTCTCCTGGCAAAACGTAATCAATCCGGTGGCCAGCTTTATTTTGTCGGGCAGCTCATCGAGAGATACCTGATCCGATTCAATTTCGTAGACTAACGTAGTTAACTGATCGTAAGCTTCCTGGTAAGTCATAGGTAAGGGATTTGTAAGTCAATAAGTAGTAAGGTTTGGATGCCAGATAGCACTTTATCTAGTCCACTCAGCCTCTTATAATTTACTGACTTACGACTTGAATTGTTCCATTGTAGAGTTGTACCTGTAAAGTTTCGCCGGGATGAATGCCCGTTTTGTTCGTTAGTATTCGTCCATTCCGAAGCAGGAGTGCATACCCACGGCGGAGTACATTAGACGGGTCGAGGTGGCGAATGGTTACGGCCTTTTCGGTGAGATCGGTGTGGCGCTCCCGAAAATAAGTTTGCCCTACATACCGTAATCGTTCCGTTTCCCGGTCCAGGTCCTCCCGGGCCGCTTGTAGCGCTTCGCGGGCCAAACTGCTCAGGCGTTCCTGAAGTTGCAGACACGCTACTTCAAACTGCTGGTTATGTTCAATCAAAAAGGCAGCGGCCTTGGTGGGCGTTTTTACACTCTGATGACACAGCAAATCGGTAATGCTTACGTTGCGTTCGTGACCAATACCCGCCAGAATCGGAATGTCAAAACCGGCTACGGTGTGGCCCATCAGGTACGAGTCGAATGAGCCAAAATCCAGTTGCGATCCACCGCCACGTACAATCGCAACCGCGTCATACGCCACTCCATTGGTTCGAATCTGCTCTAGCTGACCACAGATTGCTTTTTCAGCACCCTGCCCCTGTACCTGCGTCAGAAACTCATCCACCACAAAATCATACCCGAACGGGTTCTGGCTCAGTTCGTGCCGGAAGTCACGCCAGCCGTCGGAGTTAGGGGCCGTAATGAGAGCCAGGTGCTGCATAACGGCGGGGCGGGGTAGCAACTGATTGGCCGTAATATAGTGTCCCTCTTCCAGCCAGACCAACTCCGGGTGATTCTGTATCAGCGAGTCGAGTACGGCCTGCCGTTCCCGCTCCAGGTTGCCCAGTGTGAAGGACGGGTCAATCTTCAGGATTTCCAGTCGCAGTCCGTAAACGGGACTGAATCCCACTGATACCAGCAGCAGCAACTGAATATTACGGGCGAAAGCCACGCCCGTTTCACGCTCGAAATCACCGATAGCATTGTAGTTACGTCGCCAGATAACGGCATCGAGTTTAGCCAGCGTTTCGCGCGTGACCGATTCCCGCTCTACCAGCGTCAGGAAGCAGTAACCCCGGTCGGGATAGTTTTTTATGTCGCTGGTTTCAGCCACTACCCAGACCGCTTTCTTCCCAAAAGCTTCGTCCAGGACGGCCTCAAGGGTAAACGCTAAATCGGATAGACGAATAGGAGACATAGCTAATGATAGAATGATGAATGAGTGAATGATAGAATAGTTGTCCTGGTAATTAGTCTATCATTCACTCATTCTATCAGTCAAAACTGGATTAAAGCCCTTCAAACTGGCGGAGGAATCGGACATCGTTTTCGGTGTACAGCCGGAGGTCGTTAACCACGTATTTCAACTGCGTGATTCGCTCGATGCCCATGCCAAAAGCAAAACCTGTATATTCTTCCGGGTCGATGCCGCAGTTGGCAATTACCTGGGGGTCCACCATACCCGAACCGGCAATTTCGACCCAGCCCGAATGTTTACAGATATTACAACCTTTACCTCCGCATATCTGACACGAAATATCTATCTCGGCACTCGGCTCCGTAAAGGGGAAATACGAGGGCCGAAACCGAATCTGGGTTCCCGGCTCAAACAGCTCTTTTACAAAGTGATACAGCGTGTCCTTCAAGTCTTTGAAGCCCACATTACGGTCAATATAGATGCCCTCTACCTGATGAAATAGACAGTGTGCTCTGGCTGAAATGGTTTCATTCCTATATACCCGCCCTGGCATGATAGAGCGGATAGGCGGAGATTGGTGCTCCATTAACCGAATCTGGACGTTGGATGTATGGGTTCGCAGCAACATGTCCGTTCCGCCATCTGCTGCTTTCTCGATAAAAAACGTGTCCTGCATGTCGCGGGCCGGGTGGTTTTCGGGAAAGTTAAGCGCACCGAAATTGTACCAGTCGGATTCTATTTCGGGACCGTCGGCTACGTTGAAGCCAATTCGTTCGAAAATCTGAATGATGCGTTGACGAACCAAACTGAGGGGATGCTGGGTGCCTGTCAGATTAGGTAACGTTGGCAAAGTCAGGTCAAGGGGGGGAGCATTATCCGTCACAGTTTGCTGCCCATCCATAAGTTGACTGGACCGCTCGAACTGCGTTTGAGCAGCATTTTTTAATGCATTCAGTTCTTGTCCAACCGCCCGCCGGTCGGCAGGTGGAACAAGCTTCAACTGCTCGAAAAGTTCAGTGATGACGCCCTTACGGCTGATGAATCGCATTCGGAACTGCTCCAGTTGCTCCGGCGATGTAATCGTATAGTGCTCAATCTGTTGTTGTAGGTCTCTTACTTTATCCAGCATAGACTATCCTTTTGGCAATTTGCTCAGGCAAAGGTAGGCAAAACTAGGAATAGCATAAGCCACCAGGGTGCTATGGCCCTGTAGGGTATCTTTCTTGTTTATATAATTCGGAGCAGACGATAACCCTGAATTACTTGGTCTTTATTTGTTGATTAAGCGGTAATATTTCTCTGGTTTTTAGTTAGTTACATGGCGGTATCGGTAATATGTTGACATTTTAATAATAGGATTGATTGTTGTAGAATGATTGAGAAGGCATGGTACGATGAGCGGTAACCTACACAGGTAAAAAAGTGGCAGTAAGCTTCTGACTATCAGCCCAAACCTTTTATGTACATCAACTTAATCTAACGATAATGAATGCATTCATCAGCGATTCTATATTCGATCCAGTGTCCATGAATTTCCCCAAAAATGTGGAGGAAATTGCCGACACAGCCTGTTTGCAGAAATTGCTTATCCCCTTTTACGACCGTAAACGTACTGTTTCTGTTGATGAGATAGTTCGATTGGAAGGATGCGGCAATTACACAAACTTCTTTTTGAAAGATGGTACCAAAATGTTGGTATCCCGTACACTGAAGGAGTATGAAACACTGCTGGATGGCCAGGCGTTTGTTCGGGTACACAAGTCGTGCATTGTAAATTTGGGGTTTGTACGCAAGTTCTTCATCAAAAAAGAAGGAGAGATTGAACTTATAGATGGTCAGCAGGTGAAAATATCGCGTCGGCGTGCTCAAACGTTTATGGACCGCTTTCGGGATTTTCAGCCGGTAGTAGTGAGTTAATCATATACGTATGTTTTTGGCGGTGTGGAGAAAAACTGCTTACTTCCACACTACGTAGTTTTACGCAATAAGTTGGGTACATTCACCCGAAGAATAGACGAATAGGGTTCGTAATGCCCTGATTAGTAATTGGTTGTCGGTATAAGCCCAGCCCTTACTAATCAGGGTATTTTCTTGAGTAAGTGTTCATGAGGTAGTTTTGTTTCATCATTCAAATGCTAAAAAGCAGAACTAAAACTCCCCCCTCTACTATGGACGCTACCAGTTTATCATCAATTCACCCAGCAACGGTTGTTCCTCACTTTCCGTCTTCGTACCAGCGTAATACACAGCGTATTTCGCTACCCTATCTGAATCGTACAATTTTCATTTCTGTCGATGACATTCTATGTCTTCAGGGAGAGGGAAACTATACGTTTCTGCACACCCGCGACCGTAAAAAGTTTCTGGTATCAAAAACGCTCAAGGAATTTGAAAAGACCCTGGATGTGGCCATGTTTCTGCGAATTCATAAATCGTACATTGTCAATCTGGCTTATGTACAGCGAAATATTTTTAACCGGGAACGCCAGGTTCGCCTGGCCGATGGACGTGAAGTCTCTATATCGCGCCGACGGATGAAAGACATCTCGCAGCAGTTAGCCCAGTACTGGCAGCGGATGTATAACTAGGCCAGTCTAATACCACGTTCACAAAAAAACTGGTGCCGTAAACCTTGTAAGGTTTACGGCACCAGTTTTTTTATAGTCTCCTTTGGACCAATCCGTTTCCCTAATCAGACCTAAAATATCTTATAAGCCAGCGTAACCTGCCAGGATTTCATTCCCTGACTAAACTTGCCCGCACTATTCTCTATCTGAGCAACGTCGGAAATATTGCCCTGATAACGAACATCGAGGCCAAGTGAGCCAATATCCAGGCCACCGCCTACCTGATACCCGTAGTATGCCTGCGACCAGGCATCGTTCAAACTACCCTGGGTATATTGCTGGAGTGCATTACCTAACGATTGATTATCGTTGATACGAAACGAAGCCACAGGGCCAGCCACAATCCGAATAGGACCTCCTTTAATACCCAGCAAAAGGGGCACATCAAAACTGGTTGTGGTTATGGTTGCCGTTTCTGTCTGCCCATTCCGGATAACACCAAACTGACCCGACCGGGTCGAGTATAACAATTCGGGCTGGATGAACAGGTTGCTGCCCAGACGCATATAAATACCGAACGAAGTGCCTATCTTACTATCGAAGCTGTCGCTCAGATTATTGCGGAACGTTTGGCCATCAACGCCTACCGTGGGTGAACCGTTGGGGTTCGCACCTGTTTTGACAAAGTCGCCAAAACTCAGTTTCGATAAGTTAACACCGCCTTTAACACCAATTTGGAAGCCCTGAGCAAACGTTAGAGCCGGTAATAGTGCGAGTGACGCGAAAAGCAGGATTTTTTTCATGGTTGTAGTCTAAAAAGTAATATTATTTGCTAAACGAAAATCAGGCCAACACGGTACAAAAACCAACTTATTTTGAGTCAATGGCGTTAAAATAGTGAGCCATCTTACCCCATTCAGGGTCATTGAAAACGCGTGTTTTCTACTGATGCGGATTTGATGCGTAGCCGGTAAAAAGGTTTAACCAGCTACCACCCGATGCTTTAACGACTCCTACATTATTAACCGAAGAAATGGCCAAACTAAGAACCTCCTATTTTTGTCAAAGTTGTGGCTATCAGTCGGCCAAATGGTTGGGCCGGTGTGCCGCCTGTGGCGAGTGGAATACAATGGTAGAGGAGGTAGTCCAGAAGGATGAACCCGAAAAAGGTGGCTGGCGAAGCCCATCGGCAGGGCCGGGAAATGTAAAAATAGCGGCCAAACCAAAAGCACTACACGCCATTAATTTTGAAGAACAACCCCGTATCACTACGACAGATGGCGAACTGAACCGAGTATTGGGTGGGGGCATTGTGCCTGGCTCCCTTGTGCTCATTGGGGGCGAACCGGGAATCGGTAAATCAACCCTGCTGTTGCAGATTGCCCTTACGCTGTCGGGTATGCGGGTGCTTTATGTGTCTGGTGAGGAGAGTGAACAACAAATAAAAATGCGTGCCGAACGACTCGATGCTCCCTCGAGTGACTGCCATGTGATGACCGAAACGTCCACGCAGAATATTTTTCGGGTGGTGGAACACTTTGAGCCTGAAATTCTAATTATCGACTCTATTCAGACCATGCAATCATCCCTGGTAGAGTCGGGAGCGGGGAGCGTATCGCAGGTGCGGGAGTGTACTGCCGAGTTCATGAAGTACGCTAAAGAAAGTGGCGTACCGGTGTTTATGATTGGCCACATCACCAAAGAGGGTTCGCTGGCGGGTCCAAAAGTGCTGGAACACATGGTGGATACGGTACTAACGTTTGAGGGCGACCGGCATACCACCTACCGGATTCTGCGAACGACTAAAAATCGCTTCGGCAGTACCGATGAACTAGGCATTTACGAGATGCTGGGCACGGGTCTGCGGCAGGTAACGAACCCATCAGAAATTCTGATTTCGCAACGCGACGAAGCATTGAGTGGTGTAACCATTGGGTCCATGATGGAAGGCAACCGGCCGCTCATGATTGAGACGCAGGCGTTGGTAAGTGTGGCCAACTATGGTACTCCGCAGCGAAGCAGCACTGGTTTCGATGCCAAACGGTTGAATATGCTGCTGGCCGTACTGGAGAAACGGGGTGGCTTTCGCCTGGGTCAGCAGGATGTGTTTCTGAATATAGCGGGAGGATTACGGGTGGAGGATCCGGCCATTGACCTGGCCGTTTGTGCGGCTATTGTGTCGAGCTACGAAGACATCTCGATTCCGCCGTCAGTAGCTTTCGCGGCTGAAGTTGGCCTGGGTGGTGAAGTGCGGGCCGTGAGCCGGATTGAGTCGCGGATTGCCGAAGCAGAGAAGCTTGGTTTCAAAAAGATGTTCATTTCGAAATACAATCTGAAGGGCCTGGACACCAAAAACTATAAAATTCAGATCAAGCCCGTATCCCGACTGGATGAAGTGTTTCAGGGGGTATTGATTTAGTACATTTGTCGCCATAGATCTCACCACACCTTATCTTCCCGATGAAAGCTTTCGTCTTCGCTATGCTTGTTGTTGGCCTGCTGGCAGGCGGCTATTACTGGATCAGTTACTCAAAACTCTCCCCCGACGTTCAGCGGAAAGAGAAAGCACTCAACAAAGTATTACGGAAGCAAGGCTACAAACCGCGTTATTTTCTTTTGTCCGGCTACCGCCCCCACTGGCTGAACCAGCTTATGCCATTAGCCGCCAAAAATAGCGATCATCAGCGGGGAAAAGCCATTGATTTGTTCGTTATCGACATTGATGGCAACGGGCAATTCAATGACCAGGATTTGGATATTCTGGCTAAAACGGTTAATACAATGGACAAAAATAATCCCGGCCAGCAGGGGGGAGTGGGGCTCTACCAGAAATCATTCTCCCGAATGTTTCACTTCGACGTGTCGGGTCATCATCGGCAATGGAACTATTGAAATGAGCTGTTACTCAATATGTTCTTTCTGAATTAGTTGACCGCCAGGCACAAGTTATTAACAAACCATTTGAGGCTCACGCAGTTTTGTACGTAGTAAACAGATTTACTTAACTATTAAACTTTGTTATGAGCTACATAAAAGCAGGTACGGATGCATCCGGCGATGATATAAAACTTTTCTATCAGGATTTGGGCGGTCCAAACGCCAGCCAAACCATTGTATTGATTCACGGGTGGCCACTGAGTCACGAAATG
>JBBSTD010000064.1:0-35458 GCA_038236215.1 Cytophagales bacterium | reverse complement strand
GTATACTCATCCGAACTTTTATTTTTGTGGCGTTTGTTTATGGTCTACAAAATTTTGTCCCTTAACAGTTGCTATTTTTGTGCTTTTTTTTACCCAAAAACAAAAAAACACGACCGGCTTCGCTTTGTGAAGCGGCCGGTCGTTTTTATCGGAAATAGCTGTTGCTTATTCAGCCGCAACAACATCAAATTTCACTTTGTGTTTCACTTCCTTATGCAGGTCCAGCGAAGCCTCGTAGGTGCCAAGGGTTTTCACATCTTCAACCGTAATTTTCTTCCGGTCGATGTCAAATCCTTTCTCACGAAGGGCTTCCGCTACCTGCGTGTTGGTTACCCGACCGAAGATTTTGCCGCTGTCACCCGCTTTCGCTGGGATCGTCAGCGTCATGTCGCCAATACCATCTGCAATGTTCTGAGCGTCGGTTTTTAGTTTTTCGGCTTTGTGAGCCGCCTGACGAATGTTTTCAGCAACGATCTTCTTGTTAGAATCGGTTGCCATCATCGCATACCCCTGAGGAATCAGGTAGTTGCGTCCGTAACCGGGCTTCACCATTACGGTGTCGTTCTTGTAGCCCAGGCCGGCGATATCGGTTTTTAAAATGATATTCATTAGTTGAAAGGTTTTCGGTTCACTATTTTCGGTTTTCAGTTGCGCGATGCGGTTTTATCAATTCGATAGCCCATCGTAAACTGTAAACCGAAAATGGCAAACTATTTTAGAGAATCACCTACGTAAGGCAGGATGGCTAAATGGCGAGCGCGTTTGACAGCCTGGGCCACTTTGCGCTGGTTTTTTAGGGTCGTCCCTGTTAGCCGACGGGGTAGAATTTTACCCTGCTCGTTCAGCAGTTTCAGCAGGAAGTTGCCATCCTTATAGTCAATGTATTTGATGCCAGCTTTCTTGAAGCGGTCGTATTTTTTGCGGTTCTCGGTTTTCGAGACAGATTCGTTTTGCAGACTCATGATTACTTGGCCTCCCCGGCGTTTTCGGTTTGTTTTTTCTTACCCACTAAGCCATTGCGCCTTTTGTCGTTGTAGGCAACAGCGTGTTTGTCGAGCGAAATCGTCAGGTGACGAATGATGCGCTCATCACGGAGGTACTCCGTGTTGAGTTTCTCGATGATCGTGCCGGGAGCTTTGAACTCGAAGAGTTGATAATAGCCCGTGTTCTTGTGCTGTATTGGATAGGCCAGTTTGCGAAGGCCCATATGGTCTTCATGAATAAGCTCCGCACCGTTGTCGGTCAGCACTGCACGGAACTTATCAACGGCGTCCTTCATCTGAGCATCAGATAAAACGGGAGTTAAAATGAACACCGTCTCGTAGTTATTAGGAAACATTGTTTGTAATTGGTTTGAAATGAGGGCGCAAAGGTACAAAAAAAAAGAAGGGAGCCAAGGGTAGTAGGTAAAAATAGTTACCCCTGCCCTTGGCTCCCTGAACCAAACCTGCTGCTACTTAATAGCGAACTCGCCTTCACCAATACGAAATCCTTCGCTGTAAACTTCAATATTGTACTTACCCGGGTTGAAGCGCTGTCCTCCCCGACCGTAAAAGAAGTCGATGCGCTGGCGGCTATTGTCGAAATTGAAACGCTGCATAGCCGTGTAAACCATACCTTGTCCATTGTAGGTGAACTCACCAGACCCCGTTGCCATATCGGAGATGACGGCTCCGCTGGGGTCCAGAACACGGATGTATACTACCTTTTCGTCTTTTTTAGCCAAACCATTGGGTGCCAGCAAAACAGATACGTGAATCTTATCGGTCTTTTTTGCTTTATAGGTGCCCCCGTCATTTTCCTTACCCCGTGCGTTAACACTATTAACCGTAACGGCTTCGGCCCTCAATGCGGCTGCTATAGACACTTTTTCGGCAAGTTCCTGATTTTTGGTTGTGACCGACATGACCGAATCACTCAGGGATTGCCTCTCGGCCTTCAGACCGGTGTTTTCCTCCGCTAACGCTTCATTTTGCTGCGTCAGAACACCATTTTCTTCTTTTAGCCGGGCAATCTCCTGGTCTTTCTGGGCCAGAATAGTTTGGTAATTTCGAATCTTTTGGTCATACTTCTTATTGTCGAATGAGCCAACGTTCTTCAATTCACGCTTGTCTTTTTCCAGTTGCGTTTTCACTTTCATGAGTGAATCGACGTTACCGCCTAGTCGCTGAATTTCAACAATCTTGGAGTCTAACTGGGCCGATATGGAGTCGAGTTTGGTTTTTGCAATCAGCACTTCCTCCGTTTTGACCGCAATCGTGGCATCTTTTGTTTTGTTTTCCTGCTTCTCCTGGTAGTAGAAATACAATAGCAGTACATTGAGGGCCGCCAGAATCAGTAAGGCCGCTAATAAGTAACTACGACTATTATTTTGGGGCTGTGGTCGGGGTTCCATGGGTGTCATCAATTAAACGGACGCGTTAAGCTTGAAATCTCTACCAGAACTAAAGTGCTGGGTAATTTATTATCTCTTTAGCTAGTTTGTGGCCAAAAAACACGACAAAATAAGTGGTTCGTACCCCTAACTTTGCACAATAATACTAAAACAGGGCCATAAAGGTGCTAAAAGGCAGTATGATTGCGGATACCATTCAACAGATCGAGCGTCAGTTAGCCGGTAGAGCGGCCCTGATAGCCGTCACAAAAACGAAGCCCGTTACGCTGTTACGCGAAGCGTACGACGCCGGTTGTCGGCAGTTTGGAGAAAATAAAGTACAGGAAATGGCTGAAAAGCAGCCTCAGTTGCCAGCTGATGTCCAGTGGCATTTAATTGGTCACCTGCAAACCAACAAGGTTAAATATATAGCGCCTTTCGTGGCGCTGATCCAGTCGGTGGATAGCCTCCGGCTGTTGCAGGAAATTAATAAGCAGGCGGCCCGACATAATCGGACGATTGACTGTTTACTCCAGATTTACATTGCCGATGAAGAGACTAAATTTGGTCTTTCGGCCGATGAGACAGAAGCGTTGCTTGCTGATGCTGCCCTGGATGAGTTAAAAAATGTCCGTATCATTGGGCTAATGGGGCTGGCAACCAATACCGATAACAAAGAGCAGGTTCGGCAGGAGTTCAGGGGACTAAAAGCTCTGTATGATAAATTAGCACAGATTCAGCGGCCCATGATTAAGTTTAGTGAGTTGTCGATGGGTATGAGTGGCGATTATCAGCTGGCCGTTGAAGAGGGCAGCACGATGGTCCGGGTTGGGAGTGCTATTTTTGGGAGCAGAAACTAGAAACTATGAAATTCTTTATTCAGGCCGGCGCGTTACTTGGCTTATTAGGTGTAGGACTGGGTGCGTTTGGTGCTCATGCGCTCAGGAATATGCTCGATGCATCGGGCCGGGGAGATACGTTCGAAACGGCGGTAAGGTATCAGTTTTATCATGCCTTTGCGCTGGTACTGGTGGGCTTGCTCATGCACACGTTTGGTGCCAATCCGACCATGGTGAAACTGCTCAATTGGGCGGGGTACTCATTTCTGGGGGGCGTTATCATCTTTTCCAGCTCGCTGTATATCCTCTGTTTCACGGGTATAACGTGGCTCGGTGCCATCACACCCATTGGCGGCCTGGCCATGATTATTGGCTGGGCACTGGTGTTCTGGGCTTTTGTATGAAGTGAAAAGTGAAGAATGTAGAGTGAAGAATAGCTGTTCAGGAGCAAGCCTTATTCTTTACTCTACATTCTTCACTTTTCACTCCTCTTCGTATCTTTGTCTTTTTATTCTGAGAATAATGCAAACTAATGCAACGGCTGAAACCGCTCGTCGGCGGACATTCGCCATCATAAGCCACCCGGATGCCGGTAAGACTACGCTGACCGAAAAACTCCTGTTGTTTGGGGGGGCTATTCAAACGGCCGGTGCGGTAAAATCGAATAAAATCAAGAAAACGGCTACGTCCGATTTCATGGAAATCGAGAAGCAGCGGGGTATCTCCGTTGCTACCTCGGTCATGACGTTTGAGTACGATAACCTGAAAATAAATATCCTCGATACGCCTGGTCACAAAGACTTTGCGGAAGATACCTACCGCACGCTAACGGCTGTTGATAGTGTTATTCTGGTAATCGACTGCGTGAAGGGCGTGGAGGAACAAACCGAACGACTGATGGAAGTATGCCGGATGCGGGACACGCCGGTGATCATCTTTATCAACAAACTTGACCGCGAAGGCCGCAATCCGTTCGACCTGCTGGACGAACTGGAAGAGAAGTTGAACATCCGGGTGCGGCCCATGACCTGGCCCGTCAACATGGGGTCCGACTTTAAAGGGGTTTATAACCTCATCGAGAAAAAGTTATATTTCTTTAAAGCCAACAAGACGAAAGTTGAAGCCGATGTATTGGAGATTGACCTGGCTGATGATCTGCTCGACGAAAAAGTGGGCGCGCGCGATGCCGCCAGTCTTCGCGAGGATGTGGAGTTGATTGATGGCGTTTACGATGCGTTTCACGAGAAAGCCTATCTGGATGGAAAGCTGGCTCCCGTATTTTTTGGCTCGGCGGTCAATAACTTTGGCGTAAAAGAGTTGCTCGAAGGATTTTGTTTAATTTCTCCCGAACCCGTGGCGCGCCAGACCGATAAGCGCGAGGTACTGCCGGGTGAGAAAAACTTTAGTGGCTTTGTCTTCAAAATCCACGCCAACTTAGACCCGCGCCACCGCGACCGGATTGCGTTTTTGCGCATTTGTTCGGGGGTATTTGAGCGGAATAAATTCTATCACCATACCCGTCTGGACAAAAATGTGCGTTTTGCCAGTCCATTCAGCTTTATGGCCGACAGCAAAAGCGTGGTGGAGGAAGGCTTCCCCGGCGACGTGGTGGGTCTTTACGATACCGGTACGTTTAAAATTGGCGATACGCTAACCGAAGGAGAGGAGTTACAGTATCAGGGAATACCAAGTTTCTCGCCTGAGATTTTCAAGGAACTCGTTAACCTGGACCCCATGAAATCCAAGCAACTGGATAAGGGTATTCAGCAATTGACGGATGAGGGGGTAGCGCAGTTATTTACGCTCGAACTGGGTAATCGTAAGTTCGTTGGTACCGTGGGGGAACTTCAGTTTGAGGTTATTCAGTACCGGCTGGAGAACGAATACGGGGCCAAGTGCCGGTGGGTACCCCTCAACTACACCAAAGCCTGTTGGATTACGGCGGAAGATCCGGCAAAACTGGCGGAATTTATCCGGCTGAAAGGTAATCAAATCGCCTACGATAAAGACCACAACCCCGTTTTCCTGGCCGAATCGGACTGGATGTTGCGGATGAATGAACAAAATAACCCCGACGTAACGTTCCATTTAACGTCGGAATTCAAAGTGGCGGCCTAGCGTCACCATGGCTGCTATTTTAGGCTACGGACAAAACCCAAAGCGAATAAGCTAGTTATCATAGGTATTACTCACGTTAAACGGATGATACGATGACAAACTTACTCGCTGCCGCTGCTGTCGTTCTGCTGTGTGCCGGAACGGTCAATGCCCAACAAAAACCCGCCAAAGCCAGCACGAAATCGACAACTGGAGCACCAACCAAAAATGAAGTGATGCGCTCAAACCCCTCCGCTGAGAATACGCACGATGGTACAGGTGGTGTATCAGTCGGATTGGGAACGGCTCCCGCCGGTACGGGCTTAACGAATGGTCAGAACCAGGCTGTTAGCAGTGGTGCAAAAACGGGTACAACCAAAGTAGACGCTCGGAGCAGTACCCGGACCAGCGCTTCGACGGTGAAGGCAAAGAAAAAAGCGCCCAAATCGGGTAAACAGCAATAGTTTAAACGATCAAAAAGTTGACAATACCGAAAAAGTCTCCACTACGGAGGCTTTTTCGGTATATGGATCATCTAGAGAAAATGATAGTTGTGCTACATTACCCGGCCTGAATTCTCGCTGACGAAAGCACCCCAGGCACCCTTTTTGTTCTTCTTGCCGGGAGCCACCGGCAGTGCGTTTTCGTGAAAATGATGACAAATGGCGATGGCCAGCGCATCGGTAGCGTCGAAAAACTTCGGGTCGAGGTCTTGCCGAAGCAGGTGGCTAACCATCTGCGACACCTGCTCTTTGGAGGCATTACCATTGCCCGTAACCGACTGCTTGATGCGTCGGGGAGCATATTCAACAATGGGGATATTACGGGACAGGGCGGCTGCCATCACAACGCCCTGTGCCCGGCCCAGCTTGAGCATGGCCTGCACGTTTTTACCGAAGAAAGGATCTTCGATAGACATTTCATCGGGGTGGTATTCGTCGATAAGCCGCAGAATGGTTTCGTAGAGTTTCTGGAGCTTGAGCTGGTAGGTGCTATATTTGCTCAACTGGACCACGCCGTACTGAATCATGTTCATAACGCCCCCCGATACGGAGATGATGCCGTAACCGGCAACCATTGTGCCGGGGTCTACGCCCAGAATAATTTTCTCTTTGGTAGTATCAACGGGCTTGGGCGTTATAATCATGGATACGGTGTTGGGTCTTTTACAAAGTAACGTGTTCTCATCTGTTTTGTCGCGGAATTCAGGCAAAAAAATCATTTTCTGGGCTAAAATTGCCGTTTTTGTGCTGCTA
Source organism: Cytophagales bacterium (assembly GCA_038236215.1). GTDB lineage: Bacteria > Bacteroidota > Bacteroidia > Cytophagales > Spirosomataceae > Spirosoma. Next base: position 28,892 of record JBBSTD010000064.1, on the reverse strand, counting down.
CTGGTTTACATCGGTTACGTGCTGCGTCAACAGCCGTTCGACTGGGCCAGGCTGCAAACGCAGTTACGAACCGTTGACCACCCCGAACAGTGGGCCATTGGTTTGCTCGCGCTTACGCCCATAAACTGGGGGCTCGAAGCCCTGAAATGGTGGATACTGCTCCAGCGCGTAGAAAAGACGTCGTTCGGGGAGGCATACAGTGGGGTGCTGGCGGGTGTTTCGCTGGCATTCGCACTACCTGCCCAACTGGGCGATACTGCCGGACGGGTGCTATCCCTGCGTGATGGTAGAAGAAGCTCCGCCATCGGAGCCTCCCTGGTGTCGGGGGGGATGCAGTTTTACGTAGCACTGGTCATGGGAACCGTAGCCTGGGCGCACCACCTGGCTCTGGTGCCCGACCGCGCCAGTACTGCCGGCCGGTGGCTGCTGGTACTGTTAGGTGTGCTATCGCTGGGGGGCGTGGTATTCGGGCTTGTCCGCACGCGGCTGGTGCATTGGTTGTCTGGCCGGGCAGGGTTAAAGCGCTTTGCCACCTACTGGAACGTAGCCGGGTTGTACTCAAATCGTGAAATAGTGCTGGCACTGCTGGTCGCTACGGTCCGGTATGGTGTATTTGCGATACAGTTTTATCTGGCCATGCGTGTCGTTGGAATAGTGATGGAGCCGGACGTGGCTGCGTCGGGTATCGGGGTGGTTTTTCTGGTGAAAACCGTAACGCCCGCTTTTAACCTGCTGAGTGATCTGGGCGTTCGGGAAGCGGCTGCGCTGTGGGTATTTTCGCCCTTTGACCCGGCGGTTCCGGTGCTGATTACCGCTACCCTACTGCTCTGGTTCACTAATATTCTGATGCCCGTGCTGGTTGGTCTGTACTGGGTCTGGAAACTTAAAATCACTGCCGAATGACGTTATTCCTGCTGGCTGTTAGCCTGCTGTATGCCATTTTTACCTTCCTTCTCTGGATAACCTGGCTCCGTATGCCATCCTTCGTTCCCGGCGTTACTGGCGTGAGTAGCCCGCGTATTACGGTCGTTATCCCCGTTCGGAATGAAGCGGCAACCATCGGGAAATTACTGGATGATTTGAGTAATCAGACCTTCCGTCAGTTCGAGGTGATCGTAGCGGATGACGCGTCGACGGATAACACCGGGCAACTTGTCCGGCAGTATGCTGAACGGGCATCTTTTCCCCTACACCCGCTTTCGCTGAATGAGGAGCGAACGGCATCCCCCAAGAAACGCGCCATAACCCAAAGTATTGCCCAAGCCACGGGCGACCTTATCGTAACGACCGATGGCGACTGTCGGGTTGATCCCAACTGGCTGGCGACGATCGCTGCGTTTTATACGCAGACGGGTGCTAAACTGATTTCGGGAACGGTAACCTTCACGGAGGAACACAGTTTGTTCGATACGCTGCAAACGGTGGAGTTTGCCAGTTTAATCGGTTCCGGTGCGTGTACGATGCGGCTGGGATACCCAACCATGTGCAATGGAGCCAACCTGTGTTACGAAAAAAAGGTCTTCACAGAAGTCGGTGGTTTTGCCGGGGTTGACCATCTGGCATCGGGTGATGATGAATTCCTGATGCATAAGATTGCAGCCCGCTATCCGGATGGTGTCCGTTTTTTGAAAAATGCGGAAGCAATTGTCCGCACCGGGCCGCATCGGTCGTGGGGGGCGTTCTATAATCAGCGAAAACGCTGGGCCAGCAAATGGAAGGCGTACGCCAGTTACGGGCCATCGGTGCTGGCCGTGTTTATCTTCCTGAGTAATGCCGCCCCCGTTATAAGCTTACTGGGCTGGGCAGGAGGGTATCTGACCGGAAAGACGGTATTGATGGTACTGGGGCTGAAAGTAGTGCCTGAATTTCTGTTCCTGCGCCAGATACTCCTTTTTTTACAAAAGAAATCGTCCGTTTGGGGAATCCCGCTCACGCAGTTGATTTACCCGCTTTACGTTCTCTTTTTCGGTTTGGTCGCTCAAGGGAAAGGGTACATCTGGAAAGAGCGCAGGCTTACGTGAATAGACTAACGGTGATGTGTTGTACGTTTTCCGGTAAATTCCCTACAAGCAACAGAATTAACATTTCTTTGATACCTGTTTAGTGTCTGGCTATACTACCCGACCAAGTAATAGTGTAGCCTTGTGCGATAGCGTAGTACACCCGATGAAATGAAAATCAGTTTTGGGTCGGGTTATTAAACTGATTGCTACGTATACGGGTCTTTATTTATAAGTAGATTATTCTCACCTTTGAAATAGAGATTGGGAAGCAGACCCTTCCCGAAAAAATCTGTTCAGTATCAGTCAGTAGCCGCTTTTCTATGATTTTTCTTCACAAGTCCAACTTTCTATTCCGGACAATCTATCCCGAATGCTGGTGGAAGATTGTGGATGAGTCCGAACCAACGATTTACCTGACGTTTGATGATGGGCCTATTCCAGAAGTGACGGAGTTTGTGCTGGAGCAACTGGATAAGTTTTCGGCACAGGCTACGTTTTTTTGCATTGGCGACAACGTCCGCAAGCATCGGGAGGTGTTATACCGCGTGCTCGAAGCGGGGCACATGGTCGGGAATCACACATTCAATCACCTCAATGGCTGGAAAACGGAGGATGCCGTCTATCTGGACAATATTCAGCAGTGTCAGGACTTGCTGGGTGTAGAAACGTCCTTGTTTCGCCCGCCTTACGGACGGATTAAAAAGTCGCAGGCGGCTCGGGTGATGGAACACTACTCCATCGTTATGTGGGATGTGCTGACGGGTGATTTTGATACGAAATTATCCCCCGATGTGTGTCTGAAGAAAACAATTCAGTACACCAAACCCGGCTCCATTGTGGTCTTTCACGACAGTTTGAAAGCCTGGCCCACCATGCGGTACGTGCTACCCCGAACGCTGGACTATTTTGCCCAGCGGGGGTACTCATTTCGCGCCGTTCCACAGCCCATCTATGCTGGCTACTAGCCCCCCTGACCAGCAATACCCGCTGGTTAGTATCCTGATTGCCGCCCGCAATGAAGAAGCCACGATACTCGCCTGCCTGCGGGCCGTCAGCCAGCTCCACTACCCGCTCGATTCCATGGACGTGCTTATCGGTAATGACCAGTCTACCGACCAAACCGCGGCAGTGGTTACCGAATTTGTGCGGGACAAATCCGCTTTTCGCCTGATTAACATCACAGAATCAGTGGATGGGTTGCTCGGTAAGGCCAACGTGCTGGCGCAGCTGGCCCGGCAGGCTAACGGGCAATACCTGTTTTTTACGGATGCCGACACGCGGGTGTCTCCGGAGTGGCTGACCGAAATCCTGCGCTCGTTTACCGGCAATACGGGGGTGGTGACGGGGGTTACACTGCCGGCAGGGACATCGGTATTCCACAAACTACAAACCCTTGACTGGCTGTATAACCTGACCCTCACGCACCTGGTCGGCAGCGTGGGTATGCCCATTACGGCTATGGGTAACAACATGGCGGTGAGCAAAAAGGCTTACAATGCCGTCGGCGGGTACGAATCACTACCCTTTTCGGTGACGGAAGATTATGCCCTTTTTCGGGCCATTCTGACGCAAGGATACGGTTTTCGAAACCTGCTCAGTGAGTCGGTGCTGGCCCGTACCGAGCCTGTCGATACAGTCAGGTCATTTTTGCAGCAGCGCAAACGCTGGATGCGGGGTGCCACCGCACTACCCGGCTGGATAGTAGGGTTGTTGTACGGGAATTACCTGTTTCTGCCCCTGCTATTGCTGATTGGCTGGTTCGCTCCGGTGCTGGCCATTGGGCTGTACCTGAGTCGGCTGTTGATTCAAACGATGATTCTTTCGCTGGGATTGAGCCGACTGCGGCAAACCAGATTGTGGCCGTACGCGTTGTTGTTTGATGGCTACCAGCTCATTATCGGGCCGATAGCCGTCGTTTTTTATTGGTTGCCCACAAAAATTGACTGGAAAGGAAGAAAATACGCATGATACTCATTGACACCCACGCCCATATTTATGACCCGCAGTTTGCCGAAGAGGTAGCCCATAATGAGGAAGATAACTGGCTGGAGCGGACCACTGCCCAGCAGATCAGCCAAATATGGATGCCTAACTGCGCCCGCGAAACTATACCGCAAATGATGGCCCTGGCGGAGCAGTACCCCGACCGCTGCCTACCCATGATGGGCCTGCACCCGTCCTACGTGACGGATACCGTTGATGATGAATTGGCGGCTGTTGAAGAAAATCTGAGCCGCCACGCCTTCATGGCCGTGGGCGAAATCGGGCTGGATTTTTACTGGGATATGACGTACGTCGGCCAGCAGTTCAGGGCGTTTGAAACCCAGTTGCGCTGGGCTTCCGACCGAAAACTGCCCGTGTCCATGCATACCCGCTCCGGCCATGACCGAAACGCATTTCAGGAAGCCGCTGATTTGATTGAAAAACTAGCCTTGCCCAACCTGACGGGTATTTTTCACTGTTTTGTCGGTACCCTCGACGAAGCTAATCGGGCCATCGACATGGGGTTTAAGCTGGGGATTGGCGGGGTTAGTACGTTCAAAAATGGGGGACTGGATACCGTTTTGCCGCATGTTGGGCTGGAACACCTGGTGCTCGAAACCGATTCACCTTACCTGGCTCCCGTGCCGCATCGGGGCAAACGCAACGAACCGGCTTATCTGCGCCTGGTTGCCCAGCGGGTGGCCGACCTGAAACAAGTAAGCGTGGACGAGGTGGCCCGGCATACCACGGCCAATGCCCTGGCATTGCTCCCCGCTCTTTACATCAATTTACTGCCGGGTTAGCATGTGCTGACTAAATTGCCTTACCTCAACGTTACCTTTACAGCATGATACCCACCGCCAACATACCTCTTTCCAAGGCAAAAACGCCGGTAGTCCGTCCGCGCTTCGATGATATTTTTATGGACCTGGCCGTGAATCTAGCCAAGCGGTCTCACTGCATCAAGGCGCAGGTAGGCGCAGTGCTGACCCGCGAAACCCGCATCATTTCCATTGGCTACAACGGACCGCCCGCCGGAACCCACAACTGCGACGTAGAGTTTCCCGAAACCGGTTGCCCCCGCGACTCAAAAGGGTCGTGTTCGCTGGCGCTCCATGCCGAACAGAACGCGATCTTGTACGCGGCCAAAAACGGCTCCGAGATTGAAGGAGCCACGATTTACGTCACGCTGTCACCCTGCATTGCCTGCGCCCGGATTATCTATAGCATGAAAATTGCCCGGGTCGTTTACCTGAATTCCTACGCAGAATACAAAGGAATACCGTCCGATGAAGGCGTTGACTTCCTGCGCCGGTTTGGCGTAACGGTCGAACGCTACGTGGCGGGTGGGAATGCGCCCGTAGAACGACCAGCGCCATGAATATTCTGGCTCATGCGTACCTGTCAGATCGGCAGCCGGGGCTCGTAATTGGTAACTTTATGGGCGATTTTATCAAAGGTGATCCCGAAAATCCGCGTCATCAGCTTACCCCGGCAGAGGTGGCGGGTGTACGATTACACCGGGCTATAGACACCTTTACCGATGCCCATCCTGACGTGGCGGCCGTGCGGGGCTTGCTGCACCTCCGCTGCCACAAATACGCCGGAGCGGCTGTCGATATTTTCTTCGATCATTTTCTGGCAGTCAATTTTCAGAAACTAACCGGCGAGCCACTATCTGTATTTGTTTCGGATTTTTACCACGTTCTGGCCGAAAATACCGCCCGGCTGCCCCCCGCTGCCGGGCGTATGGCCGAGTACATGATTCGGCAGGAATGGCTGACGAACTATCAGTTTGCTGAAGGCATCGACCGCTCCCTCAAAGGCGTATCCCGCCGAACGGCTTACCCGTCGGGACTGGACACGGCCATCATTGATTTTACGGGATATTACGATCAGATTGCCCGGCACTTCTCGCTTTTCTGGCCTGGCTTGGTTGCCCATTGTAAGCAAACGCGTGCATTGATGCTAAGTCGCTTATAGATGCGTGAATTCAGTTGAACGACTGCCTGAATTCGAGGGGGGAGAGGTGAGTTTTGCTCTTGAATAGTTTGTTAAACGACTGCGGGTACTCAAACCCCAGCTGGTACGCTATCTCGCTGACCGACAGCGTCGTTGTTGATAGAATCTCTTTGGCTTTCTCGATCAGTTTGTTGTGAATGTGCTGCTGCGTGCTCTGTCCAGTCAGTTTTCGCAACATGTCGCTCAGGTAATTGGGCGAAACGTGCAGGGTGTCGGGTATGTACTGAACCGTGGGAAGGCCCCGGGGCAATCCAGCCCGGGCTGGAAGGCCTGTTGCCTGAACTTTTTCCGGGTCAAAACGATCCGTCAGAATCGCTTCCAGCCGGGTCAGTATATCGTGACTCGCCTGTTTTCGGGTGATGAACTGCCGGTTGTAAAACCGGTTGGCGTAATTGAGCAGCAGTTCGATATGCGACACGATTACATCCTGCGTGTAGCCGTCGATGCTGGACCGATATTCCTGATGGATATTCTGAAAAATGGTCGCTACTAGTCCTTCTTCTTTTTCGGACAGGTGCAGCGCTTCATTAACCGCGTAAGAAAAATAGCCGTGGTCTTTGATGCTTTTGGCCAATGGATAGTGATGGATAAAATCGGGATGGATGACCAGCCAACTGCCGGATAAAACCATGTCATCGGCTGTAATGGTTGAAATGACCTGTCACGGTGAAAAGAAGGTCATTATTCCGTCGTCGAAATCATAGTAGTTCTGCCCGTACTTCATTGTCCCGGCAAACCCCTTTTTAATACAGATCGAGTAAAAGTTGTAGATTACGCTGGTCAGGTTTTCGTCAAAATGGCAGGTTACGTCCCCCAAATTGATGACGCTTACCAGTGGATGCTCCGGTTTGGGTAAACCCAGTATCAGGTGCAACTCAGAAAGTGAATTGATAACGTAAGGGGGGGGCGTCGTCTTTTTCATTGGAGTCGATCAGTCGGAACGGGGAAAAGCTATCGCTTCTCGTTCCCCGTTCCTGTTTTGACAGTTATAAACCGACCATAGACATACCGGCGGCATTGTAGCGGTCACCGGTCGATACGCCGAGCGGTACAATAGCTTCCAGTTGGGCCATTTCTTCGGGTGTCAGGGTTATATTGGCGGCCGCGGTGTTTTCTTCCACGTATTTCCGGCGTTTCGTGCCCGGAATAGGAACAAACCCTTTGGCAATGATCCAGGCAATGGCCAGTTGCGGGGCCGATATTCTTTTGGTGTCTGCCAGTTGTTTGATCGCATTGACCAGCTCGATGTTCTTGTAAAACTGTTCGCCCTGAAAACGGGGAATGCTCAGCCGGAAATCATTTTCCGGAAAATCGCCGGGAGTTTTTATTTCGCCGGAAAGAAATCCCCGGCCCACGGGTGAATACGCAACAAAGCCTATTCCCAGTTCCCGCAGGGTGTCCAGAATGCCCTCTTCCTCCACGCTGCGCTCAAACAGGGAGTATTCCGTTTGTACGGCCGTGAGCGGATGAATCTGGTGCGCCTTCCTGATGGTGGCCGATAACACTTCCGACAAACCGATGTAGCCGACTTTCCCTTCCTTTACCAACTCGGCCATCGCCCTAACGGTTTCTTCAATGGGCGTGTTTTGGTCCAGCCGGTGCAGGTAATACAGGTCGATATAATCGGTGCCCAGGTTTTTCAGGGAGCGTTCAACGGCTTTTCTGACGTAATCCGGCTGGCCGTTTATTTGTCAGGTCAGTTGCTCGTTATCAACAATTTTATACCCGAATTTGGTTGCGATGATATACTTGCTTCGGTTCCCTTTTATGGCTTTGGCAACTAGTCGTTCGTTGGCCAACGTTCCATATAAATCGGCCGTGTCTAAAAAAATGCCACCCAGTTCCAGCGAACGGTGAATCGTAGCGATTGCTTCGGCCTCATCCGCCTTCCCATAAATATCCATGCCCGCAATTTTGGTCATTCCCATACAGCCAAGCCCTACGTTTGGAACGATGAGTCCCTGACCACCCAGTTTTGTTTGTTGAATACCAGTCATCTGTGTACCTGTTTCGTTATGTGTTTTAACGATACAAAGGTCAGCAGACCCGAAAATAGAAAAGTAGCCCAATCTCTTGATGTTGTATCCAAAATGGGGTAGGTTCCTGTTAACCTGGTCTACTAAGCGTCGGACAGGTAAATCTCACGGATAAACGGATGCGGTAGTGGTCAAACCATCAACTGTATGGAACAGGCCAGATGAAATTGCCCGATCAACATTGGTGAGTTTCATGCTGAAGCAGTTATTTATTGGGCAATGATCAGACGCACGTCAGGGAGTATTCGTCAAACGAAATCCTAAGTAACCGTTTAGACATTCTTAGCTTAATCTAGTAGTGATTTCAGTAGAAACAGACTATTCTCTTATTTTTTCACCTAATCAACGGGTACGCGGTTTGGGATTGGGACACCTGTACACCTAATCATACAGAGTCTGCTGCCACACCATACCGATGCCGATAGGCTTTTTCGGGCTGGTTCATGCCGAAAATCAAGTGGACGACTGTTCCTTTTCCGGGAGTACTTTCAATATCCAGCCGACCGCCATTGTGTTTCATAAACTCAGCACAAATCAATAAACCCAGCCCGGTACCGGGTTCGCCCGCTGTGCCGGTTTTGCTACGTGTTGCGGTGGATTGATTCCAGTCGGTCAGGTCTATTCCTATGCCCGTGTCAGCGATACTCAATACGGTTTCGGTAGTCGATTGGCTGAAACTAACCCGGATGTGCCCGCCGGGTGGGGTGAATTTGAGGGCATTATGAATGATGTTACGAATCACAATCTGCACTTGCCCCTCGTCTGCCCACGTACAAACCTGACCGGATTCTACGCAAACAGCTATGTTTTTTTGTAGAATCAGGGAATCGAATAAGGCCACGGTTTCAGTTACTAAATCGGAGAGGGGTATCTGTTCCGGGTGTCGGCGCAGGCCCCCCTGCTGCAAAGCCGCCCAATGCAACAGGTTGTCTAGCAGGTGATACAGTGGATTTATGGTTCGTTTCAACTGGTCCGTTTGCCAGGTCATTGCCGCTGCCGACTGCGGTGCCGTATCGAACCCATCGACCAACAGTTTGAGGTGAATAACCGGTGCCCGAAGGTCATGACCAATGATGGAGAAGAGTTTATTTTTGACTTGATTCAAGGCCTGCACGTTCGTTAGCTGTACGTTGATTTCCGCTTTTTGCCGGTTCAATAGTTTCATGTGCTGCCGGTTCAGATAGATCATTCGAACCAGCAGTAGCAGCACCAGTACAAGGCCAGTCGTTACGATGCTATACAGAATATTTCGCTGATTAACCTGCTGCAATTCAAGCAGTTGAATTGTTGAATTTTTGCGCAGGAGCAGGATGTCTTTTTCCTTCTTCTGGAGACTAAATCGCGACTCGACTGTACTGATGGCCTGGATCTTTTTTACTTCGTTGATGCTGTCGTTAAGTGTTTTAAACTCCTGGAAGGTAGCTAACGCCTGTTTGTATTCACCCTGTTTTTCCTGAAGCCGACCGAGTGTATTCAGAACCAGGGATAGTAAGTAAGGATTGTGTACCCGGCGTACATCATCGTAGGCTTTACGGGCGGCCCGATACGCTTCCGGCAGGCGATTCTGCTCTTCGCGAAGCAGGGCCAGCCGGTTATACAGCGTAGCCGCTGGCAGATTGGCCTGGTTAGCTACCCGAATACCTTTGTTGAGGTACGCTTCGGCCTGCCCGAAAGCTTTTTGATTGAGTAAATTGGTTGCTATACTTTCATGTACCTGAATAATTTCAATAGGGGTGCCAACTTTTTCGATCAGTAACAAGGCTTTTCGCCTGTATGTTAGCCCTCTGGTGTAGTCTGCCTGCCGTTCAAACCAATCGGCAAAGTAACTGTTGACAACAAACAATTCACGGGCGTTATGTAATAGCGGAAGAATGGTCTCCATCGCCTTTAAGTCGGCAAATGCGGCCTGTTTTTTACCCAAACGGATATGAATAGTATACAGTAGTCCGTATGAAGAAGCAAACCGCCCGTAATAGCCGGTTTGCTGGGCGTACGCTATGTTTTTTTGAATCTGTTCAACTGCTTTTGCCGGTTCCAGATAGTCAATGTAAACTTTGGCTAATGCATACATCACCTCGGCGGCTTCGGGTATGCGGCCAGCTTTTTGGAAATAGTAAATGGCTTTTTTGTTGGCTTCGATTTGTTGAGCGGGCAGCAATTGCAGAAAGTAATAGGTACCCAGCCCCCGGTAAGCACGCCCTAAATCGAGTGGCCTCTTCGACTGACGGGCCAACTGAAGCGCCCGTTGCAACAACACGAGGGCACTATCGGGCTTCGCTTTATCGAGATAGGCTGTCGATAGTTTTTCCAGCAAAATAATACGGGTCGTGTCATTGGTCGCTACCCGGAGTTGCGTTTGAAAGGCACCAAGGGCAGCGTCATTTCTGGCAATAGAATAATCCCCTCTGAACTGAGCCTGCGCTTGTCCGGCAATCCCTAAAAGCATCCAGAAAACCAACCGGGCGTTCATTGCCTTCTCCTTTTATAGTAGTTTTAGAAATTGCCGTAAAAACTAATTTCCAACCAGTTTTACGGATAGCTTGCCCGCGTATCTGACGTGTTAGAAGATGAAAATGTACCGTTCAGATGCGCCTGTACCTTTGGTTTGAAGGTCCGCCCAACGGGAATCGTATGTTGTTGCAGCCAGATACTGGTAGCACTAAACCTGGTAACCTGGTCCACATTGATCAGGTACGATTTGTGAACGCGCAGGAAATTGTTTTGGCTGAACTCTCTCTCTAATCTGGAAATCTGTTCATTGATAACAAACGTTCCGGCGGTGGAAATCAGTTTCGTGTAGATAGTATACGCTTCAAGATAAAGAATGTCATTAAAGGTGAATCGTTGATTTATGCGCCCCGTTTTAAGGTATACGTGCGCTACCGGGGAGGGGGAAGGTGGTTGTGTAAACTGGTTGAGCCGGACGGGTATATCTGAACCGGGTGGAATAGCAGGAACGGAGGACGGTGGTACGTCTACCCGTAAAACTGTTCGGTGCAAACTGCGCAGAAACCGCGGATACAGCAGGGGCTTAACTAAAAAATCAGCCACGTCATCGTTGTCGTAACAGTCAACCGCGTATTTAGGAAAGGCGGAAATAATGATAGCTGGACACCGATGGGGGAACAGCCTTAAAAAATCCAGCCCACTCATATCGGGCAATTCCAAATCCACAAAAAGCAGGTCGATGGGCGAATTATGCAGGATGCCAATGGCGTCAGTGCCGTTCCCGGCGGTGCAGGGTTTCTCGAAAAGATTAGTTTTTGCCAGAAAACCCGCTACCTGAGCAATGATAAGCGGGTCATCATCCACAATGAGTGTTTGATATTTCTTCTCCATGATGATTACGGATGGCTTGGATGAATATATAAAGCAAGGAACATGTATTTATGAGTAAGCTAAGCAAAAGTAAACGAATATTCAACAGGAGATACCGCAAAACAAGGGGAATATGAACCTTCCAGTTTGATAGTCTACCAACGCATTGGCAGGATTCACTTATCATGTACGCCAGCCCTTTAAGATGGATGTTACTCAAAATTGGGGTAAATGAAACAAACGACTGATTTAATTAAATGAACGACCTGATTGATGAGTAAACGACCGGTAAGGTATAGTTACCAGCCAGATCATTCGGTTTCACTCCTCCAAAAAGCCTGAGTGACTGACCACGTACCTGCCCGAAAAATCACCAAAAATTTTTCTTAGTTAACCCCACAAGTGCCTGTAAATGAGTTATGTGTTTTGCGGGAAAACTACTTGCGGGGCAACAGATACCATTACGGTATTATTTGAATAACACCGGATGCATTATTCCTGAAACCAGTGGCCCGGATGCAGAAATCGACAAGTAAGCAAATCCCGTATCTTTGAAATAGCATGTATGGTATTTGATTGATTTACCGGCTTTCAAGTCATCCATGTTTTACTAATTATCCCCGGCAGTTAACGCCATTAATCAACTAACCGTATGAGACTAACTCTCTACCTGAAACGGGCCGTATGCCTGGCCTTTCTGAGCCTGAGCGCCCTTGCCGCTTCGGCCCAAACATCCTTTTTTGAACCCGTACCAACCGCCCAGTTACGCATCGGGGCGGATCAGAACCCGCACATCAGGAAGCTCGCCTACTATCGGCTGAAAGAAACCAATTTACGTACTTTTCTGGCCAAAGCACCCGTCGAGTTTACCAACCGAGGTCCGGCTATCGCGTTGCAGATACCCTTGCCCGATGGAACGGTAGAAACCTTCGACATGCTCGAATCACCCATTCTTGCCCCAGCCATTGCGGCCAAACACCCTGAAATTAAAACCTACAACGGGCAGGGGCAGATCCATAAGAACTACACCATCCGAATCAGTTTTACAGCTCTGGGCTTCAATGCCATTATCCTGGGTGTGAACGGCGATGCAGTCTATTACGACAAGGTATCCACCAATCGAACGGATCAACTATACCGGACGTATTTTGCCCGGGATGCCGAACGGCCAACCCCCGCCAACTCCTCCGGCAAAAGCCTGAACACGAAGTGTGGCACGGACGATTCCCGTGCGCTTCCAATCAAGACGCAACCCACCAACAACGGCGCCCGTGCCACCCAGGTTAGTACGGGTACCGTTCTGAGAAACTTCCGCCTGGCGGTGGCCGCCGACGGGGAGTTTACCAACCTGCCCGCGTATGGGGGTAATGTCAATGCTGCCTTTGCCGGTTTGGTGAGCTATGTCAACCGGATGAATGCGGTGTACCGCGTGGAGCTTAGCGTTCAACTTAATCTGGTGAGTGATGTAACAGCCGTTTACTCGAACACCGCTACGGACCCCTACACTAACAGCAACCAGGGTAAGATGCTGGACGAAAATCAGGCTAATCTGGATAAGCTGGTGGGAAAAGCCAACTACGACGTTGGTCATGTGTTAGGAACTGCACAAGGCTCGGGCGGTGGTGTTGCCGTTTTCCAGTCACTCTGTGATAACGACATAAAAGGCCAAGGTGTAACCGGGATCGGGGATGGGTCGTTCGCGCCGGTTTTCAACGATCAGACACTCACCCATGAAATGGGTCACCAATTCGGCATGAGTCACAGTTACAATAGTAGCATTCCGGTTTGCACCACCCGGAACCCCGGAACATCCGTAGAACCTGGTTCGGGGGCTACTATCATGAGCTATGGTTTCACCTGTGATACTGATACCAAGAGTGATAACTACGAACAACCCGCTTATGGCCCAATCTTAACGTTTCATACGGTCAATTATGATCAGGCCCAGGCGCACATTACCAATAGTGCCTGCTTTACCACGAGCGACCTGGACAATGTGGCTCCCGTGGTGGTGGTGCCTGCCAATCGGACCATTCCTAAATCGACCCCCTTCACCCTGACGGGCTCCGCTTCCGACGCCGATGGCAATCCGTTGACGTATTCCTGGGAAGGAACCAACGTCGGCACCATTGTTCCGACGCAAACCACGCTGGACAACACGGCACAGCCTCCCTTTTTCAGGACCTACCAACCCACGTCGACGGGAACGCGGACGTTTCCGCGCTTAGAAGCCATCCTGAGCGGTACCAACCAGGCCAAGGGTGATAAGCTACCCTCGGTCGGCATCGTTACCACCCACCGCTTAACGGTCCGCGATGGACTGGGTGGCCTGGCGTATGAGCAAATGACGGTGACCATCGACGCCAATTCGGGGCCATTTTTAGAAACGACGAATTTAAAGGGTTCATACCTGCAGAATACCGCCCAAACCATCACCTGGAGTGTGGCCAATACGAACTCCGCCCCAGTGAATTGCGCGACGGTAAACATACTGCTGTCGACCGATGGAGGGCTCACCTTCCCCACCACGCTGGCGGCCAATACGCCCAACGATGGTAGTCAGTCCATTACGCTGCCCGCTATAGACACCGACCAGGCCCGCATTAAGATTGCCAGCAGCAACAACATCTTCTTCGATATTTCCAACGCCAATTTTTCCATCGTCAATCCAGCCAATCAGAAACCGCTGGCGGTCACGCTGGCGACGGACAAAATGACCACATCAACGGCGGGGCCGGTGGTTCTGACCGCTTCAGTATCGGGTGGCCGGGCTCCGTACACCTACAAATTTTTGAGCGAGGGAGGCTATAGTGACATTTCATCAGCCGATTCACCTATTATCACGCTGACAGACCTGTCAACGGGTGTTCAGACGTTTACCGTAACGGTGGTCGACAATTCCTTCCCCATCAGTCAAACCGCCACGGGACTGGTTAGCTTTACGGTTGAAGCCGTACCCTCGGTTGGCCTGACTGCCCCTGACTCCGTGGTGACTGCCGGTACGGGCAATAATGGTGGGGGTAAAGTAGTACGCAGACGAAGCGGAAGTGTCGCAGCCGCAGGCGATGACGGTGCAGACTATGCCATTTTCCACTTCGCCCGCAGCAATGCCGATGGTCCTCTAACGGTTCAGTACTCCATTAGCGGGTCGGCCGTCGGCAATACGCTCCTGATGTTTGACGGTGATGAAGTCTTTGAAGACGGGGAGATGGATTTCGACTTGTACGTCTATCCCGGCGACGATCTGCTCCAGAATGGCGATCAGACCCTGACGCTGACCTTGATCGATGAAGAAGATTATGATGTGCTGCCGCAGGATGACGACGCCACCATCTACTTTAGGACGGGTAGCTTCTCCATTACGGGTGTAACGACGGTGAGTTGCACCCCCGTGTCGGGCGATGCCAACCGGCGTTCGCTGACTTTCACCCCGCAATACAGCGGGGCCGATGGGCAACCCATTAGTTTCTCCGTAGTCAACGAGCTGGCTCCCACGACCGATCCGGGACCCTATACCCTGAGCCTATACACTGATAACCCGATTATCACGCTAAAAGCAACGCAGAGTGAAACACCGGGCGAAGCCAGTTTTGCCTACAACTGGCTGGCGGCCTGTAATGGCGACGTAATCACGCCCCCATCCTCGCCTTTCAGTATCACAGCCGTAACCACAGTCAGTTGCCAGACGTTAAGTGTGGGCCAGCGACGATTAAGTTTCACGCCCCAGTACGTGGGTCTGAATGGCGGGCCAGTGAGCTTCTCGGTGATCAACGAGCTGTCACCCACCACAGCATCGGGTCCCTACATGCTCGACCTTTACACCGACAACCCCATCATCAACCTGAGAGCTACCCAGAGCGGCACGCAGGGCGAAGCCGCTTTCAGCTACAACTGGTTGGCGGCCTGTACCGGTACGGCACCCGAACCGCCATCCGGTGCGTTCAGTATTACGGCCGTCACAACGATTAGTTGCCAGACGTTAAGTGCGGGCCAGCGCCAGATTAGTTTCACGCCCCGGTACGCCGGTCTGAGCGGTGGGCCGGTAAGCTTCTCGGTGGTCAATGAGCTGTTACCGACAACGGCTTCGGGCCCCTACACACTCAACCTCTACACCGACAATCCGGTCATTACGCTGAAGGCTACCCAAAGTGGTACACCCGCTGAAGCCATTTTCAGCTACGGCTGGTTAGCCGCCTGCAACAGTAGTGCAGCCGCCCGGCTGGGTGCCGATGCATCGGGGCTATCCGTACGGGTCATGGGCAACCCGACTCAGAACGGGCAGGTCCTGATTGAGGTTCAGGGCGTCAGTGGTCAGTCGGTACAGATGAACCTGAGCGATGTGCAGGGCCGTCTGATTGGCTCCCATCGGGTGGATCAGGCTGGTTCCCTGGAGCGTCACACGTTCGAGATCAACCGCCAGCCGGTAGGCGTGTTGGTTCTGCGGGTGAGTACGGCTACCCAGTCGCAGACGGTGAACGTGGTGAAGGCAAACTAAGCCTTTTGGTATTGCTTACAAGGAGCGCTCTGGCCAGAACTGGCTGGGGCGCTCCTTGTTTTTGGGTAAAGGGGGTCTCACTGGAAATGGCATAAAGCACAGCTTTTAAGCTGAATCCGGGGGTGTAATTTCCTGATAGGCAGGGTTAATCAAAAGTAGGTAACGCTACCAACGGAAGTGTCCGCATGCCCGCCGGGAGAAAAGTAGCTTACTTTCTTTTTGTTGTATCCAGAATGGGGCAGGGCTGGTCAGGAGGTGTTTGGGCGAGCCTCGGATTGGTGAAATCTTAGGTATAAACCAGTGTAAAGGGATGTAGTAGCGGCTAAACCGTTATTTTTGTGACATAGACCGAATGAGGCTGCCCGACAAGTGTGTTGTGGTTGTCTGCCTGGTCGTAAATCGTACCTACCTTGATTGCTGCCGTTGACGCTCTCCTGAAAGACATCCGTAATAAGCGGATAGCTCCTGTTTACCTGATTCACGGCGACGAACCCTTTTACCTGGATCGGATTGCCGGGGAGCTGGAGAAAGTAGCCGTACCCGTTGCCGAACGGGGATTCAACCAGTTTGTGCTGTTCGGGAAAGACACCGATGCCGGTGCCGTGCTGAACTACGCCCGCCGGTACCCCTTCATGGCCGAGCGGCAACTGGTACTGGTGAAAGAAGCCCAGCAGATGAACGGCATCGGGGACAAATCGACCCAGACGTTGTTTGAAGATTACGCCCTCAATCCACTTTCCAGCACGATTTTGATGCTTTGTTACGTCCGGGAAGATGGGAAACCCGCGCTCGATGAACGGAAGTCGTGGGTGAAAGCCTTCGGAGCCAAGGGGAAACTGCTGGGGGTCAAGAAGCTGTACGACAACAAAATACCGGACTGGATAGGGGAGTACTGCCGCGAACAGGGAGCCAAAGTAAGCCCCAAAGCCTGTCAGCTCCTGGCCGACCATATTGGCAACGACCTGAAACGGCTGGCAAGTGAAATCGACAAAATCCTGATTAACCTGCACGTGGGCGAAGAGATTTCGGCCAGTACGGTGGAGCGGCTGGTGGGTATCAGCAAAGAGTACAACGTATTTGAGTTGCAGAAAGCCCTGACCGACCGCAACGTGGTAAAGGCTAACCAGATTGTTGATTACTTCGGGCGGAACGCTAAAGACAATCCACTGGTGGTTATTCTGGCGCAGCTGTTCAACTACTTCAGTAAGGTGGTACTGGTACAGGCCTCCAAGGATCAGACCGATAAAGGGCTGGCACCCCTGCTGGGCGTAAACCCCTTTTTTGTGAAGGATTACCTCTCCGCTGCCCGAACCTTCCCCTTGCCCAAGGTAGCGGCTATCATTCATGCCATCCGCCGGGCCGATGCGCAGAGTAAAGGTATCGACACCCCAACCATGACCGAAGCGGATATTTTACGGGAACTGATATTTGATATTCTGCACTGATAGAGTGGCAACCGAGTGTAATGTCCGGTAAAATAGGGGACAGGATAAAGGCATTATTGCATTTTAATAGACAACCTACCCATTTTTACATTATTATTGCAACATTGTTGCATAATGACGGTTTTTAGTAAGTGGTTTATAGCGATAGCGCCGAAAAAGGGATGCGTAAATACGGGATGTTAGGAGTACTAAGTTGGTTGATGGTCAGCACAATGACGGCGGCATGGGCGCAGTCTGAAACCTGTACTACCGTACTCAAAGGGCGTATTATGGGGCAGGATTCGCACGAACCGTTGCTTGGCTCAACCGCCTACATCCGTGAACTCAGGGCCGGTGCGGTGACGGATACCAGTGGTTACTTTCGGCTGATGAACGTGTGTCCCGGAAAATACACGGTCGATTACCAGTTTGTTGGCTATAAAACCGTTACACTGCCCATCGTGGTGACCCGGGATACGCTCATTACTGTGCCCGATATTCAACTGGTGCCTGATAACCAGATGCTCCAGGAGGTAGTCGTGACAGAACACCGCTCCGAAGCGCAGCAGCTACTCCAGACCCAGAGTAGTATATCAGGGGCTGCCCTCGACCAGACCCGTGGTCAGTCGCTGGGAGAGAGTTTAAAAACGATAACCGGGCTGTATTCCATCCAGACTGGCCCTACTATTTCTAAGCCGGTTATCCACGGGCTGTACAGCAACCGGATTATTATCCTGAACAACGGCATTCGGCAGGAAGATCAGCAGTGGGGCACCGAACACGCTCCGCAGGTAGACCAGTTTCTGGCTTCCCGACTAACGGTTATTAAAGGGGCGGCCAGCATCCGGTACGGCTCCGATGCCATTGGGGGTGTTATTCTGGTCGAACCAAAAGAGATGCCAACCCGGCCGGGTGTTCAGGGCGAAGTTAATCTGGTAGGAGCCACCAACGGCCGCATGGGAGTAGCGTCGGGCATGATAGAGGGAGCGTTCGCTAAAAAGTTAACGGGTTTGAGCTGGCGCTTGCAGGGAACACTCAAACGGTCGGGCTATGTTCGGACACCAACTTATTTTCTGGACAATACCAGCTATCACGAAACCAACTATTCGGGCGATATTCACTACCAGCACAAGAATGTAGGCATCGAAGCCTTTTATAGTCAGTTCGATACGAAAATTGGCTTGTTTACCGGGGCGCAGGTAGGTAGCCTCGCCGACCTTTACGCGGCCATCATCCGCCCGGAACCCCTATCCAAACCGGGTTTTTCGTACGCCCTGGATCGCCCGTACCAGGCCGTAAAGCACGATTTGCTAAAAATAAGGGCGTACTACCACACGGCGAAAGGCGGCACGATAACGGCTACTTTTGCCCGACAACAAAACACCCGTCGGGAGTATGATTACCTGTCGTTTAGTGGGTTGACCAATCCCGAATTGTCGCTCAAACTGGTAACCCATACCGCCGATTTGGTTTGGGAGCATCGGGATGTTAAAACATCGGGCGGTGGGCAATGGTCGGGTAGTGTGGGGTTTAACGGGATTACGCAGCAGAATATCCGGCAGTATCTGTTTTTGATTCCCAATTTTCGCAGTTACGGGGCCGGGCTTTTCGCCATCGAGCGGTACGCTAAAGGGCGGGTGACGCTGGAGGCCGGGCTGCGGTACGACTACCGCTGGCTACGGCCTTACTTCCTCAATGAAGTAACGAGCCAAACCTATAGTACGATCCACCATTGGCAGAACGCCAATGGCTCATTGGGAGCCGCCTATCAGCTACGCCCCGATTTGACGCTAACTGCCAATCTTAGTACGGCCTGGCGGGCACCAAACGTGGCTGATTTGTACTCCAATGGCCTGCACCAGAGCGCGGTAGCCTACGAAATTGGTAACCCCAATCTCAAACCGGAGCAGGCGTATAACAGCAACGCTGTGCTGGCGTATTCGGGCCATCGACTGAGTGGAGAGATTGGTTTTTATAATAACCTTATCAATAATTACATCTATCTGAAACCTGATTCCGTACCGATTATCCGGCAGCGGGGGGCTTTTCCGGCCTACACCTATACGCAGGTACAGGCTACGTTTCGGGGTGTTGATGCCACCCTGAACTATAAAATTACCCCACAGTTGACGCTTACAACCAAAAATTCCCTGCTGTTTGCCTATAACAAGACAGAACACAACTACCTCGTTTTTATTCCGCCAAACCGCTCCGACAACAGCCTGCGCTATGACCTGAGCGAGTGGGGTAAGTTGTCGGACGTGTATGTTTCGGCGAGCGGACTGTACGTGGCCCGGCAGAACCGCGCCCCCGCCGTTACCACCCGTCAGGAAGATGGACAGGTTATTTTTACCGGTGATTTTGCCCCCCCGCCACCGGCCTACTTTCTGCTGGGTGCCGAGGTAGGCTTTACGGCTCAGGTGGGAGCGCATCCGCTGAGCGTTATTCTGAGTGGCACCAATCTGGCCAATACCGCTTACCGCGATTACCTGAACCGGTTTCGCTACTATGCCGATGAACCGGGCCGCAGTGTCATTCTAAAACTTCGCCTTCCTATTAGCGTCGGCAAACAGTCATAAACCGTAGCTTCGACGTTCCTGAATTGGTTATGAAACAAATTGAAATACAGGTTATTGGACTGATCTGCCTTGTCCTATTGATGACAGGATGCAACCGGGATGAGCAGAATGTGGCGCCAACCGGCGATAACGAGGCTGTTACTACCGCCACCCTGGTACTGACAAACAAGGCTGTACCAACCGAGATCATAACGGCCACCATAGAGAACCTGAACGCCACCGTTGATTTCACCAGAGCCACGCTGAATCTCAGGGCGAACACGACGTACACGGGTGAAATAACGCTGCTCAATAAGTCGATTATGCCCACGCTGGATGCTACTGAAGAGATAAGAAATCTGGCCAACGAGCACCTGTTCGTGTACATTCCCACCCCCGCCAGTTTGCTGACCATAACCCTGACGGATAAAGACACCAACCCCGCCCCCGGCCCGTATCCGATAGGGTTAACCCAGGAAATAAAGACCGGACTAGCCGGTACGGGGAAACTGAAGGTTGTATTGCGTCATCAGCCGGGGTCAAAAAACGGAACCCCCACGCCTGGCACATCCGACTTGGATACCGATTTTCCGGTTGTGGTGAAGTAGGCTGATAAGGCCAGTTTTTAAACGTCAAAACCCCTGATTCAACGCGAATCAGGGGTTTTGCGCTGTTGGCAAAGTTGTGAACTTTGTCGACAACGCAATTTTTACTAACCGCCAGTACAAAATCAATACTTAATTCAGTACTGGCAGTCATGAGTATATCAGCTTCCATAACCGTCCCTGTGCCCGGAATGAATAGGCTATCTCCCAGCCCTATTTCAGCCCAGCCCCAGCGGAGAAGGCACAGGGCTGGGCCTCATGCTGAGCTACAACATCGTGACCAAAGCCCACGGCGGGGCACTAACCGTGGCCTTTACTGGGGGTGAAGGGGCCGTCTTTACCATCACGCTGCCAGCCTGAACGGGTTGAGTAGCCTATAACCATTTGGCAAAAAAGGCCAGAATATCGGTGCGCATAGCTTCCGTTTCCTGATGACCGACATCATAAATTTTCAACTGCCATGCGTCAGGGGCGCCATCCTGACGGTAAACGGCTTTCAGGTTTTTATCAATTTTTTCCAGGCCGGGCAGGGGTGTCAGCGGGTCGAGCCGACCAGCCAGGCCAAAGTGAGGCCGGGGTGAAATCAGGGCGTTTATGCCGGAGGTAGTAAAATGCGTCAGCAAGTCCGGCACGTAGTAATAAACACCGTGCAGGCCCAGTCCATTGGCCTTAATCAACTCCTGATAATCCGTCAGGCAGCACAAATCGACGCATACCTTAATACGCTCGTCCAAAGCCGCCAGCCACCACGCCATCGTGCTGCCCATGGACATACCCATGGTGGCAATTCGCTTTTTATCAACCTCTGGTCGGGTTTCCAGGTAGTCCAGTGCCCGCAGGTTGTCATACACCATCATGCCCCATAAAACCTGCCCGTTCCAGAGCATCTCTTTAAACGTATCTACTTCCTTCCGGGCCTGCCGTTCCCCAAAACACCAGCTGTCCAGGCACAACCCGGCATACCCCGCCCGCGCCAGTGCCAGGGCATACGGGGGTTTCTGCATTTCTTTCCGGCCCTGCACAAACTCTTCTTTGCCGACGGCATACTGACCAAAGTGCGAGTGATTGAACAGCACAACGGGTAGTTTGCCGGTATGGTGTTTGGGCCGGGTAAAATAGGCGGGCACCTTTTCCAGACCGTTAATGTCCATCAGGAGTTTTTCGGTTATCAGTTCATCGGTTTCCTGCGTGGAAACCACCACCACGTTGATAGGCCGGTGCCGGTCGGGGAGCTTACCCAGCAGCGTATATAATTCGCTGCGCTGTTTCTCTTTTTTCATGTTGGGCATTGGAACAAGCTCGGTTTTGACCCCATCGGCAGCAGGAGTACGGACCAAAGGAAAAACGGTCCCAACCGGACGGGTCAGGAGAATGGCAATGGGAACAACTAAGCCTGATAGCCACCACGTATGAATCATGCTGATTTACGGTTTAACCGACGGAAGTGATTAGGTAATTGGCCTGCGGTACTTTCCTGTGTAGTGCTGGCCAATTCGGTATAAATCGCTAATTATATGAAAACTACCCGTCGACATTTTTTGCAAAACTCTGCCCTGGCTGCTACCGGGGCCGGGCTCGTTACCTTACCCACGCTGGAAGCCATTGCCAGCCAGCGAAAAAAAACATCGGCCAATGATAAACTTCATATTGGCCTGATTGGGGCCAATGGCATGGGTTGGTCGGATTTGCGCTCCCATTTGCTGATGAGCGATGTGGAGTGCGTAGCCCTGGCCGACGTGGATCAGAACGTGCTGGATAAACGGTCGGCCGATGTACAGACCATGCAGCAGAATAAACCCCAGCTCTATAAAGACTACCGGAAACTGCTGGAAAACAAAGATATAGATGCCGTCATTATCGGGACCCCGGACCACTGGCACTGTATGGCCATGATTGACGCCGTATCGGCGGGCAAGCACGTCTACGTTGAAAAGCCGCTGGCCAACAGCATTGAAGAGTGCAACCTGATGCTGGCAGCCGCCAAAAAATACAACAAAATTGTGCAGGTGGGCCAATGGCAGCGTAGTGGTTCGCACTACGAAAAAGCCATTGAGTACATTCGGTCGGGTAAGCTGGGCAACATTCGCCTGGTGAAAGTGTGGGCCTATCAGGGCTGGATGAACCCCGTTCCCGTGCGGCCCGACAGTGCCCCACCGGCGGGGGTTGACTATACCATGTGGCTGGGACCGGCCCCCAAACGGGCATTTAACCCCAACCGGTTTCACTTCAATTTTCGCTGGTTCTGGGATTACGCCGGTGGCCTGATGACGGACTGGGGCGTGCATGAAATTGACATTGCCCTCTACGCCATGAATGCCAAAGCGCCCAAATCCGTGATGGCTTCGGGCGGTAAACTGGCCTACCCGGATGATGCCTCCGAAACCCCCGACACCCTACAGGCTGTGTATGAGTACGATGGCTTTAACATGCTCTGGGAGCATGCCACGGGTATTGACGGCGGCAACTACGGCCGTACAGAAGGAATTGCTTTTATCGGCAACAACGCCACCCTGGTACTGAACCGGGACGGCTGGTCGCTGGTACCGGAAACTGAAACGAAGAACGGCATCAAGGTCTACAAAGTAGAAGACATACCCAACCAGCCCCGCAACGGCGATTACCTGAACGAGCATACCAAAAACTTCGTCAAGGCCATCAGAGCGAATGACCCCGGCATTCTAAAATGCGGTATCGAAACGGGCAGCATTGCCGCCATTAACGCCCACATGGGCAATATTGCGTACAAGTTGGGACGAAAGGTATACTGGGACCCAGCCACGAAGGGTTTTAAGGACGACGTGCAGGCAAACGCCATGCTGAATGCGCACTACCACAATGGCTGGAAATTACCGGTTGTTTAGGGGTTGATTGGTGGCGGTCTACTCCACTTTCGTAAGCTCCTTACGTGCTTCAGCGATAAGCGTTCAACTCGTTTTACAGTAGTACAGAGCAAGTGCGTGTTCATAACCCCAGCGGGGTGTGATCTTTGTAGAATAGGGAAACCTCAACATTACGTAGCTCCGTAGGTGCGGAATCTTGCTTTGAGATTCCGCACCTACGGAGCTAAACTGATAGGCCCTTGCGCCGACTACAAAGATTTCGCCCTTCAAGGGCTGATGGTTTACACTTGTCCTGAACTCTTTCATTGTCCTAATACCCTGCCATTCTACATGCGTTTCTTTCCCCGTCCATTTTTCGCCTTTGCTGCGTTTCTACTTATCTTTTTTCCCGCACAGGCGCAGCAAACGGCGTTTAACTGGCAGCCCGTAGCACCGGGCGTCTGGAAGGCCGTAGTTGGGAAAGCCGACGGACCCACCCCGCTTTCGGTGGCGGCTGTACAGCCCAAACTGGATGGGCTTATGAAGCTGGGGGATGCTTCCTTTCCGGCACTGCTAACGGGGAGCGTACATAGTCAGGCCGACAATAAAACGTTTCTACGGTTTCCCCTGCAACGAGGGGAGCAACTGTTTGGACTGGGTCTCAACTTCAAAGCGGTACTGCAGCGGGGTACGATCAAAACCCTGCACGTCGATCATTATGGCGGTAAAGACAATGGCCGGACCCACGCCCCCGTTCCGTTTTACGTGTCCAGCCTGGGCTATGGCGTACTCATCAATTCGGCCCGGTATATCACCGTTTATGCCGGAACAGCAACGCGGGCCGAAGGGCCGGAAACACCCCCCGAAATGAACCGTAATGCCGACCGTACCTGGAACGCCCAACCCTACTCCGACGCGGTCGATGTAGTTGTACCCGCTGCGGGTACGGAGGTGTACGTTTTTGCCGGGCGTACCCCCATGGAAGTCATGCAGCGGTACAACCTGTATTGCGGTGGGGGTACCTTACCGCCCAAGTGGGGGCTGGGTTTCACGCACCGGATGCCAACGCTTTTTACGGACAAGCAAATCCTGAATGAAGTAACGGACTTTGAAACCAAAGGCTACCCCCTGAGTTTCGTGGGACTGGAACCCGGCTGGCAATCGCATGCCTATCCCAACAGCTTTGTCTGGGATAGCACCCGGTATCCACAACCCGCCCGGTTTCTGGCCCAACTGAGCCGCAAGAATATCCAGGCCAATTTATGGATTAACCCCTACGTTTCGTCGCATTCCCCCATTTTTAAGAACGTTCTGCCTTATACCGGTTCGCATACGGTGTGGGTGGGCCGCGTGCCTGACTTCAACATGCCCCCTGCCCGCAAACTCTATAAGGAGTTGTTTACTAAACAGCATCTGTCCATCGGCGTGTCGGGCTACAAGGTGGATGAAGTAGATGGCTACGACCAGTGGCTGTGGCCCGATGTGGCTACGTTCCCTTCCGGCATTGGTGCCGAACAAATGCGGCAGTTGTATGGGTTGCAGTTTCAAAAGATGACCGCCGACTGGTTTCGGGAACGCAACCAGCGAACGTATGGACTGGTGCGGGGGTCTAATGCCGGTGCATCGGCTCTCCCGTACGTATTGTATAACGACTACTACGACCACCGCGATTTCATTACCGCCCTGTGCAGTAGCAGTTTTGCCGGGGTACTGTGGACGCCCGAAGCCCGCTCGTCCAAGACGTCGGAAGAGTGGCTGCGCCGGATGCAAACGGTCTGTTTTTCGCCCATGGCCATGCTCAACGCCTGGGCAGATGGTACCAAGCCCTGGACCTTCCCCGACGTGGCTGACGAAGTAAAAGCCGTCATGAACCTACGGATGCAGTTGCTGCCCTACCTGTACACCACCTTTGCTCAGTATCAGTTTGAGGGAAAGCCGCCCATTCGGGCCATGAACCTGGTCGATGGTTTTTCATTCGATGAGCGCACAACCGCCGGAACGCTCAGTTCGACAGATAATCCCTACGCTTTGGCCGTACGGAAAGATATAAAGGATCAGTTTATGGTGGGGGATTTCCTGTTGGTAGCGCCCCTGTTTGCCGGAGAAACAAGCCGGAAAGTAATCCTGCCCGCTGGCAAATGGTACGATTTTTACACGGGCAAACTAGCGGGAGAGGGCGAAGTGATCGACATAACACCCGGCTTGGCTAACATCCCGGTATTCGTGAAAGACGGTGGCATCATCCCTATGATTCCGCCCATGCTTCACTCGCCCGGAGAAACAGAAAAACTTCCCCTAACCGTCCGTCATTACGGAAAAATAGCGGGCGACTGGACGCTCTACGACGATGATGGAGTTACTTTCGACTACGAGCAGGGAAAGCATACCTGGACCCGGCTTTCGGTGAGCAGGGACAGCCAGGGTGCGTTGACGGGCAGCTGGAACCGGCCTACCGAACCTACGTTCCACTACAGTGGCATTTCCTGGGTTTTCATGACGCCCTGATTGGCTGAATTAACTTACTGCCTTCCCCATGTGATTGCTGTCCGCTGTTTTACAGTTCCTGCCCACTTTTGAACCTGTTTAAACGTATTATTTTGTAGCTCCAGTGCGCCTGGGCTTAAGTGCAGCCGTAAATCCACAAAAACTGCCAAAGAAGTGACTGAGTTTTTTGGCGGTTTTTGTGGATTTTTTTTCGCGTTCTCTGCGATCAAATTGAACCGGTTGAACAGACTCATCATACCATCGGCTGGGTTCAAAGAACGGAATCCAATCCCCCACAGAGAAGTAATGACGTAGGATGTACGTGCTGATTAGTATGATTCGCCGTTGTCGTATAGTTTTGCTATATTAACGTACAACTACATCGCATACGAGGAATGGAAACGGAAGTCCAACGGAAAATTATTCATGTTGACATGGATGCTTTCTATGCCTCCGTTGAGCAACGGGACGAACCTGCCCTGCGCGGAAAGCCACTGGCAGTAGGGGGCTCCCGGCAGCGGGGGGTAGTAGCTGCGGCCAGTTACGAGGCCCGCCAGTTTGGTGTTCATTCGGCTATGGCCTCGTCCATTGCTATCCGGAAATGCCCCGACCTGATTTTTGTTAAGCCGCGCTTTGAGGTCTACAAAGCCGTTTCTGCGCAAATCAGGGCCGTATTTGCCCGCCACACCGAATTGATTGAACCCCTCTCGCTGGACGAAGCTTACCTGGACGTGACCGCTGGCAGTCACGATGGTTTGTCGGCCACCCGGATTGCGCAGACGATTAAGGAGCAAATAAAAGAAGCAACCGGCCTCACGGCATCGGCGGGTGTATCCTACAATAAATTTCTGGCCAAGTTAGCCTCCGATTATAAAAAGCCTGACGGGTTGTACGTGATCAAACCGGCTCAGGGGCCAGCCTTTGTGGAGGGCTTAAAGGTGGGGCAATTTCATGGTGTTGGCCGGGTAACGGCGGCCAGGATGAATCAACTGGGCATTTTCACCGGGTTGGACCTGCGGCAGCAGAGTGAACCCTTCCTGACCAGGCATTTTGGCAAAGTAGGGCATCATTATTATTCTATTGCCAGAGCCATCGATAACCGTCCCGTTACGCCCAACAGAATCCGTAAGTCGGTCGGCTCGGAGAACACGTTTGAACGGGATTTAATCGAATTGGCTGAGTTAACCGAAGGGTTGAAAGCCCTGGTGGATGATGTATGGGGCTATTGTGAGCGCACGGGTGTACGGGGGCGTACGGTTAATCTCAAAGTGAAATACGACGATTTTCAGCAGATTACGCGCAGTAAAACTATGCCTCACGTTGTTCCGACTAAACTCGTTCTGGCGCACATAGCTATTGAACTGCTGTGCGCCCTGGTACCCACAGGAAAGGGGATTCGACTACTGGGCGTATCCCTGTCAAGTTTACAAACGGGTGATTCGATGGATGCCGGTCAGTTACGGCTTGATTTTTGATTGACCGCTATTTTAAAACACTCAAGCGGGTGTTACGTCGGCCGAAAATGGTAACGCTGTCTGTGTACCTGTTGCCGGTTGACATTGCCACCCTAAATCTATCCGTACCGATCCGGTTGCAACGGGTAAGGGTAGGCAGTATTGAGATTAACGACAATTATTTTTACCTCAACAAATTAGGTCCGTACCGATCTGGCCAATGTACTACGGCTGTGCTGATTGCGGTGTAGAAAAAATGGCTTAGTCAATGATTTATTTAGTCATTAGCTAAGCCATTTTTTCTATATTCCACACTTTACCCCTACTCATGAAAAAAAGAATTTTAGTTAATCAACATAGTATGAGTTACCGAAATATTCTTCATAGTCACTTCTCCATTCTTCAGCAATATTCTTCAAATTAATATCTTGAAAATCACATTTAATCAATTCATCAATAACTCTAACTTTTAGCTGTTTTAGGCAAATTGATAAATGTGTAAAAAAATTAGGTCGTCCAATATTGTGCATTTCCCAAATTCTATTATGAAAAGGATTTTCCCAATAATTAATTTTTTCAAATAGTGAAAAATCAACTTCTATCATTTCAAATAGAATTTTAAAATCCTTACTTATTTCCTTGTTACTATCCATTTGGGCACATAGATCACAATACTCTTTTATTGTTATAATATGCTCCTCCAATTCAGTGAAAAGATCAACTATTCCCTTCGTAAAATCACGCTCTATTTTTAAATCCTCAAACTGAAATTTTCTATTTGCTTGACGATTCCAAAAATAATCAGTGTCTTTTTGAATTTGCGTTATCATTTCAAAGGTTAACGCTCTTCCTATTTCTGTATATTTAGATTCGTGACTTAATTTTATTTTATTCAATATTTCTACTGTATACTCTATACTGCTATCTACTAATTTATGGTGCCTATGACACATGAAAAGTAGGTTTTCATAACTACGCCTTTGCTCATCTGTTTGTTTACAGTCAAACCTTGGTCCTCCTTCATTTGCCGCTTTCACATGGCAAAGTTCGGCTATGTACAAACCATTGTCATCGAAAATAGGATGAGTACAGTTAGCGAATGCACAGACATTGCCTGATCTTACGTAAAGTAATTTCAGAGTATCTGTATACGGTGATTTTCTGGCCATATAAATTTTTCTGAATAAGAAGTATTTTATTCCTCTATTGGCTTAACAAAACCTTTTAGGCCATCAGTTAACTTGTCAGAAGTTTCACTAAAAAAGGACTTTTCTATAGAATCCATAAGTTCAGTAACGTTTCCTTCATATTCTGAACCTCCATTATACTTACTCACTAAATCATTAAGTATGTAATATTCTGGATCGTAACTTTCATTACCATATTTCTCTTGTGCATTCTCAATTATCGCATCATAATCATCTTTTATTTTCTGTACACCCATTTTTACACTTTCTCTATCATTAATCAATTTTGGACTGTACACTTGCATTACTCCTAGAGTATGTGGTTTTCCTGTCAATATGTACGATATTCTTTCAATAATTCTGGGCTTTGTTGCATGGCTCCTGCTGGATAGCCCCTAGTTCATAAAAAAGCACCGGATTAGGTAACTTTGAGATCGCCAAACCTCCTAAGTTGCCGCCTGACGGCCCGGTGCTATGCCAAAAATACACTTTTTTACCTCCCAG
>JBBSTD010000063.1:0-35658 GCA_038236215.1 Cytophagales bacterium | reverse complement strand
TTTTGCTCAAAAACCCGAGCATATGCCATGGTTTTGGTGCCAACCCAAACACTAGGCGCGGGAACCCTCCCCGGTGGGTCCCCCCCGGGGGTTTTAAACACCCCCCGCGCCCCCCCACAACCGGAGACCAGACCTCAACCAATTGAACCTGTCCTATACTACCAGCATCGCCATAAACTCATCTTCGCCAATCATGGGCACGTTGAGTTTTCGGGCTTTTTCGACTTTCGATGGTCCGGCGTTTTCGCCCACAATCAGGTAATTGAGTTTCTTAGAGATACCACTGAGCACTCTCCCGCCATTGGCTTCAATGCGGTTTTCAAGTTCTTCGCGGGTGAAATTGGCAAATGTGCCGGTGTATAGAAATGTCTTACCCTCCAGCGTGTCCCCTTCCCGCTCCACTACTTTTTTCTCCCCAAAGAATTGTAGTCCGGCTTCCCGCAATTGCTCCACTATAGCCTGATTATAGTTATCTGCGAACCATTCCACTACGCTTTCGGCAATGCGGGGGCCGGTGTCCGGCACGGCCAGTAATGCCTCCTGACTGGCAGTCATAACGGCATCCATCGACCCAAAATAGTCAGCCAGTTTTTCGGCCGTGGTGTTGCCCACGTACCGGATGCCCAGGGCAAACAACACATTGGAGAAGGGTTGGTCTTTTGACTTTTCGATGGCCGTCAGGATATTCTCGACGGTTTTCTCCCGAAAACTGACGATTCGTTTTTTACCCGTTTCCTCATCCAGAAACACTTTCTCGATACCCAGCAAATCATCGTACGTTAGTTTGTACAGGTCGGCGGGGGTTTGTACTAATCCCCGGTCGATGAGGAGTTCGATTTTTCCTTCGCCCAGGCTTTCGATGTTCATGGCCCGGCGCTGAATAAAATGTTCAAACCGGGCTTGTCGCTGGGGTGGACAACCCCGCTCATTCGGGCAATAAAAGTTGGCCTCTCCCTCCCTGCGAATCAACGTCGTATCACAAACCGGACACGTGGTAGGATAGGTAATTGACTCACTCTTGTCAGTACGTTTGGTTAAATCGACCCCCGTAATTTTTGGAATGATTTCGCCCCCTTTTTCCACAAAAACTGTGTCATTCAACATGACACCCAGCCGTTCTATCTCGTTGGCATTGTGCAATGAGGCCCGTTTGACGGTGGTTCCGGCCAGTAGCACAGGCTTGAGCAAGGCAACGGGCGTAACGGCCCCCGTACGACCTACCTGATAGCGAATTCCCTTCAAAACTGTACTGGCTGCCATCGCCTTGTATTTATAGGCAATGGCCCAGCGGGGGCTTTTAGCCGTATAACCCAAATCGCGCTGCTGGTCGTAGCGATTTACTTTAATAACAATACCATCCGTACCAAGGGGAAGGTCGAATCGCTTCTGCTCCCACTGGTTGATGTATTGCATTACAGCCTGAATGTCCGCGCATTTCTGCCAGCTTTGCGACACATTAAACCCCCACCGGTGCATGGCAATCAGGCTTTCTTCGTGCGTTTGGAACGCATCCGGCTCTGTTTCATCGGCTAAAAACGAATAGACGTAGCAGTCCAGCCGCCGTTTGGCTACGGCGCCTGAATCCTGCTGTTTGAACGTGCCCGAAGCTGCGTTACGCGGATTAGCCAGCAATGGTTCTCCAATGTCTTCCCGTTCTTTGTTAATACGCTCAAACTCAGCCAGCGGCAAAAAACCTTCCCCGCGCACTTCGAAGAGGGCTGGAATTGGCAGGGGAGAAGGTGTGGTATCAGTTGTAGGGAATAGGGAATAAGCATGACTATCGGCTTTTTTGTCGGCCTGTTGCTTTGCACCCCGCACCCGTAGCGGTACCGTGCGGATGGTGCGAATGTTGTTCGTAATATCATCGCCCCGAACGCCATCACCCCGGGTGGCACCCTGCACAAAAACACCATTTTCATAGGTCAGGCTCAGGGCCACACCGTCGAATTTTAGTTCGCAGATATATTCGTATTCCTGTCCGTTCAGTCCCTTCTGCACGCGTTTGTCGAACTCAATCAGGTCTTCTTCCGAGTAGGTATTTCCTAAGGAGAGCATCGGAAAACGATGATACACCGTGGCAAACTCTTTACTGACTGTACCACCAACGCGAGCCGTTGGCGAGTCGGGTCTCCGATAGTCAGGGTACTGTATTTCCAGTTCAGTCAGCTCGGTTAGTAGTTTGTCAAACGTAAAATCATCAACTTCCGAAACGCTGTTTTGATAGTATTGATGAGTATAGTGATTTAGTAAATCGGTTAGTTCGGTAATACGTTCCTGCGGTATCATAGGTAGATTAGTTGATCAATTATTGAGTCGGTTAATCAATGAGCAAGTCAGTCATTTAACCGGCATCGGTTCCTGTATGAACGTTACAACTGCCAGTCAGTCAACGACTGACTGATTGACTGACTCATTAATCGGCCCGCCGATTGGCTGTCCGGCTTTAGTCGGCAATATTGAGTTTGTTTCCTCGTTCATGCAAAAAACGTTAGTTTTACAGGACAAAAAAATACGTAACCCACAATTGCAAAGGTACCGACCAAGCCTTTTTTTTGGACGTTCCTTTTTTCAGTACATCTGACCAACTATGAATCAGCCCTTCATTGC
The DNA here is from genome assembly GCA_038236215.1 of Cytophagales bacterium. Taxonomy (GTDB): domain Bacteria; phylum Bacteroidota; class Bacteroidia; order Cytophagales; family Spirosomataceae; genus Spirosoma. The sequence continues at coordinate 33,051 of JBBSTD010000063.1, read as the reverse complement.
CCCTTCTTTGCTGGCCGCCGATTTTGCCAATCTGCAAAAAGAACTGGAACTGATTAACCAAAGCGAAGCTGATTATCTGCATTTTGATGTGATGGATGGCGTATTTGTTCCCAACATTTCGTTTGGTTTTCCATTGCTTGAGGTAGCCCGAACGTATTGCCGGAAACCGCTGGACGTACATTTGATGATTACCCAGCCTGAGCGGTATCTGGAGGCCTTTGCCGAAGGAGGAGCTTCGGTTATTCATGTGCATTACGAAGCCTGTACGCACCTGCACCGAACGCTTTCCCGCATTCGTGAACTAGGCTGCCGGGCGGGCGTTGCTCTTAATCCACATACCCCCGTTTCGAGTCTTGAAGACGTGCTGGAACAAATTGATGTCGTTCTGGTGATGTCTGTCAATCCTGGCTTCGGTGGTCAGTCATTCATTCCACACACCATTCAGAAAGTAACGAAGTTGAAGCAGCTTCTGATGGCAAATCGCTCCCCGGCACTAATTGAAATTGATGGGGGAGTCAGTCAGCAAAATGCAGAGGCTTTAGTTAGGGCCGGGGCCAATGTGCTGGTAGCGGGTAACTCAATTTTTAAGGCGGAAGACCCGCTGCAAGTCATCCAGCAATTAAAAAACAGCAGTCTACCCCTGGTGGCCTGATGTAAGCTATGTTCCATTGGTTCATTTGAATCTGTAGCCCTCCGTTCATGAATAAAGTACATCTGGTCGTTTTCCTTAGTGCCCTGATACTGACAACGGCCTGTCGCGATACCCAACAGAATAAAGCAGAATCCTCTTCGGATACCGTTGCGCTGGCAGCCCCCCCTGCTCCCGAATGGACTAAAAACGCGACTATTTACGAGGTTAATACGCGGCAATTTTCACCACAGGGCAATTTCAAGGCGATTGAAGAACAGTTGCCCCGCCTGAAAGAAATGGGGGTCGATATTATCTGGCTGATGCCAATATTTCCCCTCAGTCAGGAAAACAAACAGGGTACGCTGGGCAGTTTGTACGCCATTGCTGACTATAGCGCACTGAATCCGGCTTATGGTACACTCGCCGACTTTAAGGCACTCGTCAACCGGGCGCACGCGTTGGGCCTGCACATCGTGCTCGACTGGGTGGCCAGCCACACGGGCCGCGATCACGTATGGGTGAGTGCCCACCCCAACTGGTACCTCCAGGAGAACGGGCGTATGACTGCCCCCACTGATCCGCAAACCAATAAATCGACCAACTGGAAGGACGTTGTGGCCCTTGATTATAATAACCCCGACATGCGACGGGCTATGATTAGTGCTATGCAGTACTGGGTGAAGGATACAGACGTAGATGGGTTTCGGTGTAACATGGGTGGTTTTGTGCCGAATAACTTCTGGGCTGAACTGCGACCTGAATTAGATAAAATCAAGCCGGTTTTCATGCTCTCCGAATGGGAAAATGAAGCGGATCAGTTCAAAAGCTGTTTCAATATGAATTACAGCTGGACGCTACATAATATCATGAAGGCGGTAGCAAAGGGCCTTAAAACAGCCGATAAGATCGACTCTGTGCGGGAAGTAAACCAGCAGCGCTTTCCCATTTGGTACTATCAGATGCTGTTTACGCAGAATCATGACGAAAATAATAATAATGGTACGTTAACGGAGACGTTTGGGGATGGTGCCGACGCGTTTATGGTGCTGAGCTGCACGCTTGAAGGTATGCCACTGGTATACAACGGTATGGAGTCCAATTTAAATAAACGGATGTCTTTTTTCGAACCGGATACAATCCCCTGGGGGAACTATGCCAAAAGCGATTTCTTTAAAACCCTGCTTACGTTGAAACACCGAAACCGGGCTTTATGGAATGGGTTGGCTGGCGGTAAGGCAATAAAGATTAGTACCGATCATGACGATACGGTGTACGCTTTTTACCGGCAGCGCGATAGTGACCGGGTCGTCGTGCTACTCAATCTGAGCAACCACGCGCAAATAGTGCATTTAGTAGGTGATGGCTTTACGGGCATGTACACGGAAATATTCAGTCATCAGCCCATTGAGTTAAAATCCGAAATGACCGCTACGCTCAAACCCTGGGAATATCGGGTACTGACGAATTAAGTTTTCTCACTAGCTGGCACGATAGGCCCGTAACTTATCGTTAAAACTGACAACTAATTCTTTAGACATTCCGTATATAATTCATACTCACGCTTTACTGTTTATGCGATTTTGGATCATTTTGACGGGGATCATCAGTGTAATGACCACGTCAGGAAGTCAGGCGCAAACCACGACTCCGCAATCGCAAACGAGCATTCGTACTAACCTGGAGCCACCCCGCATACAGTGGGCAGGCCGCTTAATGGGTGTTTCGTCAGAAAAAAAAGGAGAGTCTACCGGCGAACAATTCAGTGCGTCACAGGCGTTGGGTCGACCCAGTAAAGGGCCCGAAATGGGCGAAAGCCCCTGCGCCTGGGCACCCTCCTATGCTGATGGAGCGGCCGATGAATGGATTCAGGTAGGGTTTAATAAACCCATGTATGCCCAGCAAATTATTATAGCCGAAAATGTAAATCCGGGAGCCATTGTTAAGGTTATCGTGACTGATGACAAAAGTACCGAGCACGTCGTTTACGAAGCACCGGGCACCCAACCCCGCGCCGACCCACTACTCCGAATCTTTCCTAGAGAAACTGATTACCGCTGCTCCCGAATAAAAGTTGTTATAAACGGGGCCGCCCTGAAAGGGATGAACCAGATCGACGCTATTGGTATTTCGGAAGAAACAACCCCCGTAGCCGTAGGAATAAACCTGTCGAAGGAGACCCCCAAAGAAATTCGGAAAGAAAATCTGGGCAAAACCGTTAATTCAATCGGTCAGGAGGTTGCTCCCGTCATCTCCCCCGACGGGCGGACGCTGTACTTCACGCGCAATTTCAATAAGGCCAACATTGGAGCCTCGGACCGGCAGGATGTCTGGTACTCCACACGCCAATCGGCGGCCAACGGGAACGAGTCTGATTGGAGCGAAGCTGTCAATATTGGCCCACCTATCAATAACGCGGGCGACAATGCCATTAGCGGCATGGCCCCCGATGGCCGCACAGCCTATCTTATTAATGTATACCGGCCCGATGGAGGTATGTCGTTCGGGATTTCTAAATCCATTCGGACCAAAGCGGGCTGGTCGCAACCGGTGGAGTGCCGTATTGCTAACAATTACAACCTGCACGAAAAAAATCAATTGGAATTCTGTGTATCGCCCGACGGCAAAGCTATCATCCTGGCCGTTCAACGGAAAGATACCCGTGGTAACCGCGATTTGTACGTGTCGCTGCAAAAACTGGACAATAGCTGGACGGAACCCGTATCCCTAGGTAATGTGATCAATACCGCCGAATTTGAAAGTTCACCGTTTCTGGCCGCCGATAGCCGAACGCTTTATTTCACCTCGGCCGGTCACGCGGGTTATGGCAATGGAGATATTTTCGTTAGTCGGCGACTGGATGATTCCTGGGGCAACTGGAGTGAACCCGAAAACCTCGGCCCTTCCATTAACACCGACGAGTGGGATGGTTATTTTACCATTCCGGCCTCGGGCGATTATGCCTATCTGAGTTCCCGCGCTGGTTCGCTGGGAGAAGATGACATTTTTCGGTTGAAACTATACCCCGCCATCAAGCCCGATCCGGTAGCCATCATATCGGGGCAGGTGCTGGATTCGAATAGTAAAAAACCCGTAGCTTCGGAAGTGATTTCGGCCATTTTTGGCGACAGCACGGATTTGTCCACCGTTGACTATAACCCCGAAACCGGTGGGTTCACGATGATTTTACCCACGCAGAAAACTTATACGCTAAAGGCAAAAAAAGAAGGCTACTTCACGACCAGCGAAGTGCTTGACCTGAGTAAAGACAAACGATTTCGGGATATACGACGTACCCTGCTTTTGGTAAAAATTGAGCCTGGTCAGAAAATTACCATGCGCGAGGTACTATTTCAACAGAGCCAGTACGAACTAGAGCCGGGTGCCAATTCTGAACTGGATCAGGTGGTGGCGATGCTGGATAAATACCCCACGATGGAGTTGCTGGTGGAAGGGCATACCGATAATCAGGGCGAATGGGACCTCAATATGAAACTCGCGGAGGATCGTGTCCGCGTTGTGAAAGAGTATTTAATGGCAAAAGGAATAGGCGATAATCGTATCCAGACGAAGGCGTGGGGACCCAGCAAACCCGTTGCCAGCAACACCAACGAGGAGAAGCGTAAACTAAACCGGCGGGTAGAATTCACAATCCTGAAACTATGAGAACCCGGATTTTGCACGTAGTTTTGTCCCGATGTCTACTTATTTATCGCGTAATACACTGTTTTTACTGGCTGCTTTGCTGGTACTCGCTCTTGGTCTTCGTATGTACCGAATTGGTACATACAGCATCTATTTTGACGAGCAGGCAACGCTTCTCGTCAGTCAGGGTGTTGCCATAGAAGGGGCCAACCAACGGGAGGTTTTCAGTAAACCCTACTTCACCCCGGCCGAGTTCTGGCGCACAAAGACCGTAGCCGATTACGTTGAGGCAAATACCCGCAGTGACATTGGCAATAGCCTTACCTACTACATTATTGTATGGCTCTGGACCAAACTGTTTGGCCTGAGTGATACTGCCCTCCGGATGCCGTCAGCCATTTTTGGTACCCTGATGGTCGGGCTTATTTTCCTGTTCGTCCGGCGTCGTTTGCGGAACACGCGCACCGGACTTGAATCTGGGCCAGCCACTAGTTTTCTGAGTAGCATCCCAACCATCGATAAGCTGGCCTTGGCGAGCGTGGCCATTGCTACGATTGAACCGTTCTTCGTGGCGTACGGACACATTGCACGCAACTACTCCGTGACGTTCTTCCTGACGTTGCTATCTACTCACCTGTTCATGATCATCATGGACAGAGTAGAATTCGGCCACAAAACAGCTACTCCTGCGCTGGCATGGCTTTACGTCGGTTATGGGCTGTCGTTTATTGCCGCTATACTATCGCACTATCTGGCCGTCACGGTATTTATATGCCACGGGCTATACGCAGTTTTATATCTGCGAAACAGCCGGGCCTGGGTCTGGTTGAGCCTGACAGCGGTTGTCAGTCTTGTACTGATTGTACCCTGGTTCATATGGGGTGGGGGGGAGTATACGTTCCCCACGCTGGAGTATCAAAAGAATTTCTACCGTAACCTTGCCCTGACGAATCCATTGCACAATGGTTTCGGTATCATCTTACCCGCCACTTTTCCTAACATTGCCAAACAGGCGTTACCCGTTTTCTCCGATCTGTTCATCGTAACCAACGGATTGGCCAACGTAGTGACTGGGCTACGAAATTCGATACCGGCTCTGTTGCTGGGTTTGCTGGCAACGGTAGTTATGCACCGGTACTGGCTGGTAACTTCTCCGCCACGCTGGGTGTATGGAGCAGTACCGGTCATCTTATTGGCAGGCCTTCCATTCTATACGGTACTTCCACTCCGACTGCTAGTACTTTCCATCGCCATTCCCTTCCTGTACCTTATTTACCGGTATGTCGCTGACCAAACTGACAGTAACCAAAAAAAACTGGTGGCACTGTTATTGATACTGACCTTTGTGCCGACTTTATTCCTTCTGTTTATGGCCTGGAGATCGGGACATACGTTTGGTATCACGCAGCGGTATTCGGGATTTTCCTTCCCGTACGTCTGTATTTTAGTGGTAATGGGCATGTATCAGTTAACCAATACCCGATGGTGGTTTAGCCTGCCAATTGTAGCGGTACTGCTGATTCAGGCAACGCACATCATCACGCTCCTAGGTGACATTTACGGGGACCGGTCACTCAAGTACAGCTACTTTGCCGAACCGAGAATTCCCAATCCCTACCGGGCATCCGCATTGCAACTGGAGAAATTGTACGAACCGGGTGATACCATCTTGATTCCCAACAAGAAGCGGATGATTTATTCAGAAGAGATCGATAAAACTTACTCGAACGTGTCACTCTTCGAGGCCCAGTTACTCAACATTTACCTGCCAAAGGATGCTCATTACGTTCAGCATGTAGACCCCGACGAGCCCAACCGGATTGTACTGGTGAAGGGGCGGTCAGGTAAAAAAATCACTATTTTTGATTTCAAAGGGACAACGTATCGCTACGGTGGTTAGCCCGCCAGCATCAGCCAGATCATGACTTTAACTACGGATACAAAAGATATAAAAACGCTACAGGGGAGACTAAGAATTAAACTGCTTAGTCTTTACAACCAGGCCCACGCCGGTCATATTGGCTGTTCGCTCAGTTGTATCGACCTGATGATTGCAACGCTTGTGCTACGCAAACGCGAACAGGATACTTTTCTGCTTTCCAAAGGCCACGCGGCTGCTTCGCTGTATACCTGTCTGAATTATCTCGGTGAAATTTCGGATGATATTCTGGCCACCTACTACCTGAACGGGACCTCGCTGCCCGCTCACCCGGCACCTAAACAACATCTGGGAATTCCCTTTGCTACCGGATCACTGGGGCATGGGCTGCCCATTGGTACTGGTATTGCGCAGGCGGGGAAACTAATGGGCGATGACTCCCGCGTGTTCGTGTTGATGTCGGATGGCGAAACCAACGAAGGGACGACCTGGGAGGCAGCTCACTTTGCCATCCAGCACGGGCTGGACAACCTTATTGTCCTGATCGATAAAAACGGGTTGCAGGGCTTCGGTCAAACGGCCGATGTGATGGGCGATACTGCTGATGTAAACACCTGGAATGCTATTGGTTTCGATACCGAAGTGGTGGATGGCCATAACATTACCGACTTGGTAACGACCATTGATCGGTTGACGGCCAATACTAATGGAAAACCCAAACTGCTGATTGCCAAAACAATTAAAGGAAAAGGGGTTTCGTACATGGAAAACCGGCTCGAATGGCATTATCTGCCCATGACCGAAGCTCAGTATGAGCAGGCGCATACGGAGGTTAGCGAGCGCTATTTTCAGCCACACCCCGCCTGATTAGTAATTGGTCTGCCGTGCCACTCCCTATAAAACTCCCTGTTCTGGCGGGCATATCCGTCTTTTGCCGTAATTTGCGGCCTGAATGAATTCGTCTACTCCCACTGTGGCACCCGCTGATCCTTCGCAGCTTGCTGGCCCAATCGTCGTTTTTGGAGCCAGTGGCTTTATCGGCGCTAATCTTTTTGAGCAGCTTTTTCGCGTCCGTCAGACCACTGGAATGGCCGATGTGTATGCGCTCACCCACGATGCTACGAAGGCCTGGCGACTTAAGTTACTGGATGTACCCGCCGAAAATATTATTCACTGCGATATTCTATCGGATGCGTCGGTACAGGATGTATTCGAGAAAATAAAGCCCCGAACTATTTTCAATCTGGCTGCCTATGGTGCGTACAGCAAGCAGAAGAACGTTGTTTTGACGTACGAAACCAACGTACTGGGTACGGTGAACATCCTCGAAAACTGCACGCCCGACATGGTATATATCCATGCCGGCAGTAGCTCGGAATACGGGTTCAACTGTACCGCTCCCAAGGAAACTGACCGGGTCGAGCCAAACAGCCATTATGCCGTGTCAAAAGTATCGGCGGCTTATACGCTGGAGTATTACGCTAAAATGCATCAGCTGAATACCCTAAACCTGCGGCTTTATTCGATCTATGGTGGCTGGGAGGAACCCGACCGCCTGATCCCCCGGCTCGTGGAAGAAACCCGCAAAGGGCAGTGGCCTCCCCTCGTATCACCCGATATTAGCCGCGATTTCGTGTATGTAGATGACTGTGTTGACGCTTTTGTCCAGGCAGCTTTGCGGGTCAGTCCTGCTATTCGGGGGCGGTCATACAATATTGCTACGGGTAAAAGAACGACCATGCGCGAGCTGGCTGAAGCAGCCCGGCAAACCTTTGGAGTGACGCAGGAGCCAGTTTGGGGCACCATGACCAACCGAAACTGGGACCTTTCTGACTGGTACGGCGACCCTGCAGCCGCCGAAGCCGACCTAGGCTGGAAAGCCAGTACATCCCTCAGCGATGGGCTGCGCCGAACGGCCGACTGGCAGATAACCAATCAGTACGAAAGCCGGGTTATGCCCGCTTTCAAGACTCCTTCGCTCAACCCGGTCATATCGCCCATCATTGCCTGTTATCGCGATGCGCAGGCCATTCCGTACATGTATGAGCGACTGGTGAAAACGTTCAACGAGCTGAAAGTGCGTTATGAAATCATTTTCGTTAACGATAACTCTCCCGATAATACCGATGAGGTACTGGACCAAATCTGCGCCAAAGATCCCAACGTTATTGCCATCAAGCACTCCCGAAACTTCGGCTCGCAGTCGGCTTTTTTGAGCGGCATGGAGATTTCTACGGGTGATGCCGTGGTGCTCATGGATGGTGATTTACAGGATCCTCCCGAAGTGATTCCGCAGTTTTACGAAAAATGGCAACAGGGGTTCGATGTAGTGTATGGCGTTCGGGTGCAGCGCGAAATGCCGTCATACGTTCATTTTTTTTACAAACAGTTTTATCGACTGTTCAAACGAACGGCGTATATCGATATCCCGGTCGATGCGGGTGATTTTTCGATTATTGACCGCAAGGTGGTGCGTGAACTGGTCAACCTGCCCGAAACGGAGCAATTTCTACGGGGGCTGCGGGCCTGGGTGGGATTCAAACAAACGGGTGTCGATTACGTCAGGCCGGAACGCATGTTTGGCGTTTCCACGAACAACTGGACCAAGAATATCTGGTGGGCCAAGAAAGCTATCTTCTCGTTTAGTTTTGCACCCTTGGAGTTAATGACTTACGGTGGCTTTATCCTAACCGTTGCGTCATTCGTAGCTGCCATTCTACAGATCATTGGTCGTTTTCTTTACCCAGATATTCCTCATGGAATCACCACTATCATCGTTCTAATCTTATTCTTTGGCGGCATCAATCTGTTAGGTATCTCGTTTCTGGGCGAGTATATCAGCAAGATTTTTGAGGAGACCAAAAAACGGCCGAAATTTATACGGACTATGGTTCGCAAAGGAGAGCGAGTGTATAAAACAGCGGCAGAAATTAGTACATTGGTTGAACAGCGTAGGAGTAAGTAAGTTGTCTTTTTACATAGTGGTACTTTTATTTATCAACCCTCTTTTCTATGATAGAACAGGAACGTTTTCGGCCACCAGCCCATTCATCACCAGACAGCTTATCCTCCAAAATTCTATTTTTCCTTCGCCAGGTGATGGATTTTCAATTCAATACAGTTTATTCTATTCTGAGCAAACAGATGCCTTCATTCAAAGGAACTGTTATTGATGTTGGCTGTGGCAATTGCCCTTTCGAACACCTAATTGATACGAAAAAAGCTCACTATATTGGTGTCGACGTGGAAGATGCGGAGAAATGGGATTATCAGAACAGTAAAATCGTGCTCTACGACGGAAAAAATCTGCCTTTCGAAACCAACTCCATCGACCATTTTATTTGTACAGAGGTGCTAGAACACGTTCCAGACCCGCACGATCTGATTGCCGATATGCATCGGGTATTGAAGCCCGACGGCACTGGGATCGTTACCATTCCGTGGTCGGCCCGGTTCCATTATAAACCGTACGATTATCATCGCTATTCGCCCTCTACCTTGACTACCTTATTCTCGAATTTTTCCGGGGTAACCATTCTGAATCGGGGAACAGATATCAGTGCTATCGTTAATAAAAGTATCGTTCTTTATTTTGGTAATGTATCTACCTTGACTGATTCTATTCTCTGGTTACCAATTAAAATTTTCCTGTTACTGTTGTTGGGCCCGGTTATAGGCTTACTGGTGCTTTGGGGACATCTGGCTTTATTATTCAAGTGGGGATCAGCAGACGACCCGTTGGGGTACAGCGTTTTACTCAGGAAGTAGTGTAGACTATGGTTCAAAGTAATAGGATAAGAAAAATGAGCAAATTTGTGGAAGCAAAAGCCGCCTTCTATGACGTTATTCAATCGTATTACTGTTGACCCTGGTATCTGTCATGGGAAATCCTGTATCAGAGGAATGCGGTGGCCCGTTAAAGTTGTGCTTGATTTATTGGGTTCATGCATGACAATCACTGACATTCTGGCTGATCATCTTGAATTGGAACGGGAAGATATTACCGCCAGCTTAAACTACGCCCGGATAATTTTATCGTGTCAGCTACCCATTACTGCTCAATAAAGTTTATCTGCGACGTCCACATGCCAATTTGCCTGTCTAAATTTCTGGAAGAAGCCTGTTGTCGTATAACTTTGAAGGAAACACTATGGAAACGAATCAGCTTGGCTTACCTATTACAGTTAACCAGGTAATTAATCTGGCCCGTCAATTGTCCAGTGGGGATAAAAAGCGGTTGCTTACAGTTCTGAATCAGGATATTGAGCTTGAAAACGTGCAAACACATTAGGCTAGTGAGCAGGTTTTAGGTAAAGACTGGTTAACTGAAACAGAAGAAAAAGTATGGCAGCATTTGTAAAAGGAGATATTGTTATCCTCCGTTTTCAGATTCTAAACGACGTCTAGCCCTTGTGTTGGCAGATTTACCGGGAAATGACATTATTCTTTGTCAGATTACAAGCCAGTTTTCTAAAGATTCATCAGCCATCTTTCTGGCAGATAATGGTTTTATATCCGGAACACTAAAAACTAATAGCCATATTCGACCTAATCGTTTGTTCACCGTTAATAAAGAAATTATAGCCTACAAAGCGGGTACATGTCAAAAGTTAAATACCTGGAAGTGTTTGAAGCACTAATGAATTTAATTGAGCCTGACTGAGCGCTTTGTACTAAGCACTATGTGACAAGATTATGCGAAAAGAATTTGCCGCTGCCATCGAGAAAATCGGGCGGGAAGACGATAAAGTAGTATTCATCACCGGTGACCTGGGCTACAATGCCCTGGAAAACGTGGTTGATGCGTTGGGACCGCGTTTCATCAATGCCGGTGTGGCAGAGCAGAACATGGTCGGTGTGGCCGCTGGTATGGCCTACAAAGGGTACAAAGTGTTCTGCTACAGTATTGCCCCGTTTGTGGTATACCGATGTCTCGAGCAGTTTCGCAATGACGTGTGCCTGCACAACATGCCGGTTTTTCTGGTCGGTAATGGGGGAGGCTACGGCTACGGTATTATGGGTAGTACCCACCACGCCATCGAAGATTTGGCCTGTCTAAGCAGTCTACAGAACGTAAATACTTATATCCCGGCTTTTGCGGATGAAGTGGGTCCTATGCTCGATCAGATCGTGGCCGAGGGGCGGCCTACGTACCTGCGTTTGGGCGCGGGGCCTAACACGCCCGAAGGTGCCGAAACGTATGGCTCGTTCAAACAGATTGTGCGTAGTGACGCTTCCATTGGTACCGTCATTGCTCTGGGGCCAGTAGCGGCCAATGTGCTGACGGCCCTAAACGATGAGCTGCTGACGGGGCAGTTCGACGTTTTCACAGCTACTAATCTTCCGCTTGATCTTCCCTCCGACCTGGCCCATCGCTGGGCGGGTAAACCGATGCTGATAGTGGAAGAACACGTGTCAATCGGTGGATTGGCTCAACAATTGTCCGTTAAGCTGCTGACCGATGGCGCATCGCCCAGTCATTTTGTGAGCCTGACAGCGCAGGGCTATCCGAACGGCCTGTACGGCGACCAAAGATATCATCAGCAATTATCCGGGCTGGACCCTGTCAATATTGCCCGTCAGTTGGCCTCGTTTACGAACTAGTACTGAATCCATTGGTAACGCTATCCGACACGCGACAATCACGACAGACCCGTTCCGGTTCATCCAAGCTCTGGATTGCCGCTTTCCTGTTGCTAATTCCTATTGGTATGTTTTGGTACGTGTGGAGTTTATATGCCACCAACGTACCAAAATGGGACGACCACGTGCTGCGTTCTTTTCTGTTCGCTCTCGACGAGGAAACCTCTTTTTCAGGCAAAATCTACCAGTTCGTTAAGCAGCACAACGAACACCGGATTGTGTATGATCGGCTGATTACCTGGCTCGATTACCACCTGATGGGGAAACTGAATTTTGTCCATCTTATGTTTATCGGCAACCTGAGTCTGCTGGGTCTGTTAGCCGTTTTTGGCCGGGTGTTGAGTCAGCAAGCACCGGATGGTGCCTTTACCCGTGGGGCAGGGGTAAACTGGCGGGTGGGTCTAGTGTATCTTCCGCCGGTGGCGTTTTTACTGCTGAATCTCTCGCATTGGGAAAACATGTTCTGGGGTATGGCCGCGTTGCAGAATTTCACGGTTATGCTGTGGGTGTTCCTGGCGATTTACGTGCTTGCCTATACCAACAAAACGGGCCTGGCTCTGATGCTGGCGTTAGCCGCCACGCTCACCAGTGGCAACGGGCTGCTGGTATGGCCCGTTGGGTTCGGTATGTTGCTGTTACGAACCGGATTTGCTGGTAAGAAAGAGCGTAAAACTTTACTGATTTGGGTTGCTGTGGCTATTCTGGCGTTCGTGGGTTATTTTTGGAGTTACCAGAAACCACCCGGTAACCCACCACTTCGCAGTTCGTTTTTTCAGTTCATAAAAGGCTGGCTAGCGTTCAACGGTTCGGCTGCGGAGGCAATACCGGTTGGGCCGGTAGTCGGTTTTTGTGTCGTACTGGGGGGAGTTTGTCTGCTGCTGGTACTGGTTATATGCCTTACTATATGCTGGAAATACCTGCATCGTAAGCCTCTGTCTTCGCTCGATTTCTTCTTTCTGGGTGCAGTTGCTTTCCTCGTTGGCACCAGTGCCGTAGTGGCCTGGACTCGCACCGGATTTGGTTTCAACACGCTCATTACCAGTCGGTACAAACTATACTCGCTGCTGTTGATGGCCGTTTTGTACACCTATCTGGTCAGTGAGCTTAGGGCTTCGCTAAAAAGATGGGTGCTGATGAGTGGTATACTGGTTGGCAGTGTACTGATGGCCGGTTCGTACCTCACCTACCTGGGGGATACCGTCTGGTGGCGGCAATGGTTGCTGACAAGTCAGTTTAACTGGACGCACAGTAGCAACGGGCCGACCGTTAGTAGGGACTCGGTTTCTGAACGCTATACATCGCTGGCTCCCTCTTTTCTTAACTCAGCCATACCCACTATTTATGGTCCGACCCGCCAGTCTCCAGTAGCGGTGCAGGTGAGTAAAACGCCGGAAGGGTACGAAGTGTTGAATACAAATAGTCCCGCTCAGGGATTGTTAAATGCCGGAAACTTTGTGGTAGCCCGCTCCGTAAAGCGAACGTACCTATTTCCGGTACGCCAGAATAAAGGCTCCGTTCGGAAGGCTATTTTTAATCCATCCACGCTTTTTGCCGCCGGTTTCAGGGCTTTGATCTTACCGGTTGAATTAGACACGGGCGTTTATCAGCTTTTAGTGCTGACCGTTTCGGATACCGGGGCGAGCCTGCATCCAACCAACCAAACCATTCAGTCGGCGGGAGAACCCGGCGCAACTACCAAAACGAACTGGTAACTTTGCCCTTCGTTTGATTATCAACGCTATGCAGCCAATAACCCAATTCGTGAAGCCAACCCGCCCGGCCCTGAACCACCTGATTCAGCTGGACGGAGTTCGATTCATTGCTGTTGCTCTGGTTCTGTTCGATCACTGGACCATGGAGCGCATTGCGTTGCCGGTGGGTGCGCTGGGTGCGCTGGGTGTTACCATTTTTTTTGTACTCAGTGGGTTTTTGATCACCCGTATTCTGCTATCCAGCAAAGACAAACTCAGTAATCAGCCGGGGGGCGGTCTGGGGAAATACCTCAAAACCTTTTATATCCGCCGGACCATTCGGATTTTCCCCGTCTATTACCTCACTCTGTTTGTACTGGCACTGGTCAATGAGCCGCCCGTTCGGGAAAAGTTTGCCTGGCTGGCCTTGTACGGCACTAACATTTATATTGCCCTCAAACACACCTGGATAGGTACTGTTGATCACCTCTGGTCACTGGCGGTGGAGGAGCAGGTGTACATGTTTCTACCCATGTTGCTGTTCTTCGTACCGCGCCGGTTTGTTCCCCTCACGGCCTTTCTAATGATTATTGGGAGCGTGGCTATGCGTTATGCCCTGTATCGGGCGCACATGCCCTGGTTCATCGGATACGTGTCAACCCCAACCTGTCTGGACGCTTTTGGGCTGGGTGCGCTCATGGCGTACGGCTGGCTTTATCAGCGCGACCGGTTTAACCGATTCTTTCGCTCGTCTGTCTGGGTTTGGGTGAGTCTGTTACTTTTTATTGGCGTTGGCGTACTGAATAACTGGGTTGCCATCGACTCACCACGCGGATATCATAACGTTATGTCTGATGTATGGGAACGACTGGCGGCTTCGCTATTTGGATTTTTCCTGATCGGGCGGGCGGTATTGGGTTTTGGTGGGGTCATGAAATGGATACTCGAACATCCCGTCAGTCAGTACATGGGCCGTATCAGTTACGGACTGTACCTGTACCATAACTTTGTCTTCAACGTATACCATACCAAACCCACCCATTTTACGGTTCGCTCCTGGAACTGGCTGACAAACCACCTGCCGGTGCTGAACAGTACGTATTTTTTTCAGTTTTCATTTTTTGTTTTACTGACCATTCTGCTGGCTACGGTTTCCTGGTTTTTGATCGAGAAACCAGTCAATGCACTCAAGGATCGGTTCTCTTACTGACCAGTGATTGTATCTTGTGTCGGCCCCTGCTGTCAATGCTGTGCTGACCACACGATAAGGTCATGATGCGTTAAGGCATGTACCCGCTAACAATTTCCCTATATTTGCAGTAGTAATACATACAGTCAATTTGTTGATTAATTAGCCCAGTCTATTTCAAACCTGTTGACAAATGAAGGGCATTGTCAACCTCCTAAAGTACACTGAATGAGCCTTATGCTGTCCATTGTAATGCCAGCTTACAATGAAGAAGAAGTGATCGAAACTGTAGTCAAGCAGTGGACTGATTTATTGACCCGTCAATTTCCTGCCGAAAATACTCGACTGATTGTCGTTAATGATGGCTCTAAAGATAAGACCGGGGAAATTCTGGATCAGATTAAGAGTCGGTATCCAAAACTGATGGTTGTTCATCAACCAAATGGTGGTCATGGAAATGCCGTTGTAAACGGGTATCAGCAGGCCGTTGCCTTGGACTCGGAATACGTGTTCCAGACCGACAGTGATGACCAGTTCGTCACCGACGATTTTGCCCGGTTGTGGGCCAGACGTAATGATTCTCCGTTTATTCTGGGCTATCGGGAGGAGCGGTACGATGCCTTTGCCCGGTTAATAATCACCCGAATTCTACGGTGGAGCATTACGCTAATCTACGGAACGCACATTATGGATAGTAATATTCCGTTCCGGCTTATCCGGGGTTCGTTCCTTCGGAAACTATTGGCACAATTACCAAAACCGAATCCCTTTGCGCCTAATATTTTCCTGGCCGTAATGGCAAAAAAAGCGGGCTTCGATACGTTCGATATCCCAATTACCCACAAGGAAAGGCTAACGGGAACGGTGTCTATCCTGAAGTGGAAACTGCTGGAAGTTTGCTTTCAGAGTTTCAAAGAGCTGGCTCAGTTCCGTTTTGAATTGGCTGGCAAAGTTAAAGCACTTAGAAAACCAGAGCCGGTAACGGCATAAATACTAGTTTGAGGTTTGTTGTTTGTCGGTAGCCAACGATAAACCTCAAACGGGAAACCTTAAGCTAATCACTCAACAATGAATTATAAATATGTAATTATCGGCTCCGGTCCAACGGGTCTAGGAGCCGCTTACCGCCTAAAAGAGTTAGGTATTACCGACTTCATCGTTTTAGAAAAAGAAAACCGTATTGGTGGCCTGTCCCGTAGTTTCGTAGACGACAAAGGGTTTACCTGGGATGTTGGTGGCCACGTCCAGTTTTCTCACTACAAATACTTCGACGATCTGATGCTCAAAGCATTGGGAGAAGATGGATGGCTTAGTCACCAGCGCGAATCTTGGGTCTGGATTGAAAATCGCTTCGTTCCTTACCCGTTTCAGAACAATATCAAGTACCTGTCTCCGGAAACCATGTGGAAATGCCTCGAAGGGATTATCCATAACTACAAGTTTCCGACCAATGTAAAACCGGCCAATTTCCGCGAATGGATTTTAGCCACATTCGGGCAGGGATTGGCCGATACGTTTATGTTTCCGTACAACTTCAAAGTGTGGGCGTATCCTCCTGAGGATATGAACGCCGTTTGGGTGGGTGAACGGGTAGCTATTACCGATTTGCAGCGGGTTACCAAAAACATTATCTTCAATCAGGATGATTTTTCGTGGGGGCCTAACAGCACCTTCAAATTTCCTAAACAGGGAGGCACGGGAAGCATTTGGGAATCGGTAGGTAACCTCATTGGCCGGGAGTATGTGAAGCTAAATGCTACCGTTGAGAAAGTGATTGGCCCCGAGAAAAAAATCAGGCTGGCCGATGGCACCGAGATTCAGTACGAATACCTGATGAGCACCGTACCACTCGATCTGTTTACGCAGAAGGTGGAAGGACTCGATGCTGAAACGGTACAAAAAGCACAGGGGCTGAAACATTCCTCTACTAATGTAGTCGGTATTGGATTGAAGGGGAAGCCTAAGCCGAGCCTGGAAACTATGTGCTGGATGTATTTTCCAGAACATAACAGCCCTTATTATCGGGTAACGGTATTCTCGAACTACAGCCCGAACAACGTGCCGGATATTAATCAGAACTGGTCATTGATGACTGAAACGAGCGAATCGTCGGCCAAGCCCGTCAACCGCGAAACGTTGATTCAGGACACCATAAAGGCCCTTATAGAGGATCAGCTTATCGAATCGGCCGATGATGTTGTCTCAACCTTTCACATGGCTTTCGAGTATGGTTATCCAACCCCATCGGTAGAGCGGGATGGTATTCTGAAGGCTGTTCTACCCAAACTGGAGCCATTCGGTATTTATTCGCGGGGGCGGTTTGGTGCCTGGAAATACGAAGTTAGTAATCAGGACCATTCCTTGATGCAGGGCGTTGAGTGGGCAAACCGGGTTGCGGCTAATGTTCCCGAGGTAACAATGCCCTTCCCCGAAACCGCTAACGCGATGTGGGGGAAATAACTAAGTTGTACATTATAAAGTAGTAAGTGGCTGACGCGACACCGATATTTGTGCGTCAGCCACTTACTACTTTATAATGTACTCACTTGCTGCTTTTTTATGAATAAACGTCTCTGGATTGGTATTGGCGCGGTAACTTTACTGGTAGCAGGCTGGTTTTTTTACCGGCAATTGTTTCCGGCCGGTCGCACCGTCGATTCGCTGATACCACCGGGGGCATTACTGGTACTGACCAGTAATCGTTTGCAGGACACTGTGTCGGCCCGGACGCTGCGTACCGAGATCTCTCTGCGGCAAATACCCATTTTCGATGAAGCTCGTCAGCGGCTTGGTCGGTTCCTGTACGCAACGGCTGATACGGCTACTGTACTTAAATTTATCTCTGGTCGGGATGTCCGCTACTCATTACATTCCATTTCCAAAACTACCCTCGACTTTATCTTTTATATTCCCATTTCAGATAAAGACCAATCATTTATCAATCGAGTAACTAATCCTGACCCCCGCCAGTACCGCGTTCTGAACCATACTTTTTCGGGGGAGAAAATTCTTGATTTAGTAAATCGGGGCAATGATCCGGTGGGGTCTTTTATCCTGACAGATCATTTCCTGGTTGGCAGCGTATCCGGTATCCTGATTGAGAACGTGGCGAAACGAATGCATCAGTCACTAAAACTGACGCAAAAAGTGCATGAGTTTCGTATGGATGCCGACCATATAGCCGGGTTATCCGTACGGCCCGATGTGCTACAGTCCCTGTTTAGCGATGTTGGGTCATTGGTAAGGCTATTCTTGCCCGAAGAGTTGAACCTCCAATTCCGGTATTCGGCCTCCCGTTCTCACCTCATTGGCTATTCGGTCGATAAGATTGGCGGTCGGCGCGACGTAGCGGCTCTTTTTGCTAATCAAACACCCCAGCGTATTCAACATCCGGAACTTATTCCGCAAACGACGGCTACACTGTACCATATCAGCATTAGTGATGCTCCGCGTTTCGGGCAGTCACTCAGTACCTTGCTGGGGTCGGCTTCCAGTGACTTCCTGCGCGACCGATTCAGTCAGATTAGGCCAGACACGAAGGCTCTTTATGAGACACTGGCCAGTGATATTCTGTTGTGCCGTCTTGAATCGGCAACGGGTGGCCCCCGCCAGGTATTGATTATGACCACAAAGAATGGTCGGTTACTGGCCAATGCGTATCAGCAGGTAGCTTTCCGGGCCGGAGCCAAAGCACCCGACGATCCAAAAAACTACCTGGGCCACAAAATACTACGGCTCAACGTACCGGAATTACCGGCTTCACTCCTGAGTAGCCTGTTTTCGGGGTTCCCACAAAGCTGGATTACCCAGCACGGGCCCGCGCTGATTGTTACGAACAGTGAAGAAACGATGCAGGATTATTTACAGCAATTGGCACGGGGAGCTGTCTGGACCGCCGACGAACGGCAGGCTGAGTTACTGAATGCGACGTTGCGTCCGGCAAACTTCACGGCCTTTGCCCGGTTGCACCGGGGCCAGACGACCGTACCCGTCAGTTGGCCTTTGGCTTGGCAAAATCTACTCGATCAGGTCGATCTGGCAACCGGTAGCCCCTCGCTGTCAAATCTGGAAAATATGGCCTATCAGGCCAGCTACGGTAACGAGAATATCCAGTCGACGGTCATACTGGGCCGCACCACTAAGCGGGCCAGCCGGGCAGTCCTCAATAAAGTACTGCTGCGAAAGAAAACGGAATTCAACGCTCCGCTGATTTCGGCTCCCATCGTAACGGGAAATCTGAGTGATAGTTCGGCTCAGTTTTACGCCCAGAATAGCGCTGGTCAGTTTGTGCTGGTAACCCCTGATGGCGACAAACTGGTACAGAATAGTATGGACGGCCCCATACGAAGCAACGCCCTTGGGGTCGATTTTCTGAACAATGGCCGATTGCAATACATGTTCATGACTGATCGAACACTATACATTGCCGACCCCGTACGTATCAAAAAGGAGGTAGCTTTACAGGCTATTCCGCTGCCGAAAGGCATTGATCCATCCTACCTGGCACGGCCACGGGGTAGTCAGCAACGAAACCTGGTAGCTCTGGTAGCCCACAAGGAGGGCCACATCTACGCCCTCGACCGGCAACGCCGAACGTTCGTCCGCCTGATGACTGCTCCTCACAAGAACACGTTGCTGCTGCCTTTTCAGGTTATTACGACGCCAAACGGGATGGATGTACTGGCCATTCAGGCAGATGGCACCCTGAATCACTGGCGGGAGAACGGAACTCAGTATCCGCATTTCCCCACCCGAATTGAACGGCAAAATGAGGAACAACCCGAAATTAGGTTTGCCGGGCCAGCGTTACTGCCAGCGGGTCAATCAATGATTCAAACCATCGCCGATGAGGGGCAGCTATTTGCCATCAACAGCAATGGCCTGATTGCCAAACGAACTCAACTATACCGGCCCGTACGGCGGGGCTCATTCCGACTCATTCCCGACGAAGACCAAACGAACTGGCTGTTGCTCCGTACTACGGATACGGAAGTAACGGTGCTGGACCAACGGGGTCAACGCCTGTTCGACGTTCGGGCATTGCAGTCAGGGCGTAATACGGTTCGTTACCATCGGCTGGGGGCGGGGATTGAGTTAATCAGCGTTCAATCCGGTAACTTTACCATGTTGTATGACCTGAACGGGCGTATCCTGAATGACCGACCTATTCCGGGTGATTTTCCGGTAGCCCTGCAATTTGATGAGCGCACTAATGAGTTATACGTACTGAGTGGTACCCAGCAGGCTGTCGAGTTATTCAGTGTTCGGTTGCGGTAGTGGGATTTGATTTTATACCAATGCACTTTCTTCGCTATATCGTTTTTGCCATAGCCCTTACTTTGTGGGCAGGAGGTTTATCCACCACCGTATCGCGCTGGCTTTATCGCACCGGCGTTATTGCGGATGATTATCGGTATGGCGATTTATACCGGCTTTCGGCCCTGCATCAGTTCAAGCTGGCACAGCCCGTTTGTTCCCCTTCCAACCGGGCGAGTGATTCGGCTTCTACGCACCTTTATTTGATTGGCGACAGTTTTTCGGAACCACAACGCCTGAGTAAATCCGACTTTCGGGTTAGTTATTTTCGGCGCGTGGCCTGGGACAATCAGCAGCGGATTGAACTGGATTCAACAAAGCGAAACGTATTACTAATTGAATCCGTCGAACGCCATTTTCGGGAGCACTTTGGCCGAACTAGTCAAGAGTTTATTGTCGAGCAGGATACGTCCCGGCATCCTACCCCCAACCCAACGCTATTCCAGCAGCTTAGCCTTGAAATTCATTGGACTGATGTAGAAGAGCGTCTCGAATCAGCCCTGTTCAGCCAGAATTGGGCATTCTGGTTTAAAGAATTGAAAGCTAGCCTGACCCTGAACTGGTTCGACCGGGCAAATGCGAGTGTCAGCTTATCGGAAAATCGTCAACATCTGTTCCTGAATAGCGACACGAATCCGAAAAAGCCCCTGAACTCGTCCTTTGTAGCGGTAACGGATGCGGAAATAAACGCGCTGGTCGACAGTGCTAATTCGGTAGCCAGCCGCTATCGGCAACTGGGTTTCGATGCCGTTTATTTGTCCGTCATTCCGAACAAAGCCACTATTCTGGAAAAAGAACGAAACGACTACAACCACCTGATTGAACGGGTCCAGAACAACCCGCGTCTAACGGTACCAACGATAGATACTTATCAGGCATTTGATCACAGTCCGGTATCTCCTTACCTCAAAAGCGACACCCACTGGAATTGCGAAGGCCGGGCTATCTGGCTCAATCTGGTGCGGCAGAGAATCGGAATTTGAACAGACTACTGCGCCATATCCGTCATGGATGGGTCGGGTTCGGTGCCATCGTTGTTACCCAGTGACTCTCCGTTGCCGTAGTTGTCGGTATCCTGTTCCATTGTCGGACTGCCCGATGCTACACCAACACCGTCTGGCCCACTGTCTACATTACCCGCTAAATCGGTCGGGTTATAGTCTTCACTAAGCATCACACTATCGTCGGGTACCTGGGCTGTGTCGCCGGGTCGAGCTGATTGCGGGCGTTTATTGAGCATCGCATCCTGATTTACATTTTCCATGTGCGTATTGTCAAAGTATGTACACTGCATAGATAACTCAAAACACCCGAATCGGTTTAGCCTGCCGACTATCATTGTTATTCTGCTAAATGCATACAGGACTGATAAAAGCAGCGAGTTAAGCGTTCAGTTTACTTCTCATAAAGCGAACGGCCATGTACGTATAAAGGAACAGGGCTGTTGTTTCCAAAGTAGCCTCCAACCTATTGTTGGTATAAAGGCCACTGCTCAAGTCTTGTATCCAGTCAGTCAGCATTGCATAATATCCGGTGAAAGAAGCAACGGAGCCTATAATCAGAATAATGATGAGCAGTAGCTGACGCATGATTTATACTACAAGGTATAGCAAGTCGATGGGATTATTGAACTTGATATTGGACAATTATCTTGCCAGATAGTTTAATGAAATTGGATAATTTATGTAATGTACAATGGTTTATTAGTCAGTTACTTGTGCATTTTTACCACGAATAGCCTTATGAATAGGTAGAGATAAAACAAAAAGAGTGCAACTTATTGATAGCTGGTATGTACTGCCAATGGAGGAACATGACTAGCGACTACCACGCAGAATAACCCTGAAAACGGGACATAACCAGAGTCATCGTATCGTATTACACCGTATCTAGTAAACAGACAATGGACTTACCTGCTATTTTTACATCATGAACCAAAAACGCCTGATTCTGTCCAGCCCACTGCTCGAAATTGTCATTAGCCGACTGGCACAGCAATTGATCGAAACCTACCAGGATTTTTCCGATACGGTCATTCTGGGTATGCAGCCGCGGGGTATTTATTTTGCCGAACGCGTAGCGAAGGAGCTGAATGGGGCATTGGGGCAAACGGTGCCGCTTGGTTATCTGGATGCTACTTTTTACCGGGACGATTTTCGTCGGCGCGACAGCCCACTGCGTGCCAATACAACCAACGTTCCTTTTATTATTGAAAATAAACGGGTAATCCTGATCGACGATGTGCTGGCAACGGGGCGTATGGTACGGGCCGCCCTGGATGCTATGACCGCTTTCGGACGACCCCGAAAAGTAGAACTTGTTGTACTGATTGACCGGCGTTACAACCGCGATTTACCCATCAAACCAGATTACACCGGCAAGCGGGTCAACACGCTCGAATCGCAACAGGTGTTGGTTGAATGGACAGAGCAGGGGGCCGAGACGGACCGTATCTGGCTTGTCGGATAAGGATTCTGGATTGAGTAAAAACACTCAATAGTAGATTATTGCCGATTAGTACTTTACTTATATCACTTCGTACAACTACAGTACATCAATGGGTAAATTTTTACTTAATCTAGCAGACCGTAATTAGTACTATGGACCGTCTGCTGCGCTGGTGCGCCTTCTTCTTCATATTCATCCTTCTGGGTAGTAGTGCGTACGCCCAAACTACGTATACCGTTACCGGTTTGATTACCGATGCGAATACGGGTGAGCCAGTCCCATTTGCCAGTGTTGCTCTTGTTGGTAAAAAGAATGGTGCCATGGCAGACGAACTGGGACGTTATACGCTTACCGTCAAGCTCTTGTCTGATTCGATAGCCGTCAGCTCGATGGGCTATAAAACACTTCGGCTGGCTATCGATCCCGAACGAACGACGCAAGCGGTCGATTTTAAACTTAAATCAGGCGGTATGGCCCTACAGGAGGTAACGGTTCGGGCTGGTGAAAACCCAGCCTGGCGTGTACTCCGGCAACTCCGTAAAAATCGGGACCTGAACGACCGTAAACGACTGGCCGCCTATGAGTATGATAGTTATGTGAAAACTGATATTGCCATTAGTCATGTTACGGAGCGGATGCGTAAGAATCCGCTCATCAAAAGTATTAATAAGGCAATGAGTAAATATGACTCGATTGTGGATGATGAGGGGCATAAGTTATTGCCGTTGATAGCTTCCGAATCGGTGTCGCGGTATTATTTCAGAGACAGTCCCGACCGCAAACGGGAAGATATTCGAAAAACGCGGATTAAAGGGGTGGCTGTGGATGATGCCGGGCTGAGTTCGCAGTTGCTGGGGGGTACCAACCTCGTAAGCCAGAATTTCTACGACAATTACATTCCAATTCTGGGTAAAGATTTTGCCTCGCCCGTTGGCGATAACTGGAAAAGCTGGTACGAATTTTTTCTGGCCGATACTACCCAGATTGGCGACCATGTATGCTACGAAATTCAGTTCGAGCCCAAGCGTAAGGAGGATCTGGCGTTTATCGGAAAAGCGTGGATCGACACTACCTCATTTGCGCTTTGCCAGATCGAAACCCGTATTGGCAGCGGAGCCAACCTGAATTACGTCCGGTCACTTACCATTGAGCAGGAACTGGAATCGACCATCGACTCTTCGTCGGGTAAGGGGGTTACGGCCGGCTGGTTACCTATTAGCATCCGGCTTTCGGCTAACCTGACGGGTGTGGGTAAGCAATCGCTGGGTTTACGAGCGCAGGTAACGCTCCGTAATGACAATATCATCGTAAACCGGCCACATCCGCCGGGCTTTTATGAGCAGGCCGTGGAGCTGAGCGACACGGTAGCTACGGAGAATGAGGCCTTCTGGCATTCCATCCAGCGCAACCTTGCCGGTTCCGATTCGTTGAGTAAAGAGGATTTAAAGACCCGTGAGGTAATAGCCAAACTGCGGTCGGTACCGGCGGTTAAAAAAGCAGAAGCGGTCGGACAGATACTGGTGACGGGTTTTTATAAAGCAGGCGGGCTTGACCTGGGGCCGTACCCATACCTGTTTGCCGTGAACAGTGTGGAAGGACTACGAACCCGTATTGGTTTTCGAACCAACGACGACTTCAGCCGTAACTGGATAATACAGGGGTATCTGGCGTATGGCACACTGGACGGGAAGTTCAAATACGGTGGCGAACTGAGTTACCTGTTTTCCCGACAGCACTGGACGGTAGCAGGTGTGCGGATAGCCAATGATCTTGAACGACTGGGACTTACTCCCGAATTGATTGGTGGGAACCGGATTTTTTATGCCCTGAGCCGTTTTGGTCGGTATAGAGGAGCGTATCAGAGCTACCAGAAAGAAGTTTATGTTAAAACAGAGCCAATAAAAGGAGTATTGCTGACGGCCACCCTCGGGAGCCGTACCTTCGACCCAATATTTCCCTTTCGCTACCGGCTAGAGCCCGAACTGGGCGACCAGTCTACCCTCGGTTCCAATATAAATGATGCGTACTGGTCGTTTGAAGCGCGACTGGCCCGGAAGGAAAAGTACATTATGGAGGGTAACAATCGCATTACCCTCGGTACTAAACGCGCGCCTGTTCTAACCATACGTTATACGCAGGGTATGAAATCCCTGGGTAGCGATTTCAACTACCGGCGGATTACCCTGCGGGCACAGCAGTCGTTGCGAATTGGAGCCCTCGGTCGGATGACCTATCTGCTGTCGGCAGGATACACGCCCGATATAATGCCTGCCCCCCTGCTGTTTCCGCACATTGGTAATCCTACACCCCTGCTTACGGTCAATACGTTTAACCGGATGCAGTTTTATGAGTTTGTGAGCGACCGTTTTGTGGCTGTTCATATACAGCACAAGTTCGAGGGACTATTGTTCAATCGCTTACCCCTTATCCGAAAGCTGAACTGGCGATTAATTGCCAACGTAGATGCCTTGTGGGGTAGTTTATCCGATGAGAATCAGGCAGTAGCCTCCCGGAGGGCGCTGCCTAGCGGTACGCGACCCATTTATTTTGGGGCTCTCGACAGAAACAAGCCTTACGTAGAAGTGGGATATGGTATTGATAACATTTTTAAACTCATTCGTATTCAGGCCATTCACCGGCTCAATTACCTGGATGATGGCCCCAATAATATCCCCCTAAGTTCATTCGCGCTGAAAGCATCGGCCTCCATTAATTTTTGAGTCTCCCGTAAAGTCGCGTCCAGGCTAATAACTTTCTGCTTCTATTGCCTGTTCTTTCTGAAACGTTCTTCTGTATGTCCCTTGTTGCCCCCATTACCATTCAGAAAGTTTCCGGTAACAGCCAGCGTGAGGCACCGGATTTGCTGGCTGTTGAAGAACCCCTCGAAATCCGTCTGGGCTTTGGCTCGCTGGACGACCGCCAGCAACGGCCCGTATCGGTAACGATGCGAACACCCGGCCATGATGAAGAACTGGCGCTGGGTTTTCTATTTACCGAAGGAATCATCCACCAGCCTGCCGATGTACTATCGTGCCGACATTGCGTGCAGGATGCCGAAAAAGAAGGCAACGTAATCCGGGTTGAACTCCAGCCAAATGTGGCTGTCGACTGGGCTCGGCTGGAGCGTAACACTTTTACTTCGTCGAGTTGTGGGTTGTGCGGTAAAACGTCCATTGAAGCGGTACGGTCGCTTACGCCCGGCCCCGTTTTATCGGATTTCAGCCTCTGTTCGTCGGTATTGCACACCCTGCCGGACCGGGTTCGGGAAACCCAGCCAGCCTTTACACATACGGGGGGGATTCATGCGGCTGCTCTGTTCGATACGGACGGGAAATTGTTGCTGGTGCGCGAAGACATCGGTCGGCACAATGCGCTGGATAAGCTGATTGGGGCAGCTTTCTGGCAAAATTGGTTACCACTCAGCAAAACTAGTGTCTTTTTGAGTGGCCGGATTGGGGTAGAACTGGTACAGAAAAGCTGGATGGCGGGTGTTCCACTCGTAGCCGCCGTAGGTGCCCCATCTAGTTTGGCCGTACAGATGGCGCAGGAAGCCCGGATAACACTGGCGGGTTTTGTTCGTAATAACCGGTTCAACTTGTATAGCGAACCGCAACGTATCCATGTACCGGTTAATGCTTGACCGGATCACCCACCAATTTTTCTGCGCTGCCACCTGATGGCATGGTCGATGGCGACTTTGGTAGTAACATCAGTAGAGAGCCTGGTTTGATAGTGGCTTTGATGTGATTCACCTTGCCCCGGTACTCGCCATCTACCTGGAAGTAAACTTTCCGGTTAGTTTCAATTGTAATGGACGTAGCCGGGAAAATTTCGACGTTTCGGGGATCGAAGGGCTTATACCGCCAGAACAGTTTTACAATCTCCAGCAATGAAAGCCGACGGAAAATAACGACTTCAAAGTGGCCATCGAAGGGGGAACCGTCAGGGTTGATAACGGCTCCGGTTCCGTACATGCGGGCATTGGCCAGGACCACCATAAATGCCGCCCGCTCCACGCAGGTGTCGCCGATGGTAATAGATACCTTTAATAGCCGACGTTTTTTCAATACATTGATTACACTTCGAAGATAACCCAGTTTGCCCCGCAGGTTGTTTTTTTCGTAGTGCTGTACCAACTGGGCGTTCAGCCCTATATCGCTCAGGTGCAGGCAGATATCATCATTATTGATGAGCACCACATCAGTAGGTTTGGTCTCCCCCTCCACCAGGACCGCCAGGCTACCGGCAACGTCGGTGGGAATATCAAGTTCACGGGCCATTCCGTTGGCCGAGCCAGCCGGTAGTACGCCCAGCGGAATGCCCGTATCGAGCAGAAAAGTAGCGACAAACTTAATGGTACCATCACCCCCTACGGCTACTACCCGATCTGGCTTGTGCTGCTTAATCTGCTGGGGCAGGGTCTGCTCGTCGGTTTCTCCGTTGAGGTGAAACAGGTGGAACTGATGGAAGGAGTCGGCAAAGAACGTACGGATACCTTCTTCCCATCGGGTTTTGTCCGTACCACCCGAAGCCGGGTTGATGGCGAATAAAAAAGTCAACTTATCGGGAAATTAGACGTTGTGAATAATAGGGAACTGTAGGCACACGAAACCGCAGTGGCCCGTCAATAATGCATAAACAAAAAACAGGCATAAAGGATACGATAAAACGATTTTTTCTGGCGAAACTACGGTTGAGTGATCAGCCGGTGGTGCGCCTGTACCGGGGATTCGGTAACGATACCCAACTGCTGATTGATGGGCATGTATTCGAACGAAGTGCCCTGGCCCGGAACCGATACCGCAACGTCGACTTCGTTAATCTGCTGGCCGTGCTACGCCTTTTTTTGGTAAAACCCTACCCTGATGCGTTGGTGAAGGTGTATTTTGGTGAGCAGGTCATTGAAACTAGGGCTGATTCCAGCGGTTACTTTGCCACTACATTGACCCTGACTGAACCTTTGTCTCCCGGCTGGCATCGAGTAAAAGCACGGGTGGTATCGCAGGCAGTAACGCCTGAACTATTGATTGCCGAGGACGAGGGAAAGGTATTAGTGCCAGACCTAACGCCGTTTATCTGTATTTCGGATATTGACGATACATTCCTTATTTCTCACTCGTCGACCATTGCCAAGCGATTACTGGTGCTCCTGACCGAGAATGCCCGCAGCCGGATACCTTTTGAAGGCGTAGTAGCTCATTATCAGCTTCTGGCCGAAGCAGGATCGGATAAGCAGGCACGTAATCCATTCTTTTACGTATCCAGCAGTGAGTGGAATCTGTACGCTTATATTCTGGAGTTTTCTCGAAAAAACGGGTTGCCGGAGGGTGTGTACCGGCTTAGTCCGCTCAAACGCCTGACCGAGTTGCTCAAAACAGGCCGGGGAAAACACCACACTAAATTTGACCGGATAGAACAGATTATCCGGTTATATCCAACCCGGCAGTTTGTCCTGCTGGGCGACGACTCGCAGCAGGACCCCGTTATTTATGCTCGCGTAGTAGCGCAATTTCCCGCGCAGGTTCGCTGCGTATACATTCGACAAGTTTACGCACCCAATAAATCAAGTACAGAAGATATAGTAAACACTATAGAAGCTGCGGGGGTAGCTTGCTGTTATTTTGCCCACAGTGCCGAGGCCCGTCGGCATTCGGTAGCTATTGGGTTAGTGCGGGACTGAAAATGAACGCTTTAGCTATCTGGCTGCCGTGTATATAGCCATGCTACATTAAAATTTGATGTTTCTGTTATTTCTACCCCTTTTTATCCCAATATTACTTTTATTACTACTGGTAAGATTGAAATAATACATGCAAGCATGATTCTTGCTTGATAGATGATAGATATACGTGTTTACAGCTAAAGTTTATCCAACGCCGATATAATATACAGCATGATAGTGAGAGCGAGCGCGGTGTTGATTTTGACCTTTATAGGTAGTTTTTTATGTACCTGGCAGGCCAAGGCACAACTTAAAATTACATTTCCTGTTAGCCGATTGGTTGTCCAGCGTAATAACAATAACCAGGCAACGGTGCAGATTGCGGGTAGCTATTCTCAACCACTAGAATCCATTGAAGCACGGGTGGTAGCGCGGGTAGCGGGTCAGGGAACGTCAACGGCCTGGGCCCCTTTGCAGAGTAACCCCACAAATGGGCAATTCAGTGGTTCACTAACCGTGCAGGGGGGGTGGTATCAGGTAGAAGTTCGGGGATTGAGCGGAGGGGGCGTGGTGGTATCGGATGTGGTGGACCGGTTTGGCGTGGGCGAAGTATTTGCTATCATGGGCCACTCCAATGCCCAGGGTTCTTCCTGTATTGTTGGGGGAACCGACAAATGCCCAACTACCAACGGGCCGAGTGATGACCGGGTCATTGTCGTTTCCCTCGACCAGAACAGCAGCGATTTCCAGACGTACCTCAATACCGCCGATACACGCTATTTGCCAGGACTGGCGTTCAGCAAGCTGTTAACCAACAGTGGTATGTCGCCGTTTGCCAGTATCTCCTGGCTGTGGGGACCAATGGGTGATGCACTCGTTCAGCGTATCAATGTACCCGTGCTGATGTACAATGCCGGATTTGGTGGAACCACCATGCAGCAAACCTATTGGGCAGCGTACAATATTCCTTTTCAGCACTCATTCGTTCGTTACGATTTGCGGATGCCGTACGCCAATACCCGTAACCTGATGAATCTGTACGTGCCCACAACGGGGCTACGGGCCATTCTGGTCCAGCACGGAGAAAATGACCGGACCAACCCTGCCGACTCGACACGGAAGTATTACTACGGCTTTATCGACAAGGTCAGATCTGAATTTAGTAAACCAAATTTGGCTTTCATTGTGGCCATTTCGTCCTTTGTGGGCGGGCGTTTCGATAATGTGCGGTCAGCGCAGTTTGATATCATTAACACGCCCAACTACCGGGCTTTTCAGGGTCCGGACCTGGACAATATCAATACCCCGGACGACCGGCCTGATGGTATCCACTTTTCCCCATCTGGTCAGGTAAAAGCCGGACAGTCTTGGGCTTCGTCCATCAGTGATTCCTATCTCTCCGCCATTACGCCCTACCTTGCCGAAACACAACCGATAGCTACCATCGCCTGCGCGACTACTAGTCAGTTATTGCTCACCCAACCTGCTGGTTTTCAGTATAATTGGAATACCGGTAGTACTGATAATAGTGTGGCGGTTGGGGCAGGAACCTACTCGGCAAGGCTGAAAAATCCACAGAACAAAGTCTATTTCCCGCCCGCCGTGGTAGTGCCTAGTAATGTTCAGCCCGGAACGCCAGCAATAACAACGGATAATGGTACATCGTCCATTTGCCAGAGTACTGGTCTAACCCTTAGCTCGTCCTATGCCGGGGCGAACAATTGGAGTACTGGTTCTTCGGCACAGTCCATACTCGTTACTACGTCGGGTGCCTATACGCTACAAGCCCGGAATCCGGTTTATGGTTGCTTATCGAATGTAGTTTCAAGAACAATTGGTCTGGCTCCAGCAGAGTTGGGATTAAGCATGCAAACAACCCGGCGAATTGTAGCGGTGAACGATACGGTGAGTTTCTGGTTAACGGTACAGAACAAAGGAGGCTGTGATGTAGGTGCCATAAGTATTCAGAGCCGCTTACCACCCAATGTTTCGTTCGTTTCTGCCAGTGGCCTGTCTGCATCGAATAATATAGTGAGTGGCAGCATCGGTAACCTTGGCCCTGGTGGAATAGTAACCCGACGATATACTGCCCGCCTGACAGCGGAGGGAGCTTATCTGCCTACTGCCGAACTGACCGCCAGTGTCAATCCGATTCCAGGCGTAACCCTGAACAACGGTACGGCTAATGGAGAGGAAGACGAGACGCAGACCGATCTGCGGGCAATATCAACGTCCACAACTGCAACGTCGGGGAATGTGTACGTGTCGCCAAACCCCAACCAGGGACCATTGCCGCCCGTTCAGCCGAATCAGCCCGCGCCCGAACTGGACAAAGCCGATCTAAGCCTTTCCGTGCAACTTAGCAGTCTAGCCATACAGCCAGGAAACTCCCTCACTATTACGCTAACGGTGCAGAATCGGGGCGGTCTGGCTGCTACCAACGTAGCGTTGACAGATGTACTACCCGCCGGGCTTCAGTTCGTCGCATCCTCATCAGGCATGACCGCCACGGGATCGACCGTAAGTGGGACGATTAGCCAGATACCCGTCGGGCAATCCTCGAGTGTGACCTTCGTTGTTCAGGTAACAGGCAGTGGTATGTTCACCAACAAGGCCCAGATTATGTCTGTCGATCAACCCGACTCCGATTCGACACCGGGGAATGGCTATACCAATGGTGAAGATGATCAGGCCAATACGTATATTCGTACAAGCGGCTGATTTGTACAGAACAGATAAACTTATTGTTACTAGTTTTAACCCTCTACAACGATGAAACACGTTCGTAATTTTTTATTCTGTCTGGCATTGGCTTCCTGTAGCCAAGCCCAGACCACCGTTGCGCCCAAGGTTCCATCGGGTTATCTGTATCCGGCAAGCCCCGGTATTCCTGGTAAAACAATATACATATGCGGTGAGCGCCCTTTCAATGCCAATGGTGATTTGGTGGGAGCGGGTGATTTACAGGCTCAGACCAGGCAGGTGTTTGAAAACATAAAAACGGCACTGGCTACAGTTAATATGAGCCTTTCGGATATCAATCAAATTCAATATTCGGTTAAAACGGGATCTGATATAGTTGCAGTACCCGTAGCCCAGGCACAGGTACTACAGGCAGTTGAGGCTACTTATCTATCTACTCCACCGAAGATTACGGAAACCAAGGCTGTTACTCAGACTGTACGCGACGATGTATTAATTGAAATAGAAGTGATCGCTATAAAGTGAAACTGGGTAAATAAGGGGTAATACTTGACAGGAAACTTGCGCTATGCAGCTTACTTGCATTTTCTGTAGCTGCCTCCTGCGACAAAGAGGAAAGGCGAATTGGGTTGTGATTGTCAAGGGTAACCTGCAAGGTATTAAATGATGCTTTAGCTATTCATAATAATACACTGATCCGTATTCTGGACCCTGATCATCTCCAAGAGGGGTAGCAGTTGTACACAGCGGTTTATTGCAACCCTGAACTCATAAAGGGGAAAGTCATCGAGGTGCATACAGTTTACGGTGGTGGAAGTCTTCGTGCTCCCTGCAACTATAGGGATTGGAATTATCATTTCCGCCTTTAAGTGACATCCACTAGAAAAAGGCAGGTTTGAATAGAGTGTTTTCTGCTTCTTTCCAAGGCTATTACCATAGTCTATTTTTAGTTGCAACACCTCTCATCTACAAGTAGTACAACGCACCGGTTCGACAACTGCATGTAGGAAACTAATAGCGGTTCATGCTAGTACTCTTCCAATTTAATCTTTACATTCACTTTGTTGATTCGCCGGATTTACCTGAACATACCATCGGTTGAGTTTGTCCTCCGCACTAGCCACCGTAAAACTCCAGTGTATCTTGATGGCTCGCTCATTCCGTTCAGCAGTCCACAGATTAACTTGCCGGTCTAACTCATCTAATGAGCCAATTCGCCGGTTCAAGCACTGACGAGCCAAAGCCGAAAATTCAATCTCCGCGGTGTTGAGCCAGGAGCCGTGCTTGGGAGTAAAGTGAAACACCAGTTTGCGGCTCAACACCCGGGCCTGAGCCAAGGGCAAATGTTCGTAAAACGAGCCGTACTTGTGGGTGTTCAAATTGTCCTGAACCAAATCAATGAACGCTATATCAGCGTAATGAGCGGACACTATTTGTTGCATAAACTCGGCATAATCCGCCTTGGTGCGTCGTTTCCGGGTCTGGGTGTAGCGAACGCCCCGGTCATAATCGTAGGCCAGCAAGACCACCACCGTACCTTGGCGCACGTACTCATTGTCTTCTTTAGCCACCTTGCCCGGCTTTATTGGCAGGCCAACAATCACATCGTCGAGAAGTTGACAGGGCCGCTCGTCAAAGCAGAGCCGGGCACGTTTTGGGTCAACAGGTCGGTTGTAAACAGCCAATATATCTTCCATTTTAGCCAGATACTCTCCATCTATCTGGCCGATACACCATTGCTTCTTAAGCCAAGGCTTGAGCGGTCCGCCGCGCGGTTTGCTTTTTTTAACGCCAGACGAACTGACTCATCATTGATGTGAATATCCAACTTAATGAGTCGCTCGTTAATCAGCGCGACAGTCCAGCGCACCGACCCATCGGGGGCTTGACTACAGGCAATGGCCGTGATTTCGGCTTCCACTTCAGGGGCCACCTTGCGGGGTTGGCCGGGCCGGTTTTTTTCGCTGATGGCCCGTTGGAGACCTTCCAATCGGTATCGTTTTCTCAGGTTGTACACCGTTGTCACACTGATGTTCAATAAATCACTGATCTGTTGAGGATGTTGGCCCTGATGAGAAAACTGCAAGGCTCTGGCCCGGTTCAATTTGCGCACAGAGTCTTTACCCTTACTAAGTAATTGAGTGAGCGTTAGTTGGTCGGCTTCCGACAAGACAAACGGTGTAGCGATTTGGCCCATGTCGCAAAGTTACCTACTTTATTTCATTCATTAAATTGGAAGAGTACTAG
>JBBSTD010000062.1:0-35924 GCA_038236215.1 Cytophagales bacterium | reverse complement strand
GTCAGCATAGAGGGGCCTTGAATAGTCTTTGGTTGTTTGTACACTCCAAAGTACTATTTTTTGACCCTTTATGTTATTTTTTCACTTGTTTTGTATACTAAAGTCGCTTCATAATTTACTAAAGTGAAAAGTTCGCGTTAACTTAGTAAACACCTTGAAATCATTGGCAAGCGTGTCGGCATTGGCTGTAAACTTTTCGGATTCAGCTTTGACCTTGGTTACGTAGTACACGAAATCATCAGCCGAAAATTCGGGACGGCGACGGCGCAGTTCGTTGAAAATAAGCCAGTATGTTGATGCATGGCGCGTGATGACTAATTGTCGATGCAACAGCCAAAGCGTGGCTTGGTCTTCCAGAAATGGGTCGAAACCGGATTGGCTATCGAAGAGCAGATGAGCAAATTCGGTAAGTCGCTCTTCTTCGTCAGTCAGGCCAAACGCCCGCAGCCAATACCGAATGGACCGTACCATGTTGTTGCCAACGCCTAGCCGAACAGGCGCATCATCGGCTGCAAAGGAATATTCATTGAGTAGATAATCGTATCCTTTTTTGAGCCACAGTAGCCGACACTGAAAGCTATCGTGGCCGGAAAAGATGTATTTTTTGGAGTCGGGGAATGGCATTTTTGATGGCAACTGGTACGTATAAACCCAGTGGCCAAATTTACCGATTTTAGATCGAATGCTAATCAATAACCTTTATATAGAATTTCTGAAGGCCGCTATATACCTGAATGTATCCTGTCAAAAGTCGCCAGGGTGAAGAGAAATTATACGTGAAGTTTCTGAAAGCGAAACTAGCGGGGCCGAGATTTTAGTGATACCTCGTAAATGCCTCACTTATCGCCATCACTAAATCAGGAATGGCAGGGTCTGTATTTTTCTATCAGAGGTCCAGCACAACTATTGTCGTACCAATAAGATGGCACCTCTAGATGACCAATTCAAGAAAAGTGTTTTTCGATAGAGTAATACGAAATCCGTTTACTTCCTATTGTTCTAGTCCTGCGCTTTCCACTTATTTTGAGCCTTTGTGTGAACTTACAAAAAAGTCAGTGGTTATGGTATAGCCCCGGCATTGAAGGTTTCAAAAGTTTACTTGCAAATTGTGGCTATAACCTAATCGTTCTCTCATCTTGTTTTGCTTGTATTTTCGTTTTTATAAGGCTTATGCGTAATTCCTCTCTGTATATCTTTCTCACCGTATTGGTTGTCCTTGATGCCTGGCTTCTGGCACACCCAAATATCGTCGGTAAGGCGGGCATATTCTTTTTTGATTACGGCGCTATTGAGACCTTTCCAAAGGCACTGGGTACGATTTCGCTGGTTGTGGTCATTACAGCGTTGATGGCATGGGGGATTCGGCAATTGAGCCAACCATTGTCCATCGGCATTACCGTTGCTCTGCTGGTTGGGGCGATTTACTATTTATTTCAGAGCTTTACCCAGTATAATACGGGTATTTATAAACTAACCGGGGCGGGGTTTCGGGCTGGGGCCATACTTTTGCCAGGATTAGTTGTGCTGGTGTTGGGGGAAAGCTTACTAAAGCGGCTACATTAGGCATTCAGCACACCATAATCCGCTGCTTACTAAAAAACAATCATTATGGCTTCTGCCTCTATTGTTAAACAAGTCGATATCCGAAACCGACGGGCCTCCTTCGAATACGCATTTTTGGAGACCTATACGGCTGGTATCGTACTAACCGGCACCGAAATCAAATCCATTCGGCAGGGGAAAGTGAATTTGCAGGATGCGTACTGTCTCATTCTCAACGACGAGTTATTTATTCGGCAGATGAGTATTGCAGTGTATACGGAAGGAACCCACTACAACCACGAACCCCTGCGGGACCGGAAACTGCTGCTTACCAAGCGGGAGATACGGAAGTTGAACGAGAAACTGAAAGACCAGGGTCTCACTATTGTGCCAACCCGTTTATTTACCAATGAACGTGGGTTTGCCAAAGTTGATATTGCGCTGGCTAAAGGGAAGAAATTATACGACAAACGCGACAGTATTAAAGAGCGTGAAGTAGAGCGTGATATGCAGCGCGAGCGGTACTGATAAATTTTTCACAATTCTTGGCCTTATGTGGATAACTCTGTAACTTGCTACCGTACAGTGGCATCTAAACGTAACATGGGCAGGAAAGTATTAGTCTTAAACCAAGATTACAGTGCGCTCAGCATTTGCTCCGTTCCAAAAGCATTCCTGCTGGTTTATTTGAACAAAGCTGAACTTGTGGCCGAATCGGAGCAATTCATGCTTCGAACTGTATCCGCCGAGTTTCCGATGCCGACCGTCATTCGGCTCCACCGCTACATTAACCTACCGTATAAAGGTGTAATGCTTACCCGGCAGAATATTTTTAAACGCGATGGCTATCATTGTCAGTACTGCGGTACCGTCGACGACCTGACGCTCGATCATGTAATGCCAAAGTCGAGGGGTGGAAAAACCAGTTGGGATAATCTGGCAACGGCCTGTAAAAGGTGTAATTCTAGGAAAGGAGACTTCACCCCTGAAGAAGCGAACATAAATTTGCGCCAGAAACCGTTCAAACCTACGTTTCTGGTTTTTTTACGCGAGTTTTCCGGCACTATAGAGCAAAGCTGGATGCCTTTTCTGGCAAAAAAAGAAAAAGCCTTCAATTGAACGGGTAAACCATAAAAAGTCGGGGTAGCATACCAGCTGGTGTGCTACCCCGACTTTTTATGGTTTTTACACCTTACTCCCTCAATTTCAACGGCTATTCGTAATTCCGAAGCGTTTATTGGCTAGCAATTGCTATCTTTGCAGTCCTTTTTCGAAGGGATCATTTTTTATAACTAAAAGTCAGCCTGCCATTGACCTACTGGCTGATGTACTGAGTGGGTCAGGAAACTTTTTTATGAGCAAAACGCAGCAACGCGAACTGCCGGCATTCGACTGGGATCGGGCAGACAACAAAGGATTTGGGACTGGGTATTCGGATGCTGAACGCAACCAGATGCTGGAACTGTACGACAATACATTGTCGGAGGTTAAGGAGAAAGAAGTAGTAATGGGAACCGTCGTTGGGATAACAGATCGGGAAGTATTACTCAATATCGGCTTTAAGTCGGATGGACTGGTACCTGCTTCTGAATTTCGGGATCTTCCGGATCTGAAGATGGGCGACGAAGTTGAAGTTTACGTAGAGAATCAGGAGGACCCCAACGGTCAGTTGGTTCTGTCGCGCAAGAAAGCGAAAGTAATCACTGCCTGGCAGAAAATTCAGAAGGCGCTGGACGAAGACCTCGTTATTGATGGTTTCGTGAAACGCCGGACGAAAGGTGGTCTGATCGTTGATATTTATAGCATTGAAGCTTTCTTGCCGGGTTCACAAATCGATGTGAAGCCAATTCGGGATTTCGATATCTTCGTTGGTAAGAAAATGGAAGTAAAAGTGGTCAAGATCAATTATGCCAATGACAACGTCGTTGTTTCGCATAAAGTCCTGATTGAAAAAGACCTTGAAGCACAGCGCGCTCAAATTCTGAACAACCTTGAGAAAGGTCAGGTGCTGGAGGGTGTTATCAAGAACATGACCAACTTCGGTGTGTTCATTGACCTTGGTGGTGTAGATGGTCTGTTGCACATCACGGATATTTCGTGGGGTCGTATCAGTCACCCATCCGAAGTTCTCAACCTCGACCAGAAAGTCAACGTTGTTGTACTTGACTTCGATGAAGATAAGAAACGGATTTCGCTTGGCATGAAGCAACTACAGGCTCACCCTTGGGATGCTTTGGCCGAAGAAATCCAGGTAGGTTCGAAAGTGAAGGGCAAAATCGTTAATGTAGCTGATTACGGCGCATTCCTCGAAATTCAACCTGGTGTTGAAGGCCTGATTCACGTATCGGAGATGTCGTGGTCGCAGCATTTGCGTAACCCACAGGAATTCCTGAAAGTAGGTGATGAAGTAGAAGCGCAGGTACTCACACTTGACCGGAACGACCGAAAAATGTCGCTCGGCATCAAACAACTGACCGAAGATCCCTGGACCCGTCCAGAACTGCGGGCAAAGTATGCCGTTGGTACGAAACATAAAGGTACGGTACGTAACCTGACCAACTTCGGCCTGTTCCTCGAACTGGAAGAGGGAATCGATGGTCTGGTACACGTGTCCGACCTTTCCTGGACGAAGAAAATCAAGCACCCTTCTGACTTTATCAAAGTTAGCGAGGAACTGGAAGTAGTAGTTCTGGAACTGGATGTAGACAATCGTCGTCTGGCGTTGGGTCACAAGCAACTTGAAGAAAACCCATGGGATACCTTCGAAACCGTATTTGCTGTAGGCACAATTCACCGGTGTACTATTCTGAGCAAGAACGATAAGATGGCAACCCTTGAGCTACCTTATGGTATCGAAGGCTTCTCTTCTCTGAAGAATCTGTCCAAAGAGGATGGTTCATTCGCTGAAGTTGGTGAATCCCTTGATTTCAAAGTGACTGAATTCTCGAAAGATGAGAAGCGTATTATGTTGTCGCATTCGAAAACGTGGCAGGAGCAAAATGAGCCTGTGAAAGAGCAGAAGGCCGCCAAAGCATCAACTGCCAAGGCTACTACCCCTTCACCTCCAGAGCGTGGTGCTACCCTGGGTGATATAGACGCACTAGCTGCATTGAAAGAGCAACTGGAAGGGCGTAACTAATTCGTTCATTCGTTTACATGAAAAGCCCCTGACTTTCAAGTCCAGGGGCTTTTTTTGCCTGTACCTTTTTCCGATACCGGATAAAATCGTATGTTTGCACTCCCAAATGCATAAGTAACTATGTGTATGGGTTAAATAAGGTTCCGTGGCCGAGTGGCTAGGCAGTGGTCTGCAAAACCTCGTACAGCGGTTCGAATCCGCTCGGAACCTCTTATTATATAGATATTTGCCATTTTGCTGATGCTCGCACTGAGGTTAGCAAAATGGCATTTTTTTGTGACGAAAAAAGAACCAAACAAGCAATTCTGCCTGCAAACAACGTGTAAGATTATTCGGCTAATTAGAAACAATATAAATAAAATAGCCTGAAAAATAACTAAACACCATTTTTTGCCTATACAGCAATCGTGTCGTACTTTTGGGGACTAATAAAAAGTAGCAGTGATTATGTTGATTCACTCAATTAATATAGTTCGTAAAATGAGTTATGTACATAAGCTTTGCGGTGTTGCCTTTTTCTCTTTGATGCTGTTGGTTTTCAGTAATCAGGTGAAAGCGCAGGACTCAACAGCTGGTGGTGCTCCTGCCGCTGCGGCTCCAGCAGGTGGTGATGCTGAGAAAGGGAAAACCCTATTTACTAATAACTGCGCTCAGTGCCATGCGGTAACGGGCGAGAAAATTGTAGGACCAGGGCTGAAAGGAATTGAACAGCGGGCACCTGGTAAAGACTGGTTGCACAAGTGGATCCGGAATTCATCGGCAGTTATTGCTACTGGCGATGCGTATGCCAACCAGGTGTTCAACGCTAATGGCAAAGTACAGATGTCGAGCTTCCCGAGCTTATCGGACGCTGACATTGATGGTATACTTGCTTATATTGACCAAGCCAATAATAAACCCGTTACGGCTACTACTGCGCCTATAGGTGTCGGTGGAGAAGGAGCGCCTGTAGCAGCAGCGGCTACTTCCGGTCCTTCAGAACTCTTCACGTTTGTTCTGGTAGCACTATTGATTGTTATGCTCCTGGTACTAGGTGTATTATTGGTCATCGTGACTATATTGTCGAAAGCTGTAACTCCTGTTACAACGGAGGGTGTTCAAGCGTCACCCTTTGGTCAGCGCCTTAAAACGGGTTTGTCAGACGCGTTTAATAACCCGACACTTCGTTCAATCGTTATCGTCCTGTTTTTGTTAGTGGCAACGAAAGAAACCATTGACGGCGCGTACAGTATTGGCATTCAAAAAGGGTATGCACCTAAGCAACCTATTGCCTACTCGCACAAACTGCACGCTGGTCAGTACAAAATAGATTGTAATTATTGTCACACGGGGGTCCAGAAAGGGAAAAACGCTACTATTCCGGCGGCAAACATTTGCATGAACTGCCATGGTGTAATTAAAAAGGAATCGCCAGAGATTCAAAAGATTTACGCGGCCATTGAAAATAACCAGCCGATTGAATGGATACGGGTTCACAACCTGCCAGACTTAGCTTACTTCAACCATGCTCAGCACGTAAATGTGGGTAATGTGCAGTGCCAGACCTGCCACGGTGAAATCGAGAAAATGGAAGTCGTAGAGCAGCGGTCATCGTTGACAATGGGCTGGTGCATTGATTGCCACCGTCGTTCGGAGGTAAATACCAAAGACAATGCCTACTACGACAAACTAGTAGCTCTCCACCGGAAAGAAAGCAAAGAACCACTTAAGGTAGCCAATATTGGTGGCCTGGAGTGTTCGAAGTGTCACTATTAATTTATTGAATAATAAGCAATGTATAATGGCGAGTAAGTCGGTCATTGAACAGTACTTATCGTAAACTATACATTTTATCTTAACCATTGCCGCATACAACACGCATGGAAAATACATCTAAACGGTATTGGAAAGGGGTTGAGGAATTACGTAATGATGCAACGTTTGTTAAAAACGCCAGTAGCGAATTTGCTAATCCTGACCCGAATGAATCACCGAATGACCTGAATGGTTTGCTCGGCGGTTCAGATACCCAACGCCGTGACTTTCTGAAAGTAATGGGCTTTGGTATGGCGGCCGTCACACTGGCAGCCTGCGAAACCCCTGTTCACAAGGCAATACCATACATAAATAAGCCAGATTTCACATTTCCATCAATATCTGATTACTACGCATCTACCTTCAGCGAAGGGGGGGATTATGCTGCGGTACTGGTGGAAACCCGTGAAGGAAGACCCATTAAGATTGAAGGTAATCAGCAATCAAGCGTATCAAAAGGAGGAACAACTGCCCGCGTTCAGGCATCCGTTCTTTCCCTTTATGACATCGATAAACTCAAGGGTCCCAAGCGGGGAAATGCCGATATCGACTGGGCGACCGCAGACCGGGAAATTATTTCCCAACTCAATTCGGTCGCTGGCAAAAACGGCGCAATCCGTATTATTACATCGACAATCCTAAGCCCCACAACTAAAGCGGTTGTGGCTGACTTCGTTACTAAGTATCCGACGGCACGCCACATCACATACGATGCCTATTCTGTTTCCGGTTTGATACAGGCCAACCAAAGTTCTTTTGGCAAAGCAGGTATTCCTTCGTACGACTTCAGTAAGGCAGATACTATTGTAAGTATCAATGCTGATTTCCTGGGCTCTTGGATTTCGCCCATTGAATTTATGAGTGCCTACGCCAAAGGGCGTAAAATTGGTGCTGTTGGTGGTGGCAAAAAAACGATGTCCCGGCATTATCAATTTGAGACTGGTCTTTCAATGACCGGCTCTAATGCTGATTATCGTACGGCTATCAAACCTTCTCAGGAGGGTTTGGTTGTTGCGGCTCTCTACAATAAAGTAGCAGCCAAATTAGGTGGTACCAGCATCGGTACCGCATCTGTTGAGGTTGCCAATCTGGACAAGGCCGCTAGTGACCTGGCTAATTCACGCGGTAAAGCATTGGTCGTATCTGGCTCGAATGACCCAAATGTGCAAACTGTTGTGAACGCCCTGAACGGCCTGTTAGGGAGTTACGGAACAACGATCGATTTCAATACGCCAGTCAATTATCGCCAGGGTAGTGACCAGCAAATGAATGGATTCATCAATGAGGCCAAAGCAGGCCAGGTTGGCGCCGTTCTGTTTTTTGGCGCTAATCCCGTTTATGATCATCCTCGCGGTGCTGAGTTAGCTGAAGCTCTTCCCAAAATAGCCCTATCCGTTTCTTTTTCTGATCGGGCCGACGAAACGGCATCTTTGGCGAAATATATTACACCCGTTCCTCACTATTTAGAGTGTTGGAATGATGCCGAGCCCAAACAAGGCTATTATAGTCTTACTCAGCCAGCCATCACGAATATCTATAAAACGCGCCAGTTTCAGTCCAGTCTGTTAACGTGGGCTGGTAAGTCAGCTGATTTTCAGGAATATCTAAAAAACTACTGGCAGGCCAACTACTTTCCCGAAACGACTGAATTTAGTTCTTTCGAGAAGTTTTGGGTACAAAGCCTAAATGCCGGCGTATTTGAGCCGAACAGAGACCAGGTCTTAGCTGGCGGTGCCGCTTTTGCTGGTAATGTTGCTGCTGCTGGTGCTGCCATTGCTCAACGCTATAAGCCAACTACCGGCATGGAGTTAGCTCTATACGAATCAGTTGGTATTGGTACAGGCGCAATGGCTAACAACCCTTTTCTTCAGGAATTGCCTGATCCCGTCTCAAAAGCATGCTGGGATAATTACGCAGCGCTTTCGCAGAAGACAGCCCACGACATGGAGCTAGCTCAGAATGACATGGTTACGGTATCGGTGAACGGAAAGTCTATTGATTTGCCCGTATTAGTTCAACCCGGTCAGGCAGACAATACTGTTTCGGTTGCTATTGGGTATGGTCGCGAAAAAGGGGGTAAGTCGGCTAATGGTGTTGGTAAAAATGCCTATCCGCTAGCTACTATAGCTAATGGGTTTATTATGTATACCGCTTTTAGTGCAAAAGTCGAAAAAGCAAGCGGTTCCCATATTATTGCCCAAACGCAAACGCACCACACTGTAATGGGCCGCACGGCTGTGTTGCAGGAATCAGTACTCGCTTCGTATCAGAAGAACCCGAAGGCGGGGCGCCATGAGCCTAAAGTACAGACATCGAAAGGCCCGACCGACGCTACCAACATTACTCTTTGGGATGGTTATGGAAAACCGAATCACTCCTGGGGAATGATCATTGACCTTAACTCTTGTATTGGTTGTGGTACATGTGTGGTTGCCTGTAATGC
The DNA here is from genome assembly GCA_038236215.1 of Cytophagales bacterium. Taxonomy (GTDB): domain Bacteria; phylum Bacteroidota; class Bacteroidia; order Cytophagales; family Spirosomataceae; genus Spirosoma. The sequence continues at coordinate 27,006 of JBBSTD010000062.1, read as the reverse complement.
AGAAAACAACATTCAGGTAGTAGGACGGCAGGAGGTAATTAATCGGCGTGAGATGCACTGGATGCGGATTGACCGCTATTACAGCAGTGACGCAGAGGCAGAGGATTTCTCCGCATTGGAAGTAGCATCGGCCAATCCGGAGGTAACGTTTCAGCCAATGCTTTGTCAACATTGCAGCAATGCCCCCTGTGAGACAGTATGCCCGGTTTTAGCCACTACCCATAGCACAGAAGGGTTGAATCAGATGACCTATAACCGTTGTGTCGGTACCCGTTATTGCGCCAACAACTGCCCCTATAAAGTGCGACGGTTCAACTGGTTTAAATACACCGATAACGACAACTTTGATTATCAATACAACAACGATTTGGGTAAAATGAGCATCAACCCCGATGTGACTGTTAGGTCGCGCGGGGTAATCGAAAAATGCTCATTTTGTGTACAGCGCATCCAGGAAGGTAAACTAACGGCTAAAAAAGAGCGCCGTCGCTTGGCTCCTGATGAGGTACAAACTGCCTGTTCGCAGTCTTGTCCAACAAATGCCATTACATTTGGGGACATGAATAATCCAGAAAGTACTATTTCAAAAGTGCTCATGGTAGAGCAACAGGGTCGTGCCTTCCATGTACTGGAAGAAATCAATGTCAGGCCACAAATCTCGTACCTAACGAAGATTCGGAACAAGGACGAAGAACCTTCGAAGGGAGAAAATAAAGAAATACACGCATAAATCAACCACGATGTACGAGCACGGAACTGTAGTGAGCGAAACATTATTTTTCCACAAGTCGTAAATCTTAAATAATAACTATTGTAGATATATGTCGCATGTTACATCAGCCGTAAGACCTCCTCTCGTTACCGGTGGCAAGACTTATGCCGACGTCACGGAGGATATTAGCCGACAGGTTGAAGGCGCACCCACCCGCGAGTGGACTATTGCTTTTACTATTTCGGTCGTTGTACTCATCTACGGAACTGCCTGCGTCTTCTGGACGTGGTGGGAAGGTCTGGGCGTTTGGGGGCTTAATAAAACAATCGGTTGGGCATGGGACATCACTAACTTCGTTTGGTGGGTTGGTATTGGTCACGCAGGAACACTTATTTCAGCCATCCTACTCCTGTTCCGGCAAAAGTGGCGGACGGCTGTAAACCGGGCGGCTGAGGCCATGACCATCTTCGCCGTACTATGCGCTGCCAGTTTTATCCTGATGCACATGGGGCGTCCCTGGTTAGCTTACTGGGCCTTGCCACTTCCTAATACATTGGGTTCGCTTTGGGTGAATTTCAAATCACCACTGGTGTGGGACGTGTTTGCCATCAGTACATACTTTACTGTATCGCTGGTTTTCTGGTATATGGGCCTGATTCCTGACTTGGCTACGATTAGAGACCGGGCGAGGAGCAAAGTATCAAGGTATATATACGGGGCTTTTGCTATGGGCTGGAATGGCTCAGCCAAGACATGGGCGCGGTATGAGTATATGAGTTTGATTCTGGCTGGTTTGTCTACCCCGCTTGTACTTTCTGTGCATACTATTGTAAGTATGGACTTTGCTACGTCGGTTATCCCTGGCTGGCACACAACTATATTTCCCCCTTATTTCGTTGCGGGTGCTATCTTTTCTGGTTTTGCCATGGTGCAAAACCTGGTCCTGATTATTCGTGTCGTCTTCAAACTGGAGGACTATATTACTGTTGAGCACATTGAGTCAATGAATAAAGTAATCACGTTGACCGGCTCAATTGTCGGCGTGGCTTACCTGACTGAGTTTTTTATTGCCTGGTATTCTGGAAATGAGTTTGAAAGCTACACCTTTATTAACCGGGCTACCGGACCATATTGGTGGGCTTACGCTACAATGATGACCTGCAACGTACTTACACCGCAGCTTTTCTGGTCGCGCACAATTCGTAGGAGTGTTGTCTGGACGTTTGTGTTGTCGGTTGTTGTTAACATTGGTATGTGGTTTGAGCGGTTCGTAATTATCGCCACTTCCCTACACCGGGACTACCTGCCATCGAGTTGGGCTATGTTTCACCCAACGCTGTTCGATATCAGCGATTTCATTTTTACATTTGGTTTCTTCTTTACCTTGTTCCTGTTGTTCTCCAAGTTCCTGCCGGTGGTAAATATGGCCGAAGTAAAAGCGGTTATAAAGTCGTCGTCGGAGCGGTTGCCAGTGTCAGTGTCGGGAGTTGCTAAAGGAGAACGTGTGGCTAATCCCACGTTCAACAAAGACGTAGAATAAAACGATAAAAGTTTCAGGTAGAAACTGAAATAGATAAAAAAAGTATGTCAGACGTACATGGTAGCGGTAAATTCCTGGTCGGCATTTTTGATGACGATGATGTGGTGTTGAAAGCCGTTAAAGAGGTAAAAAATGCAGGCGTACGGATTCATGAAGTCTATACACCGTTTCCAATTCACGGCCTTGATGTTGCACTCGGTCATCCCCGTAGCCGCCTGGGCATAGCAGCGTTTATGTTCGCCTTTTCAGGAACACTTACCGCACTGGCTTTAACGTATTATACGGAGGGTTTTGACTGGCCAATGATTGTAGGAGGTAAAAACTCTTATTCTCCAATCATCTACGTACCAATCTTTTTTGAGCTAACCGTACTATTCAGCGCATTAGGTCTGGTAGGAACGTTCTTAATTTCGAACGGAATGGGGCCAACAGTCAAGCCGCTCATGTACGATTTGCGGACGACAGATAACAAGTTTGCGATGGCCATTGACTTGAGCAAAAATAACATCGTTGAGGGTGATATCGAGCAGATATTGAAGGATTCAGGAGCCGCAGAAGTAAACGTTAAGCAGTTTTAATATTAAGGATGGGAATGATTACTAAACATACAGGCGTAACAATACTGGCCTTGGCTGGATTGATGCTTGGGGGAACTTCCTGTAAGAAAGGTCACAATAACACTGGCCTTGAATTTGCCCCGCAGATGTATGACGCTATAGGCTATGAGCCTTATCGCCAGGTTCGACCGAATTCAATAAATCCGACAGGATTGAATATGCGCCTTCCTGCTAAAGGAACAGTCGCCCGCCCAAACTACCGCACAACATTCGGTGAGGGTGCGTTTGAAACGACCGACATGATGATGTACAATATTCCGGCGGATAGCATAGGTATTGCGGAGCGTGTATTATCGAATCCTATACCAGACTCTGAAGCAGCACTGGCGGAGGGACAGGTCTTATACACCCGTTATTGTAGCCACTGTCATGGGGCTACTGGTAAGGGAGATGGTCCGGTTGCCAAGCAATACAAAGGTGTTCCTAACTACTCTACGGACGCCTACAAAACCATGAACGATGGGCATATTTTTCATGTGATTACGCATGGAAAGGGACGTATGTGGCCTCATGGTTCACAAATTACGCCAGATGATCGGTGGAGAATTGTGCAGTACGTACATAAATTACAACAAGGATAAATTTGGTTTTTAGTTGAAGGTCTTCGATAAATACGTAACGAACCCAAACTGATAAACATTAACTGAAAACTGTTAAGAATGGCATCGGCTCACGCAATAGCTTCCTTAGACGAAGAATTTGAATTTACTGCAGAAACCAAGCGTCGGCTTTTGATTGGCATTGGCGCTGGGGTAGCATTAGTAGCCATAGGGGCTTTCCTGTTGGCGTCGGGTGTTGGTTCTCACGAAACGGCGTCAGTCGCTCATGCGGGTGGTGCCCAGGAAGCGGGTCATCATGTCTACAAGTGGACGAACCGCCTGTGGGCTAATGTCTGGCTAAATAGTGTCTACTTCACGGGTGCATCCGTCATTGGGATGTTTTTCATGTCGTACAACTACTTAGCACAGGCTGGCTGGGCTGTTGCATTCAAACGTGTCTCCGAGGCTTTACCAGCCTATCTTCCGATTATGGGTCTTGTTATGGTAGCAACGTTCTTTATTGCCGGCCATGATCTGTTTCACTGGACGAACCCAGGTTTGTACGATAAGGCTAGTCCCGAGTATGACTCAATCATTGCTGGGAAATCCGGATTTTTGAACACCCCATTTTACCTGATTCGTATAGTTCTATACTTTGGTTTATGGTATGGGCTATGGAGATTGCTTCGCAATTTCTCGTTGCAGGAGGATTTACACGGTGGAACTGAATACTATGAGAAGAGTATAAAGTTCGGAACAGCTTTTCTGTTAGTTTTTGGCCTGACTTCTTCCACATCGGCATGGGACTTTATCATGTCTATCGACACGCATTGGTTTAGTACTATGTTTGGTTGGTATACACTGGCTAGCTGGCACGTTACAGGGCTGGCGATGATTACTCTAGCAGTGGTTACACTCAAGGAGCGGGGCTACATGCCGTGGGTAAATGAAAGCCATTTACAGGACCTTGGTAAGTTTATGTTTGCCTTCACCATTTTCTGGGCTTACGTATGGTTTGCGCAATTTATGCTTATCTATTATGCTAACATTCCAGAGGAAACTATTTACTATCGCGAACGCTTTAGTGGTTATGGGGGGATATACATGATTCCATTTTGGGTAAATATATTCCTGTGTTTCGTTGCTCCTTTTTTGATTCTAATGACGAGAGATGCAAAGCGTACCTATAGCATTCTAAAGCTGGCTGCTTGGTGTATCATAATTGGTCATTACTTCGACTTTTACGTTAATATAATGCCTGGTACAGTAGGTGAACATGCAGGGTTTGGGCCGATGGAATTCGGAATGATTTTGATTTTTGCTTGTGGTTTTATCTGGACTATTTATTCCCAATTGGCGAAAGCCAATTTGGTACCTAAAAACCATCCGATGCTGGAAGAGAGCCTGCATCATGATATTTAACAATAACCGTAAAAGACAATGGTTTATATAGTCGCACTGTTATCGATATTATTTCTGGGACTTGCTGCACTAGTAGTCTCCAGAATGGCTAAAGTGGTTAAAACTGTGAGTGATCCGGTTAAAGACGGGCACGTCGGTATGAGTAATAAAGTCAACGGAGCGCTATTTCTGGCTTTCCTTATATTTGGCTTGATTGGAGCGGTATGGTCTTTCCTGTATGCGAAGCAGTTCTTTTTACCTGAAGCTTCATCACCACATGGTCGTCACACCGACTTTTTGTTTTGGCTGGGCATGAGTATTATCACCATTGCCTTTGTTGTGACAAACGCTCTATTATTTGGTTTTGCCTGGCGTTACCAGTACAAGGAAGGGCACAAGGCCTCTTACTATCCAGAAAACCATAAATTGGAACTGATCTGGACCGTTATCCCTGCGGTGATAATGGCTTTGTTAGTCTTCACCGGATGGAGAGCGTGGCGTGATATCATGGCTGAAGCTCCAGAAAACGCTCAGGTATTTGAAATAGTCGGAAAGCAGTTCAACTGGATTGTTCGTTATCCGGGTGTTGATAATAATAAACTGGGGGCATTCAATTACAAGCTAATCGACAATAATAACGACACAGGTATAGACTACGCGGATGAAGCGTCGTTCGATGATTTTACCTCAACATCGGAATTACATATTCCAGCTAATAAACCAATTTTACTGAAAATCCGCGCTCGTGACGTATTGCACAGTGTGTTTATACCACACCTGCGGGTTAAGATGGATGCTGTTCCCGGCATGCCAACCCGTTTTCAGTTTACTGCTGATAAAACGACGGATGAGATGCGGAATATCACCGGTAATCCAAACTTCACATACGAAATTGCCTGCACCGAAGTATGTGGCCAGGGCCACTTTTCAATGCGAATTCGTTTGATAGTTGAAGATGAAGCATCGTGGCTTGCCTGGTGTAGAGAGCAAAAACCATTATTAAGCTTAACCCCCGAATTAGCCGCTCGTATTCCGGCAAATTTGAAAGCAAAGGCGGCTAAATATTTGCCTGCTGATGCAACACCAGCCCCTGCTGATAGTGTTACAGCGTCAGTAATTAAAGGTGGAGCAAACATTGCAAGTTCAACACTTCGTTAACTTAAAAACTTACATTACAACAACAAAATACTATGTCGACTGTATCAACTAACTCGGCAACCGTGGCTCATGCAGTAGAGCAGGACCACCATGAACCGCAAAGTTTTTGGCGTACATACATTTTCTCGGAAGATCACAAGACTATTGCGAAACAGTATTTGATCTCGGGCATTTTTTGGTCCATTATTGGTATTAGTATGTCGGTTGTTTTCCGTCTTCAGTTGGGTTTCCCCGGCATGAAAATGGAGTTCCTGCGACCAATTTTGGGCTCTTGGATTAATGAAACGGGCAAGCTTGATCCTGATTTCTACCTTGCTCTGGTAACAATGCATGGAACCATTATGGTATTCTTCGTATTGACCGCCGGTTTAAGTGGTACATTCTCTAATTTTCTGATTCCATTACAGATTGGAGCAAGGGATATGGCCTCCGGGTTTCTAAACATGCTATCGTATTGGTTCTTCTTCTTGGCCAGCGTTATCATGTTTTCATCCATTTTCATTGAAACGGGTCCTGCTGCGGGGGGATGGGTAATCTACCCGCCACTCAGCGCGCTACCACAAGCGCACAAAGGGTCCGAGTTGGGAATGACTCTTTGGCTCATCAGCATGGCGTTCTTTATTGTGTCACAGCTTTTGGGAGGTATTAACTACATAACGACTGTAATTAACCTGCGTACACGTGGTATGTCCTTTAGCAAACTGCCACTTACAATCTGGGCATTTTTGCTGACGGCTATACTAGGTTTGATTTCATTTCCAGTACTGTTATCAGCAGCATTGTTACTGATTTTTGACCGTAGCTTCGGGACAAGTTTTTATCTGTCAGAGATTTATATTAAAGGAGAGGCACTACCTAACGTAGGCGGTAGCCCAATCTTGTTTCAGCATTTGTTCTGGTTCTTGGGTCACCCCGAAGTGTATATTGTGTTATTGCCTGCTCTGGGGATGACTTCCGAAATTATTGCGACTAATTCAAGGAAGCCAATTTTTGGATATAGGGCGATGATTGCATCCATGATTGGGATTGCGTTCCTGGCGTTTATCGTATGGGCTCACCACATGTTTGTAACGGGAATGAACCCGTTCTTGGGTTCGATATTTATGTTCCTGACGCTTATTATTGCTGTTCCATCGGCCGTAAAAGCATTTAATTACATCACAACGCTTTGGCGGGGTAACATCCGGTTTACACCGGCCATGCTATTCTCCATTGGTCTGGTATCGTTCTTTATCTCGGGTGGTCTGACCGGTATTATCCTTGGTAACTCAGCACTGGATATCCAGTTGCACGATACGTACTTCGTGGTAGCCCACTTCCACCTAGTGATGGGAGCTGCTTCAGCCTTTGGTTTGTTGGCGGGGGTATACCATTGGTTCCCCAAGATGTTCGGTAAGTTGATGGATGAAAAGCTGGGTTATATCCACTTTTGGTTAACCTTCATTGGCATATATCTAGTGTTTTTCCCAATGCACTATATTGGTATAGCGGGTTTCCCCCGTCGATACTACGCATTTACAAGTTATGACTTCACGAAGAATATCTTCGCTGACATGAATAGCTTCATTAGTCTCGCGGCCATTTTTACCTTCGCGGCTCAGTGGGTATTTATCTACAATTTTGTAAATAGTCTTATCAGAGGTAAGAAATCGCCACAGAATCCTTGGAAATCAAATACGCTTGAGTGGACTACGCCTATAAATCCTGGACACGGTAACTGGCCTGGCGAAATTCCTGCTGTTTATCGTTGGCCTTACGATTATAGCAAGCCTGGAGCAAAGGATGACTTCATTCCTCAGAATGTGCCTTATTCCCAAACGCCGGAATCTAACCTGCCCCATGAGAATGAGTTGATCGGTTTGGAAAAAGAAATAGAGGCCCAAAACTTGAATGACCAATTCAACCAGCCTCACTGATAAGCAGGAACAGCGATTCCAGAACTTGGTGCTTCTAACGATAATTTTAGTCTATCTGCTGATACTGGCGGGTGGCATTGTTAGAGCAACAGGCTCTGGAATGGGTTGTCCAGATTGGCCAAAGTGTTTCGGGCATTGGATTCCGCCGACTGAGTTTTCGCAACTACCACCAAACTACCAGGAAATTTACGGTGCCAAGCTCAAAGGCGAAGTTGAGTTCAATGCTATAAAAACCTGGATAGAGTACACCAATCGTTTGCTGGGTGTGCTTGTTGGTTTTTTTGTTTTTGGTACCCTACTTACATCCTTCACCTATTGGAAGAAGAAAAAAGCTGTTGTTTGGGGTAGCGTAGCGGCTTTTATTCTGGTCGGCGCAAATGGATGGCTTGGTTCACGTGTAGTGGCCACAGAGTTAGCGCAGTACATGATCACTGCCCATTTGTTCCTGGCTATTTTAGTTGTATTCGCACTCCTATTTTCACTGATACGTTCGAGGGGATATTACCTACCCGTAGCAGGTCAAAAAAGTAACCGGAACGGCGTACGACGGCTATTAATTGGGGTGATTGGTTTGACTCTGGTACAGTTGCTGTTAGGCACCCAGGTAAGAGCAGCGCTCGACGCTGTAATAAAGCAAGTTGATTACACACAACGTGAAAACTGGATTGGCCAGTTAGGTCTGGAATTTTACATCCACCGCTCTTTCTCTCTAGTAATTTTAGTGGTCAACATTGTGCTTGTCTATCAACTACGGAAAGTCGGTGCAATGGGTTGGTTCAAGTGGATATCAGGCGTGTTGGTAGCATTTATCGTGCTGGAAATACTAACTGGTGTAATAATGGCCTATTTTGGTGTACCAGCGTTGCTGCAACCCATTCATCTGTTATTGTCAATTGCTATTATCGGATTACAATTTATAACCGCATTACTGTTGAAGAAATCCGGAATAGATATTGAACGAGTGCGGGACAAGTCCCGGTTAGTAGAAATATAGCATGCAAAAATCAATAGCACTAACTGCTGTAAGTGATAAAATCAGGGCATACATTGAACTGATAAAACTGAAACTGACACTTGCGGTAGTTTTCTCTGGGGTGTTTGGCTATTGCCTAGCCGTTGATCAGGTCAACTGGTGGAAAATAGTTGTGCTGGTCATCGCTTCGATTAGTATTACGGGGGCTGCAAATATTATTAACCAAATTATTGAAAAAGATTCGGATAAAGTAATGAAACGGACTGCGGTTCGTCCTTTACCCACCGGGCGACTTTCCGTGCAGGAAGCGGCAATATTTGCCCTCATTCTTTTTGGTATCAGTTGTTTCCTATTCGTAGAAGTGTTCAATATCCGAGCAGCAGCATTAGCCGTATTGTCCTTACTTCTTTACGGGTTTGTTTATACTCCCCTCAAACGCAAAGGCCAGATTGCCGTGTTTGTTGGCGCATTGCCAGGGGCCTTCCCCCCCATGATTGGCTGGGTTGCTGCTACGAACCATTTTGGCTGGGCACCTGGAATCTTATTTGCAATTCAGTTCTTTTGGCAATTTCCTCATTTCTGGGCAATAGGATGGCTGGCATTTGACGAGTACAAGAAGGCAGGCATTCAGATGATGCCGGGTGAAGGAAAAACAACCGAAACTGCTTTCAGGATAATGATTTATACGCTTTTCCTGATTCCGGTAGGCTGGTTGCCATATCTACTTGGAATGACAGGTATAAATTCAGCCTTGATTGCCATGGTTGGCGGAATCTTGTTTCTGGCTCAAACGTTTCACTTAATGAGAACATGTACCGACAAGGCAGCTCTGCAAATGATGTTTGGATCGTTGCTCTACCTGCCTCTGGTACAGATTGTTTATCTTTTCGATAAAGTATAGCAATAGAATCATGAGCGAATTAATTAGTGAAATTTCAGTAGTAGAAGAGCCGCAGGAGACGCTCTCGATGAATCCCCGGAAGTTTATTCTTTGGTTATTTATCGTTAGCATAATCATGCTGTTTGCGGCAATGACTAGTGCGTATCTGGTACGGAGAGCGGAGGGAAACTGGTTGGAATATGACATCCCATCAATCTTTACATACAGTTCCGTTGTATTGGTGTTGAGTAGCATTACAATGCATTGGGCGTACATAGCAGCAAAAAAAGATAAGTTCGGTACTCTGAAGACAGCGATAACTATTACTTTTGTGCTCGGAATGATTTTTCTGTACATGCAGTTCCAGGGCTGGATAGACCTTGTTAACCAAAATGTATTCTTTGTCGGAAATCCAGCCGGGTCGTTCATGTATATTTTCACAGGATTACATGGCTTCCACTTAATATCCGGTCTGGTTGTATTGTTAGTGGCATTAATAGCTTGTTTCAGATTACGAATACATGCCAAAAGCTTGAATCAAATTGAAATTGCAGTTGCATATTGGCATTTTTTAGACATTTTGTGGTTGTATTTGTTTTTCTTTTTAGTCTATTTTCATTGATAATTTCTTAGACGCATGGCGGCTACTGTAACCCATGATACCCGGACCACTGGGTCGGACCAAGCGTTCGACAAAAAAACCTGGATGGGCGGTGTCGAACCCATGAAAGTGAGCTACGGCAAACTGATGATGTGGTTCTTCCTTATTTCCGACACATTTACGTTCTCGGCCCTGCTGGTCACGTACGGGCTGATTCGGTATAGTTACCCGTCTTGGGATCCCGCTATTTTTGGTGAAGTATTCAAGTTTTCAAACTTGTACTGGCCAACGCCTGAAATGGTTTATGCCTCTGTTCCCTTTTTGCATGGCATAAATGCTCCGCTGATTTTTGTCGGCATAATGACTTTTATCCTTATTTTCAGCAGTGTTACTATGGTACTGGCCGTTGAGGCAGGACACCGGATGGATCAGGCTGATGTGGAAAAATACATGCTGTGGACAATTTTGGGCGGGCTAGCCTTCCTGGGTAGTCAGGCATGGGAGTGGTCTCACTTTATTCACGGTACCGAAACAGGTACAACGATAACGGAGATTATTAATGGGCAGAACGTACAACGCACTATTTTCGGTGCTAACCTCGTAGAAAACCAGTATGGCCCACCTGCGTTTGCCGACCTATTCTTTTTCATTACCGGTTTTCATGGAACGCACGTATTCAGTGGCGTTATTTTGAACATTCTTATTTTTTACCGGTCGGCAACGGGTATGTATCAAAAACGGGGGCATTACGAAATGGTTGAGAAAGTGGGTCTTTATTGGCACTTTGTTGATCTCGTTTGGGTATTTGTATTCACGTTCTTCTATCTGGTTTAATAAATTTTATTCTGATGACTGATCATACACACGGAACCCACGAAGTTGGCGAAATTCCACCCGCTAATACAGGCGTTATATGGCGTACATTCTGGATTTTGCTTGGTATTACTGTAGTTGAATTTACGCTTGCTTATGTGATGAAATCTGGTGGTCTACGGACTTCGTTCTTCGTCATCATGACGTTGGTGAAAGCCTTTTATATTGTTGGCGAATTCATGCACCTTAAGCATGAAGTGAAAAGCTTGATTTGGGCAATTGTGGTACCAATAACATTTATAGTGTGGTTGCTGACTGCACTTCTTATGGAAGGCGGCTCAATTTTTCAGTTAAGATAAGTTATGAAGGTTTCTAGGAAAGCCGGAATCCTGCTCGCTACGCTGCTGGTTCCGGCTTTGCTGTATCTTTTTCTACGGTATGGCACCCAAAATCATTATGTGTTATCCCGCTATCTGACCAAAATAGATTCAGCCAGAGGTGAGCCGTTGATGGGAAAGGTTCGCTTGCCCGACGGTAGCGTAATAACCGATACGATATACAACCGCATTCCCCCCTTTCGACTTATTGACCAGGATGGGGACACGGTCAACCAATCGATTGTAAAAGGGAAAATTTACGTTGCCGATTTCTTCTTTACCCGCTGTACCACCGTCTGCCCTCGTATTTCATCGCAGCTCACCAGGGTGCAGGATATATTTATAAAGAACCCAACTATCGTTTTCCTGTCACACACGGTCGATCCGGAGCATGACCGCCCGGAACAACTAAAAGCGTATGCCCGGAAATACGATGCCATACCCGGTAAGTGGTATTTTTTAACGGGTAGCAAAGCCCAGATTTACGATTTGGCCATGCATGGTTATTATTTACCAACCGTCGATGCGGGCTTGAAGGAAGGCAATCCCGACGAAACTTTTATTCACAGCGAAAAGTTGGTATTAGTAGACAAGGAAGGTATTGTGCGCGGATTTTATGACGGCACAGATAAAGAGGATGTTGATAAATTAGTACTCGAAATTCGGGTCTTACTCGACATCTACAGCAAAGAATAAGTAACAGGCATGGAAGCATTGCAGCCAGTTCAGGAGCAGAAAGTGAACCGGGTTATCAATATCCTGTCCCTCGCAATTCCTATTGCGGTAGCGGTTTTACTGAGCGTTCGACAAAAAGTCGATCTGGGCAACTGGACAACGTACTTACCGCACATCAATGGTATTCTTAACTCTATTACATCCGTCCTGCTGTTGACTGGGTTGTACTTCATTAAGCAAAAGAATGTGAAGGCTCACAAACGTACAATGCTGATGGCATTTACGCTTGGTTCTTTGTTTCTGGTTAGCTACGTCCTATACCACTTGACTAATGAGTCGACTGTTTATGGTGGGCAGGGGTGGGTTCGTCCCATATATTATTTTCTGCTGGTGTCGCACATTGTGTTATCAGTTGTGGTCGTATGGTTTGTATTACGCGCTGTTTATTTCGCGCTTAGTGGTCAGATTGCCAGACATAAGCAAACGGTAAAGTATGCTTTTCCAATCTGGCTTTACGTTAGTACGACGGGAGTAATCGTGTATTTGATGATTAAGCCTTATTACATTCATTAACTCGACTAAAGAGATGAGAAGTTGGAAAGTGTGGGTATTAATAATCTTTCTGTTGGCGCTTACTCCAGACCTAATGGCCCAGTGTGCTATGTGTCGGGGTACTGTAGAGAGTACGGTAAGCAATGGCCGAAGTGGGGTGGCCTCAAACCTCAATCTTGGAATAATGTATTTGTTTGCGGCTCCTTACTTGATAATCGCCACTATCGGCTATCTATGGTATCGCAACAGTAAGAAGGAGTATGGAAGACGTCTCGAAATTGCAGGCCGCGTTAAACGGGCTATGTCCCAGATGTAGAAAAGGGAAAATTTTTAAAAGCCCGTTCTATTCCTTAAGAAAATTTGACGACATGTATGAACTCTGTCCACATTGTAGGCTGCGTTACGAAGTTGAGCCAGGTTACTTTATTGGGGCTATGTATGTAAGTTATGCCGTGTCGGGAGCAGTAGCACTGGTTTTAGCCTTTGCGCTCTTTTATGTAGGGCACGATCCACAAGGCTGGGTATATGCTGCAGTTATCGCTCCGGTGATGATGCTGATTGCTCCGGTTAACTTTCGAATATCACGCGTTGTCTGGTTGTATTATGTGGCAGGCATCGACTACGTAAAAGGGCTTTAAAAGCCCTTTTTTTTATGGGAATATTTTTTCGCTGATGCAACCTTCCAACTAGTAATTTGCATCTTACTGGTGAACCTAAACAGTTATGCTTCGACTTATCCCTTTCTTTTCGACTGAAGCACAGTTGATAGCTGCCTTGAAGCGGGGAGAAAGCCGTGCCCACAAAGTCCTTTACGAACGATTTTCAGGCAAGATGCTGGCCGTTTGTACTCGTTACTGTGCTAACAGAGATGATGCAGAGGAAGTCATGCTGGATGGCTTTATGCGCGTTTTCGAGAAGATTCAGCAATTTCGGGAAGATGGCAGTTTTGAGGGCTGGATACGACGGGTTATGGTGACAGAGTCACTGATGTTCCTGCGAAAGAATAAGCAATGGCGGCAGGAAATTTCCCTTGAAGAAATTCCGGTGGAGCTGGATTATGCCTGGGCAGATACATCATTAAATGAGAATGACCTGTTACGGGTTATCAACCAACTACCCGATGGATACCGAACAGTATTTAACCTTTACGCGATTGAGGGGTATAATCATGCAGAAATTGCTGATATGCTGGGAATTTCGGAGGGAACATCAAAATCTCAATTGAGCCGGGCAAGGTTGTTATTGCAGGCCAACTTAAAGAAAATAGAACAAGAGCCTATCCTACAACGGCGGGCCAGTTAAACAGATACGATGAAAAAACAGGAAGAGAGTCAGCCGATTGATGAGTTGTTTGCTCGCAAGCTGGGGAACGCATCATTGTCGCCCAGCCCTGACGGTTTTGAGCGGCTACAGGCGCGGATGAGTGAGACACAACCAGAAGTGCGGGTTGTCGTTTGGCGTAACCCGGCTATACAGCGGTACATGGCAGTCGCTGCCTGCCTACTGTTGGGCTGTCTGTTTGGCTGGCTGTACTTGCAGTCTGACTCAGTCCCGACTATAAAGGGTGAACAGGTAGCTGGCAGCGTGAATAAGCCGCAGAAGCATAAGCTGGAGCAAACTGTTGATAAAGTAGAAGAAACTGTTTCGGGCGAAAAGGCTAATGAAAAGTCACTTCAGGTAGGGGGAGAAAATCATTTAGCTGCCGTTAACAAGCCTATAGAGATTACGAAGAAAAATAAGCCGTCAAAAAATGTAGTTGGTCGATTAAGTGAAAATGGCAATAGTACAATGCCGGCTTCTGAAAATGAGCAGCCTGTTCTGGCGCAAATACCACTACATGAGAATAAGACTAAAACGGCCGATACAACGCTACCAGTCGTAAAGACCATCAATCCAGTCAATGTGAGTACGGAACGAGTAGTTGAGAATACAGTAAAAAGGGCGGCTCCGGTCGAACGTGTGTTGACGGTAACAATTGAGGAGCCTACATCACTGGTAGCTGCCCGACAGGTAGCTAAAAAAGAATCTAGTACAATTGCCGCGTCGGCTGAAACGCCCGAAAAAGAGCCAAAAGGTAATCTGTGGCAGCAAGTTAGACGAATCAAACAGGGCGAAGTATTTGCCCGGCGCGACAACCCCGGTAATGAGGACCAAGGTCTATTGGGCCGTGCTTACAGCGGGCTGAAACAAAGTTTTGAAAAAGATAAATCCGAAAAATGATGAACAGGCTGTTTACCACTATAGCCGGGATAATGGCACTGCTTTTGACAATCGTCTGGTCAGGAGTCAACGCAGAACCCGTAAGCCCAACAGATTCATTGGTCATTCGATTTGCTAATCGCACCCGACTGGTTATCTATGCCCCGGATAAAGCCGGTATTCAGGCATTATCAAATTACGATTTGAATAAAATCGTTCGGGAAATGGGAATGAAACTCGATTCTGTACCGGGTGGTCAAACAGCTATTTCGCAGGATGGTGAACGCTTTTTGAAAGATACCGTGTTGGTCGTGACAAAAAAGAATAATGGATTTACTATCATCATCAATAGCAAAGGCGATACCATCAAAACAAAACCGGCCGGGCAGGATAGCAGCAATCGGGCCTACACACAGGAAAAACGCCGGAAACGTGATAAGAGCAGTTTTGATTACGGCGTAAGCATTGGTCTGAATAATTTCATTCAGCAATCCCCCAATCCTGCATATCCGGAAGGGAGTTATGATTTACGCCCCCTTGGGTCCCGTTACATCGCTTTATCGGTAGGGGCCATGCCAACCATCATTCGGGGCAAACACGCGTCCTTAAAGCTCTATTATGGTGTTGAAGTAGCCTGGAATAATTTTATGTTCGAGGGAAATAATGTGGTTGAAAAAGGAGCCATTGCCGTTGCTTTTCCCGATGCAGGTCGTGATTTGCAAAAAAGTAAACTGACCGTTTGTACAATCGGGATTCCGGTGGTTCCGCGCGTTACGTTCTACAACAATGATGGACGGAAGGTAGGCCATATTGGTATAGGCGGTTATGCCAATTACCGGCTTGACAGCTATCGGAAAATAAAAGAGGCCGATGGCAGCAAAGACCGGCGGCATTCGGATTACTACCTCAATAATTTCCGGTATGGTGTAATGGCACATATTGGCATTCAAAGCCTGAATTTTTTCGTGAAATACGATCTGAATCCGCTTTTTCAGCCTGATAAAGGACCGGATGTACGCACTATTACACTTGGAATTGGATTTTAACTAATGTCAGATACAGGCGTTTCCATCATAGGGTTAGGGTGGCTTGGGCTACCACTGGCAAAACAGCTACAGTCAACAGGTAATAAGGTTAAGGGTAGTGCTACTAGCTCCAGTAAAGTCACTGAGTTGAATCAGGAAGGTATCGAAGCCTATCGACTACAGCTGAATCCTGCACCCGAAGATAATTTGAAAGCCTTGTTAGCTGCGGATACACTCATCATCAACATACCTCCCAAAGCGGGTAAGTTTGGCGAAGATTTTCATCCTGAACAGATACGACACCTAACGGATGCCATTAAAGCATCGGATGTAAAGCATATTATCTATGTCAGTTCCACGTCAGTTTATCCAGAATGGAGCCGCGTTGTTGTAGAAAGTGACGTAGCAAGGCCAGAGCAATCTGCCGCCCCTGCACTGGTTCAGGCCGAACAACTCGTGTTGGCACTATCACCAGAGAAGGCCGTCACAATCCTGCGTTGCGGTGGTTTGATGGGTTATGACCGTATTCCAGGCAAGTATGTGGCGGGCAAAAAAATAGACAGTGGCGACGTACCCGTTAATTACCTGCACCAGGACGACGCCGTGGGTATTTTGCTCACGTTGATTCAACAACGCCTTGAAGGGATTTTCAACGCCGTAGCTCCTGAGCACCCGATTCGGAAGTACATCTACCAGAAAAGCTGTGCGGATTTCGGTTACCAACTACCAACGTTTAAGCATCCGGAACAACCCGTTCCATATAAAGTTATCAGCGTAGAAAAGCTGATTCAAGCCACACAATACAGATTCAACTACCCTGACCCGCTACAGTTCTTCTACCAACTAGGAACGAAGTAGATGACGCATGTGCGTCGAGAAAAATCCACCCGATGAACTTCTTGACGACGCAGCCGCCCGGTTAATGGCTGCGGAACATACAATGCCCCTGCCAGTGCCAGGCCCGGAAACGGATGCTTAACTGCGTATCGTATTTGGGAAGATAATCCAGGAGTTGATCCAGATCGAACCGGTCTGCGGCTACACCAATCCCAGCACGCTGTCCGTCTATGGCATTACAAGCCTGCTCATAGTGTTTTGGTTGTGGAATCATCATAGCGGGTTTACTCAGATAAGCAGCTTCACAAACCGACTCGAAGCCAGCCGTTGTAACAATAAACAATAGCTTTGCACCGAGCCATAAATTCCAGAAAACGCTGCCCATCGATAGCGTGGAAACTCAGGTATCATCAATAATATGATCCGGTGCGCTTACCCCCGAATGAAAGCCATCCATCCGAATCTCCGGGTGTTGCTCGTGGGTCTTGAGCAGTTCTGTTTTCAGGCCCGGTTGCGTGACATGGGCCAGCAGCGCATCGCCCGCCGTCGGTTTTCTCTCGGTGACCTCTTTCCGAAGTAGGGGTGATACAATACGAACATGCTTTTCAGGTGCATCCATTTGTTTATTGAATGATAAAGCCAAAAGTTCATGCGCCCCAAATCAGGTTAACAGCGTGTTGAATTTGAAGGCCTGCCGATAAAACCATTGTCCTTTGGGTCGTTGAAAATCGGGGTGAAAGGCCATGTACTGGTCTGGTGGGCAATGCACACCATGGGTACCGAAGGACGAAGCAGGGCATACGTCATTCCGCCCAGCATTTCGTAAAATTGATTACTACATCGGGCCGGTGTTTGTCAATAATGGCCCTTATCTGCTTCAGACTTCTCCAGAAAGGCCGGATAGTCTGAATGGCCCGTATGGTTGTTTTGGTGGGCTCCCATGCATTGGTTCCTGCGTTTTACAGCAGACCAGGGCTGAAGATGGGTATAACGGGAGCGGTGAACTTCTCACTGAAAAAAGTAGGGACGTTGCGTTCGGCGGTCACGCCAACGATAGCGCCGGTAACCTCATGGCCTGCCGTTTGTGAAATTTGGGACAGTGACAGTGCTTGTGTTAAATGTCCCCACTTTCACCTTGTACCAGAAACAAAATACGCATGACTAGAAGGGTTTTATGAGCCTAAATCGGGATTGCGTTATCAACAAGTTATTCGATTGCATCAGTTAGTTTTTTCGTAGTGCCAGACTCGCTATGCGTCATGTCCGGCGTGTAATAAAGCGGGCTCTAGTTGCCTTCATGATCTTCGACCAACGCGCTCAACGACTCTACCCAATCGCCCGAATTCATGTAGGTAATACCGTCAATGGTATGGATAGCAGGTTGGTTAATATTGCCGCAAATAATACCGTCGCATTGACGGGCGTGGGCCAGCTCGGTCAGCTTTTGTTCGTAATCCGAGATATAGCTGACAGCCTTTTTTATGCGGGATTTTACCTGTTGCGAAAGGGAGTATACGGTAAGCCACGCCAGCTACGGTAATTGTTGTAAGATTTATTGACCCAAAGCATAAATGTGTAGCCGATATCGCCCAGGTAAGCCAGCCATTTCATTTACGAGGTAATGGAGTCGAAAAAATCGCCGTGCGTGACGTAGAATTTCTTAGTGCCCGACGTCAGCGTATAATCTTTACGGATTGAAAAATTATTGCCTACTTTCAGGGGCAAGATCTGGTCAAGAAAATCGTCATGATTACCCCGTAGGTAAATAACTTTCGTGTCATGACGAACGATTTGCTTCAAAACTGTTTTAAAAAAAGCAGTATGCTTCTTCTTCCAGGTGCCGTATTGCTTCAGTCGCCAGCCGTCTACTATATCACCATTGAGAATAAGCTTCTGACACGAGTAGTAGCGTAAAAACTCAGTAGCTTCTTTCGCTTTCGATCTGGCAGTACTGAGGTGTATATCAGACAGTACGATCGTCCGGAATTGCGTGTTTGATTGCACAGGCGAAAATACAGGCTGATTGTAACGTAAGATTTATTCAAATGTTACCAAATTGACAAGGTTGTAGCGCTAATGAATCACTTGTTCATATTGACTTAATAAATCACGATAAATGGAAAATCCAGTGCTTATTTTCGGAGCAGGAAGTTTGGGCCTGACGGCTTTAGACCTGTTTCAACGTAACAGCGTTATTGTTTACGGCCTGCTAGATGACAACAAAGAGTTACATGGCCAGGAGTTTGGCGATGTATCGGTGCTGGGCGAAACGGATGATGATGGCTTTCTGAAGCTGATTGGGCACAAATGCGAAGCATTTGTTGCCATTGGGGATACCCGTGTCCGTAAACGTCTGGTCAAACTACTGAACGAACGGCGTAAAGTACAGCCGGTTAATGCAATTCACGATACCGCAACCGTTTCGACACTGGCCGTTATTGGGCATGGCAATTTAGTGGCTGCCCGGGCAGTTGTTAATCCATTTGCGGAGGTAGGACAGCATTGCATTATTCAGGCTGGAGCCATCATTGAAAGCCGGGCAAAGTTGGGTGACTATGCTATGATAGGAACTGGAAGTATAATCAACAGTGATGCTGTAGTGGAAGAAGGGGCTTTTATTGGGACGGGCGTAACGATAATAGCCGGCGTTAAAATCGGCAAAAATGCCCGTATCGGAGCGGGGTCAGTAGTAGTGGAAGACGTGGTCTCTGGAACTACCGTTTTCGGTAACCCGGCGAAGAAAATGTAGCGAACTGACCTCCTATTCTTTACTCAATATAAAGTACTTCGTTCGCCAGAAAGTCCTGATAGGTCGTCTCAAGGCCCTGGCGCAATTCTGTTTTGTGTTTCCAGCCCATTTCGTGCAGTCGAGACACATCCATAAGCTTGCGAGGGGTTCCGTCAGGTTTTTCGGTGTTCCAGCGTAGTTCGCCTTCGAAGCCAACAATATCCTTTATAAGCTCGGCTGCTTCACGAATGGTCACGTCTTCGCCCGTGCCGATGTTGACGAAAAGTTCATCGTTGTAATTTTCCATTAGGAAAAAACATGCATCGGCCAGGTCATTCGCGTGCAGGAATTCGCGCATGGGCGAACCTGTGCCCCAAACCTCAACGGTTGGCTCATCATTCACTTTTGCTTCGTGAAACTTCCTGATGAGAGCGGGCAACACGTGCGAACCCTGTAGGTTGTAGTTGTCATTCGGTCCGTACAGATTGGTAGGCATGGCCGAAATAAAGTTGCAGCCGTATTGACTCCGGTAAGCATCGCACAGTTTGATTCCCGTAATTTTAGCGATGGCGTACGGCTCATTGGTTGACTCAAGATAACCACTCAGCAGATACTCTTCTTTAAGCGGTTGTGGAGCCAGTTTGGGATAAATACAGGAGGAGCCAAGGAACAACAACTTCTCAACGCCTGTTTTGTAGGCACTATGAATAATATTCGACTCAATCATCAGGTTATCGTACAGAAATTCGGCACGATAGGTGTTGTTGGCTAAAATACCCCCAACTTTAGCCGCGGCTAGAAAAACATAATCTGGAGTTTCCTGATCAAAGAAATCACCAACTGCCGCCTGATTTCGTAAATCCAGTTCCGATGATGTACGAATAATGATGTTAGTATAACCTTCGTCCTGAAGCTTACGAACGATAGCTGAGCCGACCATCCCCCGGTGTCCGGCAACATAAATACGAGCCTGTTTTTCCACGAAAATTGAACCTAAGCTTAGCCGCCTGAAAACCAGACGAATGAATGGATAAAATAATAAGGCTTTTTACAGCGTTGCAAACTTAACAAACTTCGGGCATCAAACAGTTCTACAGCAATGTTTGCTTTTGTATATAGATTGACTTCCTTACTGGTTTTAACGGCACTGATAGCTTCAGTACGTGCACAAACGGTTCCTGCGCTATCGGCTCCTGCATCGCTTACCACGGCATCGAAGCCCGTTTTGGCTCCTTCCGGCGCACCGGCTTCACCCTTGTCAGGGTTCTCTTCTATTCCTTCTTCACTAACAACGCTTGGCCTGCCAACCATGTCATCATTAAAGAAGCAAAAGGATGATTACGTAGCGGGTATTATGCCAGATTTGGGTCTGAAAGTGAAACAGCTCAAAAAACAGAAGGCCGACCGGAAGTCTAAAAGCAAACTGTCGAAAACGGAGTACGAAGGCTTATCGATGGTGAAGGCATACACTAAGTTTGGTAGTGGCGACAGAACCATTGTGGAGGAGTTTTATGTCCTGCGCGACAACGATGGAGCTAAGCCACTGCCTTACGTTCGGGATGTAGTCCGGTATTACCAGCGTTCGGGTCGGGTAACGAGTTCTATTGTTCGGAATGAGGGGGATGGGTTGCTGCTGCACGGGCCGTACAAACGCTACCAGAACGGCGATTTGATGGAAGAGGGCTACTACTACGCCGGTATGAGAGACGGTCGCTGGGAGAAGTACGATGCAAATTTTACGCTGCTCGATAAAACCTACTGGCATCAAGGCGTTCCGGCCGAATCGAGGCTATCCTATTATGACTCTACCCACCGGAAGATTAAGGAAGTCTTCCCGGTAGAGTATGGCAAACTGAACGGCACATACATGGCTTTTCACGAAAACGGGTTGCTGGCCGAAGAAGGTAAGTATGATAATGGCGTAAAAATAGGGCGGTGGACAGAGTTTTACCCAATAAATCCAAGTGGTCGGCGAATGCGCCGGAAACTCACGCAATACCCCGCTAATCAATGGGATAGTGAATTTGACTCGTACACGATTACTGAATGGGACGAGAAGGGAAAAGTGACGTATCAGCGATCGAAGGAAAAGGTTGTTGAGGAAGAGGAAGCGGAGAATTAAGATTACTTCTTCGCTGGCTCACTTAAATATTCCCTGGGGATCAGGTTGTTTGGCCAGCAACTCATTCAAATACCCAATATCGAGGGATGAAAGATCGAGGGTACGTGCCTGATGATAATACTCCCAGGCTTTGCCGTAGTTGGCCTTCAGATAATAAACAACCGATAATTTTTGGTAGGATGGAGCAGAGGGGTTTACGGCTACCGCCCGTTGTAAATGGCTCTCTGCCTGAGCCAGCATCGCATCGTCTGGCTTCTGCTGGTACTGCTTAATCTCTACAGTAGCCAAATCCGTCAGTAATACCATGTTGCTATCGTCCACGGCTAGTCCCTTACGCATCATACGTATGGCATCAGGCAGCTGGTCTTTCTGATAGCAAACTACACCTAGTCCCCAATAAGCATCCACATTTTTGTGATTGAGCAACCAGGATAGGTTAAAGCGATGAGCAGCCGTATCCAACTGCCCATCGGCAATATAGTCCCAACCACGGGCAGCAAAGAAGTTGCTGGCTTCGGGGCGGCTGGCGAAGTTTCGGTCACAATCGTTCAGAAAGTGAATGTCTACATCAATCTGGGCAGTTGTTTTGGTGCGTTCGCCAAAAAGAGGCAGCGTGTTGATCGCAGCTTCAGTCGCTAATCCGTCAGCCGGAACGGTTTCTGTTGAGTGGGCAACTGATTCCGAACGGTCACGGCTGGCGTTTGATTGCCGGACCGTATCGCCCGAACGAGCCGATATGATGAACTCCTTTGTTTGCGCGGCCGACAAAAGCGGTAAAGCAACTAAAGCCCAGTGTATCAGTTTTATGCGAACGCTCATAGAAGGAAGGTACTGCATACGGTTTGTCTCCCGATACAACGAAAGGGGAATCCAAGTTAGTACATTACCGGCAAATTACCGCCTGCCACCCCGTTTGGATCCACCCGTTTTGCCCTTTGCCGAATTAGGCGTTCTGCGGTCCGGTCGACCCGATTTTTGTCCTGCGGTGCGTGGGGTTGACTTCGCTCCCGCAGTAGCGCCTGACCGGTCACTGGAGCGTACTTTAGGGCCGTGTGCGTTCTTCGCCTTCTTTTCGTGGAAGGCACCTAAAAAGTCTGGATTTTCTTTTCGGCGTTGCTCATCAATTTCACGGAGCATAGCCTGTTGTTCGTCAAAAGGAGTTTCGGTAACCACAACGCCAGCGGGTAAGGGATGGCGTGGAATGGTCATGCGAATGATTTTTTCAATTTTCTGAACGTGGTATTCCTCCGCCGTTGTCAGAAACGTTATCGCTTCGCCCGTATGCATAGCGCGGCCTGTCCGGCCAATACGGTGTACATAATCCTCATAAATCAGGGGTAAATCGAAGTTTATGACGTGGCTTACTTCGGCTACATCAATTCCCCGTGCGGCCACGTCTGTAGCAACCAGTACCTGTACATTGCCTTCTTTAAAGGCTTCCATCGAGTTGATGCGTGTATTTTGGCCCTTATTGGCGTGGATGACCCGCACTTTATCGGGTTCAACAACTTTGCGGATCAGAAACTTGTAAATATTCTCGGCAGTGCCTCTCGTACGGGCAAAGATGATGACCCGGTGGAAAGCGTCATTCGTAATTAATGTGTCCAGCAAATTGATTTTAGTCCGAAAGTTTGGTACCTCATACATGATTTGATTAACCATGTCGGCAGTGGATGCCTGTGGGGTTGCCTCTATTTTAATGGGCGCTTCCAGAAACTCGGACGAGAGCCGTTCTACCCGTCCGCCAAAGGTAGCAGAGAATAGCAGGTTCTGACGCTTTGTTGGAATCACCTCCAGAATAGACCGGATTTGCGGCATAAAGCCCATATCCATCATCTTGTCGGCTTCATCGAGCACCATGGTCTTGATCTCTTTCGTCACAATCTCGCCTAACCGATAGAGATCCATAAAGCGACCGGGTGTAGCTACGATCAAATCAACACCCTTCCTCAGTGTCTCGATCTGGGTTTTTGGGCCTAGCCCGCCAAAAAGGGCCAGATGGCGCAAATCCGTGTATTTTCCCAACTCGCCTACGGTCTGATTTATTTGCATGACCAGTTCCCGCGTTGGCGCCAGAATCAGTGCCCGCGGGTTTTGCCCCTGTGCATACTTTATTTTCATGAGCAACGGCAAAAGGTAAGCTGCCGTTTTACCGGTACCCGTCTGGGCGATGCCCAGCACATCATGGTTTCCTAAACTCAACGGAATAGTTTGTTGCTGAATGGGCGTTGGTTCGGTATAACCCAGGTCAGCCACTGCGTTTAGGAGTTGCCGGTTCAGGTCGAATTGCTCGAAAGAATTAATTTCCATAGAAAAAATAGTCGTGGAAGTTGCAAGCCGTAAACGTCATGAGCGGCCAACGCTGATAACCAGCGCATTCGTCAGCCACTGCGCTTCCACGACTTGCAACTATTTTTAGAACCGTTTTAACACCTGTTCTACGCCACTAACGTAACCTGACCCAAACAGATTCACATGGACCAGAAGCGGATAGAGGTTATAGATGGCTACCCGCTCCTCAAAACCGCTTACGAGAGGAGATGCTTCATTGTAAGCGTTGTAGAAGTTAGCGTCAAATCCGGCAAATAATTTGGTGAAGGCGAGTTCGGCCTCCCGAAATCCATAATAAACCGCAGGATCGACTAGTGCGGGCTGATTTTGTTGGGTAGGCAGGATATTGCCAGACCATAAATCGCCGTGTAGCAGGGCGGGCTTTTCATTTGGCAATAGTTCAGGCAACCGGTCACGCAGACGCAAAAGGGCATCGTAGGACTTTTTAGGCAACAACCCTTCATAAAGGGCCAGTCCGGCCTGAGGCAATAGGCGACTATCAAAGAAGAAATCGTACCCGTCAGCTGTCAACGTATTGGTTTGCGGTAAGGAACCAATGTAATTATTGAATCGCAGACCAAATTCCGGTTGTGTGTTTGTGTGCAACTGCGCCAGTTGCCGACCGAGCGCTTCCCAGTAGGTTTTACTGGGAGAACCTTCTTCAATGAATTCCAGGATTAGATAAGATTTTCCCAGATGCCGGTCGTGACCAATGACCTGCGGAATGTAAAAGGTATTCGTCTGACGTAATAGAGAAAGTCCCTCAACCTCCGTTTCGTACATATCGGGCGAGACATCCGCTTCGAGTTGGTTCCACTTTATGAAGAAAACGCCCGCTGAAGAAAATACCTGCGCGGAAGTATTAATATTGCCACCGGACACGAACTGCATGTCGTTGATCGTAACCGTTTGGCCCAATGCCGAAAACAGGATGCTTTCAAAAAATGTAAACTGTTCATCGCCCCAGAAATTCATTTTTTAGTTTGACCGGTCCGCCGGTGCGGTTTGTTGTTCGAGGTTTGTTGTTGCGCAGAGCGTCTTTATGGCTGGCGCATTAACGAACTAATATTGATGCACGCAGCAATAAACGTCAAACAACAAACGTCAAACAAATCCATGAACGTACAAATCCAGCATTTATACGATATCGCCCGAAAGCCCGAACGCAGAATCATTGGCCTGATGTCTGGTACTTCGCTTGATGGGCTTGATGTGGCGCTATGCCGAATTTCGGGTAGCGGTCCAGAAACCAGTGTTATACTCGAAGCGTTTGCCACGGTGCCCTATACCGATGACCTGAAAGCTGATATTCGCCTGATATTCGCCAAAGAACAGATCAATTTTGAACAACTCTGTTTGTTGAACCCGTACATTGGCAGGCTACACGGGCGAATGATTCTCGATTGTTTGCAGGCCTGGGGTGCCCCGTCGGCTACAATTGACTGCGTGGCCAGTCACGGGCAAACCGTTTATCACGCCCCTAAAAGTCAGCATCGGAAGGAGAGATTTCCCAACGCAACGCTCCAGATTGGTGATGGCGACCATGTTGCGGCCGTAACTGGTATAATCACCTTTAGCGATTTTCGGCAGAAACACGTAGCCCACGGGGGCGAAGGAGCACCACTAGCCGTCTATGGCGATTATTTTATGTTTTCTAACTCGATTGAGAACCGGATTCTGCTGAACATGGGTGGTATTGCCAATTTCACCTGCTTGCCAGCCGATGGCGATGCTACCAACGTTTTCACGACGGATACCGGACCAGGGAATACGCTGTTAGACGCTTATGCCCGCCAATTCCTGAATAAACCGTATGATGAGGACGGTCTGCTGGCGGCTTCAGGAACCGTTAATGATGCGTTGCTTCAGGCATTGAAAACGAATCCGTTCTTCGAGGCACCCTTTCCCAAAACGACTGGCCCGGAAGTATTCAACACAACTTATGTTACCGATGCTCAGGCTAAGAGCCAAACCTTGAACCTATCAAACGCCGATTTAATGGCTACGCTGGTGCAGTTCAGCGCTGAAACGATTGTTGATGCTATCAGTCGTACTATCCAGGAAAAGGAAACGTACAGAAATGTCGAATCCCAACTATATCGGATTTATATGAGTGGGGGAGGAGTTCACAATCCTGTGCTCACTCGTACTCTCCAGACATTGCTACCTAATTGTATGTTCGGTCGGACAAGTGAGCTTGGTATCAACGGCGATGCCAAAGAAGCCGTTTTATTTGCGGTGTTAGCTAATGAAAGTTTGGTAGGTGGTCGCACATCTTTCGGCGACAGAGAGGGCGTCCCCAGTGTTACGATGGGGAAAGTAAGTTTCCCGAAATAATATATTTGCGGGGCTTCAGTCTGTAATCGTTTCTACTGAAGCCCCACAAACATATTATTTCGGCCTGAATACGGCCATTTTATCTTCGTGAGTGGTCAGGAAAGGTCCGCCGATGAGGTCGATGCAGTAAGGTATAGCAGGAAACACGACCGATAAGCATTGTCCGATAGCTTTTGGTTTGCCAGGCAAATTTAGCATGAGTGTCTGGTTCCGAATCCCGGCCGTTTGGCGAGACAAAATAGCCGTTGGTACGTACTTGAGGCTTTCCTGCCGCATCAATTCCCCAAAACCGGGCATCATTTTCTGGCACACAGCCTCTGTGGCTTCGGGGGTTACATCCCGCAGCGCAGGGCCGGTACCGCCAGTTGTAACGACTAAACAGCAACCTTCCAGGTCGGCCAGTTCAATCAGGGTTGCTTCCAGTTGGTCCTGTTCATCGGGAATGATGCGGTAAACGGGTTGCCAGTCGCAACTGAGCCACTCGGTCAAAAAGCCAACGACAGCCTTTCCTGGAATATCTTCGTAAACACCCGCACTTGCCCGGTCCGAAACGTTAATGATACCAATTTTAATCATGGAAAATAGTTTGACCGGTCCGCCGGTGCGGTTTGTTGTTCGTACTTTGCGTTAAACTGGTTCGTGCAACGTCAAACTACGAACAACAAACCGCACC
>JBBSTD010000061.1:0-36706 GCA_038236215.1 Cytophagales bacterium | reverse complement strand
ACTATGTTGTTCAACCGGTGATCGAAATCACAAAGTTGCGTTTTTTGTTGTGCTGTCCGTTTGTCAAAGAACTTCTCGTCTGGCCCATTGGCCGAAACGAAGTGAGAAAGTGAAACCCTTGTTTCTGTATTCCTCTGTTGTGTTTGGGAGTGCAAAGGTACGCTTTGTTTCCCGGTTGTCAAGTAAAAGCTGAAATATATTTTTTGTACTGCTCTTCAGATTTTGACGCTTAACCTGCTGACACCCAGGCTGTTGTCTATTTATCAGCCCCGCTTCATTCGATTTGGGATTGCAAAGGTAGGCTTTAATTTCTGAATGTCAAGTAAAGGTAAAGATTTATTTTCGGTACTGATTTCCAGACAGTTACTTTTAACTCATTGACAGTCAAGCCGTTGCTCTTCTGTCGTGCCCCGCTTCTTTCGGTTTGGGAGTGCAAAGGTAGCCAGCCAGTCCCCCGTTGTCAAGCCCCAATCCGAAAATAGTTTTTGCCCCGCCAAATATTAGTTGGTAAGTGGCTGACTAATGGCCACTTACCCGAAATAATAAAATCAAACTTTTTTGTTAGACAGGCCGGAGTAGTCCTCTCTAACAACAGTAAGCATGCAACTTGTTCTAGGAAAAATGCTCATTCCAGCTTGTCTGGCGTATATTGCATTCAACTTTGATACCCATTTTCAGAAAGGAAATTGTTAGCTAGAATGAAAATTTTACACACGGCAGACTGGCATCTGGGCAAAAGGCTACAGGATTTCCAGCGTCATCAGGAACAAAAAGATGTACTGGAAGAGATAATACAGATAGCAGATTGTGAATCGGTGGACCTGATTATAGTAGCAGGGGATTTATTTGATACATTCAATCCACCAGCAGAGGCAGAGGACCTTTTATATAGTACGCTTAAACGTCTGGCTCTTGGTGGTAGTCGGCCGGTAATAGCAATTGCCGGTAATCATGATAATCCAGAGCGTATCGAAGCACAAGATCACTTTGGGCGAGAGTGTGGTATTGTGTTCGCTGGCTTTCCCAAGACCGAAATTCGGTCGCATGTCTTGAATTGTGATGCCAAGCTACTACGAACGGCTCCGGGATTCGTAGAAATCCAACTTCCCAGGCATAATGCTCCGGTGCGATTGATACTAACTCCTTACGCCAATGAGAACCGGATGCGGGCCTACTTTGGTTTTTTGGACGCTGAAGATGAAATGCGCCGGTCTTTACAAGCTCACTGGACTACACTGGCTGATACCTATATGGATGAGCAGGGAGTCAATTTATTGGTGGCGCACCTATTTGTCATGAAACGGGGGGGCTCTCAACCCGAAGAAACGGGAGATGAGCGCAGTATTCTGCAAATTGGTGGCGCTTCTGTCGTGTATACGGATATGATTCCATCCCAGATCCAATATACTGCCCTCGGGCATTTACACAGGCAGCAGGAAATTGGTGGAGGACCCAGCCCCGTTGTTTATAGTAGTAGCCCGCTGGCGTACAGTTTTGCCGAAGCCGACCAGCAGAAGTATGTTATGTTGATTGATGCCGAGCCGGGGAAAACCGTAACCGTACACTCACTACCCCTGCAAGCGGGGAAGAGGTTGCTTCGAAAGAAATTTACGCGGGTCGACGATGCGGTCGAATGGCTTAACGCTAACCCGACTTGTTATCCGGAAATTACCCTGCAAACTTCTACCTACCTTACATCGGAAGATCGTCGACGGCTTTCGCAGGCGCATGATTCGCTTTCGTCGGGAAGCATCATCCCGGACATTCGGGATGTCGACGAGGATGAGGAGCATCCGGCAAATGCAATTGACCTCTCGCAAAGCATGGAAGCTTTGTTTACGGACTACTTCAAAAACAGAAACAAAGGACAGGAGCCGAATGAGCGGTTACGCCAATTATTCAGTGAGATTTTAGCCACAGACCCCGAATGATCCCTATTAAGCTGTCCATTCAGGGCCTTTATTCTTATCAGGAGTTACAGGAAATTGATTTCCGCCAATTAGTTGCATCGAGTGTATTTGGAATTTTCGGCAAAGTAGGCAGTGGTAAAACCTCCCTGCTGGAAGCCATCAGCTTTGCCTTGTACGGAAAGACGGAGCGTCTGAACAGCCAGGACAAACTCCTATATAATATGATGAATTTAAAGTCGAAGCACTTGATTATCGACTTTGAATTTCAGGCTGGCCCCGATGAGGAAATGTATAAGTTCGTTTACGAAGCGAAGCGGCACGCCAAGAAACACCATGAGATTGGTCCGGGCGAGCGTCGCATGTTTAAGCGGGAAGACGATGAGTGGAAACCGATTGGCAATGAGAAGGACGATGTATCGGTACTGTCAAAGCAAATTCTGGGCCTGGACTATGAAAACTTCAAACGGACAATCATCATTCCCCAAAACCAGTTCCGAGAATTTTTGGAACTGAGTGCAACGGACAGAACCAAAATGATGAACCAGCTATTCAAGCTGGATCAGTACGATTTGGCGGGGCGGGCAGGAAAGTTGAGTAAAGCCAATGATGATGAATTTTCCGAATTGCGCGGTTTAATGGCTTCCATGGACGAGGTAACGCCAGAGGTTATCGAGCAGGCTCAGCTCGATGTATCCACCATTCGGAAGTCGGTAGCCGAACGAGCCAGTCATATCAGCCAGCTGGAGCCGGTTGAGACACACCTAGTATTACTGAAAAAACAGAGCGAAACGCTGGCCACAGCCCAAATCGACCTGGCACAGTGGCTCTCGCAGGAGCCGACATATCAGAAAATACGGCAGGATATTACTCAGTACGAGCAGTGTCGACTACTATTCCATTCCAATCTGACGATCCTTAACAAATTGAAGGATAAGCACAATGGCCTTACTGAGGAGCAGCAGAAAGCCCAGCGTTTGCTGGCAGCCGTAGTAAGTCGGTTACCGTATATTCAACAAAGTTATACGTCGGCGAAGCTGGCTTACGAGAATCGGGAGAAATTGCAGGACCAGATTGATGAGTTGGATACCGTTCAGCTCATCAGAACATCTCAGGAATCGGTTGAGCTGCAAAACCGGGATCTTGTAAATCTTACTGCACGCCTTAATAGCCAAAGGGCGGGCATTGATGAGCGAAAGGCAGACCGGCAGGTACACCAGGCAACCATCGATACGCTATTGGGACATAACTCGGATTTGGAGCGGCTCTACGCCGTGAAGCACTGGTTTGGATTATACAAGCCGATGAAAAAGCAAGCCGACGAACTGCAAACACAAATCGAACAGTACGAAAAAAGTCTTGACGCGATTAAACAGCGAAAAAGCGATGCCCTGAGCGGGTTCCCCCCGGAGTGGGCCGACCAAACGCTTAAAGTATTGCCTGATACTATTGCCGAGGCTCTTACTCAGTTAGAGAAAGTTGAGCAGGAACGGTCCTTGACCCATCAGCAAACACTATTGAAAAATGAATTACAACGATACGCCGACTCACTGACCAATGGGCAACCGTGCCCGTTGTGTGGTTCGGTACATCATCCCCAAAAACAGGATTATACTGCTGCTAGCGATACCGTGTTGAAAAGTGAGCAGGCGCTAAATAAAGTGAAGCAACGAATAAGAGAGATGACGTCGCTTCGGTTAACGGTGAAAGGGTTGGAAACCGAACTGCGTGGTGTCCACGAAAATGGTAAACGGCTGATTCGGGAGCGGGGTGAGGTGATTGAGCAACTCACGGCTCACGAGGATACATTTATATGGCCGGAGTTTTCGAAAGAAAGCGAAGGCAGTGTGACCGAAGCAATTAGCCGGGAAAACGACCAGAAAAACCAGTTGACCGGCGCGCAGACAGCCATTCAGGAGTTAACTGCCCAGATTAGCAAAGCAGAAGACTTATATAACCAGCAGGGAAAGGATAGTAGCGGTATCGAAGCAACGATAGCCGAGCGCAGGAAACTCATCAATTCTCAAGTCGAATCATTACAACATTACTCACTAGCCGAGGTTGCCAACTGGGGTCTGAAACACATAGCTGACCTACGGGAATCGCTGGAAAGACAATACAGTCAGACCAAAACGACATTCGACGATGCCGACAAAAAGAAGAACGAAGCCGAAAAAGACGAGATTACGTTCCGAGGGCAGATTGACCAGTTGACGAAGCAACTAGCTGATTTAGCCGATGAGCGAGCGAATGAGGAAGTTGTTTTAACAAAGAACCTGGCCGATACAGGGCTGAGTCGGGGGCAGGTCGAACAAATCCTGCAGCCAGGGTTTGATGTTGAAGCCGAAAAAAAACGCGTAGATAACTACTACGACAAACTAAAGAATCTCCAGAATCAGGTTTCCAGTCTGGAGACTGCGCTAACGGAACAACCTTTCGACCTAACTGAATTGAACGCCGTTCAGGAAGAATTGAAAGCCGTTCGGGCGGAGAAGGATGAATTGAATAAGGAATTGGGTAAAGCCACCAATAAGCTGGAAACGCTGGAAAAGCAATGGATTGAGAAGCAGAAACATCAGAAACGGCATGACGAGCTTGACCTTCGGCGTCAGGATTTGAAAGAGATGGAGAACCTGTTCCGAAAGCAGGGATTCGTTGATTACGTTTCGTCCGTTTATTTAAAAAACCTCTGTCAATCTGCCAACGACCGTTTTTTCAGACTCACTAATAACCAGCTCAAACTGGAATTAGACGATAGAAATGGGTTTCAGGTGCGCGATTTCATGAACGGCGGGGAAGTGCGGAGCGTCAAAACACTATCGGGTGGGCAGACATTTCAGGCGGCTTTGTCGCTGGCACTGGCTTTATCCGATAACATTCAACACCTGACCCGAGCGAAGCAAAACCTGTTTTTCCTGGACGAGGGCTTCGGTACACTCGATAAAGATGCGTTACAAACCGTTTTCAAAACCCTGAAAGCTCTCCGTACCGAAAACCGAGTCGTCGGGATAATCTCGCACGTCGAAGAGTTACAGCATGAAGTCGACAACTACATCCGGGCTGAAAACACCGAAAACGGTAGTCGTATTATAAAAAGCTGGGAGGAATAAGTACATTCCCCTGCATTATAACGTGCCGGGGAATGCAACACATTTTACTTGACAGGTTGCCCAACGCCCCACTGCTCAACTACTTTCCCGTCGTTCAGCCGGAATACATCATAGAACATCGCTGGTTTCTGCTCCCAATACACTGAGGACTGTACGATGATAAAATCCCCCTCCCCAATAATCCGGTGCATCTTCTCGACAGACAATCTATCAGGCTGCTGTCGCAAATAACCCATTAGCCCGACAAGGCCATTGTCCACTTCGGGGATGTGTTGAATTAGATCGGTCGCTACAAAGTCATGGCAAGCACTTACGTTACGATTGATGAAAACCTGTTGATAAAACGCACTGACGAATTTCTTGTTGACAAGGGTCAATTCAGCATCGTCAATGGGCAGCGGCCCATCCATCATGCTGTTTCCATTGATTGTTGATTCGGGCTGGTCCTGTATAGCATCCCAATGTTCGGCTACTTTTCCGTCCTGAAAACGAAACAAATCCACCACTACTTTCTGTTGGCCACCCCAGTCAAAGGACATATTCGTGACTACGTAATCGCCTTCGGCAATAAGTCGCAGGAAAGGCTTGGTTGTAGTAGCAGGTTTCGGTAGCTGCTTCATATATATAAGGGCTTCCATCAACCCTGCTTTACCAGGTTTTATGGATGAACTATGCTGCTTATAATCGTCTGCGATGATTTCTTCGGCAAATGCCAGATCACCCTGACCGACGACGCGCCGGTAAAAATCATGGATGGTGGCTTTATTTATTGATTCCTGTTGCATAATGCATCTTGGTGAAAGTCTACTGGAAAATTAATTTGGTATGTACCGGCGTCCGCGCTACGTATGAGTATAGCGAATGCGCGATGAAAATTTTCACCGGTATAAAAGAGTAAGTTGACTAGAATCGACCTGACGAGCATCGAAAGAAAACGATGAGTCTATTGCTCTGTAGTAAGCAAGTCAGAGCATATCAAAAACACCCGATCTTGATTGATAGGTGCCCTTAATAAAGGTCGGCGGTATGTAGGTTGACTTTCAGTAGCGTAAATGTAGCAAATCAGGAGACGGGACCAACTTCAGCGAATTCAAAAGTCCAGTTTAAAATGGTGACTGGTAATATTGAACCCTTTTTTCAGGTACAGA
The DNA here is from genome assembly GCA_038236215.1 of Cytophagales bacterium. GTDB lineage: Bacteria > Bacteroidota > Bacteroidia > Cytophagales > Spirosomataceae > Spirosoma. The sequence continues at coordinate 30,541 of JBBSTD010000061.1, read as the reverse complement.
CGGTGGGCATCATAGCGAGCCGGGTTCTGTCCCGAATCGAGGGATACACACTGGCAACCAGCTTTCTTGGCTTCGCCGATCACAAAATCGAGCAGAGCACTGGCATATCCTTTTCCACGAGCGCTGGGCAGAGTTGATAAATCATCGATGTACAGCGTTTTGCCACTGTATAGAAGATTCATGTACCGGTACCCAATCACGGCCGGAGCTGGTCCCGACGAATCATCACTTTTTACGTAAGCAAGAACAAATCCATCATTTGCCTGTTGAAAACGAATTCTATCGAACGCCTGATCAGGGTCAAGATGTTGCCGGAGAGCCAGCATAGCCGGTAGACACTGCCGAATCTCGGCATCGGTTTGGGCGATAGTAGTGGTCATAGCTGTTCGCGAATAGTTTGTAGAATTTCATCGCCACCCCGTTCCAGAATGCTCTCGGCCAGCGAATGCCCTAAAGATAGTGCTTCGGGAGAAGGGCCGGAAAAGGTTTCCCGCAGTAGTTGGGAACCATCCAGACTAACCAACCCACCCGTCAGACTAATGGTCTGGTCATCCATCAGGCTTGCCAGCGCAAACGAAGGTATGCTGCACCCGCCTTCCAGTCGGGCAAGAAAGGCGCGCTCTGCCCGTAAACAGGTAGCAGTAGGTTCATGGTTAATCAACTGGACCAGTATTTCCCGTAGCTGACTATCCAGAGAAATAGCAGTTTCTATTGCCACACTCCCCTGTCCAACAGCGGGCGTAAACTCGTTCATGGGCAGGTGTTCCACAATCAGATCATCGTACCCCATCCTATGGACACCGGCATAAGCCAGGAGCAGGGCATCGCAATGGCCCTCATCGAGTTTACGGATACGGGTTTGCAGATTACCCCGCATATCAACCGTTGTTAGGTGCGGACAATAGTGCTTCAACATAGCCACCCGGCGGGTGGATGAAGTACCAATACGAAAGGGCGCACTCTGGCCTAACGATAGATTCTCCGTACGGCTAACCAGCACATCGTTGGCCAGCTCCCGCTCCGTAAAGGCAATAATTTCCAGATCGGGAGGCAACGTAGAGGGCAGGTCTTTAGCACTATGAACAGCAATATCAATCCGGCCATCCCTCAGTTGATCTTCCAGTTCCTGCGTAAATACGCCCTTGCTACCAATCTTCGATAGGGACCGGTCGAGTACCAGATCTCCTTTGGTTTCGATAAAAATCAACTCCGACGAGACATCCCCGCTTTTTAATATTGTCTGTATGTACTCGGCCTGCCAGATGGCTAACCGACTGCTTCGTGTTCCAATTCTGATATGCATGGTTCTACAAAGATACAGCACGAAAAAGCTTCCGGTAGCCAAAAGTGTGGTGATAATGTGTAGAAAGGTACCCACATACAGCCCATAAATCGCAACACCATTGGTTATACGTAAATAAGGAGTGATGCTGTCAGAATAGCCTCATACAATGCCAAAGCGACATATTTCGACAAAAAATACTTTTTTGGGCTGACATCCTGGCGGGGAAAAGCAACATTAATCCATTAGGCACGAGGTTTGTCTAACAATTAAAGAATTGACTAGTAAACAACATCCACTATGATAGCGATAGAAAACGTATTTCAGGGAACAGGCGGGCAAATCGACTTGCTGAATACCTTATATGGTGGGTCAAGTCAGACCACAATGAATGTTGAGCGGGAAGATGGACACTTATTGATCACGCTTTCGGCTCCGGGTGTAAAAGCCAGTTCATTCAACGTACTGGTTGAGGGCAACAAGCTCGTTCTATATACCCTGTTAATCAACAACTCCGACCATCAGCCGGAAGGTACCACTCAGCGGTTAGCGGTACCGATGTTTCTGCGAGTTTTAGATATTCCGGCTTTTATTGACGCCGACCAGATTGAAGCAGTTCATGAGCAGGGCCGCGTAATCGTGAGGCTTCCCTTCAAAGACGAAGAGCATCTGCACCGCAGAATTGATATCAAAAACCTGTTCTGAGTATACTTCCGTGAATTTCCCTTCCGGGTCTTTATAATGACCTGTCGTTATAGATCAGTAAAAAGCCGCTCTTACGGGAGCGGCTTTCTTGTTTCTTTGTGGGTAACATGCTGGGCGCGGTTAATATTGCCACTAATTATGTTTAGCACACAGCCGCTGAATTTTTTCGCGGCTACGCTTCAGGCGCATTTTTACAGCGCTCTCCTTAAGGTCATACATCTGAGCAATCTCTTCTATGCTCAATCCATCCTCGTACTTGAGCCGGAGCAGGGAGCGTTCCTGAGTCGATAATTTCTCCATGGCCAACTTCATTACCTGTAACGTTTCTTCCCGTAACTGTGCTTCTATAGAGTCGGAATTGTACCAGTCGGTATTTTCCTCGAGCGTAGTGGTAGGGAGCCGTTTGGACAGCCTGAGCTGATCGGCGCAGTAGTTATAGGAAATTGAATAGAGCCATGTTGAGAAACTGGACTTCTGTTGAAAGCCATCCAGCTTATGGAAAACCTTGATAAAAATGTCGTGGGTAAAGTCCTCTGCCTGCAATGAATCATTGGTCATTGACAAGCAACGCCGGTATACCTTCTTCACATACCGATTATAAAGGGCTTCAAAGCAATGGTCAGGTTGAGTAGGTAAATAATGGCGAATTACCTCTTCGTCGCTCAGATTGGTTTGCATGTGGAAATGAAGTATATATTTAGTTTACGAAACTAATGTATATACACTATTTTCCTGCCATTTGGTTTTGAGTATTCGCGGAAGTTGACTTTAAATCTACTAGGCGGTGTGTTATGTACCCGAATTTTGTATGTTTGAATACATAGAAAGATTCATGTTTTGAAAATAATATACTTATTATGTATACGAATTAATTAAGAAGGAATATTTAATTTATAAAGACCCAAATATAACTAATTGACCAGTAGTGAGGTGTGCAAATCCTTATAGTACAGGCTATCTCTCTCCCGGGCACAAGCAATCCTTATGCTACCGGGAAGAGTTTTTACGAAGATTTTGTCATTTCTCCTTTACGTGCTGCACTGACCGGGAAACACTCCTCAAGCATCTTCCGTAAGGGCCATCTGGTTAAAAATCCTCCAACTCTTTGTCCGTCGTATTTGGCGTAATTTCTCCTTTCAGAACTATGCCCGGGTTGGGTGCACTGTAGCAAACCCGGCACAGATAGGCGATCTCCACCGACCAGCCTTTATCCATCTGCCCCACTTGTAAACTAATCTGAGTGCGGAGAGTTATCCAGTATCGCTCCCGGATGGAACCGACAATTTTCGTTTTCCCCTGCCCGTATTTTTCCTGCAAAGCTGCTTCGAAAGCCTCCGCAGCAGCCCGAACTTCAGCCTCTTTGATGCCAGTGCTGGTGTAATAATAATACCTTGCCGAGAGAAGTGAATTACCATTAAACTCATAGTCCAACCCGACGATGCGATCCTTTAGTGACACTCGTTTATAAACCAGCTTATCCCCTTTGCGGGACGAGGTATTCGGCGTTTCGGCGTCTTTAACCTGTGATCGGCTAAATCCCCAGCGTACCTTCCGGAAATCGGGCATCGACTGCGCATGGAGGTATCCTACTGAAAAGAATAGCAGCACGCACAGAGCAAACAGGGATAAGTTGAATGAAAAACGGGATGTCATCATGGGGTTTGCAGGTAAAATTGTATCGGTAGAATAGGGCCACCCCCGTCTTCATCATTGAGATAAAAACGTACGGTAAGCTCTCCTTTAACCAATGTTTATGAAAACAACAACGAACTGGCTGGTTGGTATCAGTCTCTTACTGGCAACCAGCCTGAGTTGGCCAACGATTGTCCTTGCTTCCGATAATACGACCGAACCACACAAAGGTAAACCCGATCAGGCAAACGGCGGGCGACAGCTATTTAATGGGAAAGACCTGAATGGCTGGAAACACGTGGGTAAAGGGAGCATGTCGGTGGAGAACGGTATGATTCGGGGCCACGGCGGACTGGGTCTCCTGTACTGGACTAGGGAGAAATTCAGCAACTGCGTCATTCATGTAGTGTACCGGATGCAGAAAGAAAACAGCAATGCCGGGGTATTTATTCGGATTCCCATCGAACCACACGAGGAGTGGATGCCCGTTCACTACGGCTATGAAGTGCAAATTGACAACCACCCCGAAACATCTGATGAGGACGACTACCACTACACCGGAACGCTTTACTCGCTGACTAAACCATTGGCAAAACCGGGGAAACCTGGCCCGCAGTGGAATACAATGGATATCACACTGGATGGCACCCGCACACTTGTTTATGTAAATGGAGTGAAAGTGACTGACTACCAAGAAGGCGAGGCCGTTCCTGCCCGCAAATTCGATTTTGAGCCTCATCGCGGCCTGCGCCCCATTTCGGGCTACATCGGCCTACAGAATCACGGCGATTCCGATGTGGTTTATTTCAAAGAAGTTTCGGTAAAGCCACTGGCAAAAAAATAGGGTAACATTGACCTTGAACAGCCTGTTAGCTATTAACAAACTGTATGCACCCCACCAATGGCCACCACCTTTTTAAGCGCCGAATGGCGAAAGCTGATTTTTGCTAATTATGTTCTGGATCGCCGGGTGCTGGAGCCTTTGCTACCCTATGGCACCGAACTTGATGAATTCAACGGCGTTTGTTACGGAAGTTTAGTTGGCTTTTACTTTCAGCGGGTTAAACTATTTGGAAGCCTGTCGGTTCCTTTCCACCGCGAGTTTGAAGAGTTTAATCTACGGTTTTATGTTCGGCGAAAAACGCCAGATGGCTGGAAACGGGGCGTTGTCTTCATCAAAGAAATTGTACCAAAATTTGCCATAACGCTGGTGGCGAACACGCTCTATGGTGAACCTTACGCCACCCATCCCATGCGGCACCAATTCGGACGGGACGCTCAAACGCAGCAAATCAGGTATGAGTGGAAAGTTGGTTCGGATTGGAACCACATCGGCGTCACAGCCGACCAAAATGGCCACGCGCTAGTGCCGGACAGCGAAGAAGCCTTCATTACGGAACATTACTGGGGCTATACCCGCCGGGGCGCGGGCCGAACCTCCGAATACGAAGTAGTACACCCACCCTGGTTGATTTACCCGGTGCATACGCACAAGGTTCGCTGTAGTGTAAGCGAATTGTACGGTGCCGCTTTTGCGCCTTTTTTCGAGCACCCGCCCACCTCCGTATTTCTGGCCGAAGGATCGTCGGTAGTCATTAAGTCGGGGGCTACTATTCGATAAAGGGAGACGCTTCTAACACTCTTTTATCAACCATCAGTGTGGTACCAGTTTTGAATGACCGACACCATACCGATGGTTCGCTTTATTTGACCAGTGCCAGTTTGTTCAGTTCTTTCGTAATCTGACTGATCTCTTCCGCGCTTAATTTTACGTCCATTGCTGCGGCATTTTGCAGGGCCTGCTTTGCATCCCGGGCCCCGACCAGGGCAATCGTGATACCGGGCTGCTCTACCGTCCACCGCAGGACCAACTGACCTATCGTTGCTTTTTTATCGTCAGCCATCGGTTTGATTTTATCAAGGAAGGCATCAACCCGTTTCAGGTTTTCATCCTTGAAAAAATAGAGCGATGCCCGGTGGTCGTCCTGAGCGAATTTGTGTCCCGGTTTCATTTTGCCAGTCAACAACCCCCGTTCCAGCGGACTATAGGCCAGAATAGCTTTATTGTTTTCGACGCAGTAAGGAACTGTTTCGGCTTCGATGTCCCGCTTCACCATGCTATAGGGAATCTGGTTAGAAACCAGGTCGATGGACTTGGCCGCTTCCCGCATCAGATCGGCGTTGTAATTGCAAACGCCCGCGTATCGGACTTTTCCCTGTTCGATGAGTCGCGTAACGGCCTCCATCGACTCGTCTATGGGTGTTGTTTTATCGTGCCAGTGAATCTGATACAGGTCGATGTAATCCGTACCAAGGCGTTTTAAACTGTTTTCGCACTCCTCGATAATACTTTCTTTACCAGCATATTTGTAGATGTCGATATCCTTACCGCTATTGTCTTTGCTGTGCATGGCAAGATCACCTTTGGCAAGGTTCCACCGCATCCCGTATTTGGTCAGAATCTGTAATTTATCGCGGGGGAAATCCCGGATAGCCTCCCCCACGATTTCTTCGCTCAAGCCTTGTCCATAAATCGGGGCGGTGTCAATGGAGGTTACCCCAACACGGTATGACTCCTGAATAGCGTTGACGGCTTCGCTCCGTTCCGTACCACCCCACATCCAGCCACCAGCGGCCCAGGCACCAAATGTGATTACTGAAACAGTAAGGTCTGAATCACCTAACTTCCTATATTCCATAACACTGATTTTTAATTGGTTCCGGATTACTGTGTGCTAGTAACCGTTCAGTTCTTACTACCGTCAAACGACAGACAACAAACTTTTTTATTTCTCAACGGGACTCATGCTGCTTTCAGCCGTGTTGCTGATAAACGCTACCCGTTTGCTGTCCGGCGACCAGGATGGCGTATTGATGGTGCCCTGCCCACCGTAGATATAGGCGATTACTTTTGGTTGGCCCTGCCCCGAAACGGGCAGCATCCGCAGGTACACATGTTTGTAGAATGGATGCTCATCTGCCTTTACTTCGTCTTTGAGGAAGGAGAGAAACACAATCCATTTTCCGTCGGGTGAGATGTGCGGAAACCAATCGTGAAACTCCCCGGAGGTAATCGCTTCCTCTTCACTGCCATCGGCTTTCATCCGGTAGAGTTGCATGGTTCCGGTACGGGCAGAGTTGAAATAGATGTACTTTCCGTCGGGGGTATATTCCGGGCCATCATCGAGCCCTTTTGCTTCGGTAAGCCGTACTTCGGGACCACCTGCCGATGGAACACTATAAATATCGTAATCATCGTTACGGGAACCGGTAAACACCAGCGTTTTCCGGTCCGGCGACCAGCCATGCAGGTACGAAGGGCCCTGGGGTGTAATCTGTTTGGGATTGCCCCCCGTTACCGGAACGGTGTAGACAATAGAGCCTCCCAACTCTTTAACACCACTGCTCAGGCCCAACATTTTCCCATCGAAAGACAGTACGTGGTCATTGTTATTATTCTTCACTTCACCCGTGTTCAACAGGGTCGGTTGTCCTTTGGCAAGGTTGAAGGTGTAGATATTACCATCGCCATTGTAGAGCAGTGTTTTCCCGTTAGGCATCCAGTTGGGGGCCTGAATGGACTTAGGATGGTTAAAAATAACCTGCCGGTTGCCCGTTGTTACGTCCAGTATTTCCAGATTGCTGGCCAGATACTCACGGTACGGAACCAGGGCATCGGTAGCGGGTACACTGATGCGTACATCACGGAAAACGCCCTTCTCCAGTACGTCTTTGTTATGCGACCCGATAAACAACCCCACGTATACTTCATCGCCCAGACTCAGGTCAGCTACCTGCTCAGTTACGAAAGGCTCGCCAAATTTAGCCATACGCATGGTGTAGGTGTTCCCCTTTCGTTCTAGCTGAATAACATCGGCATGGGTTATTTTAGCCCTTATTTCCTCGGTGTTGGCCCCGCTCGTCTTCCGAACCTGGAGGGATGTCAGGCCATCCCCATGCACCACGGCGTTGATGTGGGCCGATTTAGGGTCGAGGCTGGCGCGGGCCATCCAGCCTACTTTCCGGTGCGGGTCAACCCCTTTACCCAGCAACTCCGCCCGGCAATACAGAATGAAGTCACCCTTCATCTTTTTCCACATAAAATGGAATTCATCGTGGTCAAACCACACGTTGTATCCCGAACCGGCTAGTTCGTAGGTGTGGTTCTGGGCGTTATAACGAGCCGAGCCGGGTTTCAGAACCTCACCAATATCACCCTGCCCGGCAAATATGCCCAGATTTGGCTTTTGCGCCAGTGCCGAAAAACCGACAGTCAGCATCAGGCTCATTAAACAGGCCAGAAGGGTACGTTTTGCGTTTATCATTTTTGTAAGGAATCAGTAACTAGTCAGGTAACAGCCTGAGCGTTGGTTCACCTACAAAAGTGACAATTACGTAATTCTACCATCCAAAATGGTACTTGTGCGGGCTACTTTTTCACCTGACCGATACCAAATTGATCCCCGGCGGCTACAGCTTTGCCCCCGCTAAACTGAATTTCGACCATTTTTTCACTCTGCACGGCATTATGGTTCTGATCTTCCAGCGTCGCCACAATTTTACGGGTCTTCACGTCAATCACGTCGCCGGTGGAGGGGTAGGCGTATTTGCCATCCACGCTGAACGTAATCCAGCCGGGCATATCCCGAACCAGAATGGACGTTTTTTGCACGGGCGGCATCACGGTGTTATCGAATACGTGTACCCGATTGTTGGCTCCGTCGCACAGCCAGATTTCTTTCTCATCCGGAGTCATACCGATACCATGACTGGGGCAGCCATGCCGCTTTACCTCGCCAATGTTAAAGCCTTCCACTACTACGCGGTGCAGAAATTTGCCCGTTACCAGATCTCCCACTTCAAAGCCGAGTAACCCATTTACATTCACGTACACCAGGGTTTGTGCCCCATTGATGGTAAACGGGCGGATATCGGCACCGAATGGGCCAACCTGTTTGGCTACCGTATGGGTTTTGGCATCGGCCACGTTGAGCATAGTCGATTTTAGCCCGGCCAGGTACACATACTTTCCGTCCGGTCCGTATATGGTGTTGTGTGCCCCGGAGTTAGTCACTATTTTTTTGATAACATCCCCCGTTTTAGCGTCAACGACGGTCCAGAATTCTTTTTCCAGCGATGGCATGTAAATAGTCCGGCCATCGGGTGAAATCGATATACGGTCAACGCCCCCTTCGTACTGTTTCTCCCACAACAATTTTTCGGTGGTCAGGTCGACACATTGGAGAGCCTCCAGCGTGCTAATATAGAGGCAATTGGTAGCCAGGCTCACATCTACTCCTTTCACATTGGACGGTTTACCGTTTTTGCTCAGTCCACCCGTTTTGATGAATTTTACGAACCGGTGATTCCTGTCAATATCGAACACCTGAATCCCATGCCCACCGTAGCCAAGGTAGTTCCGAACGCCCGGCGTAGCTACGTACAGGTAGTGTTGCACGGTGGGGGCGGGTTTAGTAACTGTACTATCCGGGGTGTGATCGGGAGACGAAATCCAGGCCGTTGTCAGGGTAATAGACAGGAAAGCAATCAGGATAAAGAGGGTATTTTTTCCAGCCTTCATCATCAGTACGGGTTACGGTCAACAGAAAAATTGACCTGCGTATTATGAAGCAGAACAGCTACTAATCTTACCCGGAATGCGACAACTGACGTTTGTTTGGAGAAAAAAGGCTTGGCTAATATACAGCCAACCGACCATCACAACCAGTTTTTTCGCCGGAATACGAAGACCGTCAGGGCGGAGGAGAGGGCCATCATGGCGAGGGCAAATAAGTAGCCGTATTTCCAGTGCATTTCCGGCATTTCGTCGAAGTTCATGCCCCAGATGCTAGCCAGTAGGGTAGGTGGCAGGAAAACCAGTGAAACGACGGTGAATATTTTCACGACCCGGTTCTGCTCCAGGTCAATTAGACCCAGATAGGTATTTTGCAGGAACTCCAGCCGCTCGAAAATGAAGTTGGTGTGGTCGATTAACGAGTTGATGTCTTTGATGAGGGTTCGCAGTCGCTGCTGTTCCAGGTCGTTGAACCAGCCGTCAGAGCGAATCATGGACGATATAACCCGCTGCTTATCCACCACGTTTTCCCGGATGGACATGGTCAGTTCCTGATAATCGTTGATATTCAGCAGCATTTCCTTGTCCAGATTAGCATCTAGGTCGAGCATTTTGTTGATAGCCTTTACTTCGCCCGATACCATTTCGATCAAATCGGCATCGTGATCAATCCGCGATTCGAAGATGGAAATCATAATCTGTGCCCCGTCACTGAAGACCGCCCGTTTGGACTTGATGCGTTTTACGGTATCGGCGAAAGATTTCAGGTCAGCGTTACGGTACGTAAAGAGCATTTCATCTTTGAGCAGAAAACTAACCGGCACGTTGGTATACCGATGGTCAGAATCGGGCACCAGGAAGTTGGAGTTGGCAATCAGAAAGTCATCTTCCTCAATGTAGCGCGAGCTGCTTTCAATTTCCAGTTGCTCCTGCTGACTCAAAAAATCGACATCGAATTTTTCTTCCACGCTTTTGATTTCAGCCGCCGTTGGGTTTTGAAGGTCCACCCAGAGGGTACGGGCAGAGTGGGAAAAGGAGTCAATATCACGGACTTTTCGAACGGAGCTTTCGTCCTGCTGATAGATGCGAATCATACAATGAGAAGCAGAGTAGTTGTCTGCTAAGTTCGCAGAAAATATGGGTACTGACGAACATCGGGCCTGTTATTTCCCGCCGTGCCCACATTCAACTAGCCGATTAAGGCATGCTCAGCAACACCCAAACTGCTCTCCAAAAAGTGTTTTGGGCCATTAAGCACAAATTAGCGATCAGAGTTGTTATCTATTCAGTCGGCCCGAATCCGGCTGTTTATGCGTTATGTATTCATCCGCTCAGCGTCATACCGATTTAGCCGCGCCTTTTACCGAGCAAGGCACCTTTTTGCCCGAACCCCAGTGTATCGATCTGTGGGAAGCGGCACACACACTTGGTTTTCCAGCCGCTCTGTGGCGACTTCCCGCCCAGCAGGACAAACACCTGATCGTTTCCTTTGATGAGGTACTTCCCCGTGTATCGGCTGATTTTGATGAATTACCGGCCGGTTTTCTAGTTAGCCCATTCGATAACCTGACTCCGGTATCGGACGAAACCAGTCATACTGCCCGTACACTGTTCATACGCGCTGATATTCAGGCTATATTTTCGGAAGCAGACCAGATTGTAAGTACGCGTGGTAACCCCATCGAAACACCGACCACGCCGGGAAATATTACCCCTGACTTCACGAAACAGGCTGATCTATTTCGTGAAACGCTCGATAGGTTACCCCGATTTACCGACCATTCGCTGGCGAGCTCGACTCCACCTACGCCCCTATCCGACGCAGAAGCGGAATCTGTTTATATCCGTAACGCAACCGAAGCGGTCGAAGCGATTCAGCGGGGAGAGATGCGGAAAGTCGTTATTTCCCGGACCAAGCGGGTACAGTTTTCCGATGCGCCCAATGCGGTTGCGTTGTTCGACAAACTCTGCGAAAAATATCCGAACGCTTTTGTATCGGCGGTTTCAATACCGGAGCGGGGCCAGATTTGGATTAGCGCTACGCCCGAACGACTGGTAAGCGTTGACGCCGATGGTATTTTCAGAACGGCTTCCCTGGCGGGTACTCAGTCGGCTACCCATCCTGATGGAACACCAAAACGCCCGGCACAGGCGATGTGGGCGCAGAAAGAGATTGAAGAACAGGCACTGGTGAGCCGGTATATTATCGAATGTTTCAAGAGAATCCGGTTGCGGGAATACATCGAAGAAGGCCCAAAAACCATTACGGCGGGGAATCTGATGCACTTGGGCACATCGTTTACCGTTGACACTCAGGCAGTACGATACCCACAATTAGGCACGGTGATGCTGAAGCTATTACACCCAACTTCGGCGGTTTGTGGTACCCCCCGCGATGCTGCTTTTGCGTTCATCCAGCAACATGAAACACACGACCGCGAACTATACAGCGGTTTTCTGGGACCAGTAAATATTGATGCTGATAGCAAAGGACCGGAAACGGGAATTTTCGTTCACATCCGTTGTATGAAGCTGGAAGGCAAACTGGCAACCTTATACGCCGGAGCCGGACTAACGGAGGATTCGGAGCCGGAGCGGGAGTGGCTGGAAACCGAAATGAAATGCCAAACGCTGCTTGCAGTAATGATGACCGGGTCGCCGGAGCGATGTTGAATGATAGAATGGATAAGGCAGAAACTTATTCTATCATTCTATCATTCAACTATTCTATCATTCGCCTTCGGCGGGCGCGCTGGGTGCGCGGGAACCCTCTTCTGCCATGCGATCACCAGCTTCGCTGGCGGCCGACGATTGGGTATCGGCATCGGGTGCGGTTCCTTCCGTTACGGCACCTTCGGTCGTAACGTACAACTTGTCTTCAGGATCGGTACTCTCTTCTGAGTTTTTCATAAATAATGGTTTTGCTAAAGGGTAGCGTAAATCAGCTGGTTTTCGATCCCGTTGACTCCAAAGGACATACTATAGACTATCATCGTCATCGTCCAAATCATCCCCGATGTCGTCATCTAATTCTTCGTCGATATCATCGTCACTAAACTCTTCTTCAATGTCGTCAATGTCATCGGCTCCATAGCCACTGGCGGCTCCTGAGCCTACGCCATCGAATTCGGCCCCATCATCATCGAAGTCATCTTCATCATCATCCAGAGCGGCTGTTTCTGGATCGGGGTTGAGCATCAGCACGTCTTCGTCCTGATCAAACGTTGGCTGGTTAATCATGGCTAATAAGGTAATATAATTGGTTAGATCGTCATAACTCGGCTGTTTCCCGGAAGGTTTAGCCTGCATCAAAACTAATGGAAATAGGTATTCAGTAAAAGTAAGCGAAACAAATTAATGGTTATTTTATTCATCAATCATACTTGCACCAGGTCGTTTTCTTTCATGTATGTCAGGCCCCTGCTCTCTTTACCTTTGCAATCAGGTAGTTGACAAAAATTACTGGCCTCACCTTAACCATACACCAGAAAATCACTTGCCTGACGGATTTCTTTTTCCATGAAAAATTATCAACTCCGCCGACTGATCAACCAGCCGATTCTAAAGACGAGCGATGTAAAACCAGCTATTGACGGTTTTGACGTGCTTGGGGCTTTCAATCCGGCAGCCTGTCTTTTTGGTGATGAAGTTATTTTATTGTTACGGGTAGCCGAAGCCCCAGCCCCGAAGGTAGGGCAACTAGCGATTCCTCTTCTAATGAATCAGGACGGTGTACCTACCCTCACCGTCCACTACCTTCCCGAACCGACACCGCCCTACGATCCGCGAGTCATTACCGTAGAAAACAAGACCTATTTAACGTCGATGAGTCACCTCCGTCTGGCCCGCAGCCGGGACGGTATTCACTTCACCATCGACGAGAAACCGTTTCTGTTTCCGGCCCGGATGGACGAATCCTACGGGATTGAAGATGCCCGAATCACGTTTTTGGAAGGCAAGTACTGGATTACCTACACGGCAGTGTCGGAGCATGGCCCCGGTGTTGGACTGGCCGTGACGACTGATTTTGTAAACGTTGAGCGGATGGGTATGATCCTGCCTCCGCCAAACAAAGACGTAGCCCTGTTCCCCCAAAAAATAAATGGTCAATACTGGTTGCTGCACCGGCCAATGGTATCGGATATTGGCAAGCCATCCGTTTGGCTGGCAAATTCCCTGGACGGGATACATTGGGGAAATCACCGCTTTTTGTTCGGGGGCCGGGCCTTAGCGAATGAACAATATACCTGGGAAGGGGCCAAAATTGGGGCCGGACCAGAACCGATTTTGACGGACGAAGGCTGGCTGGTTTGCTACCATGGGGCCGATGCTACTCATGCGTACGCGCTCGCCCTGGCCCTGCTGGACAGGGATGACCCATCGGTCGTTCTGGACCGTTCTACCCTGCCCCTGCTTACGCCTGAATTACTTTGGGAGCGCGAAGGCTTTTTCCCGAACGTGGTATTTTCAAACGGCTGGATTCAGTGGCCGGAAGGCAGTGATAAAGCCGGGCAAATCTGGGTGTATTATGGGGCCGCCGATTCGGGCGTGGGGTTGGCAGAACTGGTAGTGTTGCCTAACGCGCGCTGACTGGTGGCATGAGCAAAAGTACCGTTCAGCCTGTGCGCTGCCCAAAAATTAATAGTGATAACTACAAAGCTTCAAAACCGGTTAACCGTGTGTATATCAATTCAGACTTTATGAACAAGAAACCACTCCTGTACGGGGCTGTCCTGCTGGGCGCCGTTGTAACCGCCGTTATCATCGCCAAAAAACTCACCAAACGCCCTGAGTCCTCTGATCCCGATGCCCCGGCCAGTACGGATAAAACAACCCGGATTGTGGCCTCGCCCGAACGGGTGTGGCAGGCGATGAGCCAGATTGACCAGTGGGCCAACTGGCAACCCGATATCAGTAAGGCCAAACTGAACGGTCCATTCCAGGCAGGCTCTACCTTCGATTGGAGCAGCAACGGTGTGGATATTCACTCGACACTGCATACGGTTACCCCTCAGGAAGCCCTGAGTTGGTCGGGCCAAGCCTCCGGTGTTTTCGCAACCCACAACTGGCATTTCAGCCCCCTCACCGATGGCACAACCGAAGTGCGGGTCGAAGAAAATAGGGAAGGCTGGCTGGTCAGCGTAATGGGCCCGGTTTTACAGAAAAATATGGACAAGGATACCGGCCGCTGGCTAGAGGCACTCCGGGAAGTGGCTGAAGCCAAGTAAACTTTTATCGCTGCCACCCTGATTTAGTAAGTGTTTGTGCGGAACCTTTCCACAACGCGGAGGTTATATATGCAACAATGTTGCATATATAACCTCCGCGTATTATTTAAATCAGCTTTACAAATGGATGTACAACCGGATTATGATGTCGTTATCGTGGGTGGCAGTGTAGCCGGGCTGAGTGCCGCCCTGGTACTGGGCCGGTCATTACGCAGAGTGCTGGTAATCGATAGTGGCAAGCCCTGCAATCGTCAAACCCACCACTCGCACAGCTTTATAACGCGTGACGGCGAAACACCGGCTCAACTTACGAAACTTGCCCGCGAGCAGGCGCTCGCTTACCCAACAGTGCACTATCTGAATGGCCGAGTGACCACACTATCGAAAAATGCCGACGGTTTCGACCTGTTTACCGACAGCCAAACCCGTATCAAGGCGCGTAAAATTTTGTTAGCCACTGGTCTTGAAGACATCATGCCACCCATTGAAGGGTTTGCCGAAAGCTGGGGGATTTCGGTATTGCATTGCCCCTATTGCCACGGCTATGAGGTGCGCAACCAGCCGTCAGGCGTATTGATATCCGGCGAACATACGGCTGATTATGTGGGATTGATCCACCACTGGAGTCAGAACCTCACCCTCTTCACCAACGGTAGTGTTATACTGACCGATGACCAACGCGACACAATAAACTGGCTCAACGTGCCCATTATAGAGACACCGATTGCGCAGATTAAGCACGAGCATGGCTTGATAAGCGCTGTTATGTTACAGGATGGTAGCAAAGTCGGCCTGACGGCCTTGTTTGCTCCGGTGCCCTTTCGGCAGCCCTCCGACCTGGCTCAGCAGCTAGACTGTACATTCACCCCAACCGGATTGATTCAGGTTACTATAGTGGGACAAACCAATATACCGGGCCTGTTTGCCGCTGGCGACAACAGTTCGCCATTGCGCCAGTTAGCGGTTGCCAGTGCGAATGGCGTTGCAGCAGGGGCCGGTATAAATCGGGAACTCGTAACCGAAGAAGTAGCCGTGTACTAATCATCTGACAGGTCGTTTTGCGTATTCATGAGCCAGTTTTATAGCCCTAGAGTCTGGCCGAATCATAAAAAGGGTAGTAATGGAAACTACTTTAAAAATTGGCCTTCCAGCATTTTTCTGCAATAAACTACGGCCAAACGGACTTGCTTCAACAGAATGAACGTGAATTTACAGGCAGTATTAAAATTTGATGAGTAATTTAGGGGTTTAGTAAGGCTCAATCTCATTCATCAATGACTCGTTTGTACCCATTTCTTCTCTCGCTGCTGGTTTCAACGTCGCTTTTTGCGCAAACTCAGAAACGGCCGCTCAACGCATCCGATTATGACCGCTGGCAGGCGGTACGGTCCGAAAAAATCTCCGATGACGGCCATTGGGTGGCCTATCAGGTTGACCCGCAGGAAGGCGATGGCCGTCTGGAAGTGGTCAGCAGCAGTCCGACTGGCACCCCTACACGCTACGTTTTCCAGCGTGGCTACATGGCGCAGTTTACGCCCGACAGCAAGTTTCTGGTGATGCGCCTAAAAGTACCCCTTGCCGACACCCGGAAGGCTAAACTCAAAAAGAAGAAGCCCGACGAGATGCCGAAAGATAGTATGCTGGCCCTGAATCTGGCAACCGGCAAAACGACGAAACTTCCGAACGTAAAGTCGTTTTCGTTCGGGAAAGAGGGTGGTTCCTGGCTGGCGGTGCTCCAGACAAGTCAGGATGAAAAAGAGAAGGGAGCCGCCAAAACCCCGACGCAGGCCAAGAGTGACACCCTGACCCCAACGCCCGCCGTTTCGACCACAACGGTAGCCACCCGGAAAGGATCGACGAAAAAAATAAAGGGCGACAACATGACCCTGCTTAACTTGGCCGATGGTACCAAAAAAATAATCCGGTACGTGTCCAACATGGTGATGTCCGACAACGGGAAAGCCGTTTTTTACAGCCGGGAATCGGCTAACGATTCGCTGAAAGCGGGTGCGAATGCCGTTCCGGGCGTATTTCTGTTCAATACAGACAATAGGCAGGTGAGTTTGGTTGATACCAGTTCGGCGCGTAAAATTTACAAAGGCCTGGCTATCGACAAAGCAGGACAGAAACTGGCATGGATGGCATCGGCCGACAGTGCAGGGGCCGACATAAAAGTCTTTTCGCTCTACTATAAAAACCTCTCAGCATCTACGCCGACCAAAGGCAAACGCGCAAAAGTAACAGCCCCCGAATCTCCGTTCACCATTATTGCCGATACCACAACGGCGGCCCTGCCCAAAGGCTGGTCGGTGAATGAGTTCCGCGAACCGAAGTTTGCCGACGATGACAGTAGGCTTTACTTCTCTACCTCTCCCATTCCACCCAAGCCAACCAAAGATACACTGACTCCCGACGACGAGAAAGTAAAAATGGACATCTGGACCTGGACCGATAGCCGGTTGCAGCCCATGCAGCAAAAGCGGCTCAAAGAAGAAAAAGAGCGCGGCTTTCTGGCCGTTTATGACCTCAAATCCAGCAAAATCATTCCGCTGGCAAACCGAGAAATTCCGACGGTTGCCTTTGACGCTGAAGTGACTACGCGCTATGTGCTTGGCCTGAGTGATCTTCCCTACCAGATGCAATCGTCCTGGGACCCCGGCCACACGGACTTGTATTTGATTGATAACCAGACGGGTGACAAAAAACGCATCGCCAGTAATGTGATGGCATCGCAGCCCAAACTATCGCCCGGTGGCAAATATGCCTACTGGTTCGATGAGGCCGATTCGCTCTGGCGGGCGTGGGACGTAGCCGCTGGCAAACACATAGACCTCACCCGTGGCTTACCCAGTAAATTTTTCGATGAAGAGCACGATACTCCCAGCCTTCCCGGCTCCTATGGTTCGGCGGGCTGGACCACCGGCGACCGCCACGTCTGGATTTATGACCGCTACGACATCTGGCAGATTGACCCAACCGGCAAAGAGAAACCGGTAAACCTGACTGCTGGCTGGGGCCGTAAAAATAACGTCCGGCTTCGTCGCGCTGAACTGGACGACGATAACACTCGCAGCCGTCTGAGCACCGAAAAAGCCATTGATCCCAAAGCCGCACTTTTCCTGACCGGCATATGGGAGAGTGATAAATCGACCGGAATCTTAAAAAGTACGCATGGGCTTTCGGCACTGGCGCCTACAGTTCTGAAGCAGAGCAACCACCGGTATTTTGGATTGAGCAAAGCGAAAAACGCCCCGACAATGACCTTTTACCGGGGTAATTTTAAGGAACCAATCAATCTGTTCATTACCGATACAACCCTGGCTAATCCAAAGCAACTCACCCACGTCAATCCGCAACAGGACAGCATTCGCTGGGGGAGCGTAGAACTGGTGAAGTGGACCGGCACCAATGGTACCAGATTGGAAGGCCTGTTGTACAAACCTGAAGGCTTCGACTCGACGAAGAAGTACCCGATGCTGACGTACTTCTATGAGCGCAACGCCGAAACGCTGAATGACTATAAAGCACCGTCTCCCAGTCGTTCTACCATCAACATTCCGTTCTGCGTGTCCAATGGTTACCTGGTTTTCGTGCCTGATATTGTATACACCGTTGGGCAGCCAGGACCAGATGCCTACGACTGTATTGTGCCGGGCGTGCTAAGTCTGCTGGACCGGGGGTTTGTTGACCGTAACCGACTGGGTATTCAGGGACAAAGCTGGGGTGGATACCAGACGGCATTCATCATTACGCGCACGAATCTGTTTCGGGCGGCCGAAGCGGGTGCGCCCGTGGCCAACATGACCTCGGCCTACGGTGGTATCCGGGGCGAAACGGGCATGGTGCGCCAATTTCAGTACGAAAAAACACAGAGTCGGATTGGAGGCACGCTTTGGGAGAAGCCGATGAATTACATCGAAAACTCGCCCCTTTTCTACGCGGATCGGGTGGAAACGCCCCTGCTCATCATGAGCAACGATGCCGATGGAGCCGTACCGCACCAGCAGGGTATCGAGCTATTTACGGGGTTGCGCCGGTTGAATAAACCCGTTTGGATGGTGGTGTATAACGGTGAAGCCCACAACCTGACCGGGCGGCACAATGCCAAAGACCTGAGTATTCGCATGTACCAGTACTTTGATTACTACCTCAAGGATGCGCCGGAACCCATCTGGATGAAAGATGGCCGCTCCGCCGTGGAGAAAGACCGGGGCGAAATGAAGTATGGCGTATCGGACAAATAGCCGATAGCTAAATAGATAGAAGATGGTAGGCCATAATAGAAAAGGCGCAATACAGACTAGCTGTATCTTGCGCCTTTTCTATTATTGGCTTTCAAATCTGAGTCTGTATGTATTACCGATTGTCCCTTATTACGTCAATCAGTCTGTTGTTGTTTTTTGGTTGCAAAACAGCAAAACTTCCTGCTGGCAAAATGTTGCCTACCGCGAGTATTTTGGAGGAAGGTTTTCTCGACTGCTTCGCGCCGGGCACTGCCCTGAACGGACAGACCGTTTGGTGTGAAGCGTCGGCAGTGGCATTTGACGGCAAAAACGTACTCATTGCCAACGATAAAGACATGCCCGCCGGGCAGAGTGCGGTGTTCATAAAATCACCCCCTACGTTGGGCGACTCTACCCAGTCCCCGCTGTACCTGACAAATCCCATATTTACGTCTGCCCATAAATACGAAGATTTTGCCCAGACGCCCGACCGGCGTTTTGTATTCCTGACGACGGCATTCGACCGGGTGAAACCCGGAAGCAACGATTGGGACGGATACAACACGATTTTATACTGGCGCACCGGCGACGAACAACACCCGCGCGTACTGGCTCCCGACGACACCAGCCGAAACTCTATGGCTTACCGGCAACAGCTTGCAAAAGTGCTGGCCAACAATGAATTTCCGGATGAGATGCCGTACTTCAAAGTTGAAGGACTTGCCGCTACAGACCGTCAATTACTGTTCGGAATCCGGGAACAGGGCAAAGAATACAGGAACTTTAAATACCGGGCGCAACTAGTCAGCGTCTCCTATCGGGTTGATAAAACAGGCGATGGCGAACGAATACGGCTGGAGAACGACTGGAAAGTTATCAACGACTTCGTGATAGCCAAAGCCGATACCACATTACCGCAACCGATGGGTTTGTCTAGTCTGGAATATGACCCCGCCCGTCAGCTCGTCTGGATGCTTACCTCGCAGGAAGTCGACAACAAGCTAGATACCTTTATTTGGGCCGCGTCCCTCAGTGATGTATACGCCGGTAAACCCTTTACCCTCATCCGCGATTCGCAGGGGAAACCATTGCACACAATGGGGCATAAAGTAGAAGACCTTACTATACTGCCTGACAACCAGCTTCTGTTAATCGCTGATGATGACCGCGTTCCAACCACCATTGGCACCCGCACCCGCCGGCCCAATCAGGCCGCGTACATGATTCTAAAAATGAGCCCCGATTGAAATCGGGGTCTGATAAAATTAGCCTCAGCAGATGAATTTCAGTGAACAGCCGGAGTAAAGTCGGGCAGCGTGAAGGAGTCAGACTTCAGCAGCGTGTTCAGATACTGCGACACAGCCTCCGCAAAACCGGGTAGGGTACTCAAGTCTACGGACCACAAATCCCTATTCGCCACTATCATGCGGGTGAGTTCATCACTGTTGGCCGCTGTCTCCCAGGCAGACGCTAGCACGCTGGCGTCCGGGTCGTTGGGGAAATACGAAGCCCCGTTGGCAAAGCCAGCGTACGAGCCATCGTCCGTTTTCTGAACCCGCATAAAGTATAGATAACTGGCAAACGCGAAGGCCATGTGCTCCGGAACGGTGGAATGGTGCCGGTACCAATTTTCAAGCAGTCCCACACAGCGCATGGCGATTTTAGCAGTATAGTTCATGCTGATGGACAGCCATTTATGGTCCAGATTTTCGTTTCGGAAGCGGTCAAGCACGGCATTGGCAAAGGCATGAATCTCCTCCTGTTCAATGGATTTACCCAGACAGGGACTAATTTCATCGAACATAACCCCTCGCATGAACGCCAGAAACTCCGCATTCTTCATGGCTTCTTTCACCGTAACAAATCCCATCAGGTGGGCAACGGAGCAGCACAATGTATGGGGCGCATTGAGTAGCCGCAGTTTAAGCTCCTTGAACTTCGTAATGGATGGCTCAATTTTAACCCCGGCATCGACCGCTGAAAACGTCAGTTTCTGCCTGACCCGCTCGTTGCCTTCGATGGCCCACAGGCGGTAAGGCTCGGCCATGATCATCAGATCATCCTGGTAGCCCAATTCGGCTTCCATACTGTTTTTCAACTCACCCGTAACCACTCCCGGCACAATCCGGTCGACCAACGAATTACAGAAATCATTGGCCTCGTGGAGCCAGGCGATAAAAGCGGCACTCAGGTTGTTGAATACGGCCAGTTGCTGTACAATGGCCCGCAGTTTATCCCCATTTTCGGAGATGAGTTCGGTGGGTACGATAACCAGTCCTTTCTCCGGGTCACCATTGAAGGCCTCGTAACGCTGATGCAGCACGGCCAGCAATTTAGCCGGAAACGACGCGGGATGTGTGGCAAAGATGGATTCTTCAACGTACTGGATGCCTACTTCTGTAGTGTTGGAAACAACCAGACTCAATGCCGGACTTTCTGCCACCGCCAGCACCTGCGCCCATTGGGTTGATGCTGTCAGTACCCGGCTGATGGCACAGTTGAGGGACACCTCGTTTACTTCCTGCCCATTTTCAATACCCCGAACCAGCGTGGTATAGCAGTTTTCCTGCCTGTCGAAATCCGTCGTGTCGCCCCGCGTCGTGGATTTCACCACCACTACCCTGCCCCGGAAAATTCCCTGCCGGTTGGCTTTTTCGATAAAAAAGAGTGGTAAACCGCGCAGCAGCACGCCGGTGCCGAAGAACAGTGCTTTTTCCGGATAATCAAGTACGGCTGGACTGGGGTAGTTTTCGGTTGTAAGGTAAGTCATCAATTGTTACGTGTTATCTGTCAGAAATTTATCACTGTCTATCGAACGCATATCATCCGTATGCGATGGCAATAAGTTTACTGCGGCAGTTTGAAGATCTGCTCCATCAATGCCCATTTTTCGCCGGGTTTTGCGCCCGGTACGGCCTGCTGGAAACCCCACATCAGGTTTTCCCACTCCACCGATTTGGGATGCTGGTTTATCTCATGCATCCGCTCGAACGAAAAGGTATCATCCACCTCCATAATCATGAACATCCGGTTGCCAAACAGGTAGATTTCCATGCTGGCCACACCCGCATCGTGGATACTCTGATTAATGGCGGGCCACTGATTTTCGGGGGCGTGGTGCCATTTGTATTTTTCAATCAGGGCCGGGTCGTCAATAAGGTCGAGGGCGAGGCAGTAGCGTTTCATACAGCAAGTTAGTTGGACCGTTGAAGCCATGCTGAGCAGTGGCGTCAACAAAAAAGTAAGAGTAGCTTTAATCGGTTGAATACCCTGCCCCGGAAAGAAAATACGTCAGTAGGCAACCCGGATTGATGTGCTGTCACCAAACACTTTTTTCACGTCGCTGGCGGTAATACCCGTTTGCCAGATGT
The DNA here is from genome assembly GCA_038236215.1 of Cytophagales bacterium. Taxonomy (GTDB): domain Bacteria; phylum Bacteroidota; class Bacteroidia; order Cytophagales; family Spirosomataceae; genus Spirosoma. Next base: position 8,525 of record JBBSTD010000061.1, on the reverse strand, counting down.
ACAGTTTTTCGAGTTGCTTCATGTGCTTCAGTGTTTCCAGTCCGGCGGGGGTAATGTTTGTGCGGTACATATTCAGGGCGTGCAGGTGTGTAAGCCCCGCGATGCTTTTCAGCGACTCATTGCCAATTGGGTTTTTCTCCACCCGCAGTTTTTCGAGATTGCTGAAATCAGCAACGAGACTAAGCTGACTATCGGTTAGGTTCAGGTCGGATAGGTTGAGCCAGATAATGTGTTTGGCCAGTGGCTTCAGTACGGCCAGATTGACGCCCGACTTACCCGCTTTTGGGGGCAGTGTTACATCAAGCATCAGCGGTTGGTGGTTCATCACCCGAATAGTAAAGCCTTCCTTCCGGGCCACAGTAATCTGCGCGGTATCCCCCGACAGGGGAATGGCTGGATTTACCGGACGATTGGCATTACCTTCTTCGGCAACAAAGGCGTCGGTAAGTCCGGCAAAACCCAGCACGCTCGCCACCATGGGCTGCACATTCTGATACCCCTTCATGTCGGTCAGTTTGATATTGTCGGCAGCAGCGGCTTTTGCAATCCACCAGTTAATAAGGGCAATCTCCGTTTTGGTGAGGGGCGTTTTACCATCGGTCGGCATAAATTCCTTGTGAGCGGGGTCGAGTGTAATGCGCCGATACAACTCACTCTTTGTCAGGTTACCCGCTACTATGACCGGGCCGTGCTTGCCTCCTTTCAGCAAATCCTCATGCGTTTCCAGTCGCAAATTCGCTTTCTGTTTACCCGACCGATGGCACTGTACACACCGTTTTTCCAGCAGGGGCTGCATCACATCTTCAAAGATAAAGACCTGCTCTATACGGGTTGGTTTGGGCCGCTCGGTTTTGGTCAGGGTAGCCAGCGAGAGGTAATCACTGCCGTGCGTAAGGCTCCCTCCTTGGTGCCCAACATAACTCATCAGCCCTAAAACGCCCACGAACACGATGGAGAAAATCTTTCTGGGCAGAAATAGGTAGCGATTACCCATCGGGGTGGTCAGGGCGTATAACACAAGGGTTACTCCAGCCAGGGCAATTCCCGAATATTTGTGATTATCCAGCAGAATAGGGGCGTAATCGCCAGTGGTAGACAGTAGCCAGCCCAGCACGCAGGCCAACACCGCAGAAACGGCCCCGACCAGTAATGCCAATGGCACTGCAGCCTGTACATTTTTGTATTTCGGCCAATATGAAGCCCAGTCAAGCAAAGCCGCCAGCACTAAAAAACCGATGGGCAAATGCACCACCAACGGGTGCATTCGCCCAAAAAACGTAGTGATATCTACTAAAATCATGTCAGGTGAGTTAGCTTCACCACGAATTCCCCCTCAATTTGTTGCTTCGCCTGAACGCCAGCCGGTCAACTAAGTTGGGGTGGGTAAAAGCAGCTACCCTTTTACGTTCGTAGTACCGTAAGGGCCCCGCTGTGGTCTGGACAATGTGGCATTGGCTTCTTTATCGTTCAGGAACTGCTCCTTTTCAGGATTCCATTTCAGCTTGCGGCCCAGCTTCATAGCGGTATGGGCCAGTAGACAGGCCGAGCAGGAACGCTGGGCAATTTCTACGTGACTGATGGTTTGTTTATCGTTCTGAATACTCTCCAGCCAGTTCCGGTGCTGTTCGGGGCTATCGTACAGATGGATCTCATCAGGACCGATCACTGATGCCAGAATTTTCTTGTCACTAGCCTTGAAAGCTTCATTTTCTTTACCCGCCTGTGCCGCGACGGGGTCAGAAGCCGTAACGCCTACATCACCCCGCGACACGAATATCCAGCCATCGGTGCCCTCGAACATCACGCCGTTGGGGTTGTTGCCCCCTATTTCCATTACTACCCCATTCGCATACGTCGCCATGACCAGGAAGTTACCATGTACATTCCACAGTCCCGAACCGGGCAGAGGGAAAGCCCCCAGCCCTTCGATTTCGACGGGGCCGGTCAATTCGGTATCCATCCCCCAGTGAGCTATGTCTACGTGGTGCGACCCCCAGCCCGTAATCATACCCGCGCCAAACTGCTCCAGGCGTAACCAGCCGGGCCGGTCGTTGATACTTGTTTGCGAATGAACCCGGTCCAGCGTATAATAGACCTCCGGCGTGGAGCCGAGCCACATATCGTAATTAAGATTCGTGGGTACGGGCATTTTGGCAGTGCTGCCACCAGCGGGGTCGCCGGGCAGGCCCACGTATACCTTTTTGAGTTGACCAATCCGGCCATTACGGACCAGTTCGCAGGTTCGTTTGAATTGCGGCCAGGGCGTGGCTGAACGCTGCTGACTACCCAATTGAAACTTTACCCCTTTCTTCCGCACCATATCGCTGAGCATACGGCCTTCCTGAATGGTGAGGGACGTGGGCTTTTGCATATAGATGTGTTTGCCCGCCACCGCTGCTTCCATAGCGGGTTGCGCGTGCCAGTGGTCGGGGGTGCTGATAATGACCGCGTCGATATCTTTGCGGGCCAGCAACTCCTTATAATCGTCGAACATCTGCACATCAATGTAGTTGTCCTTACCGCTTTTATCGGCGTATTTTTTCTCAATCCATTTCTTGCCCATCACCAGCCGATTTTTATCCAGATCAGCTACTGCTATTACGCGGGCAACATCATTCTTGAGCACTTCGGGAAGGTCGTGGCCGGAGCCGATCCGCCCAAAGCCAATCTGGCCAATGTTAATCTTATTACTGGGGGCATTTTTACCAAATACGCTGGCTGGTACAATGGTTGGAAAACCCGTTGTAGCGATAAGACCGGCGGTTCCGGCAGCGGTTGACTTAAGAAATGCCCTACGGCTCTGGTCAGTTGTTTCGTCTGTTTTTTTCATGGATTTATCCGTTAATAGTTTCAGGAGTATCAGTCAGGATTAGGGCGTACTATTGCCAATGGGGGAATCGTCTACGTTCACATCACCCGCCACATACTGCATGGCATCCAGAAAATACTGCAATAGCTTAGGGTTATCGAAACTCTGGGCATTGTGGGATGGAGAGGTATAAAAAACCCGTCCTTTCCCATATCGCTTGATCCAGGAAATGTATTTTACCGGTTCAGGGTTTTCGCCCTTTAACCCCTCTACCTCGCTGGTATTGAGGTACAGCAGGGGCCTAAAATTCTGCTTGCTATAGGCCACGTTAAACATATAGGCTTCATCGATGTGGCTAAAACCCTCACCCCCGAAAGCCTGCACGAGCGGGTGCTGAGGATTGACGAGTTTGACGTGAAGCATTTGCTGCTTAGGATGGTAATCGAAACTACCGCCCATCATCTCACTAAATTCGGCCGACTTGTTCTGCATCACAATACCGCCGTGCATAACCATCAACCCACCCCCTTTTCGAACAAAACTCAGCAGATTCTGCTCCAATTCTTTGGCTCCCGCAATGGTCTGGGCTTCGGTCAGCGATTTATTTTCGCTCAGTTTATCCCGAAACAAATCCCGGTTGGTGCCAATTGAGCAATTGTTGTTCAGCACGACCAAGTCGAAATCCTTCAGTTTATCCTTTTTGAAGAGCATGATATCGTTACTCTGAACAACCTCAAAGGCACCGCTCTTTTGGCTCAAAATCTCGATAACGGCGTTGGTATGGGGTACTACCCAATGGTCGAAGCCGGTAAACAGCGAAAAGAGCAGGACTTTGTGCTTTTTCTTCGTTGGATAGGTGGTCTTAGCCGGGGCTATCCGTTCGATTTTTGCCTTCCAGACATCATCAGCCGCAAAGCTATCCAGACTCTGCGCCTGAGCGAAGCAACTTAGCAACAGCGTGCAGGCAATGAAAATAAGTAAGCGATTCGTCTTCATGTATAGTATAGCCAGTTTCACCCTTGATTTACTCAAATAAGTTCGAGTAATTTGATTACGACGCCCTACCCATACACCTGTAACCGCACGCCCGAAGCATCAGGAAAGGATATCATGTACCACCTTGCCCTGCACATCGGTCAGGCGGAAGCGTCGGCCCTGGCTTTTGAAGGTAAGCCGTTCATGGTCGATGCCCAGCAGGTGTAACATCGTAGCCTGAAAATCGTGGACGTGAACCGGATTCTTCGTGATGTTATAACTGAAATCGTCGGTTTCGCCGTAGCTGATACCCGCTTTCACACCCGCCCCGGCCATCCACATCGTAAAACAGCGCGGGTGGTGGTCGCGTCCATAATTATCCTTGGTCAGCTTCCCCTGTGAGTACACCGTCCGGCCAAACTCACCGCCCCAAATTACGAGTGTATCTTCAAGCAAACCCGTCCGTTTAAGATCGGTAACGAGGGCGGCCGTAGCCTGGTCTACGTTTTTGCACTGGTTTTTGATGCCACCCGGTAAGCCGCCGTGCTGATCCCAGCCCTGGTGGTACAACTGCACAAACTTCACGTCTTTCTCCAATAGTTTTCGGGCCAGCAGGCAGTTGGCCGCGTAGGTCCCGGGGTCGCGGCTGTCGGGGCCGTAGAGGTCAAACACTTCGTCGGGTTCGCCCGCTACGCTCATTACGTCCGGCACGGACGTCTGCATTCGGTAGGCCATTTCGTACTGTGCCATCCGGTTTTCGATTTCGGGGTCGCCAAAGCCGCTCTGCTGTAAGTCGTTGAGTTGCTTGAGGTACGCCAGCATCTCCTGCCGGTCGGCCCCGTCGTAGCCTTCGGGATTGTTCAGAAAAAGCACCGGGTCTTTACTCGACCGAAACTGAACGCCTTCGTAGCGCGTGGGCAGAAAACCGCTGCCCCACAACCGCGAATACAGGGGCTGACCGTTGCCATTTTTGGAAATCATGGAGATGAACGTCGGCAGGTTCTCGTTGTCGGAACCCAGCCCATAGCTCACCCACGAGCCGATAGACGGGCGACCCGGAAGCTGATTACCCGTCTGAAAAAACGTGATGGCGGGGTCGTGGTTAATTTGCTCAGTGTACAGCGACTTGATGATGCATAACTCATCGACCACCTTTGCCGTATAGGGCAACAGTTCACTCACCCACGTATTCGATTTGCCGTACTGACTGAAGTTATACACCGACGGCGCAATGGGTAAACTGCTCTGGTTGGCACTCATGCCCGTGAGCCGCTGCCCCTTCCGTACCGAATCGGGGAGTTGCTGACCAAACAGGTTAGCCAGTTTGGGTTTGTAGTCGAAGGTTTCAAACTGCGACGGACCTCCACTCATGAACATGTAGACTACCCGTTTGGCTTTGGGCGCAAAGTGCGGCAGAGCGCGCAAAATGGCTTCCTGGGTGTCTTCGTTAAGTTCATTGGGGGCTTTGGCAGCGGCACCCCCAAACAACCGCTGACTACCGAACAGCGAGCCAGCCGCCAACGCCCCCAACCCCAGCGTGGTTTTGGTCAGGAACCGTCGCCGGTCCAGTCGCTCATTAAGGCTGGCGAACTCCGGTGAGTTAAACCTGCCTTTGCCCGGCCGAAACTCGTCGTGATGATGGTCCATGATTTTAGCGTTTCGTTAGGGTCGCGTCTGAATTCATGATGGTACTGGCGACTACGGCGTTGGCAGCTACCTGTGCGGCATTGAGCGTACTATCTACTTTATATTGGCCCGTTGCCAGCCAGCCTTTCGTTTTGCCGGGTGCCTTATTGAACCGGTTCAGTTGGGCGACCTGCATATTTACCAGCAGGTTTACTTCCGGGCGGGTAGGTCGGCGACCGGTCAACTTTCGGTAGGTCAGCATGATAGCCTGTTTCTCATCTTTCTGGCGGGTCATCTGCTCGCCTAATACGTTGGCCGCTTCCACAAACGTAGGGTCGTTGAGCGTGACCAACGCCTGCAACGGGGTGTTTGTCTTCTGCCGCCGAACGGTGCAGAAACTCCGTGATGGCGCATCGAACGTGCCCAGCGTAGGATTCGGTACCGAGCGTTTGACCAGCACATAAACGCTTCGTTTGTAGATGATAGCACCACTGTCAGGAACGTACGTGGCCGAGTTGATGCGCCACAAACCGTCGGGCTGGTAGGGTTTGATGCTGCGCCCGCCAATCGCATAATTCATCAGCCCACTGGCGGCTAAGGCGTTGTCGCGCATCATTTCCGCCGACAGTCGGCGGGATGGGCCACGGGCCAGTAGTCGGTTCTGCGGATCTTTTTCGAGCAACTCGCGACTGGCGCGGGAGTCCTGCCGGTAGGTGGCCGACATGACCATCATTTTTACCAACTGCTTCACATTCCACCCATGCGACGGACCGCCGTCCGACTCACTATCCCCTTCTCGGAAGGTAATGGCGAGCCAGTCGAGGAGTTTGGGGTGCGAGGGCAGTTCACCCTGATTGCCAAAATCCTCGGTCGTTTTCACAATGCCGGTACCAAAAAACAGTTGCCAGTAGCGGTTGACGGCTACCCGGGCCGTAAGCGGGTTATTCGCATCGGTGAGCCACTGCGCCAGACCGTAGCGATTTTTAGGCAGTTTTTCCGGAAAGGCAAAAATACGCTCCGGCGTGTTGGGGTATACTTTTTCGCCCGGCGCATCATAAACGCCCCGCTCTAGGACGTAAGTTTGTTTGGGCGTGGCCGACTCCCGCATTACCATCAGTTCCTGTACTTTCTCCGTACTGTCGGCCAGTAATTTCCGGGTTTCCATCAGGGTTTTTCTGGCCAGTATCGTCGGCTCGTGAATGGCGGAGAAGTAGTAATCGCCCAGAACTTTCCGGTCGGCGGGCGTGAGTTGGGCGGGTTGTTTGGTTGCTATGGCAAACCAGTTAGCGCGTTCTGCCAGAACGGCAATCTCGTATGGCGTGAGGGTCCGGTTGTACACCACAATATCGTCAATCAGGCCATCTTTAAAACCCGTCCCGCGATACCAGCCGCCAATTTGCAAACCCGGTTGAGGCTTAACTTTTGTACTATCAAACAGAATATCTTTGGTCAACTGGTCCATTTTGGTTCGCATGGGCTGGTCGGTACCGTTCACGTAGAGCCGTAGCCCGGCCGCTTTCCCCGACCCATCGGACGTAATGGTGAGTTGCAGCCACTGGTCGCGGGGAATGAGCCGGGTCGTAATTTTGGTGATGGCGTTGGATGGAGCCACGTGCGCCATGCTGAGTTCCAGTTTGCCGTTTCGCAGATACACGTGGTAGCCCCGGAAGTTGTAGAGTCGTTCGGCCTGACATTTATGAAACAGTACGCCCTCGGTCATGCCCTTTGGAATAGTCACCCAAAGCCCCACGGTGAACGGCTCCGACTTCCTAAAAATACCGACCTTACCGAGGTCCAGCCAGGCATCGCCGTTGAGTTTCAGGCCCAACCCATGGTGGCCGGTGGTCCATTGTTCCGGTTCTTTGCCGGTTTCGCGTTTGGTTTGGGCCGTATCCTTCCGGTTGACTTCGTTGACCAGCTTTTTACCCTCGAAACTGTACCGCGCCATCAGTCCCTTTTCTGGGAAAGTTTCACTTTTCAGGGCGACATATTCGCCCTTGTCCAGCCACTGCCAAAAATCGGCCGCACCCTGCTGCTGGACGACTGCAACCTGTTCGTTCTGCTGGCTGATTTTGGTCTGGATAAAGTGCATCAATTGTTCCTGTTTCCGGGTAGGCAGCAACAGGGTAGGCGAAGGCATGGCATCGTCCCACGAAATCTGCCCAGCCTCTTCCACGTTGTTGAAAAAGCTGGATAACTGGTAATAGTTCTTCTGTGAAACAGGGTCGTATTTATGGTCGTGGCAACGGGCACACCCCACTGACAGGCCCAGAAAGGCATCTCCCAGTGTGTTAGTCCGGTCCAGAACATACTCGCGCTGGAACTCTTCCTCCACAATCCCTCCCTCCAGATTCTGCTGGTGATTGCGGTTGAAAGCCGTGGCAATCAGCATTGCTTTCGTGGGTTTTGACCCCCCATTCGGGCCGCGCATGAGATCGCCCGCTAACTGATGATGGATAAACTGGTCATAAGGCTGATTTTTGTTGAATGCGTTGATAACCCAGTCGCGGTAGGGCGACATGTCGCGCAGCCGGTCGACGGTGTAACCGTGCGAATCAGCAAATCGGGCGAGGTCGAGCCAGTCGGCAGCCATGCGTTCGCCGTAGTGGGGCGATTTGAGCAACCTGTCCACTAATTTTTCGTAGGCGTTTTCGCTTTTGTCAGTCAGGAACGCATCGATTTCGGCCAGTGTAGGGGGCAGGCCAGTGAGGTCGAGGGTTACCCGCCGGATGAGCAGTTCGCGGCTGGCCTGGGGGGCCGGACGTAATTCCTTCTCGGCCAGTTTTGCCGCCACAAAATTATCGATGGGGTTTACGGCCCAGTCTTCGTTATCGATGGACGGGATTTTTGGCATTTCGGGTTTTACGAATGCCCAGTGGGGTTTATATTCGGCTCCCTCCTGAATCCATTTGACCAGCACCGCTTTCTCGTAGGCGGTCAAACTCAGATGCGATTCTGGCGTGGGCATCATCACATCGGGGTCGGTGGAGAGAATGCGCCGGAACACCTCACTGTTTTTCAGGCTACCGGGGTCAATAGCTACTTTACCGGGGCTTTCGGGCAGGTCGTCATAGGCGTTGCTGGCTAAATCCAGACGCAGACCCGCTTTCTGTTT
>JBBSTD010000060.1:0-38114 GCA_038236215.1 Cytophagales bacterium | reverse complement strand
TTATCAATGAGTCTGATATGGGCCCTTGAGACAGGCCAATGGCTCTTAAAAGCGGGGCATAAAATACCAACTCGCCAGGTGAGGAAGCGATGCCAAACGTTGTTGAGTTTGTTCCGTCATGGGTTAGATGAATTGCGAGACTGAGTCCTTAATGGCCGTCCCATTAGCCAGCTTATACCTCTTTTGTCCTGTACTTAAGTATTCGTCATTCACTGCTGGACATTGAGGGGTCAGAATAGCAAAAAGCGAGGTTGAGTGCTTGCTTTGTTGTGTGAAAAACATGGCAAAACTCTATTCCTCGCTTTTGGACAAAACGGGGCCGCCCGTGCGGTAAGGAACTCGACGGGATTCTCAGACCGGCCCTACTGAAAAATCTGGTCCTGATTGGCTGTGCGATCCTGCTTAAAGAAACGGTCAATCTTAACAAACTAAAGAATGCAGTTGGCTTACTACTGGAAAATGACCAGACCTTGCCTAACTCAAATTACCGGCGACTTACTCGCTTTTTTGACGAGTCAGTGGCCAAACGCCACCTTTGGAAGTGGTTGATGATTTGGGTAATTAATTACGTTCGCCGATGGGATCAACGCTCAACAAGCGTCTTTTTAACCCTCGATGGAACAAGTTGGGCATTTGGCCAAACCAAAATTCACTTGCTGGTACTCAGTCTGGTTTATCGGGGGGTTAGCTTACCATTATTTTGGCCGGGCCGCCGGTGCGGTTGACTTAGCTAAAAAAGGTCATTCTTCGCAACAGGAGCGTAAACGGCTCCTGCAAATGGCGGCTAAACTTTACGATTTGAAGGGGTTGTGTTTGCTGGCAGACCGCGAATATGTAGGCTGGGATTGGTTTGCGTTTCTGGATGAAATCGGCTTGCTGTTTATTATTCGCCTGTCGAGGCAGGATTACAAATACGAAGTCAGTGTGGGGGGTAAAAGTTACGGTAGCCTGCTCAGGAGCGCACTAAAGGGTAAAGTAGTGAGTCAGTCGGTCCAGATTGGGCAGGGCCGTTATGCGTTTGTGGCAGCCCTTCATCAGGACGGACCAGACAGTGCTGATCCGCTGGTCTTGCTACTGACCAACTCGAGTTGGTCCAGGCAGAAGGTATGCTTCGGTATGGCATCCGTTGGTGTACTGAGCCGTTGTTTCGCCATCTAAAATCGAACGGGTTCGCTTTAGAAGCGATGGGTTTTGAGAATCGCTAGGAAATTCGGTTAGTGGTGGCTCTTGTTGTGGCTTTATACGTCATCTGCGTGGCTGAAGGGCTAAAGTATTTTGAGCGCGTAGGACGCAAACGCTACGCGGGGGGCTGTGATTATGGCTCCGAATGGTGTTCCGCAACGGCTATGGTGTGGTAGCCGTTCGTTTGGTCACAATTGAACATTTCCTGGAATGGTTACTGAACGCCATGTGGCAAAAGGTCAAAGTACCCAAACCGGCAATTTAGTAGATGTCCAGCAGTAAGTATTCGTCACTAAATTGGCCCGCTACTCCATTGAACCTAAGGCAGTACATGGCTTTACCAGTCGGTGTAATTAGCGGTATATAAATTCGCTGGTCGTAAGGGGCTCGAATGCTATCCTGACCTGTCAGCACCACCGCGTAAGCCCCTGGATAGCCATCAGTACCTAAGTCTACAGTATCACCCGCCACTGCGGTAAGTGGATATGGTTTAGGCCAAATGGACGCGCGTACAGCAAACTGTTGATTTTTTAGTGTTAATGGCTCTGGATAGGCTTGTGTTTGGGGTCCATCCTGCGCTCTTAAAATTGCTGGAAACCAGTAGTTTGCCAAGAAAGCGAGGATAGTGAAAAATTTCATAGGAGTAGGTAAATTCAATGGCTGAGTTGTGTATGGCAAATATATACACCCACGCCTATTCACAAAGTAGCAAAGGAATCTGTACCCGAAAGGTTTCGCCGTTATCGCCCACGTCGATGGGTTTTGGTCCCAGGTAGCTATACAGTAGTTTGAGGTTTTTCAGTCCCTGTCCGTTCGAGGTGCCTACCTGCCGTTTGCGCTGGATAGGATTCGATACCGTAATATACCCATTGTGCGTACTGATGGTCACCGTGAGCGGGTGTTCTGCATTGATGATGTTGTGCTTGATGGCGTTCTCGATCAGAATCTGCAGCGTTACCGGTACAATCTGTTGGTCCAGCGCGCTGTCATCCACCTGGTAGGTAACAGCAAACGTTCCATCGAAGCGGGTGTGCAGAAGGGAGATGTAGTTTTTGATGAATGACAGTTCAGTTTCAACCGTTACCAGCGATTTCTCTTTGTGTTGCAGCACGTACCGGAACACTCTGGACAGTTGTTGCAAAAAATGCCGGGCCAGCACGGGATTATCATCGATCAAACTATCCAGCGACGACAGGCTGTTGAACAGAAAATGCGGGCTAATCTGATTCTTCAGGCTGTCCAGTTGCACCTGTACTTTTTCTTTTTCGAGTTGCGCCGTCCGAACTGCGTTTTCCTGCCAGCGGTTCAGCAGATGACTGGCGATAAAACCCAGACAAATGACCGTGTTGACCAAAAAAACCATGATCCCGATGATGAGGAATGTATAGCCACCCAGTAAGGATACGGCAGGGGGGAAGAAATAGCGGTTGACGAAGTAGCTGACTATTAGAAACAGGATTTTAACCACACTCCAGCCACCCAATACCTGTACGATAATACGCCAGCGGGCATTCTTCTCGAACGGAAGCCGGTGATTCAGCCACTTATTGAATTGAAAATGGAAGGCCCAAATCACGTTCAATACCCCGAATGACAGCCCGAAAAGCAACGCCTGTACCGGCCAGGTGAGGCTGGGAATGAGCCACTGCCGGACGGCAATACCGGCAATAGCCACCCCCAGCAATAGTAGTTCGACGTATTTATTGAACTTGATTTTCATGGCTGGCGATAATCATCCCGTCCGACATTTCGATAACACGGTCGGTTCCGGCGGCAAAATCGGGGTCGTGGGTAACGGCAATAATGGTCTGTCCTTTCCGTGCCAGGTCACGGAAAATGGAGAATACATTTTCGCCATTGGCTCTGTCCAGGTTACCGGTTGGTTCATCGCCCATGATGATGGTGGGGTCGTTGATGAGGGCTCGGGCAATGGCTACCCGCTGCTGCTGCCCCCCCGATAGTTTACTGGCCGGTTTGCGGGCAAAGTCCGCCATACCAATCAACCGCAGTTTTTCCATAGCCCGTTCCTCCACTTCTTTTTCGGCGTACTTGCCCAACTTAAGGCCGGGCAGCATCACGTTTTGCAGGGCCGAAAATTCGGGCAGTAGAAAGTGAAACTGAAACACGAAACCCAGATGCTCGTTGCGAAAGCGGGCCAGAAAATCCTGACTGCGCCCCGTCAGTTTGGTACCCGCCATCTCGATTGCCCCCTCGTATTCGGTGTCCATTGTCGAGAGCAGATACAGCAGCGTGGATTTGCCACAACCCGATTTACCCACAATCGCCATGAAGTCACCCGCCTGCACATCGAACGTAATATCCTTTAACACCTGGAATTTCGCCGGGTCGTAGAAGTACTTGTTTAGGTGGCTGGCGGATAGAACAGTTGACATGAGAATGATTAATGATAAAGTATGAATGATAAATGGGGCGCCGGAGTGATTATGAATATGGTTTGATAAACAATGCGAAAGCCAATCCATCATTCTACATCGCACCGGCACCCGGTCATCATTTATAACGCCAAAAGACTATCCCCGCAAAATAGCGACCGGGTCAACCTGCGCGGCTTTTCTGGCGGGAAAGTACCCGGCCAGAATGGTGGTGATGACGCCGAACAGTAGCCCCATCACGTAATATTTGGCGGCAAAAATGACCGGGAACGTTTTGATACTCAGAAAATCACCCGCGTCGAAGGGGGTAATGGACAATAAATAGCTAATCCCAAACCCAATTCCCTGTCCCATCAATCCGCCCGTAAACCCAATGAAGACCGCCTGCAACAGAAAGATAGCGATGATATCGCGGGCATCGAATCCCGTGGCTTTCAGGATGGCGATATCCTTGATTTTATTGATAACGGTCATGTTCATGATGTTATAAATCCCAAAACCGGCCACCACCAGTAGCGTAATAGACACCACGTAAGTGAGCATGTTCCTGATTTTCTCCCCCGCCAGAATCGCCGTGTTAGCCGTGGCCCAGTCTTCGGTGTAGTAGCCGTACGTAGCCCGCAGTTTCTGGCCGAACGGCAGGGCCTGCAATGGGTCAATCATTTTGATGTGAATGTCGGTGATGTAGCTGGGGTCACGTTGCAGCATCTCCTGCACGGTGGAGAGATTGCCATAGCTCCTGGTGTTATCCACCGTTCCCACGCCAAACCCGAACGTGCCCACTACCCGCAGCACCCGCGTACTCCCTTTTGGCGTAGTCACGGTTACCTTATCGCCCACCCGAACGTTCAGCTTGCGGGCCAGCACCATACCCATAATCAGGCCGTCGGGATTAGTTTTCAGGGCGTTCAAACTACCCGATTTCAGCCGGGTGGTTAACTTGTACAACCTATTTTCGCGGTCGATGTCGACGCCCGAAATGGTGCCTGATAGCTGAATGGGGCCGTTGTTGTAAAAGACCTGCGTGGCTACCTGGGGCGACACCCCCAGTACGCCCGGTTCGCGTTCGATGCGTTCGGCAATGGTCAGTCCGTTTTTTATCCGGGACTGCTCATCTTTGGGCTTCTGGTGGTAGACTACGTTGAAACGACCGGGATTCAACTGCTCAATGAGGCTGGGGCGCTGGGTGTTCACTTCGTTATACAGCCGGATGTGCGGGCTGGCATCCAAGGCCGAATCTTCCAGAAACTGGTTGACGCCCTGCATAAACGAAATCATGGTAATAAACATCGCAATGCCAAATGTCACGCCCAGCATAGCCACCAGCGTCTGCCGCTTTTTGGTCGTCAGGTGCGTCCGGGCAATCTGGGAAGCGATGTGAAGATTCATTTTCTTTAATGATAGACTGATTGAATAATAGACTGAGTGAGTAGATGGAAGACCGCTATTCACTCAGTCTGTCATTCACTCATTCGCAATTAATTTACTCGTTTCACTTAGCCCACTTTTCACCTCCACCAAGTCGAAATTTTCGGCCCCTTTCCGGAATTTGACCTTTTGCTTTTTGCCATCCTGCTCTATCCAAACGCTGTCGCTGCCTGTCACGTACGTTTTGGGAATGGTCAGTACGTGTTTGTTTTGGCTGATAATGATGTTGGCCTCCACCGTGAGGCCGTAATAGGAAGCCGGTTGTTCGCCAATAAATTCAGCATCCACCCGGAACGACTGGTCGGTGCGATTCAGTTTGGGATATATTTTGCTGACCCGGGCGTTGAACACTTTGTCGGGATAGACATCGGCTTTCAACACCACTTCCTGCCCAACGCGCATCCGCCCGAAATCGCTTTCGTCTACCGCCAGTTGGGCGTACAACTGGCTACCGCTTCCTACCAGGGCCAGCTGCTCGCCCGGCTTGACAATTTCGCCCGGTTCCTTGTACACTTCGTATACCTTGCCATTTACAAAACTCCGCACCCGTGTATTCTGCCCCGCCACTTCCGTACTGACCAACTGACTGCGATTATTAGCCACGTCGAGCCGAATCTGGTCGCGGTTGCGCTGAAAGGTGTTGAGTTGAGCACGCAGGTTATTGCGCGATACCGTATAGTTCAGTTCGGCCCGTTCAAGTTCGGCTTTGGAGGTAGCGTTCTGGGTATATAGCTCCCGAAACCGGGTGTAGTTCACCGAGTCGTTGGCCACCCGGATGCGGGCGTTGCGGACCTGTGCTTCCAGCTCCGCCAGCACAGGCGAGTTGGCCCCCAGGTTGGTCCGCGCCTGCCGGTACGCATTGGCAGCCGCCTGCCGACGGGCATCTTCCGTGGCGCTTTCCAGCACAAATAGTAACTGGTTCTTATGGATGGAATCGCCCTCATTGATTAGCCGCTGCTGTAGAATGCCCGTAGCATCGGCCGTAACCGTGTATTCATTGCGCGGAAACACATTGCCCGACGCATACACCGCTTCGGTCAGCTCCCGGTACGCGGGTGATGCGCTGTCGGTGCTTTGCCGACAGGTGACAAAAAAAGGCAGAAAAACGACCAGAAAAACTACACTTTTCATGGATATAACTTTTTGTAAGTACTCGAGCAGAATCCGTTAAGGTTATTTTTTGTCATCCCGACGCAGCAAGGATCTCGATTGTCCTGATGTTTGAGATCCCTCCTGCGTCGGGATGACAAAAAATAACCTAATGTATTTACACTGATCCGCTGATCTATTTAGCTTGATGGTTTGCAGTGCGCAGTAATCAGTGACCTAAAACCATACCCAGCAACCGTAAATTTCTTTACTGCCCGTTGCGGATTTGCAAAATCGTTTGGTTGATAAACACATTCGACAACGTAGTCAGAAACCGGTTCTGCGCCGTAAGCACTTCGTTAAACACGTTCAGATACTGGTCGTAGGCGAACAACCCTGACCGGTATTTTATCAACGCAATCTGCACGTTCTGGCTGCTGAGTTCGTAGTTCTGCCGGTTCACATCCAGCGATCGGACGGCCTGCTTATAGGTGTTCCGAACGTCCTCCGTGTCGGTTTGCTGCTTGTTTCGTTCGTAAGCCAGTTCCGACTCGGCCAGTTTCAGTTGAAGTCGAGCGCGGGTCAGGTTACTCAGGCGAAGCCCGCCCGAATAAATCAGCCAGTTAAACTGTAACCCCGCTACGCCAATTCGGTACCAGGGTTCGTTGGTATTCAGGAAGTTGATCTGTTTGCGCTGGGCCTGTTCCGTAAATCGTCCGTAGGCCGAGAGGGTGGGCCAGTGGGTGAGCCGTTCGCGGTCGAGCTGCCGTTTAGCCAGTTCGACCCGGGCTTCCCGAAGGCTTACCTGCGGACGGTCGGCGAAGGACAGCACCGTAGCCGAAACCGGGACACTGGCGGGGCGATTGGCCAGCGTTTCCGACAACACCAGACTATCCGCTGGGGTCAGGCCGAACAGCAGTTTCAGCTGATTCAGGTTTCGGACGTAGCCTAGTTCGTTCTGATAGAGTATGTCGGCCGTGGTGAGTTGCACCGACCGGATACGGTTGTATTCCAGCGGCTCAATCAGCCCTTTATCCAGCCGGTCTTTGGCAATTTGCGCTAGTGTATCGGCCGCCGACAGGTTTCGTTGGGTAATGGAAATGGCCGACCGGGTGAGTAGGGTTGCGTGGTACACACGGGCCGTTTGGGTCGAAATTTCGTCCTGCAAAACCAGATTCTGACCGTCGGTGATGCGCAGGTTTTGTGCTACAATACCTAAATCGGCGCGGGCTGGGCGATTGATAACGGGAACCGTCACTTCGGCACCGGCGGCCAGTACGTAGGGTAAGCCAAACTGGATGGATTGGTAACCACCCGGTGGGCCGCCAAACAGTTCGGTGGGTATTAGCTGCACCGGGAGGGAGTAATTGTAATCGAAGTTGGTAAAAAAGCGGGCCTGTGGCAGTAATGCCGACCGGGTGGCCGTTTGCTGCTGGCCCTGTATGGTGCGGCTTTGGCGGGTATTTATCAGTTCCGGGTTATTGTGTCGGGCCAGGGCCAGGGCTTCCTGAACCGTAGCTACCACCGTTTGGGCGGAACCGGTACCAGCGCAAAATAACAAGCCGATGAGGAAAAACCGATGCATACGTCAACTGAATGGATAGTCAAAGGAAATGAAATTCAGGTAACAATACCGACCCGTTTACACGAAGCGGGAAAAAATAGCCGTAAAGCAACTAATTTCAGAGCTGGAAAACTGGAATTCACGACACTCACTCTGTTTTCAGTAGAAAAGGGTAAAAAGACGTTTTTATGGTAAATACCCGGACGTATGAGTAGCACAACCGGCCAGACAAGAGTTTGCCCTGAACGTGCGGCCATCGGTGGAGGATTGAAAAGTACCTTATTTTATTTATCAAATGACTACACGACGAACGTTTCTCAAAAATGCCGGGGGGGGGCTGACACTGGCCACCGTAAGCCCGGCCGTGATGCTGGCCAACGTTACCGAAAAGCCCCGTGCGGCCGGTGATGATCTGTTCAAACTGGCTTTGGCAGGGTACACCTTTCTGAATTTCAAGCTGGACCAGACGCTGGAAATGATGCGCAAAGTGGATGTGCATTACCTGTGCATCAAGGATTTTCACCTGCCATTCAAAAGCACCGCCGACGAAATTGCCGCCTTTCACGAGAAGTTAAAGCAGTCGGGCGTGATGGGTTATGGCGTGGGACCCATCTATATGAAAACCCAGCAGGCGGTTGATGATGCATTCGACTACGCCAAGCGCGTGGGCGTGAAGCTGATTATCGGCGTTCCAAACACGGAGCTGTTGCCCTACGTGGAGAAAAAGGTGAAGGAGTACGATATGCGTTACGCTATTCACAACCACGGCCCCGATATTGAACTGTATCCCAGCGCCAAATCGGTGTATGATGCGGTGAAGGATCGGGACCCCCGCATGGGCCTATGCTTTGATATGGGGCACGATAAACGCTACGGCGACGACCCCATTGCCGACCTCGAAAAATACAGCAAACGCATTTTCGATATGCACCTCAAAAACGTAACGGCCCCCACAAAAGAGGGCAAAACCTGCGAGTTGAGCCGGGGTATTATCGATATACCCGCGTACGTGGCTATGCTGCGAAAAGTGAAGTATGATGGGCATTGCGCCCTGGAATACGAAAAAGACATGAAAGATCCGTTGGCCGGTATCGCTGAATCGGTTGGATACTTCAGGGGAGTCACCGAAGCAACAAAATCAGGTAAACGAAGAAGTTAGTACCGCGTAAAACGCAAATCAATCGATAATCAATGGAGAATTCGCGCAGAGAGTTTATAATAAAAGCAGCCATTGGCACGGCTGGCCTTACAGTTGGTGGTATTGCCCCCGGCATGTCGGCTAAAAGTTACGCCAAAATAATAGGGGCCAATGAACGACTAAACGTAGCCATTGCCGGATTAGGCCGTCGGCTGAGTGCCTACTATGATCCCATTAGCCGGAAAGAGAGCAATGTGGAACTGGTGTATATGTGCGATGTGATGAAGAAACAGCGGGAAGCCGCCGTGAAGAAGTTCGCCAAATATATCGACTACACGCCCAAGCTGGAAAATGACATCCGGAAGGTCATTGCCGACAAAAATGTCGATGTCCTGATCAACGCAACACCCGACCACTGGCACGCGCCCGGTACCTGGATGGCTGTAGCGGGTGGTAAGCACGTGTACGTAGAGAAGCCCTGTAGCCAAAACCCCCGCGAAGGTGAGATTCTGGTTGAACTTCAGAAAAAGTCCGGCAAAATAATTCAGATGGGCAACCAGCAACGGTCGGCTCCTGAATCCATCGACATCATTCATCAGATTCATAATGGCGTTATTGGCAAGGCATTCAAGGCCGTCGCTTTTTATACCAATAACCGGGAGGCTATCCCCAACGAAAAACCGGCACCTGTCCCCGACGGACTGGATTGGGACCTGTTTCAGGGACCCGCACCCCGGGTAGCCTACACCGCCGATACTTGGGATTATAACTGGCACTGGTACAACTGGCGCTACGGAACCGCCGAAGCGGGCAATAATGCTACCCACGAGTTGGATGTAGCCCGGTGGGCGTTGCAGGTCGAATTCCCGGAGTACGTGACGGTGGAGGCCGAGAAGCGGCATTTTTCGGAAGATGGCTGGAAAGTGTACGACACCATGGAGGCTACGTACCGCTTTGCGGGTAATAAAATTATTCAGTGGGATGGCAAAAGCCGAAACGGTTACAAAACGTACGGCAGCGACCGGGGCACTATTATTTATGGGTCTAATGGTACTGTGTATGTAGACCGGAACGGCTACACCCTTTACAATCGTGAAGGCAAGGCAACCAAAGAGAGCAAAGCCAAAGAGTCCGAAGCCGGAACGGCCCTCGGGGGTGGGGGCGACATGACCACCCGCCACATGATGAATTTTTTCGAAGCTATACGGGGTAAAGCCAAACAGAACTCCACCATCGAAGAGGGAGCCAGAAGTACCCTGCTGTGCCACCTGGCTAATATTGCTTACCGCACGAAAAAGTCCTTTGCCGTTGACTCGAAGAATGGGCATATTCAGGACGCTGAAGCCATGAAACTATGGAGCCGTCAGTACGAAAAAGGCTGGGAGCCACCCAAGTTATAAAGTTGACGTTAGTGGGTAGTTACAACAAAGAAGGCCGGAACCCACGGGTTCCGGCCGTGGTTGTTGTAACTACCCGATTTTACTATAAATCGGCAACAGCCTTATGAATTTCGTCTTTAGTTTTGCCGGTTTTTTTCTGAACCTTACCCCACATTTCATCTTCTTTTCCTTCTTCGTAGGTTAGGTCATCGTCGGTTAGGTCACCCCAGGCCTGCTTAATCTTGCCTTTCATTTGGTTCCAGTCACCTTTTGCGGTTGTCTCGTTCATGGTCGTAGTGGTTAACGTTATTGGAAAATAGTCAGTAATCATCGTGATTACTCTTATAAAACTAGGGCGCAACAAAATTGTTTCCAGCAATTTTCCGGGCAATACAGTCTGAGTCTACGTTAAGGCCATAAATGACCCCCGTTAGCGGAGTTTTATAGCCTAAAAAATATAATCCTCGCAGACTCTTTTCCTCAATCCACAGGTTTTTTGGAAATCCTTTTTCGTTCAGTGCTTTTCCAGCCAGCGTAGCCCCCAGCACATCGGCTAGGGCGGGACGGTAGCCCGTTGCCAGCACGATGGCATCGAAGGGTAACTCCCGCGAATCGGTGAACGTCACGGTTTTGGCGTTGATGCGTTCAATACCGGGCAGCACGGTAATGTTGCCCGCCTTGATCTGGTCCAGCGTACCGATATCGATAACGGGAATTTTGCCGCGCCGGGTGTCGTAGGAGGGGGGATGCGCTGGTTTTCCCAGGCCGTAGGCTGACACATCGCCGATGTCAATTTTCTGGGCGATACCCGCCACAAAATCATAAAACCAGTTGGGAAATTTACTCAGAAAAATGGCGGTTGGCTGGGTGGGCCGCCCGAACAAATCCCGTTTGATAATGTTGACAGGCCCCCGCACCGATATAAAGGGTTTGGCTTCATTTTCCAGTAAATCCAGTGCCAACTCGGCCCCCGTGTTGCCCATACCTACCACCAGCACATTTTCGTTGCGAAACGGTGCCCCATTCCGGTATTCGTGGCTATGCCAGATAATACCCCGGAAGTTGCGCTGACCGGGCAGCTCCGGCTTGTAGGGAACACGATTATAGCCGGTTGCAACAACTACCCGTTCGGCCGTGAAGGTATCGGTCTGGGTTTGCACCTGCCAGGTTCCTTCAGCCGGGTTTTGCTGAATATGAGTAACCGTTTGGTTAAATAGGGGCCTGATGCCAAACCGTTCGGCATACTGCTCCATATACTCAACGAGTTGCAGACGCGTCACATAGGTTGGGTACTGGTCGGGGTAGGGCAGGTGCGGCAGGGCCGAGTGCTGCTTCACCGTATGCAGGTGCAGGCGGTCATAATGATTGCGCCAGCTAAAACCGATGTACTCACTGGCCTCGAGCACCGTGAACGGCAACCCCCGGTGGGCCAGTTGCCCGGCCATGGCCAATCCTGCCGGGCCAGCCCCAATGATAAGTGTGTGCATAGACGTTTGAGCCGGGCGGCCGGTGCCGTTTGTAGTTTGACGTTTGTCGTTGGCTGATGTTCACCTTGCAGTTGCGACAGCCACCTACAAACGTTAAACTACGAACTGCACCGGCCGCCCGGGTCAACTAGTTACTTCACCCGCGTCCAGGTTTGGGTTTTGCCAAAGAGGGAAATGCCTACGTAACCCCGAACGAGCAGCGTATTGGGGCCTTCCAGGGTCATTTTACAATTGTATTCCTTGCCATCTTCGGGGTTATATATCTTGCCATCGCTCCATACATTACCCCCATCGTACCTGAAATTGTACATCAACGGCATATTAAGTAAGGGCCGCGACCGCTTGGATGGTTCCACATTTTTAGTGTCTGTCCGGGGCTTACCGGTATCGGAGTCGTTCGGCTGCCCCAGCCACACCAGTTTGCCAAAGTACGTACCCCCCTGCTTATAAATCTGAACGTGTCCTTTTTTCGTGCCGTTCAGCCAGGTACCCACCACCGCATCGGACCCATCGGACGATACAAAGGCTGTCAATCCAACAAACAGGGCAATAATTGGCAACATACGACGCATGACTTTCATAAGTATTTAGCAGTTAAAATGAATAGGTATTTTAGTGGTACTAACGAAAATAGGGCGAAAATTAGTTTGAAAACCCACTTATGATTTAGCCGTATGGAGTGGATTCGCCCGATTTTGTTTATACTTGACTCGGCAAAATGCGTAGTCCGCATCGTCATCAACGCAGGTTGAGTAAATCCATGCTTCCGGTCGCTTGCCGGTATAATTCAGCGAAGTATGTTCAAACGTGACCCCAACCGTAGTTATCCGACCGAAACGGAGTCGAGAATGATTGTCCGTTTTCAGGACTGCGACCCGTTGCAGCACCTCAATAATGCCAAATACTTCGACTACTATTTTAATGCCCGAGAAGACCAGGTGGCCAAGCTGTATGATTTCAGCCCCGGCCAGTTGTTTCGGGAACTGAAAACGAGCTGGGTCGTGTATCAGCACCAGATTGCCTACATCCGGCCTGCCCAGGTAAGCGAATGGGTTCGGATTATGTCGCGGCTGATTTACGTCAACGACGATACCACCGTGACGGAATATATCATGACCGACGACGGGAAAACGCACCTGAAAAACGTACTCTGGGTAACCTCCAAATACATTAGTGTGGCCACTGGCAAACGCATCTCCCACGATGAACTGGTGATGGGGTACCTACAGGCAACGCTGGTTCCCAATATTGACTTCCCCAGCCTGAATTTCAACGACCGCATCCGCGAAATCAAAAGTCATGTAGTAACCATAAGTTAATGACAACCGGCTCACCGGTCCTATACTCAATGATGAATGCTGTGCTAATCACACGGGCAACCTGGTCATCATTTATCACTCATCATTCTCTTTATGAAGTTTCTGAACAACCTGACCGTCCGCGTCCTGATTGCCATTACGCTCGGTGTCCTGACTGGCTATTTCTTCCCCGAAACAGCGGCCAAACTAAAACCCCTCGGCGACCTTTTTATCAACCTGATCAAGATGGTTATTGCCCCCATTATTTTCCTGACCATTGTGCTGGGAATCAGCAATATGGGTGATTTGAAAAAGGTGGGTCGGGTAGGGGGAAAGGCCCTGCTTTATTTCGAGATAGTTACAACCGGAGCGCTGGCTATCGGGCTTATTCTGGCTAACCTGATCCGGCCCGGCGACGGGGTGCAGACAGCAGCTGTGAAAGGGGCGGGCGACATCAGTAAATACACCGAGCAGGGGGCCAGCATGGACTGGACGGAGTTCTTCCTACACATCGTGCCCAGTAATGCGGTCAAAGCCTTTGCCGAGGGCGATATTTTGCAGGTACTGGTTTTTTCTATCCTGTTCGGCGTTGGGCTAACCCGTATGGGCGATATGGGCAAACCCTTGATTATGACCTTCGAGCGGTTGTCGAAGGTATTCTTCAACATCCTTGGCGTGGTGATGATACTGGCTCCGCTGGGCGCATTTGGCGGGATGGCATTTACCATTGGCAAGTACGGCCTGAGTACCCTGCTACCGCTGGCCAAGTTGATGGGTACCGTGTACGCCACTATGCTGTTGTTCATCTTCGTCATATTGAATCTGATTCTGCGCTATTACAAAATCAGCCTGTGGGCGGTGCTTAAATTCATCAAAGAAGAACTGCTGATTGTACTGGGTACGTCTTCCTCGGAATCGGCCCTGCCGCAGATCATGGATAAACTCGAAACGCTGGGCTGCTCCCGGTCGGTGGTGGGGCTGGTCGTTCCGGCGGGGTATTCGTTTAACCTCGATGGCACCACTATTTACCTGGTGATGGCCACGGTATTTCTCGCGCAGGTTTTCGGCGTTGATCTCTCATTAGGGCAGGAGTTAACCATTATTGGCATTCTGATGCTTACCTCAAAAGGCGCAGCGGGCGTAACGGGTAGCGGCTTCATTGTGCTGGCCAGTACGCTGACGGCTATCAAGGTTATTCCGGTAGAAGGGCTGGCTCTGTTGCTGGGCGTAGACCGGTTTATGTCCGAAGCCCGCTCCCTCACGAACATCATTGGCAACACGGTGGCCACCATTTTCATCGCTAATAACGAAGGTGATTTCGACCGGGCCAAATACGAAAAAGTACTCCGCCTGGAAGCGCAGGACGAGATGCCGGAATACAAGTACTGATTGACATGGAACCAAATGGGGTACCTCAGTTCAGCATGTTATCGGGCGTTGACTTAGCAACAGTATTGCACGGGTAGATTGCTCTTTGTATACGCAGTACCTATCGGCATCTGATTGATAGGCTGATTTGATACCTGCCACCTTAAGCATCCGTTAATCCATGAAGCGTATTTTACTAGCGTCGGGCCTGATTATATCCTTGGCTCTGACAGCCTACACGAGCACAAAGCCATTTCCGGCATCCACAATCCGTGTATTGGATACCCCGCCCGGCAAGGCTCCCAAACAGCCCGTACTGGGCACCCGGTCGGTAAAATTGATTCAGGCTAACGGCTTATCGTTCAAGGACCTGAATCAGAACGGTAAAATCGACAAGTACGAAGACTGGCGACTAACACCGGAAGAGCGCAGTACCGATTTGCTGGGGCAGATGTCGCTGGAAGAGAAAGTGGGTTTTATGCTCATCAGCACCACCCGAATGAAGAACGACTGGTCGTTTGGGGCACCCCAAAACAAAGAACCCATCACCAGCGATTTCAACGAAGAGGACATGCTGGCCAGTCAGAACATGTTTACCCGCAAACCGCTGCCCACCGCTATCATGAATGCAGCCGGGACGACGAAAGCCGTTACGCAGTTTCACCTCCGGCACTTCATTCTGCGGGCTAATGTCAGTGCCCGGACCACCGCCGAATGGGCTAACAAACTACAGGCATTGTGCGAAAAACAGCGGCTGGGTATTCCGGCAATCGTAGCGTCGAACCCGCGTAACCACATCACCAACGCGGCAGCTGTCGGTACGAGCGTGGGTAAAACCGCCTTCTCGACCTGGCCCGGCGAACTGGGTTTATCCGCTATGCGCGACCTGAAACTCACCCGCGAATTTGCCGATATTGCCCGGCAGGAGTGGGCCGCAGTAGGCCTGCGTAAAGGCTACATGTACATGGCCGACTTATCCACAGAACCCCGCTGGCAGCGCATCGACGGGACGTTCGGAGAAAACGCCGAATGGGTGGCGCAGATGATTACAGAAGTGGTGCTGGGGTTTCAGGGTACGGCCCTGAGTCCTACGTCGGTAGCTATGACTACCAAGCATTTTCCCGGCGGTGGCGCGGGAAAAGAAGGGCAGGACCCGCACTTCGAGTGGGGCAAGCAGGAGGTGTTTCCCGGAAAAATGTTCGAGAACAACCTGATCCCCTTCAAAGCCGCCATTAAAGCAGGCACTTCAGCTATTATGCCGTACTATTCCATGCCTATCGGCACGGAGTACGAACCCATCGCTTACGCCTACAACCGGGCCGTTATCCACGACTTATTACGGGTTAAACTGGGCTTCAAGGGCATTATCAACTCCGACACCGGCCCCATTGAAATGATGCCCTGGGGTGCCGAAAATATGACGGTGCCGGAACGCTACAAACGGACCTTAGAAGCCGGTGTCAACCTCTATTCCGGCACCGCCGATCCAACCATTTTACTCGAAACGGTCAAAAAGGGAATGGTTGATATAAAACTGATCGACGATTCGGTGTTACGGTTACTGGAGGAGAAGTTCAGGCTGGGCCTGTTCGAAAATCCGTACGTGGATGAGGATGCCGCCGAGCGAACGGTGGGTAGTGCCAAATTTCAGGCCCGCGCCGACCTGGCCCTGCGCAAATCCATCGTATTACTACGCAACGAAGCTAAAACGCTGCCGCTGAAAGCCGCCACGAAAGTTTACTTTGAAACCTACCAAAAACGCGTCGGCGCGGAGGCTGGCCCCGGCGAGGTGTATGCCACTAACGATGGTAAATACCCGGTCACATTTGTCAAAACGCCCGAAGATGCCGATGTTATTCTGTTGTGGCTGCGGCCTTCGGGCCGGTCGTTGTTCGGCTCCGATGGTTCCCCACTGCCCCTATCGCTGTCGAAAAACGGCGTTGATGTCAATTATATCAATGCCCTGATGGCGAAGAAACCAACCGTTCTGGCCATCAATTACACCAATCCTTGGGTGATTGACGAAATCTATAGCGACGCGCAGAAAAAGAATGTTAAAGGTATTCTGGCTACGTTCGGCACCACTCCCGACGCGGTGCTGGATATCGTTATGGGTAAGTTCAAACCAACGGGTAAAATGCCTTTTACCACGCCCATCTCCGAGGCAGCGGCCCAGCAGCAGAAAGAAGATGTGCCGGGGTATCTGGAAGGTGCTGCTTACCCGCTTTTTAAATACAATGAAGGCATGAACTACTAATAAACTGGGGATTGAAATGGCGTTTTGTCTGCCGTTTCAATCCCCGGTTTAGGGAAAACATAGGTAGGTTATCGTAACTGTATCAGGACGATTGAGATCCCTCCTGCGTCGGATGATAAATTTTAGCAGGAATAATGTCCTAAACTGATTCTGCCTAACTGCTTATCTATTGTTGCCGGGACTTCCTTCTACCGTCCCATCCAGCCGCCATCCACCGTCAGGATGGTACCCTGCACGTAGCTGGCTGCGCCTGAGGCCAGAAAAACAACCGGCCCTTTGAAATCTTCCGGTTCACCCCAGCGGCCCGCCGGTATCCGGCTCAGGATAGACTCACTCCGCGCCTGATCGGCCCGCAGGGCTTCCGTGTTATCAGTCGAAATGTAACCGGGGGCAATGGCGTTCACGTTTACCCCTTTGCCCGCCCATTCATTCGCGAATGCCTTCACCATACTACCAATGGCTCCTTTGCTGGCGGCATAGCCCGGCACGTTGATACCCCCCTGAAAAGTGAGCAGCGACGCGGTGAAAATAACGCGGCCACTGCCCCGCTCCACCATACCTTTACCAATCTCGCGGGTGAGAATAAAGGGTGCGGTCTGGTTCACCATAATCACTTCATCCCAGTATTCGTCCGGGTGTTCGGCGGCTGGTTTGCGGAGAATTGTACCGGCGTTATTCACCAGAATATCAATGACCGGATGATCCTGCTTTACCTGAGTGATAAACTGGTACAGTGACTCCCGATTACCAAAATCTGCCTGATAGGCGTGAAAATTGCGGCCCAGCGCCGTAACTGATTTCGACACGGCACTGCCTTCCAGTTCCAGACTGGCCGATACCCCAATAATGTCGGCACCGGCTTCGGCCAAAGCCTCGGACATGGCTTTACCAATCCCCCGCTTGCAGCCGGTAACAAGGGCTTTTTTGCCCACTAATGAAAACGAATCCAGTACGGTAGTCATAGAATAGAACAGATGTCGGCCAAAGTGGCGAGCATCGTTTGGGTGAAAAATGGGATTGCCGGATGTAGTAATCCGGCTTTGGAAGAAGGAGTCACTTTCTGCCTATTCTTACCCTTTTATTGTTGAGATTGGGATGTTCCTGCGAAAATGTACAAACAGCTTTTGTCATTTCGACGCAGGAGAAATCTCAAGTTCAGTTAGTGCGCGATGTTGAGATTTCTCCTACGTCGAAATGACAAAAACAAACAGATTTCTGAATCCTTACTTCACTTTATAAAACTTCGCTCCGAACAGGAAAATAACCACGTAGCAGATAATAGGCAGGTAATACGCATGCGCTACATCGCTCTCGGCTGCCATACCCATCAGGAAGGGGAAAACAGCCCCACCAACAACGCCCATCGAAATAAACGAGGAAGCCTGCTGCGTGTGCGACCCCAGGTTTTTAAGGCCCAGACTAAAAATGGTGGGGAACATGATGCTGAAGAAGAAATTGAGCATCAGCAGCGCAATGAACGACGGCCAGCCAAAGCTCTGGGCAATAATCAGGCACATGAGTACATTACAGGCCGCGAAGATGGCCAGCAGCGTGTGGGGCGCAATTACCCGCATCAGGAACGTACCCGCAAACCGACCCGCCAGCATGAGACTCATAAACAGTACCAGGTAGTTACCCGCCGTAGCATCGGAAAACCCCATTTTTTCGTGGCCGTAATTAATGAAAAAGGCCCAGGTTCCGCCCTGCGCAGCCACGTTGAAAAACTGAGCGATAACGGCCCAAACGAAGTGTTTGTGCTGAAACAGCGTTTTGCCGGGTTCCACATCCACATTGGCGGCATCGGGGTTAGCTACCACGGCGTGCGGGTCCATTAGGGCGGGGACTTTTACGAAGGAAAACAGGATGGCAATGGTCGCAATAACGCTGCCGATGGCAATGTAGAGCATCTTGACGGAGGTTAAATCCGTGCTGCCTTCGGTGTTGTTGCGTAGCAGAAAATAGGAGCCGATAGCAGGTCCGATGATGGCGCCCAACGCGTTGAAGGCCTGAGCGAAGTTTATCCGCTGATCGCTGGTACGCTGGTCGCCGAGGGAGGCTACAAAGGGGTGCGCTACCGTTTCGAGGGTAGACAGACCGCAACCCAGAATAAACAGCGCAATACCGAAATAGGTGAAGGAAGCAGCCGCAGCGGCTGGTACGAATAGAAACGCACCGATGGCAAACAACGACAGGCCCAGCAACACGCCGTTTTTATACCCAAACCGCTTCATGAACAGACCCGCCGGAATACCCATCACAAAATAGGCCCCAAAAATGGCAAACTGAACGAAGGCCGACTGCGTCTTGGTCAGGCTCAGCACGTGCTGGAAGTGCTTGTTCAGCACATCGCCCATTGTGATGGCAATACCCCAGAACATGAACAGTGAGGTGACAAAAACGAGGGTAACCAGGTATTTGCTGTCGGTAAAAGTAGCTGGCTTCGTTTGGCCAGTTTCGGTAATTGCCTGCATGGAGTATCTAATTTAAGGTACAAAGCGACCGCCCTTGGTAAACTACCGGATATGTCGTATCTGTAGAGACCGGTGCGCCGGTGCGACAATACCTTGCGTCTCATTCGCGTCAGCAAAACCATCCGGATATGAGACGCAAGGTATTGCCGGTCCGCCGGTGCGGTCTCTACATGTTGCGTCAGCAATAGACGATGTCAACCAAAATCCATCCGGTTGTGTAGAGACGCAATACCTTGCCGCACCGGCGGACCGGTCTCATTGGCGTCAGCAACTTACGATGCCAGCAAACCATCCAGACATGGGACGCAAGGTATTGTCGCGCTGGCGCACCGTCTCTACACACGCGTCATCAATGTGTTTATCCCCCTTTGAACTTTACCGACATTAGTAAAGTTAACACCGTTATAAAGTCTATCATATAACTAGCGAATGGGAATCATTGAACGTCGGCAGCGGCAGAAAACAGAAGTCAGAACCAGCATTTTGCAGGCCGCCTGGGAGGTGGTACTGACAGAAGGCTGGCAGGCACTGTCTATCCGTAAGATTGCCGATGCCATCGAGTACAGTGTTCCTGTGGTTTACACCCATTTCGAGAGTAAAGATGCCATTCTGCACGAATTCACGAAGGAAGGATTCCGACTACTGACGGAAGCTATAACGCAGCAACGCGACAGCCAGACGGATGCCAGTCGGCAGTTGGAAGCGATGGCGGAGGGGTACTGGAATTTTGCCTTTGCCTACAAGGAATATTACCAGCTTATGTTCGGCCTGGGTATTCCGGCCTGCGAACAGGTGAAACGGATGGTTGAAATGAAGGAATTTGCCGACATTGTGCATGCCGTTATTCAGGAAGTGATTTCTACGGGGAGCCAGCCGGAGCTGGATACCTTCCTAAAATATCATACTTACCTGTCCATTTTGCACGGGCTGGTTTCGATACAAATGACTGGTCCGAACGAAACGGTAAATCCGTGGAGTAAACTGGTGTTGAAAGACGCCATTGATGGATTTATTAAGGCCTTGAACGGCTAATTTTTTTGCCCTGTTCCTAACAGTGTTATAATTTATATCGGCGTAAATGCCCGAATTTTAACTTAATGCAACATAGAGATGGATGTGGAAATATGGAGTGATGTGATGTGTCCCTTTTGCTATATCGGCAAACGGAAATTCGAGAGTGCCCTCGGTCAGTTTGCTCAGCGGGACCGGGTCAATGTGGTCTGGAAGAGCTTCCAGCTAAACCCGGACATGAAAGCGGAACCGGGTAAGAATATTAACCAGTATCTGGCCGAGGTGAAAGGCTGGAGTCTGGACGAAGCCAAACGTATGAACGACCACGTGACGGGTATGGCCAGCGAAGTAGGACTGACCTACGACTTCGATAAAGCCGTTGTGGCCAACTCCTTCGATGCCCACCGGCTGATTCAACTGGCCAAACAACACGGCCTGGGCGATGCTGCCGAAGAACGATTATTCCTGGCCTACTTCACCGAAGGCCGTGATACCTCCGACCACGCTACGCTGCTCGAACTGGGTACCGACATTGGTCTGCCAGTGGACGACGTTCGGCAAATGCTGCAAAGTGCCGAGTACGCCGAAGCCGTGAATCAAGACGTATATGAAGCGCAACAAGTGGGTGCCAGGGGTGTACCGTTCTTTGTGATCGACCGTCGGTATGCGGTATCGGGCGCGCAACAACCCGAAACGTTCCTGGGCGCGCTGGAAACGGCCTGGTCGGAATGGAAAAAAGCCCACCCGGCTGTTACTGACCTATCCGCTGAGGGACCGGCCTGCACACCCGGCGAAATCTGTTAAAATCAAGTATAAAAGCACTACAACCATGGAATTAATTGACGCAATGAACTGGCGCTACGCTGCCAAAAAAATGAACGGGCAACGCGTATCGCCTGAAAAGATAGACACCATTCTGGAGGCAATTCGGCTGTCGGCTTCATCGGTCGGGTTGCAGCCCTATACCGTGCTGGTAATCGACAATCATGAGTTGAAAGGGAAGATTCACGAACAGGCCTGCCCGCAGCCGCAGGTGGTGGAAGGATCTCACTTACTGGTTTTCGCTTCCTGGACAGGGCTGAATACGGGCCAGGTTGATGACTACATGAAACTCGTTGCCGATACGCGGGGGGTGACGGTTGAATCCCTGACTCCTTTTGCCGATTCGGTAAAGGGGAATCTGTTTAGCAAAACGGAAGAAGAACTCAATAACTGGGCCGCCCGTCAGGCTTACATTGCTCTAGGATCGGCTCTGATCGCGGCTGCTACCGAGCAGGTGGATGCTACCCCGATGGAAGGATTTAATGCCGAAGCCCTCGATGAGTTACTGGACTTACCGGCCAAGGGATTGCACAGCGTTTCTTCGCTGGCACTGGGATACCGGGATGCCACTAAAGACTTCTTGTCGAGTGCCCCCAAAGTTCGGCGCGCCCGGAAAGACCTGTTCATTGAACTGGCGTAAGGTCATTAAGATAACGTGAGTTTTGGATAATTCAACTTGATATTACTTGACTATCAAACTATTACTAACAGAACTTTTGTCATCCTGACGCCAGGAGGGATCTTCGGTAGTAGAACGTTTTTATTTTATTACCGAAGATCCCTCCTGGCGTCGGGATGACAAAAAAGGCAATTGATACTCAACAAGGTATAGTCTGTTTTATCCGTAATTCACGTTAACTTATTGTAAAAAGTAATGCCCACTGGTAAACCGGTGGGCATTACTTTTTATTGATTGTCATTGATTATAGTGTAATCTAAGTTGTTGATTATTTTCTGTAATTCCATCTGGCGGCTTTCCGTTCTTCCTGGAGCCTTACTGGCGGGTTTGCTTATTGAAATATTGCCGCATGAACAGCATCTGGTAATTGATGGCGTTGCTCCAGTACGCCCAGTTGTGCGCACCGGGGCGGGTGATGTAATCGTGAGCGATGTTGCGCTCCAGCATCTTTTCGTGCAGGTTGTTATTAACCCGGAAGAAGAAATCCTCGGTGCCGCAGTCGATAATCAGCGACAGGGCACCGGGCGTGAGTAGATGCAGCAGGTTAGTGACCGTGTTTTGCTCCCAGCGTTCGGGAAACTGAGCGTAGGTACCCAGCCGTTTGGCCATGTCCCAGTTGTTGGGAAACGGCCGGATATCGACCCCGCCACTCATGCTACCCGCTGCCCCGAAGGTGTTCTGGTGCCGGAGAGCGATATAAAGTGCCCCGTGTCCGCCCATGCTCAGGCCCGTGATGGCGCGACCGGTGCGGTCTTTGATGGTTTTATAATGACTGTCGATCCAGTCAACCAGTTCAATGGCCACGTACGTTTCATACTTAAATGCCGGATCGACCGGGCTGTCGAAATACCAGCTGCCGAAATTACCATCTGCACAAACGATGATCATCTGATACGTATCGGCTAACTGACTGACACCCGGTGCTTTTTTGACCCAGTCACTGTAGTTGCCGCTGTAACCGTGGAGCAGATATAATACCGGTAGCGCCTGACCAGTCGTATACGAATCCGGGGTGATGACCACCGCTTTGATTGTCTTGTTCATCGACGCACTGGTCGTGGATACGGTATCGACTTTGGCCGCCAGACTGAACTGGCTGTAGAGTAGTAAAAGGGCCGTTGAGGCCAGTAAACGAAGTGTATTCACAAATATTTGTTTGGTAGAGGTGTATTGATTTACACCAGGTTTTTTTCGATTCTATACCTGGCTATGATAGCAAGAAACTGTGTGTGATGCTCAAAAAGGTACATGAATTCCTGATGTCCTGTTTCCGGGGTAGGCGTTTCAACTAGTTTGTAATAGTCACTCAGGTCATACCAGCCCTGACTAAGTGCACAGTCGACAAGCAGTTTTGTTGTATCAAAAAAAGGGTCAAGTAACTTTCTGAACCGGGCGTTAGGAAAAAAATGGGCAACGACGCACATTTTGCCTGTGTTGCCGGTATATTCCGAAAAGTGGCTTCGTACGTATCTAACTCCGGCTTTGTCATCGATTTCATTGGTGTGGCGGATAAATGTGCTATACAACGCTCGCTATACTTTTTTCTGACGTCCAGGCGATAATAGAGCTAATGCGTCTGAGGGTATCAGGACGTCTAGGCACGGGTGAATTGGAAAGACAGTTAGATACATAGAGACCATCCAGGAAATAAATCCCAACCAGTTATACAGACTCAATACATTCAGGAAACGTCGGTGGAGGAGATCATTAGCGTGGCTATTCCACTGATGAGTACGGGGGCTGCAAAGCAGAGAAAACTCAGCGACATAGAAAAGCCCGCGCCAATCAGTACGCCACCAATAAGCGGCCCGACAATGGCACCTACCCGTCCCAGTCCCATAGCCCAGCCTACCCCCGTTGCCCGGATTTGAGTTGGATAAAGCCGGGCGGCAACGGCGTACATACCTACGAATCCCCCCTGCACGCCGAAACCGATCATGCTCAGGATAACGAGTGTCCAGAAAGACCCGCTCACAAAGCCAAATCCCACCATCAGTGCCGCCGTACCAATCAGGAAACCACAAATGGTTCGTCGCAGTCCGAACTGACTGGACAGATACCCCTGTGTCAGAATGCCCACAAAGGCCCCCACATTAAAAACGGTACCGGAATAGATGGCCAGTTCGAGGGATAAACCCGTGTTGGAAGCCAATTTTGGAATCCAGCTCGTTAGAAAGTAGAGGGTGGCAAAAACCATGAACAAGGCCGTCCAGAGCCAGAAGGTTGGTATGCGCTGCGGACTGGACAACAGCTTGTTGATAGACGATTTAGCCTGATGGTCGACTACTAAAACGGGGAGTACGGTCATGGTAGGCTGCCTGAGCTGACGAAGAATACGATTGGCCCGGAAAAGGGCATTGGCAGGCTGGGCCTTTAGTAAAAAATCGAGCGATTCGGACAGTAAGATCAGGACAAACGGGAGGGTGAGCAGCGTGACACACCCCGCTACTAGAAAAACGGCCCGCCAGCCAGAGTCAGCAATGATATTGGCCGAGGCCAGCCCCGATAGCACAGCCCCGACGGGATAGCCCGATACAACGAGACTAACCCAGAAATCTTTTGTTTTCTTCGGGGCATATTCGGCCGTGATGGTAGCCGTACTGGCCAGCATACCGCCAATGCCGAGGCCGCTGATCAAGCGCATGACCCCCAGCATTTCAACGGATTGCACGAGCGATGTGGCAGCAATACTCACGCCCATTATTCCGGCGCACCCCACAATCATGGTGCGTCGGCCAATGCGATCGGCAATGGGCGAAAGGCCCATACCACCAATGGCCATGCCCAGTAAACCCGCACTGAAAACGATACCAAACTGCGGGGCAGCCACACCCCACTCGGCCCCGATGGACGTGGCCGTGTACGAGATGATCATCACGTCCATGCCGTCGAGCATATTCATGAGGAAACAAATGGAAACGACCGCGTACTGGAGGGGGGTCAGGCGGGTTGATTCGACCGGGCTGGTTAGGGGGGCGGTGGTCATGGAAGTTATCGGTTGCGCTATTCGTCTGACAGTAAAAGCGCGTTAGCCCCATTTTCTACGCAGCGAGGCTGGCCTTTCGCGGCTCAGCGACACGCTCATGAACACATTGGGTAAGCACTCGGGACGTTATTCATGGAAGATGAATAGGGCCAAAACCTACCGACACACTACCGTTTATTTCTCTTTTACTGGTTTTTAGCCTATAGTTTCTCCGCTAAATCAGGACAAGGCATAAAGGGCGTACACCAGTAGCGAACCCAGCCCGAGTAGGATTAACCCGGCTGCCCGACGTTTTTTGAGAAACAGCAACAATATCAGGCCCGTGAGGGAGATCAGCGTCATAAAAATAGCCGATCCATCAATCACCCACGACCAGTTGCTGCCGGTGTCCCGCCCCTTGTGCAGGTCGTTCAAAACAGCCACCATGCCCATCCTGGTTTCAGAAAGCCTATACGCGCCCGTTTCCCGCTCCACAAACGCATCTGCCGAGTACCCCGGCCCCCTAAATGAAACGGAGCACTCCCGGTCGTCGATGCGAAAATCGCTGACCGGGCCTTTGATGCCGTGCGTGGTACGCAGATGCTCCACAATGCCCAATTTATTGATGGCCGCCGTATCGGTGGGGTTGACCCAGCCGGGAGCGACGTTCCCTTTGTATTCCGTCGTAACGGACTCGTCGCCGAACCAGTCGGCGTGGTTCAGGGTCAGGCCCGTGACGGCGAAGAACAGGACGATCACAAAACTTGCCATCGACAGGTAGATATGCAGCCATCGCGCCACTGCCGGCAGTGACCGACGCCAGGCCGGTGTGTGCTTGGCCGGGCGGGCGCTGGTGAGCCGGTTGTATTCAGCGACCGACTCCCGCTTTGCGGTAGTCCAGGGCTGCGTTCGCGATTTCGACATTGCCGTTAAGGGGTTGTTGTTTGAATTTACCGTTAAAGTCCATCGTCTGCTCCATAAACTGATGGGTGCCGTGCTCGCGGGCCGCTTCGATGCAGATGGTGTATTTCCCCTGCTTCACGTACTGCCCCTGGTCATTTTTGCCATCCCATTTCAGCGTATAACTACCCGGCGACCGGGTGGCGCTGGCGATGCTGGTGGCATCAAATGAGGTGTTCTGCTGCGTGTTATTCCAGTCCCGGAGTTCACGCAGCCAGCGGGGTTTGTTGTACCAGAGGGCTATCTGCCGAACCGGAACGTGTTTTTCGTCCTCAACCCAAACCGCCACAAACGGCCGGTGCGACCGCCCCTCGATTTGACTCAGCTCCAGCGAAATCAGCAACTCCTGGTCTGCGTTCCATAGCTTGTCTTTCAGTGGAGATACCGTCATGAGCCGGGCCGTTGTGCCTGTACTGCTGACCCCGGCAGGAACGGAAGACGCGGCATTCGATTCGGGCTGGATGAGTTGACTCCAGCCAGGGCTGGTAAGTTGCTGCCCCTCGCGGGTGACGATGAGGTAGTCGGTACCGGGCAGTGTAGCGGCCAGTTGGACACTGTCGGCGGGTGGTAGCACGTTGAAGGCCGTAGCCAGGGCACCGGCCGTTGAGGCATCGGGATGCACGACGGTTGCACTGATAACCGCATGGGCGGGGTTGCCCGTGCGCGGGTCCACGATGTGCGATTGCCATACACCGTCTACCAGCACACCCCGCCGATAGTCCCCACTGGTAGCAACGGCCCGGTCCTGAATGACCAGCTGCACCAGGGGTTTCTCATTTTCAGCATCGGCGCGCGGGTCGGCGATGGCAACGGATTCCGTCCGGTTGCCCCGCACCACCAGATCACCGCCAATATTCAATACCACACCTTTTACACCCGGTGTGGCCAATACCCGATTGGCCGCTAGGTCCATAATGTAGCTTTTAACGAAGGTATGCAGACGCAGGGGCGTATCCGTCAGGTGAGTGGCCGTTTTCGCTTCGGTATCGAGCTGCCAGTGTTGTTGCTGCACCGCCGAAACGACGTCGGCCCGCTCAGTCTCCGAAGGGACTGTTTCCGACCGGGCGGCCCGCTGCCAAAGCTGATTGATGACTTCGGCGGCTGCGTTGATGGCACCCCCTGTTTGAGCCCGCCAATGGTCGAACCCGGCCAGAACGGCCAGTAAATCGGCTGAAACGGGAACGGCTTCGCCCGACGTAGCGGCCCAATTGCTGAATTCACTATTGGGTTGACAGCTGCTCAACAGGGTACTCAGTCGGCTGATTTCGGCCAGTGCGGCTGCTTCGCCCTGTCGAGCCACGGTGTAGGAGGGGGCTACCACTTTCAAATCGAAGGAGGTGCCCAGGATGTTTTCCAGGTGGGAAATAAAGAGGCCATTAGTATCAATAGCGGCCGCAGCGGGCAGGCTGGGCAACGCCAGGGCCAGCGGAATAAGGGTAGACTGTAAACGGTTCATGTTGGGATGCTTCCGGGTTGACTGGGTACGAAACAGGGAAGGAAAACTGACCCGTTCGCGTCATACCTGTTTGCCCGTATTTCCCTTCGATACGCTTGCAGCAGCGTAATGAGGTGACTGGCTTATTGGCTGGAACCGGACGTTTATCCATGACAAAATTGCCACCGGGTACCTGCACCTGAAAAAGAACCGGATTCAATGCCATATTTTGCCAGTCAGACAAACCTTTTCGCCATCCGAATGCCGGACGTAGCGGCAGCCGCCCAGTGGACATAGGACCCACCTGCCGCCCAACGTGGGATTTTTCCAGGGCTACGTTAGGCCTTGTGTCGCTCAATAGCGATTGAATCGAACGTTTTCAGGCTGGCTTCCGGGTCATGTCGAATTTTCGGTGGAACAGTTTGATGCCTTTATACACCAGTACTGTTACCGTTTGCGGATCTTTCATGGTCACCTCAACGCTCAGGTTGATACCCGTTTTGGGGTGCACTAATTCACCGCCTGTCCAGACCTCCCCATTGTACTTCAGATTCCGGATGAGCGTAGCGTCTTTAACGAGGCCAAAATTAGCTTCCCCCGCCTGGTCAACTTCATTAACGCGGGCAAAATAGCGATTCTCTGACCGGTAGATAGTAACGCTTGACCCTTTGGTGGGAAACAGCCAGTGCCCCAATAGCTGGTCGGCAGGATGATCGGCTGTTGCCCCCAGCATGAATGTGGGTAGAAGTATAGCCCAAAGCAGGCTTCGGTATGTGAGTACGTTCATCAGTTCTTCAGTAGGCTGGAATCCGCCAGCCTATCGGTTATATATGCTTCCGATCCTGTTAAACACTTACTGGACTAACGGCTCACGAAGGATCTGGTTCATATATAACCAAAATAACGCCCGTTTATGATAGGAAGCAGCACACATTTGTTCACCGAAACCTGAGCCGGAGCACGCTGTGATCAACTGATAAGCGGGGGGATTTGTGGAGTCAGCTACAACAGCTCTTAACTGCTGAAACCGGTTACCCGGCTGGATAGGGCGTAGGGTTGCCAGATCAACCCATGCAAAACCGGGTATTGGGGATGAAGCAACAAGTTGTAAGATTCGTGCCGAATGACTGAGAGTACGGTAACGGCCAGACATAACAATGTTGCCAGCTAGTCGGCCGAAACTCAGAGGAGATTCGGTCGGTTACCGGATCTCCTCTGAGTTTATCGATTACCGGTTACTTACATATCCCTAAGAGCGGCCGTTGTTGTATGTTCCAGAATCTCATCCGAAACTCGTTCGCCTGGAAGCAAACTACTTGCCCAGCCATTCTTTGAACGCCGTGATGCGGTCGCCACTCACGAAAACTTCTTGCCGGGGTGCCGGGTTGAGGTCCAGTTTTAGCTTACTGCCTGAGTAGGTATGGATGGTCCGAATTGCCCCCAATGATACCATATAGGCCCGATTTACCCGGAAAAAGTGCGTGGGATTCAGCAGCTCAACCAGTTTGTCCAGACTATAATCGATGGTGATATGCTGACCTTCCTGCGTGGTGAGCCAGGTAGCTTTGTCCTCAAAAAAGAAGTAGGCAATCTCCGTCGTTTCGATGCTGCGGATTTTGGTGCCGATGGTTACCATAAACCGTTCCTTGTAATTGACGGACGGTTTTTGCATCAGTTTGAGCAGGGTATTTATATCGGCCACCACGGGTTCGATGGATTGCTGCAACCGCTTGAATTTATCCAGGGCAGCGGCCAATTCATCCGCGTCGATGGGCTTGAGCAGGTAGTCGATGCTGTTGGTTTTGAACGCCTGCAAGGTATATTGGTCGTAGGCTGTTGTGAAAATGATGGGCAGCGTCAGATTGGCCTGCTCGATAAGCCGGAACCCCGAATCGTCTTCGAGGTGAATATCTAGAAACAGCAGGTCGGGCAGGGGGAGTTGCCCGTTGCTGTTGACAACCTCCGTAAACCAGGCTACAGCCTTACTCACCGAGGGCAACTGAACCAGTACGTTTATCGTGGGGTCGTACCGCAACAGCATACTCTCCAGCCGACGGGCCGTTAGCTTTTCGTCTTCAATGATAACTACGTTCATATTTTTTAATGTTGACTGATGGAATGAGTGACTGATAGAATGGTACGCATACTTATTCATTCATTATATCATTCACTAATTCTATCATTGAGCAGTGGAATAATTACGACAAAGTCGCTGTTGTGTTCCCCTACTCGTACGGGCTGGTCGGTGAGCAGGCGGTAGCGACTACTGATGTTTTGCAGCCCCATGCCCGTTGAATCGCCAGTGGAGGGCCGGAGCTGGATGGGGTTGCTTACCCGCAGCGTTTCTCCCACCAGCGTAATCGTGACCGTTAGGGGAGCTTCGTCCGACATCTGATTATGCTTTACGGCGTTTTCAATCAGCAGTTGCAGGGTAAGCGGGGCAATTTGGTAACGGGTACGGGCGGCTTCGGGTACGTTGATCAGCACCTTCAGCCGGTCGTCGAAACGGATATTGAGCAGGAAGGTGTAAGCCTCGATAAAGTCCAGTTCGGTTTTCAGCGGTACCTGTTCATTGTCACGCTGGTCGAGGATGTAGCGATAGGCTTTCGAGAGCCGATTTATGAACTGCACCGATAGTTTAGTGTCAATTTCAACCAGCGACGATAGAATACTCAAACTGTTGAATAGAAAATGGGGGCTGACCTGATTCTTCAGCGCATCGAATTGCGCCTGCACGGCTTCTTTTCGTAGCCGCTCGGTTTGTAGCTGAAGCGTTTGTATGTGCTGAGTAGACCGCCGGTTCACGGTCAGGTAAAAAGCGGATAACATGGCCATAAAAACCAGCCCGTTATTCATGCGTTGCCTATTGTCCCGCCCTCCCCGTGACTGCGCATCCAGCGGTCGACCCAGCTTTGGAAACTGTCGTTCAATGCCAATATCCATCCGATGGTGAACCAGGCCGAAGCCCGCGTTGAAAATCAGGGCCAGCCCCGTGGCTACCACCAGCGAAATCAACTGAACGGGCCAGCGCAGGGCGTTGGATGGGTCATCCCCGAATCGACGCAACAGCCGTTCCTGCAACCAGTCGATCAAACTAACCCATCCCCAGAAAAAGAGAAACGTCAGGGAAAGTTCGACTATAAAGAAAAAAGCGTTGTCCCACACGATAGTCCAGCTCAGTATTCCCACATTCATGTATACCCGGATGGGCCAGTAGATGAGCAGAATGCTCAGGGCTATCCGGGCTTTCTGACGCGGGGTGAGGTAAGGAACAGGCGATGTGTGCATGACAGTTAAAGTTACTCCGTTATAGACTGAATCCGACAAATCAGGTAGAAGCTGGTTTGTCGGATGTAACGGGACTCAATTACGGGCAAAAGAACGATCATTACGCGTTCAGCACAACAAAACTTTCGTATGGAACGACCTGAACCACAAACGTCTTCGTAACAACCTCGCTGCCGGTCTTCAAGGTCATCTGGTAGGTACCCGCCGACAGGCCCGATACGTCGAACTGGAGGCCAAGTCCTTTTTTTAGGTTCATCGTGGAGGTGTAAAGGGAATGGCCGCTGGCATCCGTTATGGCTACCTCTCCTTCTGCCAGAAGGGGTTGAACGAACAACTTGATTTTCTGATTGTCGGTCATCACTACGCGGGCCTGGGGCGTTGGCGTGTCGATGGTTTGCGCAGTGGCTTTTGGGGCGAACGATGCGGTACCGGCTACCAGTCCCAGCATCAATAGAATTGTCTTTTTCATGAGTTGTCGTTGTTTGTTTCGTTTGAACAGGACAAAGTTGGGGGTTGGCTGATGCCCCGGAAACTAAATCGGATTGAATGCCGGGTTTAGCTGGACGAGACTACCTTTTAGCCTGACGAATAACACGTTAGCGTACTCAAAGACAGACCGATTCGCCCTCGTTCCAATCCTGAACGCTGACCCTATAAATCACTAATAGACCACACGCAGTCGAAGTCTGGTAGCCTTCGTTCTTACGAGCGGGGGCGTTTCTATACTTATTCAGAGAATTAATTAAACCATTTCATGGCATTTCGTTCCAAGTAGCGAATACTACCTGAAAACATTCGCTACCATGAAAAAAGTACTGTTAACAGCCGCAACCCTGATTGCCCTCCTCTCGACCGGTGCCTTTGCGCAACGCTACGGCTACCCGCAAGCGCCCTCGACCAATAATTACCCACAGCAACAACCGGGCTATAATCAGCCAGGCTATAACCAACCCGGTTATAATCAGGCCTACGGGCAGGACAGGTATAATTATGATTACGACGATTACCGGTTCGACCGTCATCTGGACTGGTGGGACCGGGAGTTGAACCTGACCCGGAAGCAGGAGCGCGAGATTCGCCGGGTTCGGGCGAGGTATACCCAGCAAACACAAAATATTGATTTCCGCGACCCCCGTCAGCGTGATTTCATGCGGCAGGCCCGTCAGCGGCAGTTCATTGATATGATGGCCGTGTTAGGAACCCAACAGCGTGACCGGGTCATTGCCCGGATGCGTCCTTACGAACTACAGAATGGTTCCCGTTCGGCGAGTCGGGGGCGCGGGTACGGCAATGACCGGGGTTCGTATGGCCCCTATGACCATTAGTTAAGTGTTTTGAGTATAGGAAGGAGAGTGTGGAAAAAGCCGGTCAACTTGACCGGCTTTTTTTTGCGTTTATAGCTTAAACATACCCCACCCTAACCCTCCCCGGTAGGGAGGGAACTACTATCACACTTTTTAAAGCCCCTCCCTGCCGGGGAGGGGTTGAGGTGGGGTTAGCTAGTCACTAAGTCAGCCGATTGCTGGATAATGGCTTCCAGTTGCTGGATTTCTTCCGGTGTCGGCATGGTGAGTGGTGGACGGACGTTGCCCGCCGGGCGGCCAATGATGGTTGCTCCCGCTTTGATCAAACTCACGGCGTACCCCTGCTTCCTATTTCTCAACCGGACAAACGGGATGTAGAATTGCTGGAGTATGGTGGCCACAATCTCTTTATTCCCCGCCCGCAGACTTCGGTAAAACAGGTTCGCCAGTTCGGGGACGAAATTGAAAACCGCCGACGAGTACGTGTTGACACCGATGGACAGATATGCTTCGGCAATGATTTCGGCCGTTGGTACACCGCCGATGTAGGATAAGCGATTGCCAACGGATTTAATGGTGTCGTTCAATTCCTGCATGTTGCCGGTGCCATCCTTTAGGCCAATGAAATTAGGGCAACTGTCCGCCAATTTCTGAACGTACTCACTCGCTAAAATGCCGTTGCCCCGGTTGTAGTAAATAACGGGCAGACTGGTATTGTCCATAATCGTTTTGGCGTACTGGTAGATGCCATCGGGCGGACACTCGGTGAGGTAGGGGGGCATGAGCAGCAGCGCATTCATCCCCGCATTTTCGGCGATTTTGGCAAATGTAATGGCTTCGGGAATGCTCCGTCCCACGCTCGAAATCATCGGTACTTTTTCCTGTACGGTGCTGGCCGTCACTTCCACAATTTTCTGGTACTCGCTTTCCGACAGCGAGAAAAATTCGCCCGTTCCGCCCGCCACGAAGATGGACGATACATCATGGGTGACGAACCAGTCCAGTCGGGCGGCATAAGTATCCGCGTTGAACTGGCCGTTTTTGTCCAGGTCAGTAATTGGAAAGGACAACAAGCCATCTTCCAGTGAGGCTTTGATTTGGGATAAGGGTAAGGGCATAATTTAATGATTGACTGATAGAATGATTGAGTTTTTATCATTCCCAGGGACGAGGAATCTCGATTGCCCCAGCTTGAGATTCCTCATCCCTCGGAATGATAAAAAAACCTCAAGTAAAAGAGGCTTTTTCACCCGAAATATAACCTGTTGAAAATCGATTCCAGGCGAAGTCTTGGGTGGGTACACGAATGAGTTACAGCCTGACCGTGAAATTTTTTGTTCTTTTTTTACTTATAAGTGTCATTATTACAAGTATAAAAGAAATAACCGGCTCTTTCGATGATAAGCTGCAAAATTATGTCGGCGTACTCAAGCCACCAGCTCTTTGATTATGAAAAAAAACTACTATCTGTTCGTATGTTGTCTCCTGCTGTTGGGGGCCATATCACCGCTGTTCGCCCAGCAAAATCTCATTCCCAATCCGGGCTTTGAGTTAGGTGCCGGTGACGTATTCACCAACTGGACAAAGGCCAATGGTGCTGCCTATCTAACGGCCACAACCACTGCCGCCGAAGTACACGGCGGAACACGCGCTCTGAAGTCGGCGGGGCCGGGTTTTGACGGTCAGCAGTATCAGGTGCAGATGCTGAGCGATTTGATACCAACCACTATCGGCACGGCCTACACATTCAAAATATGGATGAAAGCCGCCACGGCTGGTGGTACGGTTCGCTTCTCGACCCAGCCAAGTGCCCTATACGGCCCGAACACGAGTGTTCCGATGGGGGTATGGACACAGTTATCGTGGACATTTACGGCCAATGAAGCCCAAACCCGCATCGCCTTAGACTTAGGGCAAAGCAACGTAGTCTATTATCTGGACGACATGGAAATGCTGGGCACGGCTGTCGTTACGCCCCCCCCTGCGAACCTGACCAACTATTTGCCCAACCCCAGTTTTGAAGAGGGCACGGCCAGTACCTTCACGAACTGGACAGCACTGAACGGGGCGGGTTCATTTTCGGAAACGACCAACCCCGCCGAAGTGAAAGTTGGGGCCAGAGCCTTAAAAGTAGTATCAGCGGCTCCTGCCAATGCCTATGACGTTCAGTTTGCCAGTCCCTTCTTGAATACGCCCCTAGGCAAGCACTTCCGGTTTAGCATCTACATCAAAGCGGCTACGGCCGGGGGTATGGTCAGACTATCGACCATCTCGCCCCTGGCGAATTATGGGGCGTATGCCTATTCGACCACAACAAGCATTGGTACTAACTGGCAGTTGTTAACGCTCGATTTTATTCCGGTAGAGCCCACCACGCGGGTAGCCATCGACCTGGGTAGTAGTGCTGCTACGTATTTTGTGGACGATATGAGCCTGACTTCGACCGACGCCCTACTGATTGGGAACGGTGGGTTTGACACGGGGTTTGGCGACAACTTTACCAATTGGACCAAGCAAAACGGCGCTGCGTTTCTAACGGCTACCACTATGGAGACCCACTCGGGCGGCCGGGCGTTGCGGGCCGAAGTTACCGGTAGCCAGCCCAATGCGGGACAGGCGTATTCGGTTCAACTTGTCAATGACGCAGCCACAACGGTTGTTGGAGCGCAGTATACCTTCTCGATCTGGGCCAAAGCCACTACCGCTGGCAGCACAATTCGTTTTTCGACCCAGCCCACCGCGCTCTATGGGCCTGATACGCCCGTGCCAACCACCTGGACCAAACTGAGCTGGATCTTCACGGCCAATGAAGTCCAGACTAAACTGGTGCTTGACCTGGGTAAAAACACGAATGTCTATTATCTCGATGATGCCGACATCAGCCTGGCCGTTATCAACCTGGTCAGCAACGGGAGCTTTGAATTAGGCGGTCCCGGCAACAACTTCACGAATTGGTCAAAATTCAATGGGGCTGCCAACACAACCGAAACCACCGTTGCTGCTGAAGTACAGGAAGGAGCCAGAGCGGTGAAAGTGATCAACACGGTTGCCGGTAATGCGTATGGTGTGCAACTGGTAAGCGATCCGATGAGCCTCAGTGTGGGCAGAAATTATACGGCTACGGTATACGTGCGCTCGAACGTGGGGGGTGAAATCATCCGCTTTTCGACCAATGCAACGGCCGGTGCTCAGTACGGGCCTAATTACACCACAACGACAACCTGGAAAGCGATGACCTGGACGTTTACGGCCAACGATGCCAGTACCCGGCTTGTGCTGGACCTGGGCACCAGCATCGGTACGTTCTTTGTCGATAACGTGACGGTGGTTGGGGCAGACGACTGTGCGGTGAAGTACCAGGTACCCGCCAATCAAACGCCCATTGCCACGGGTAAAAACAAGTTTCTGGGCTCGGCGTATAGCACGCCCCAGATTCCTAACTTCGAGCGGTATTTCAACCAGGTAACGCCCGAAAATGCGGGCAAGTGGGGTAGTATCGAAGGGACTAAGGGCGTCTATAATTTCACCGAAGTAGATCAGGCCCGCGCATTTGCCAAGTCGCACGGGTTCCCTTTCCGATTCCACGTGCTGGTGTGGGGTTCGCAACAGCCAACGTGGCTGAAACCGCTGAGCGATGCGGAAAAGGTTCAGAAAGTGAAAGCCTGGTTTCAGGCCGTTGCC
The DNA here is from genome assembly GCA_038236215.1 of Cytophagales bacterium. GTDB lineage: Bacteria > Bacteroidota > Bacteroidia > Cytophagales > Spirosomataceae > Spirosoma. Next base: position 2,915 of record JBBSTD010000060.1, on the reverse strand, counting down.
AACCATTTCGATGGTAGCTCGGACGCGCGGGCTAGATTGGATTACATTGAAGTGGCCAACGAAACGCTGAACGATCCACCGAATAACGTTGGTCCCAACCTGACCGACGCGGGCAGTGGCGATTACGTGAATGCCCTGAAATCATTGAACGCCGAACTGGGCACCACACCCAGCGAGTTCGACTGGGTTGTCAACTCCTTTAAGCTGGCCCGGCAGTATTTCCCCTGCGAAACCAAGCTGGTTCTGAACGAGTACAACGCCGAAACCGTCTTGACAGACAGATATATAGCGATAATCAATTTATTGAAAGCGGATAATCTGCTGGATGTAGTAGGACTCCAGACCCACGCATTTTCGACCCGGAAATACAATGCCAGCCAGAGCTTTGCCGATCATACGGCCTACCTGAAAGGCCAACTCGATAAAATTGCGGCCACCAGGTTGCCGATCATGATTACCGAGTTTGACATTGACGGCGACGTGGACAACACGTACACCGTTACAACCAACGTGGCCGTGAAGCAAGCGTTCCAGAAATCGGAGTATGAGCGGATTTTTGGGTTGTACTGGAATCACCCATCGGTAATCGGTATTACGCTGTGGGGGTATCTGACGGGTCACTGGCGCACGGCGCAGGAAGCGTTTTTGGTAGATGCCTGTAGTGGACAGGAAAAACCAGCCCTGCGCGACTACCTGAACAACACGCTCAACGACACCCCAACCAGCATCCGGGCATCCGGCAATCCACCCCTGGGCATGAGTTTTCTACCCAAGATTTGTGGCATTCCAACGGCCGCTCAGTATGCCTGTGCTACTGATGTTCCCGTATCCAGTACGGCGGCTATAACGGCTTCGGCGGTAAACTGCCCCGGTGCCGTTAGCGTTACGGTGAAAGATGCAACCACGCCCGCGACCCCAACGGCTGGTACCTCTTACACGATTACCCGGACCTGGACCGTTACCGATGCCTGCGGTAATGTCGGAACAGCAACTCAACAAATCACGGTTTTAGGTACCTGTACACCAACAGGTGGATTGGCTCTTACTGCCCCCACCTACAACTGTGAGTCAGGCGCGTTTACCTTCAACACCCAGGGTGGCAATGGCTCCCCCATCGAGTACATGGCTATCGGTATCACCGGCTGGACCACAAACCCCAACCAGTTTGTGGATACCGAACTGCGCACGGTCGCCGATGCCAAGCCCCTAACGCTCAAAGCCCGTCAGAACGGCACCGAAGTAACCTACGTCTGGGATATTCGGGCGCAATGCCCAGCGGGTGTAGTTAGCGGTTCGTTGCAACTCTTAGCCCCGACCTACAACTGCCAGTCGGGCGCGTTTACTTTTAAAACAAGTGGCGGTAACGGTTCCGCCATCGAGTACATGGCCATCGGTATCACCGGCTGGACCACAAACCCCAACCAGTTTGTGGATACCGAACTGCGCACGGCCGCCGATGCCAAGCCCCTAACGCTCAAAGCCCGTCAGAACGGCACCGAAGTGACCTACGTCTGGAACATTCGGGCACAGTGTCCGGTGGGTGCCCGCGTAGCCGCCCCGGCAGTAATAGAGCCATCCGCTAGTCTGAAGGCAAGCGTTCATCCTAATCCGGTCATTGATGAATTTGTACTGAGCCTCGACGGAGTAGCCAACCAACCCGTGCAGTTATTGATGACCGACGTCGTGGGTCAGCCTTTCCTGAACCGGACGGAACAAGTACTTACAAACCATCACGAAGTACGGCTGCGGCTGGGTAACCGGCCAACTGGCGTGTATATCCTAACGATAGTTAGTCCTGGGCGGGTGCAGAGCCTGCGCCTGCTGAAACGCTAAATTAATGGGGTGGTTTCGGCCAATATGACCGAGCCGCTCCACCTTTATCTTTTAGCGATTTCTGCGAATGGACTATCTTAGTAAGTCAGGGTGAATAAGGGTGGTTGATAGTTCATAACCTGATCCTTACCAGGGTTAAGTCAGGATAAAACACAAAGGGGATGCTCAATTGAGCATCCCCTTTGTGTTTTATCAGCCGGTCTGATTTATAGGGCTTTTTCAACCGAAAACTCAGACTCATAATCTTCCAGTTTGGGCGTCGTGCCGATTGGGGGAGACGTTAATACTTGGCGTAACCTCACTACGTGGGCTTTCCCGTTGAGTGAAAACGTCTGTTTCGTGGATTGCTGCGCACCGCCGGGCAAACTACTTAAGCAGCGTCTGGACAAAACCTCACCCCATAGAGTACTGTTTTACCCTTTCTTACTCTCTTTATTTGGCTATTTGCCAGCAAGAAAACGTTAATTTTGGTGTAGGGGTATTTAGACCTTATACAGCCCCAGGGATCAGAATTTCAAAGCCTTTATCAGTTTTAGAAGTACTTATGGAAAAGCTTTTTAGTGATAGAATAAGAAGTAATCTTGAATATGCGCAACACCAGAATGACACATATGATTTCTATAATAATTCAGCTCTTGAGGAATTTGTAATAGTTAGAGACAGATTAAATTATTGGTTCTCAAAATACCCTGATAGCGCTAGAAAGCAGCTTAAGCGTGATTTTCAGTCGAACTTTGATTCAGCTTTCTTCGAGCTTTTCGTACATGAACTTTTCGTACGGCAGGGATTTAGTTTGATACCCCATCCTACAGTACCAAATTCTACTAAAAATCCTGATTTCTTGGCTAAGAAAGGTGCATTGGAAATATATTTGGAAGCTAAAGTAGCCACTGATGAATCCAATGAAGAAAGAGCATTAAAGTCAAAGCAGAACATAATCTATTATAGTGGTCCCCGATTTTCGTACCACCGACTAAGCTTGTCGGGATGGTTGCTAACTTAGTCAACCATGAAAGCAAAAAGTCGTCGCCAGTTCACCTCCACCTTCAAAGCGAAGGTCGTTCTTGAGGTGCTGCGCCAGG
>JBBSTD010000059.1:0-40020 GCA_038236215.1 Cytophagales bacterium | reverse complement strand
GTATCAACTAACCATTCCGTTTGGCCGGATGGTGGTACAAAGAATGGGGTACACTATACATGACTTGCCTGATAGTACTCCGCAATATCAGGAATTGCCATATTACGACGCATAGCCCAAACTAATCCTTTACGAGTCATTTGCATAGTGGCACCCAAATAATACTGTCTAAGTACTTAAGTAAACTGTACACAATATTTTGAATCTTTAAATGGGCAACTCTATGCTCAGCTTACCCAGTTACCCTGTCGTTTAGGAGCCATGCAACAAAGCCGTAGTCAAATAATAGCTACGCTCCCAAGACTACTACAAGTAATACCAATCTATAGTTTAAAGCCGCATAGAATGTAGTGAAACCATGAATATCACTCGTACCTGACGGGATTACCGTGTGTAGCTTGATTAATGGTCTTAGCGACTTTGTCGGCGGTCTGCGTAATACGCATCTGTTGCACTATAGTGAACGACGAAAGAAGAGGAAACGGAATCGACTGACGATACGAAACATACCTTCGTTCGGTCAGAATACCTCGCCCAGGTTGAAGAATAATCCGTGGGAACCATCCAGGCCGAAGCCGTAGTCGACGGAAAGGTTCGTGTTCGATACCTTGTTCATTTTGATGCGTAACCCGCCACCCACGGCCGGAACAACCTTGTCGAACTGGCCATTCATCTGTTCGGAAACCGTTTGGGCGTTGGTAAAAACAACACCTCCCAGCAGCCGGTCGGCGGTGAGGGGAAAGCGATATTCGGCTTCGGCGTACAGCAGGTTTTTCCCCCGGAATCGTCCCTGAATGAAACCCCTTCCTAAATTTCCGCTGCTGTCCCACCCGGTACTGGGCAAGTCCAGAAAAGGCGGGTCACCGCTCAGTGTCAGTGAATTGTAGGACCAGAGAGCGATAATGCTGCCCGTTCTTCGTGAGAGCGGAATGTATTTTCGGGTTTCTACCAGTAGCGACTGGTAGGTTTCATCGCTGCCCAGCCAGTCCATATTGGCCCGAAACGTAGCGTTGACGTACAACCCCCTCGCCGGGTTGATGGCGTTCCGCCGACTGTCGTAATACAGATGGACGGTTGGCCCCGATGACACCGAACGCCCCTGAACGCCATTGGCATAGCGGGAGATGCGCGTAAACTCCCGAACGGCGTTATAACTTTCAATATTCCAGTGCAGGTCCAGCGAGTAGCCGAGTCCCCCATATAAATTGGGGGCCAGCCGCCGTAATAAACTCTGGTAAAACCGCAAATAGGAGTAATCCATGTTTACCACCCGGGTGTCGGTGGAGGTGTGCATGCCCAGACCGTACGTGGCCTGAGGGTAGTGCATCAGCCGCCAGTCGTTGGTGAAGTGAAATTTGTTGTCTGCGCTCCAGACCGCCGAATTAGCCACAAAAATGACCTGTTTGTTCTGGGTGTACGAAAGCATGCCGGTCATGGACGACATGTTGGCACGGGGGCGTCGGAACGGGGTATTGACCAGCACCGCCACCAGTCCTTTGGTCTGTAAGGTGTACCCCACCTGCGGAATGACCAGCACGAATCGTTTGCCTTCCTGCAAGGTCGATACATCGTGCGTCCCAATGCGCCATTGTGGAAACAGGCGTTTGGCAAAATCGGCAATATCCTGCTGTTGGGGCACCGTCTTTGCCACCGGTGTCGTACTACTTTCCGCCACAATCGTATCCGCCAGGGGCATCTGCATGGCGCGGCAGGGATACCCCGCTATAATCAATAATAGCCAACCCACCAGCAAACGGGCAACAGGTTTCATATGGGGACAGTGAAGAAAGTCTAAGAACGGTACGTTAGAAAAGAGGTCAGCGTTGCCGATTGGCCGGATAACCTTACCGTAACTGTGTATCAGAGCCTAAAGTTTGTTGTAATAAGAAAATACGGATAGTAGCCCGGATCGGGACTTGAGGTCTGGCTTTTCGGCTTTCAGAAAAGCCTCAACCTGTTCTTTTTTGTCCGCCATCAACGCCAGCACCGCTTTTTTACCCGGCGAAAACTCGACGGCTTTTTTGTCGCGGACAACGTACCAGCTTTTTTGTAGAACAAGTTCATCGTCTTTCGTACCGGTATTCAGGGCAACATTAAAGTTCGCCCGTCTAACGTGGATAGAGGGATGTTGGAGCAGGGTAAGTTTTCCGGGGGCAATCAGTTCAACGAAACCGGTCAAATCGTCGGCCTCACCCTGGTATTCGCGGGCGTTGATAAATAAACTGGTGGTGCCCCGCGTGTTGTTCATCAAAACGTACCGCACCCGGTTGGCCTGCGCCGACCGAATGTCGTTGGCACCCGCCCGGATTTCTACATCGTTCGCCACCAAATCGAGCCGCACCGGCACCCCGACCAGCGAATCAACATTGGCCGATATACCCAATTTGCCATAAAACTTTACGATACCCGCCTGCCAGGTGGTATCGAGATATGGACTGCCAATGAGGTGACCTGCCTCGCCTTTGATACCCCAAAGCGTTCCAGTATTCGGGATACTCAGGTTTGTAAAGTTGATACGATCGCGGGTGCTTTGCGCCATGATATCCGTATTGTTCTGCGAAAAGGTACGGGTGGAAAGGGCTAAAAAGCCGAGGCAAACGAGTAAACGACGCATGGTGATGGAGTTGACTGAATCTTGATAGAAGGCCGTATTCACAACAAAAATAAGCTATTTATTCTTCGTGCTACTACGAAATCTTCTTTGGGTAAAGTGGCGCAGGGCTTATTAATTTCTGTACTTTTGGCCGTTATTCCAATCATCAACTCCTGTAACTCATGTTAAAACGTTTCCTGACAGGACTGTTTGTCTTCGGCCTGGTCGGCTCGTCGATAGCCCAGACAACCTTCCCCCGAAATGGTGTTTACGACGAACGACCGGGGCTTTACGCCTTTACCAATGCAACAATCGTTGTTGACCCCAAAACTACCTTACAAAAGGCAACGCTGCTCATCCGAAACGGACGCGTGGAGGCCGTTGGTGCCACCGTTAGTGTACCCACCGGCGCTGTAGTAACTGACCTGACGGGCAAAACAATTTACCCGGCTCTGCTCGACATTGACTCGGACTATGGCATGCCCGAAGTAGCCCGCAGCGGTGGCCGGGGCGGGCGGGGCGGTGTACCCCAGTACGAATCCAACAAAAAAGGGGCTTACTATTGGAATCAGGCCATCCAGCCCGAAAATGAAGCCAGCGTTCTGTTCAAAGCGGACGCCAAAAAAGCGGATGAACTCCGTAAACTGGGCTTTGGGGCGGTGCTGACCCACCCGCATGACGGCATTGCGCGGGGAACCGGCACGCTTGTGAGTCTGGCCGACGAGCTAGAGAATACGCTGGTGCTCAAACCGACCGCCACGGCTCATTACTCGTTCAGTAAGGGAACATCCGGGCAGCAATACCCCAACTCCATGATGGGCTCGGTGGCGCTGCTTCGGCAGGCGATGTACGACGCCGACTGGTACAAAAAATCGGGCAGCAAAGAGCAGGTGAACATGTCGCTGGATGCGCTGAACCGAACCAGTTCACTGCCCGCTATTTTTGATGCCAATGACAAAATGGGCGTCCTGCGGGCCGATAAAATTGGCGACGAATTTGGGGTTCAGTACATTGTCCGGACTACCGGCGATGACTACCAGCGGCTGGAGGAGGTGAAAGCAACGGGCGCTCCGCTGATTTTGCCGCTGAATTTCCCCGCCCCCTATACCGTAGAGGATGCCTGGGATGCCGATAATGTATCCCTGGCTGAGATGAAGCACTGGGAAATGGCCCCCCTGAACGCTGGTCGGGTGGCGAACGCCGGGATTCCCTTCGCCCTGACCACGGCAGACCTGAAAAGCAAAGCTGATTTCTGGCCAAACCTTCGCAAAGCCATCGAGAACGGACTACCGGAGCAAAAGGCTCTGGAAGCCCTGACCACCGTACCAGCCAAACTCATCAAGGCGGATGACCTGCTGGGAACGCTGCAAAAAGGACGGCTGGCTAACTTCATTATCACGTCCGGGAATCTGTTCAGCCCCGACAACGTGATTTACGAAAACTGGATGCAGGGCAAACAGTACATTGTAGCCAACAAGAATGCCGCTGACCTGCGCGGCACCTGGAACCTGACGGTTGCCGGACTGGATGGTCGTGATAGATCCAACCTAAAACTGAACATTACGGGGAAAACGCCGGAAAAACCGGAGTTTCAACTCATGGTCGATACCGTGAAAACGACTCCCAAAGTGACGGTGTCCGATGATTTTTTATCCATGCAGGTTCAGCTGGACCGCCGGAAAGGCACCGCGCGGCTGACGGGTTACCGTACCGGGAATACAATAAAGGGCGAGGGAGAAACGCCCGATGGCAAAGTGATTAACTGGTCCATGACCCGTACGGGCGATATGCCAGCCTCAACGTCGGCCGTATCCACGGGGGCAACCTCTACCTCCGCAACCAGTACAACGGGTGCCGTGGCCGGGGCCACCAGTACCACGGCGGTTGGCACGATCCTGTACCCATTTGTGGGAATGGGTAACGCGCAGAAGCCCAAACCCGAAACGATGCTGATTCGGAATGCCACCGTCTGGACCAACGAAAAAGAGGGTGTCCTAGAGAACGCTGATGTGTTGGTAACGGGCGGTAAGATTGCCAAAGTCGGCAAGAATCTCTCCGCACCTGCCGATGGGAAAGTGGTGGATGGAACGGGTAAGTTTCTGACCAGCGGCATCATCGACGAACATTCGCACATTGCCCTGTTGTCCATCAACGAGGGTGGGCAGTCGAGTTCGGCAGAAGTACGAATGGCGGATGTGATCAACCCGGATGACATCAACATCTACCGCCAACTGGCTGGGGGCGTTACGGCATCACAACTCCTGCACGGCTCAGCCAACGCCATTGGTGGTCAGTCGGCGCTGGTGAAACTCAAGTGGGGCGAATCGCCGGAGGGGATGCTCATAAAAGGTGCCGATGGCTTTATTAAATTCGCTCTGGGTGAAAACGTCAAGCAATCCAACTACCCAAACCCCAATGAGCTGACGCGCTTCCCGCAGTCGCGGATGGGCGTAGAGCAGGTGTACATGGACCACTTCACGCGGGCCAAAGAATACGCCAAAGGATGGGCGGACTATAACCAGTTGTCTGCCAAACAGAAAGCTGCGGCACTGGCTCCGCGCCGGGATATTGAACTGGATGCCCTGGCCGAAATTCTGGCGAAGAAACGCTTTATCACCTGCCACTCCTACGTACAGTCGGAGATAAATATGCTGCTGAAAGTGGCTGACTCCCTGGGTTTCAAAGTGAATACGTTTACGCACATTCTGGAGGGTTATAAGCTGGCCGACAAGATGGCGAAACACGGCGCGGGTGGCTCGTCCTTTGCCGACTGGTGGGCCTACAAGGTGGAAGTACACGATGCTATTCCTTACAATGCCGCCCTGATGCACAACCAAGGCGTAACGGTTTCCATTAACTCCGACGATGCCGAAATGGCCCGTCGCCTGAATCAGGAAGCCGCCAAAACGGTCGAGTACGGGGGGATGACGGAAGATGCCGCCTGGAAAATGGTAACGCTCAACCCCGCTAAACTCCTGCACCTCGACGACCGCATGGGCAGTATCCGCGTGGGGAAAGACGCTGATTTAGTGCTCTGGAACGCTAACCCCCTAGCCATTTACGCCCGCCCCGAAATCACGATGATTGACGGTGCCGTGTACTTCAGTTTGAAAGACGAAGCGGCCAAACGGGAAGCCCTGCAAGCCGAACGCGCCCGGCTGGTCCAGAAGATGCTGGCCGCCAAAGCCGGTGGCTCACCAGCGGTACGTCCAACAGCCCGCCGGTCGCGGATGTGGCATTGCGAGGATGTAGAGGGTATGTACACGGAAGAGGAAAAATAGGTATTCAGTTTATGGTTTATAGTATTCAGTTTACGGTTGGCTGACGCATTTATTACTCGTGCGTCAGCCAACCATAAACTGAATACCATAAACCTCAAACCACAAACACACATGAAAAAACTACTAACGATATTTATTGCCCTGGCCTCGCTCACGAGTTATGGTCAGAACCCCGCTCCGGCGAAACCGCAGACGAAAACCATTGCCCTCATGGGCGGTACGGTCCACGTAGGAAATGGGCAGGTAATTCCAAACGGCGTGGTCCTGTTCACCGATGGCCTTATTACTAACGTGGTCGATGGCACCCTTGTTCGGCTGAACCTGACCGATGTGGATGTGATTGATGTGTCGGGCAAGCACGTATATCCCGGCATTATTTCGCCCGCTTCCACGGTGGGTTTGCAGGAAACCGGTGCCGTTCGGGCCACCGTCGATAAGCAGGAAATCGGCGTGCTGAATCCCAACGTTCGGGCGTTGATTGCCTATAACACCGACTCCGAAATAATCCCGACCATCCGCAACAATGGTGTATTGCTTACCCAGGCGATGCCGCAGGGTGGTACCGTTTCGGGTAGTTCGAGTGTGATGATGGCCGATGGCTGGAACTGGGAAGATGCCGCGCTGAAAAAAGACGATGGTATCTGGCTCAACTGGCCAACGTATTTCTCGCGTGAATTCAACTTTGAGGACTTTTCGACCATCATCAAAAAAAGCGATAAGCGCGACCCGGCCATTGCCGCTTTACGGGCTACGTTTGCCGATGCCAAAGCCTACGCAGCCATGACCAACCTCACACCTACGAACCTCAAACTGGAGTCGATGCGGGGGTTGTTTTCCGGAAAGCAGAACCTGTACATCCGGGCCGATTACGCCAAAGACCTGATTGAAGCGGTCACGTTTGCCAAGGATATGGGCGTGAAAAAGTTTGTGCTGGTAGGGGGTGAAGAAGCCAACCGGGCCATCCCCTTTTTGAAAGAAAACAATGTGCCCGTCATTTTGAGTGCGTTGCACCGGCTCCCCAACCGCGAAGACGAGGATGTGGACATGCCGTACCGGCTGCCGGGTATTCTGCACAACGCGGGTATTTTGGTTAGCCTGAGTTATGCCGATGAATGGTGGCGGACCCGCAACCTGCCGTTTCAGGCGGGTACAGCCGCCGGTTTTGGGGTGGCCGACCGCGAAGAAGCCCTGAAAATGGTAACGTCGAATACCGCCAAAATCCTGGGCATCGACCACCTCGTGGGTACCCTCGAAAAAGGTAAGCAGGCCACCCTGTTCGTGTCGGCGGGGGATGCCCTCGATATGCGAACCAACAAAGTAGAACACGTTTTCATCCAGGGCCGCAAAGTCAATCTCGACGACCGTCACAAGCGGCTCTATAATACGTACAAGGATAAGTATCAGAAATAGTTTGATGTTTGACGTTCGTAACATCAAACTACCTCTGATACGCCCGCAGCGGTTGCTGATTAATGCCGAAGAGTAACGTATTGTTGATGGGCAGTACCGCCCGCACATCGCCGGTTAGGTCAAAACCGGCTTTTTGTTGGGATACGACCGAAAAATTGCCCCGACCATCACCCCGTAAAAGCAGCCCGTAGTTGGCATCGGCCCGGCCGAAGCGCAGCCGTGCCTGCACCGCGTTACCACAAAGCAACAGGTCTTTTTTGCCATCGTTGTCGTAATCCAGGGCTGTCAGCGTAAAAATGGGGGATGTCTGGACTGTTAACGGTAAGGAGTTCTCCATCAACTTTCCCGTTGGCGTACTAACGAACAGCGTCGTTTGGAAATGATTGGCCATTAGCTTTTTAGCATCCTGGAGTTCTTCCTTCGTGAACACATCGGCAAGGGTAGCGTTGGAATAACTATCGTAGGTCGTGAAGCGGTGGCGCAGCATCCCGACCTGTTCCAGAATTTCGTCGCGGGTGGCGTGGGGGTAGCTTTTTCCCTGCACGTACAGGCACAGAATGGGGTCGACTTTTCCGTTGTTATCGAAATCCTTGTAATACAACTCGGCGGGTTCCGTTTCGCTGGCCCGACATTGGGTATTCATTCCCTGATTCCCAATGACTAGATCGGGCTTCCCGTCGCCGTTTAGGTCATCGACCAGTAGTTTGTTCCACCAGCCGGTGTACTGTTTATCCAGATAGATTTTGGTCTGGTCGGCCAATTTCCCGTTTACCAAACCGAGTATCGTTACGGGCATCCATTCACCCACAATCACTAACTCGGGTTTGCGGTCAGCGTTGAGATCTATCCAGGCGGCATCGGTAACCATACCGAGCGTAGAAAGCAGGGGGGCAATTTGGGCGGTCTGATCCATAAATTGGGGTTGCCCGCCCTTCGTTTGCGTACTGTTGATGAGTAAAAAACTCTTAGGTGTTTCGGGGTAACGGCCCGGAATCACGCGTCCTCCCACAAATAAATCGGGTTTGCCATCGCCATTTATATCGGCTACCCGTGCGCAACTGGTGCTGGTTTGCAGATTGGGTACAGCATTTGGACTCTTTATAAAATTTCCTTTCCCATCGTTCAGGTAAAGGCGATCCTGCAAACGTGGGTCATTTTGCTCCATATCGCCGTAGCCACCACTACACACGTAGAGGTCGGGGAAGCCGTCGGCGTTGGCATCGAAGAACACTGCATCGGCATTGTTGCTGAGTTTGTCCGTTTCAAACGCAGGTTGCACTTTTTGGGTGAACTGCCCCGACGATTGCTGGATAAACAGGGTAGCTGCCTGGCCACCGCTGCCTCCTACAAATACATCGTCAAGGCCATCGCCGTTTACATCGGTCTTAGTCATGCACGGCCCGTTGAAAGATTGCGCGTTGACCAATAGTGTCTGCCGTTTGAAATCGCTGGATTTGTTGATGGGGTCGGTGAACGGAATGGGTGATTTTGTTTCCTGAAACAGGGCAGGAGCGGGGCGGGGTATTCGATACGTGGCGTTGGCTTCTTTCTCCCGAACCACCAGCATTTGGTCCGATTTTACACCCGTTAGTACCTGTTGCTTCCCCGTTGGCCAGACCACCCGTAATGAGTCAATAATGGGGTCAGCACCCAAACCAAAATGCAGGCGGAATGACATGCCGGACTGGTAACCCCGCGTTGGCATTTGCTCCAGATACTGTTGCTGGCCTTTCCGGTACAACGTTACTTTGGCCCCTACGCCCTGCGTGTTGGGCGCGTTACCCGCCAGTTGGAGGGTGAGGTAATGGTGTTGGCGTTCCTTGTTGGCTTCGTTCTGGAAAATAAAGGCGGGCTGGTTGGTGTTGTTGACGATGAGGTCCAAATCACCGTCGTTATCGAGGTCGGCGTAGGCGGCACCGGTGCTGTTAGCGGTCTGGGTCAGTCCCCAGGCTTTGCCCGCATTGGCAAACGTGACTTCTCCCGATGCGTCGCCCCCCCGATTCCTGAACATGTAGTTCGACACGTTCGAGGAGGGTATTTTATGAACCAGTTCCAGCACATCTTCGCGCCGGAAATTGGTGGGGCGGTTCTGCATGTAATCGGTCATAAACTTCAGGAAATCCTGATTGGTATAATCCCGAACGTACCCGTTGGTGACATACAGGTCTTTCCAGCCATCATTGTCATAATCAGCCAGCAGGGGAGACCAGCTCCAGTCGGTACCGGAAACACCAGCCAACTGGCCAACTTCGCTGAAGAGTGGGACTTTTGTCGACGTTTTTTTACCGGTCTGTACGCCTTCGTTCAGTTGCAGCATATTGCGCATGTGCTGGTAATGAAAGCCAGAGGACACGGCCAGGTCGAACTTATCGTAGTTATCGGGAGCCATCAACAACTTCTGCCGCCGGTTGTCTTCAGGCAGCATATCGAGGGTCATAATATCGGGGCGGGCATCGTTGTTGACATCGGCTACATCGTTGCCCATCGAAAACTGGGACGTGTGCCGAACGCTGGTTTTTAATTGGTTGGAAAACGTGCCGTCCTGGTTGTTGATGTAGAGATAATCCGGAATGGTATAATCATTGGAAACGTAGAGATCGGGCCAGCCATCGGCGTTCAAATCGGCCACCCCAATACCTAGGCCGTAACTCAGTACCGAACTGTTTAGTCCCGAACGCTCCGTTACGTCCTCGAATCGTTTGCCCGTATTGCGGAGCAACCGCACCCCAATTTCGGAATTGCTTTCTTTGAGCAGAGCCGCCGTTGGAACGGGGTCCAGTACGGGGAGCAACCGGGGGTTGTGGTTGAGCAGGAACAAATCCAGGTCGCCGTCGCGGTCGTAGTCGAAAAACGTGCCCTGCGTGGTCTGGCCGGGATTGGCTAATCCCCATTGTTCGGTTTGTTCCGAGAAATGAGGAATGCCCTGGGCGTCGGGGCCATCATTGATAAATAATTGAGGGATTCGTTTCTGAGGTGGTAAAGCACCCGAATAGCAAAGCAGTATGTCCAGTCGACCGTCGCCATTCACATCGGCCATCGACACCCCAGTTTTCCAAGGCCCTTCCCGTCCGGCCACACCCGCTGTTGCCGTTACATCGGCAAACGTTAGCTTTCCTGGTGTTGACCGGTTCAGGTACAATTGATTGGGTACCATGTTGCCGCTGAAATAAATATCCTCCAGCCCGTCGCCGTTTAGGTCGCCCACGGCCACACCCCCGCCATTGTAGAAATACTCGTACATCAGCACGTTGGTATTGAGGCCTTCGGTCAGGTTATTGGCAAAAGTGACGCCAGTTTGTTCGGGGGTGAGGAGCGTAAACAGGGGAGGGCCGCTACTGGTTTCTTCGGGTTTATCCGGTTGCTGTTTGTTGGAAGAACCGCAACCAGTCAGGATACAAAGTAGCAGTAGGAATGAGGTAAGGATTTTCACGGAGTTGGGTTTATTTCGGGGTTTCGCCGACCCGGCGATGCCTACGGCTGTTGTGTCCCTACGGGACGGTTACGGATGGTTTGGTCGGCAAAACGAACGTTAAAAATACAAACAAAAATGCCAGCACCCACAGGTACCGGCATTTTTGAGAAGTTCACACGTTGTAAAATACTAATAACCGGGGTTCTGTATCAGCTTACTGTTCCGGTTGATTTCGTCGCGGCTGATGGGCAGGAAGTACACTTTATCATTCCACTTGCGGTTCTCCTTACCCGTCCCCAAATCCTGTACCTTGTACGAATACGTGTAGTTGTCTTTACTGTACTTGTAGGTCGTTACCGATTTGCCCGGTTTGAGTTTACCCGTTATGACGATAATTCGGGCCTGCTGACCGAGTACCACTGGTGCGGTCATCCACCGGCGAACATCGTAGAAGCGCTGATCTTCCATAAACATCTCGACGTTGCGCTCATTCTGGTAGCGCGCCATCAGGGCGGCACCCGTTTCGGTGAAGGCAGGCATCCCTACCCGGAACCGGACTTTGTTGAGCCAGGTTTTGGCTTCCGCTTCCTGACCCAGCATCAGACAGGCTTCGGCGTAATTGAAAACCACTTCCGTAAACCGAATTTGAATCGAAGGAACTTCCTGGCGGATGTTCTGATCCACAATTGAAACATCGTCGTTAAAGAACTTCCGAATGGCGTAACCTGTCCAGGTACCATTCCAGTTTTCGATGGTGCTGTTACGCGTATCCAAACCCGAAAACTTGGTTGCGCTACCAGCCGTACCTACTTCGTATTCACCCATCTGAATCTGTCCGAATGGGTCGATACCGGCTCCATCTGGCGTGCGGGGTTTCCACTGAGCACCGTCATACAGAATCGATGCGTAGAAACGGGGATCACGATTTTCGTAGGGAGAAGCCGCCATAGCAGGATTACTCCAGTCGAACTTGCTGCCGTCCATCATTTCGTAGTTATCGACCATTTGCTGGGTTGGCTCGCTCGATGTCCAGCCGTGATACCCGTTGGGCTGGTTGTTACGTGGGAACCAGGAACCCCAGTCATCAGCCGATGCCCGGATGTAGTACTTCAGGAAAATACCGTCTGTTTCACCACCATTGCGTGACAGCGAGAGGTTAAGATAGTTAGCCTGTCCTTCGGCAGCCGTAACGGGAGCCGATAGATTCAGCTTGTACCCGTACTGATTGAGGTCGATAACGGCTTTAGCGGCATCCTGCGCTTTTTTCCAGCGGGCGGTGCGGTCACCACTAACGTAGCCCAGCAATTCGGGATTGCTGGCTCCGCCAATGACGGTCGACTTCGCTTTAGCCGTTGGAATGTCGTGCAGATCACTGGCGGCATACAGGAGCACTCGTGACTTGAGGGCCATGGAGGCTCCCATCGTTGCCCGGCCAGCATCCATCTTCCGGCCTTTCAGCAATGCAGAGGCTGAGTCCAGATCAGTAACAATAGCGTCAACGCACTCCGCGTAGGTATTCCGGGCAATGGTGAAATCCGGTTCATCCAGCGTATAAGGCGTTTTGATAAGGGGAACACCACCGTAGTAACGCAACAACTGATTGTAGAGGTAGGCCCGCATAAAGTACATCTCCCCACGTAGCCGACCGGCCAAATCACCGCTGTTTTCAAAACCCGGCTTGGTTAATTTCGACAGCGCGATGTTTGCCGCCCGAATCCGGCCATAAACGGTTCCCCATTCCATCGTGCTTTTGATTGTGCCGGTGTTAGAGGGGCTAACGTTCGCTTCGTTCACGTCCTGCTTGCCGAAGCTGTACAGGGCGTTGTCGGTCTGGCAGTCGAAACTCATCTGATCCAGCAGGCCATCCCGAATGCCATTATACACATCCGTCACGAATGCTTCGGAGAGGGCGCGGTCAGTCCATACGGCATCACCCGGTAATTTGTCGAGTGGCTTCGTATCCAGAAAATCGGTATTACAGGCCATCATCGTTGTACCTAATAGCAGGCCGAACGACAGACACTTGGTTATATAATTCATACTATGTTGATTATTCGGTTAGAAACTGACTGACAAACCCGTGTTGATAACCCGCGCCTGTGGGTAATACTGGCCACCACTGTTGGTCGATTCGGGATCGAAAATGCCTTTCATATCAGGAGCGTAGGTGGCTAAGTTCAGGCCATTCACATACACCCGGAGGTTATTCAGGCCAACTTTACTGGCGATGCCGCCCGGTAGGGTGTAGCCCAGTTCGAGGTTTTTCAAACGGATATAATCGGTCTTTCTCAGCCAGTAGGTTGTTCCATTGCTAAAGTACTGGTTGCTGCGGTCAACGATGCGCGGGTCAACGGTGCTTTTGTTATCTAATGTCCAGCGGTGATCGTAGCTGTACTGGAGAAAGTTACCAATCGTACCCGATTCGGTTTGGAGGAAAATTTGACCACCGGCCGATCCCTGGAACAGGATACTCAGGTCGAAGTTTTTCCAGCGTGCGCCCAGAGTCATACCGCCCTGAAAACGGGGCTGGTTGTTGCGGTCGGCCCGAACGCGGTCGTTTGCGTCAATTTTACCGTTACCATCGATGTCCTTCAGACGCATATCGCCGGGACGTAGTAGGCTGGCACCTACCCCGCTGTAATCCACCGTGTTAGCATCAATGGAGGCTTGCGTCGAAAAAATACCATCGTATTGGTACATGAGTGTACCATTGGCATTGTTCGGATTATTGACATCGCTCGGAATAGGCTTGCCGGTTGACCGCTGCCACTCTGGTGCGCCGGGGGTTTCGTCCCAGAACGTAATGGTGTTCTTAGCATACCCACCATTCACACTAACATTGTATTTAAAGTCGCCCGCCTGCCCATTGTAGCCAACCCGGAACTCGTAGCCCTTGTTGGTAACTTTGCCAATGTTGGTGGCAGGCAGGGTGGCACCCGTCGTTTGCGGAATAGAGGCACTCTTGCGCCACAGGATGTTCGACCGTTTGTTCTGGAATACGTCAAACTCGAAAAACACTTTACCATTCAGCAGTGACCCTTCCAGACCAATGTCGGCATTATTGGCTACTTCCCAGGTTAGCTTGGTGTTGGGTACACCGTTCTCATAAATGGTCTGGGCTACCTGGTTATTGACAACGTACCCCCAGTTTGAATTAACTACGTCACCATAAGCGTACGTAGGCAGGTAATCGTACTCGCGCAGGGTATTGTTAAAATAAACCTGGTCGTTACCCAACTGCCCCCACGAACCCCGCAGTTTCAGCGAACTGACCGCTGGCAAAGCCTGCTTGAAGAAATTCTCTTCCGAAATACGCCAGCCCGCCGTTACGCCGGGGAAGAAGCCCCAGCGGGACGAGCGGGGAAACATGTACGAGCCGTCGTAACGCCACAGGAACTCCGCAATGTATTTTTCCTTGTAGTTATAGGCTGCCCGCCCAAAGTAACTCATCCGGGCGCGTTGCCAGGCGGCCGTTGTGTTAGCATTTTGCTGGGTGCTACTACCGGCAAACAACTGGTCAACAGCCGTAGAATTGTAGTACTGGCGGAAGCCCGAAAAACCGTTGGAATTGGATTGCTCTTTGGTAATACCTGCCAGCAGGGTTACGGCGTGGCTAGCCCCAAAGGTATGGTCGTAGGTCAGGATACCCGACAGTAGCGAATTAAACTGATCGTTAGTATACTGACGGAGGGTCGCCTGCGCGGTAGGCCCCTTCTGAACGCGGTTCAGAACAGGCTGCTTATCGGCATCGTAGGAGGTGTAATCCCAGCTATACACGAACCAGGGCGTATTCCATGTTTTGCCCTGCTGAATGTATTTGTCTAACGCTACACTGGCTGTTAGTTTCAGACCCGGCACCCAGGGGTTGGTGATGTTGACACTGGCGTTGCTTTGCAGGTAATAGCGCGTGTCTTTGTCATAACCCGTTGCATTGGTCGTAATCAGCACCGGCTGCTCACCGTTCTCAATGTCAGGACCTGGCAGGCCATTGGGCCAGTACGCTGGTTTATTGGGATAGCCCCGCGTCAGCATCCGGAAAATAGCCCCGGCACCTTTGGTAGGGAACGCCCGGTTTTCCTGACGACCTACCACACCCGTCACTAAGTTGATGTACTTACTGACTTTGGCATCTAAGTTCAGGCGGAAGTCATACTGCTTATACCCCGTTGCCGAGTTTTTATAGTAGCCGTCCTGGCTCTGGTAGTTGACTGACGTTAGGTATTTTATGTTGTCATTACCGCCTACCAGTTGCAGCGTGTGCCGGGATTGGGGCGACCACGTTTTCAGGGCAGCACCAAACCAGTCCGTATTCGGGTGGCCCCAGGGGTCAGAACCGTCCTGGAATTTTTTGATGTCGTCAGGCGTAAAGGCAGCTTTAGCAATCGAGCCATCGGGTAGGGTGTAGCTACCCGACGTTTTGAAGGCATCCGATACTGCCTGCCAGTCCTGCGGTTTCTGGTTGTAGACGTTAATTTCGTTGTTTAACTGGGCGTACTCAGCTGCCGATGCCATTTTAGGAATGACCGTTGGCTGACCAAAACCCTGGTTAAAGTTATAAGACAGTTCAGGTTTGCCGCTTTTGCCGCGCTTGGTGGTTACCAGAATAACGCCGTTGGCCGCCCGCGAGCCATAAATGGCTGCCGAGGCATCTTTCAGTACCGAAACGCTTTCGATATCGGCGGGGTTTAGGCGGTCGAGACCACCCGCCCGTGCGGGTACGCCATCGATAACGATAAGCGCATCGTTGTTTCCCAGCGTGTTTGAACCGCGAATGCGGATAGCAGCACCGTCATAACCCGGCTCACCACTGGCGTTGGTGGCAATAACGCCCGGCATTCGGCCCGCAAACGAGTTCGATAGGTTAATCGCCGGTGATTTTACCAGATCCGAACCTTTCACAGTTGCTACGGCACCGGTTACGGTTTCTTTCTTCTGCTCACCGTATCCCACTACAATAACTTCGCTCAGCATCTTGTCATCCGATGCCAGGGTCAGGTTAACCGAATTACGGCCGTTGAGGGCTATCTCCTGACTGGTAAAGCCAATGTAGGAGAATACCAGCGTCGAGTTTGGGCTAGGTACGTTCAGCGTATAATCACCATCTGCTGAACTGACAGTACCGGTAGTAGTGCCTTTTACCACGATGCTAACGCCTGGTAGAGACAGCCCCTGGGCATCAACCACTTTTCCGGCCACTTTTGTCTGAGCCATCGCACCAACTGAGGCAAATAGACTTAGAAACAGAAGCAGACAGAAAGCGCGTTGGTAAGTCCAGCGTGGCTCTGTAAGGAAGGTGTCGTCGCGTATCGTGCGGACCTTCCGTTGGGTAAATTGTTTTAGCATAAGTTTATGGAATTAACTTGTTTTTAACCTTCTCAAAAGCCTTTACTTAGTGCTATCTACCTACCGAATTTTACTCAAAAATGACTTTTTTTTAACTATATTAGTGTTTAAACTTGGTATAGTTCTACTGCCTTAGTACTACATGGTACCTGCATTGACTGATTGGGTTATATTCTGTCGAATTACCCTGCCAGTCAATACATTGTATCTACTAATAGCGGGAGTTGCTAGCTGATGCGCCCCCAGTTGTTTTCGCTTTGCTTGTGGGAGTCGACGTGGTTTCGGACGGGAGCGTGTTGGGGCAGGAGGAGTTCCGGGTCTTCGTTCAGGATGGCCTGCGCCGATTCGCGGGCAACTGTCAGGATGGCCCCGTCTTTGGCTAAATCGGCAATCATCAGGTCCAGCGCACCACTCTGCTGGGTACCAGCCAAATCGCCGGGGCCGCGTAGCTGGAGGTCGACGTCGGCAATCTCGAAACCGTTGTTAGTCCGTACCATCGTTTCGAGCCGGGTGCGGGTGTCGCTGCTGAGTTTGTAGCCGGTCATCATCACGCAGTACGACTGGTCGGCACCCCGGCCCACGCGTCCGCGCAACTGGTGCAACTGCGACAGGCCAAACCGTTCGGCACTTTCAATGACCATCACGCTGGCATTCGGTACGTTGACACCGACTTCGATAACCGTGGTAGCGACCATGATATGGGTTTCTTTTTTGAGAAACCGCTTCATCTCGTCGTCTTTCTCGTAGGGCAGCATCTTTCCGTGCAGCATACCCACTTCGTATTTGGGCCGGGGAAACGCCCGCTGCATACCCTCAAAGCCATCCGTCAGGTCTTTATAATCCAGCTTCTCGGATTCTTCGATGAGCGGATACACCACGTACACCTGTCTGCCCAACTCGATTTGCTGGCGCATGAACCCGAATACCTCCGAGCGATGCTTGTCGTACTTGTGGACCGTTTTAATGGGTTTCCGGCCCTTTGGCAATTCATCAATGACTGATACATCCAGATTACCATAAAGCGTCATGGCCAGCGTGCGCGGAATGGGTGTTGCCGTCATGACCAGAATATGCGGGGGCACCACGTCGTTTTTAGCCCAGAGTTTGGCCCGTTGCGCTACGCCGAAGCGGTGCTGTTCGTCGATGATGCACAGGCCCAGGTTTTTGTACTGTACTACATCTTCCAGCAGGGCATGCGTGCCTACCAAGATGTGCATTTCGCCCGCCTGAAGCTGCTCGTGCAGTTTTACGCGCTGTTTTTTATTGGTAGAGCCGGTCAGGATACCCAGTTTCAGACCCATCGCTTCGGCAAAGGGTTGCAGACCGTTGTAGTGCTGGTCGGCCAGGATTTCGGTGGGTGCCATCAGGCAGGCCTGTGCCCCATTGCCAATAGCCATCAGGCAGGCAATGAACGCCACAATGGTTTTACCGCTGCCCACGTCGCCCTGCAACAGCCGGTTCATCTGCCTGCCGGTGAGGAAATCAGCGTAGATTTCTTTGATAACCCGCTGCTGAGCGCCCGTTAGTTCAAAGGGCAGCAGCTCGTTGTAGAAATGTTTCATCAGGGTAGTATCCCGGAAAACCTGCCCTGGAAACTCCTCCTTTTGAATGAGCTTATTCTTGATAAGCCGTAGTTGATTGTAGAACAGTTCTTCAAACTTGAGCCGCCGTTGGGCCTGTTTGAGCCAGCCCTGATTCTGCGGCAGGTGAATATTCCACATGGCTTCCCGCTTGCCAATGAGCCGATACTGCTGAATCAGCGCATCGGGCAGAGTTTCGCGGATGTGGGGCCACGCCTGTTCGAGCAGGGTCCGCATAGCCTTGCCCAGTGTTTTGCTGTCGAGGTGACGCTTGCGGAGTTTCTCGGTGAGGTTATAAACCGGGAAAAAACCAGCCTCCTGTTCGGAGCCGGTGGCCGTGTTCTCCAGTTCGGGATGAACAATGCTGAACTGTCCATTGAAGGATTGTGGCTTGCCGTAGGCAATGTACTCACCATCGCGCCGAAGGATTTTCTCGATGTACGTAACGCCCTGAAACCAGACCAGACTCATAGTGCCGGTGCTATCCTGAAAATTAGCCACCAGTCGTTTTTTCGGTCCTTCGCCTTCCATGTACCAGTCGCGGAGTCGGCCGCGCACCTGCGCCGAGGGCATGGAATCCATCAACTCGCTAATGGTGTAATAGCGGGTGCGGTCGTCGTAGCGAAAGGGGTAGTACTGAATCAGGTCGCCGTAGGTGAACAGGTTCAGCTCTTTGTTGAGCAACTCTGTCCGCTGCGGCCCTAACCCTTTCAGGTAAAGAAGCGGTGTATCGAAAAAAGTGGCGCGTTCGGTCATAACACATCCGGCCTGGGATGACCCGGTCTGGAATGACCCAGTCTGGATTGACCCCGTGTGGACTGACCAAAATTACGAAAAATGTCCTGTATAGCCAGTTTATTGTCACTTGGTGATGTGGTACCGGTTTCTCGAAACCGACACACTCGCGTCAGCAAAAGCGTTGGTCTTGAGAAACCGACACCGCATCAGTCTGCCAATGAGCTGCTTTTTACAGGAAGTCTTTGTCAGGTACACCAATCCATGGCTGCCAATAACCGTCGGGCAATGCGGAATTACTGACTAGTCATTCACCTTCCCCAGCCCAAACGCTATACCTGCGTATACATCCAGACCACGGGGATTGATACCGTTGGACTTGCTGCCGACAAGCCCGAGGAAGTTTTCAGTACCTAACCAGGCGGGGCCGACCCGGATGGAGCCACCCGCCGAGAAGCCCCCATTCAGGTACGCTATCGGTACTGCAAAGCTCAGCCATCGGGCATCGTAGCGGGGGGTAATGGCCACAATGGTGGGACGGTGAATGGCCGTTGCCTGCACCGAACGGGCATCGAGTAAACAGGTTAGGTTGATGCCCAGACCATCGGGCAACTGGTAATCGGCAGTCAGGTTCAGCGAAGTAGGCAGACCTTCTCTGAAGGTAGTACCATTGGGTGTTCGGCTGGTGCTTAGTTTATTCTGAATAACCTGAATAACGGCACCCGTGCCATTCAGATTATTGAAATCACTACCGTTGAACCGTACCGGATTCGCACCAATATCGGTATACGTGTATTGCAGGCCTTTGTAAGTCAGGCCACCAATATCGGTCACGGCAACACCCAATTGCAGCGTTGGACTGTATTCATCGTAGTGGTCAATATACGTGAGGCCAATATCGGCCCCAAAGCCCCGCCCCGGTGCCGACGTGCTGAACAGGGTAGCGGGGGTTAAACTACGATTATCCAGGAAGTTGGTATAGGCCAGACTGGCATCTAATTTTGTCACTTCCAGGTAGATATCATTCCGATTCAGTGGGTTTTGCGTAATCTGGTACGTAAGCCCCCGGTTGATAAGATGCTGGGCGTTATAGCCCAGCAACACTTTGGTGGTAGCCCCGAACAGTAGTTTTCGACCCTCATTTTCCATGAGCGTTCCGGCATAAGTCAACCCTACTTCGGCAAAGGTGCTGGTGTTACCACTCAGTTTGTTATCATTGCTGGGAATTCCGTATAGCGAGCCATCACTCAAACTGGACCGTAGCGAGGACAGCAACGATTCCGATGCGCCGAATACCTGAGCCACGGCCCGGAATCGGGTAGTTATCGCAAAGGCCGACCGTTCGCTCGTCTTTATCAGGAAAGAAGGCCCCCGCACTTCACCCCATACTGTCCCATTTTTCGGCTTCCCATCCAGCGTTTCGCGGGTGTAATCCGTTTCGAATTTAATAGTGCCATCGGTATTTTTATACTGGGGTTGTACCCGGCCGGTAAGTAGACGGAGCAGTGAAAACGGGGCCTGATACCGCACATAATTATTGTCAATATGGCCGGTGCCGGTAGCGACGTTCAGGTAAAATTTTGACGGGGAATCGGCGGCCAGGGCAGGGTTGATATAGAGCCGGTTCGTGCCCCCGTATCGGCTGGTTGAGATGCCAAGCATGTTTTGCGCAAAAACAGACGTAGCGGCCAACAGAAACACCCCCTGGATAAGTAAATACTTCATGTAGTGTATATGAATGGGAATTGTACTGGTAAAGAAACGCAAAACCGCCTTCGGGGGTTGGCAAATGGCGATTTTAATTGAGTGAACGGTACGAAGTAGCGGCTGGGTTGGACCTATCTTATCAAAAATGAAATTTTACCCGGATAAATCCTGGCCTCTTAGCCAGCAACGGGCAACGATTGGCGCGGAACCGGGAGAGTGAAAAACCGTTGGCCGAAAGCAGAACCGGTCAAACATCTGCCCGTACATCCGGTTTAAACGGGTACTGTCGTCAAACAACGTGTTAATGACGAATCTGTTCAACAACCCAAACACAAAACCATGGATAGCATCAACCGGGAACAGGAGGAAGAAAACCACAAGGATTTACAGAACACCGAAGCGGGTAAGAAAATAAGGGAACTGGCGGATAATGCGAGTACCTGTTTTTTTACTACAGGTATAAAAACCGGGAAGCCGCTCACGGTGCGCCCAATGGCTGTTCAAAAAATGGATGATGCTGGCAATCTCTGGTTTTTGAGCGCTAACGATAGCCATAAGAACCAGGATATAGCGGAGGATAACCACGTGCAGTTATTGTTTCAGGGGTCAACCCACTCCGATTTCCTGAGCCTATACGGTCTGGCCACTATCTCGACTGACAAAGCGCTCATTAAAGAACTGTGGGAGCCCATTCTGAAAACGTGGTTTACGGAAGGAGAAGACGACCCCCGGATAACGGTCATTAAAGTTGAAACCATCGAAGGCTACTACTGGGACAATAAACACGGTGATGCCGTTGCGTTTCTGAAAATGGCAGCCGGAGCTGTTATGGGAAAAACAATGGATGATTCCATCGAAGGGAAACTTACGGTATAGTAAACTCCAAACCGTAGCCACACCCATTTTATCTAAACGCCCCTTTATGGGGCGTTTTTGTTGGGAGCATGACCAGCGAAGTAGAGGCTTTTAGGATGGCTTTCGGCTCGCTCACAAACGGTTGGTCGAAAAAGCCAAACGTGATGACGAAGAACTGGTTATTGCCGATAAAGACGGTAAACCCGTTCGGGTGAAAGCCCGCGACTTATAAAGGATAACTACTGCTACATTCATCTGAACGCCCTTTATATCGGGCGTTTTTTGTTGGTACCCGATACCGCTCCTATCGTTATCTTTACGGCTTACAACTCCATCAATACCCATCTTCTTTTATGAAATACTGGCTTTCCATTTGTTTTGCCGTCATCCTCATCCTGCCCGCACAGGCTCAAATGACGTCGGCGGGCAGTTTCGTTCGTGATAATTACCAGAAAACAGAGTATAAAGTCGCCATGCGCGACGGGACCAAACTGCACACAACGGTGTACGCCCCGAAAGATGTTTCAGCAACGAAACAGTACCCGTTTCTGATGCAGCGGACCTGTTATAGTGTGGCGCCTTACGGCCCCGATACGTATCCAGCCCAGCTTGGCCCGTCGGAAACGCTCATGCGCGACAAGTTTATTTTCGTGTATCAGGATGTACGTGGACGCTGGGAGTCGGAAGGCACCTGGACGAATATGACACCCAACCTGCCCGATCCACCGGTTGCTGCTGTCAAAAAAGGACGAAAAGCGGCCACTCCGGTATCCACCGCCGGATCGCCGGATGAGAGTTCGGATACGTACGACACCATCGAATGGCTGCTGAAAAATGTGCCGAACAACAATGGCCGGGTAGGGCAGTGGGGTATCAGTTACCCCGGCTTTTACACGGCGGCCTCCCTGCCCGATGCGCACCCCGCCCTCAAAGCGGCTTCGCCACAGGCACCCATATCCGATTTCTTCTTCGACGATTTCCACCACAACGGCGCGTTCATTCAGGCCTATCTGTTCACCTTCCCGGTATTTGGCATCCAGCATCCGGAACCAACGACGAAGGCGTGGTATAATGACGAGTTTATCAAGATGGGCACGAAAGACGGTTTCCAGTTTCAGTACGACCTCGGCCCGCTCAAAAATGCCGATAAATACTATAAGGACAATTTCTTCTGGCAGGAAACGGTCAATCACCCTAACTACGACGAATTCTGGCAGAAACGGGGTTTGTTGCCGCACCTGAAATCCATTCGCCCGGCCGTGATGACCGTGGGAGGCTGGTTCGATGCCGAAGATCTGTCTGGCCCGCTCAATATTTACAAGACCATTGAAAAGAACAGCCCCGGTACGTACAATACGCTGGTAATGGGTCCGTTCGGGCACGGCCGGTGGAGCCGCGAAACGGGCCATACGCTGCATAGCAATGTGTACTTTGGCGATAGCATTGCCACGTATTACCAGCGCAACATCGAAGCCAAGTTCTTTGGTCACTTTCTGAAAGGCGCGGGTGATGGCAAAACAGGCCTACCCGAAGCTTATCTGTTCAATACGGGTAAGAACGAATGGCGGCAGTTTGACAAATGGCCCGCTGCCGATGCCCAGACGAAACCTTATTTCCTGAATCCCGACGGGAAACTGACCGAAGCCAGTACCGCCGGAACGGCTTTTTCCGAGTACGTCAGCGATCCGATGAAGCCGGTGCCCTACACCGAAGATAATACCACGACATCAGGCTTTACGCCGTTCAGCTACATGTCGGAAGATCAGCGTTTTGCCGGTCGCCGACCCGATGTACTAACGTTTCAAACTGACGTGCTGACCGAAGACCTGACACTGGGTGGCGAAATTATGGCCAAACTAAAAGTGAGTACGACGGGTACTGATGCCGATTGGGTGGTGAAACTGATCGACGTGTACCCGGCTGAAGAACCGAACCATGCCTACATGCCGAACAAAAATATTGTCCTTGGCAACTACCAGCAGATGGTACGGTCGGAAGCCATGCGGGGCCGGTTCCGCAACTCGTTCGAGAAGCCAGAGCCGTTTAAATCGGGCGAAGTGACGGACGTGAATTTTCGGTTGCAGGATGTGCTGCACACCTTCAAAAAAGGGCACCGGATGATGATTCAGGTCCAGAGTACCTGGTTCCCCCTCATTGACCGCAACCCGCAGACGTACGTGGAGAACATCTACAAGGCCGACGAAAAGGATTTCAAGAAAGCCACCCACCGCGTTTACGGGAACTCCGTCATTGAAGTACAGGTGTTGAAATAAAACCAGTTGGTTAATCAGGCAGTTGTCATGCTACGTTTGTCATCCTAACCGCAGGGAGGAATGGCAAACGTAGCATGACAAAAAACGATAACAAAAAACAACTATGAAAGCGATTTGGAACGGCGAAACCATTGCCGAAAGCAACGACACGATTGTTGTCGAAAACAACCATTACTTCCCAAAAGACTCGGTGAAGGCCGATTACCTAACCGATAGCTCGACACACTCGACCTGCCCCTGGAAAGGACTGGCTTCGTATTACTCGCTGTCGGTCGATGGGAAAACGAACCCCGATGCCGCCTGGTACTACCCAGAGCCTAAGCAGGCCGCCAGCCAGATTAAAGGCTACGTAGCTTTCTGGAAAGGCGTCAAGGTAGTCGAATGATCGAGATTACGGACCTGACCAAACAGTTTGCCGGTCATACGGCTGTGGATGGGGTTTCCCTGCACGTTGGTCAGGGCGAAACGCTGGTGCTGCTGGGTACCAGCGGCTGTGGGAAAACGACTACCCTGAAAATGATTAACCGACTCATTGAACCCACCAGTGGGTCAATCCGTGTCGATGGTATCGACGTTCGGCAGCAGTTCGGCCCCGAATTTCGTCGGCGCATTGGGTATGTCATTCAGGATGGAGGATTGTTTCCGCATTATACCGTGGCGGAGGCCATTGCCACCGTCCCGAAACTGCTCGGCTGGGAGGCCGACGCTATTCTGGAGCGCACCCGCGAACTAATGGCCAAATTACAACTACCCGAAACAATCCTGTCACGCTACCCCGGCGAACTGAGCGGGGGACAGCGGCAGCGCATCGGGTTGGCCCGGGCACTGGCCGCCAAACCCCCGGTGGTGCTGATGGACGAGCCATTCGGAGCCCTCGACCCTTTCACCCGTCGACACGTTCGGCGGGAGTTGTTCGGGCTGAACGAGCTGCGCGAAACAACAGTGGTGCTGGTAACGCACGATGTTAATGAAGCCCTCGAACTGGCCGACCGCATTGCGTTGATGGACAAGGGCAGGATTATTCAGATTGGGCCACCGGATGACCTGCTGAACCAGCCCGCTACCGACTTTGTGCGGGAGTTTCTGGACGATAAACCCCACCGGCTTCATGACTGACTTCTTCCTCTTCGTCCGCGACCATGCCGATAAACTGCTGGAACAAACGCTGACGCACATTGGCCTAACGTTCCTGTCGTTGCTGGTGGCGTTGCTGATTGGGGTGCCGCTGGGTATCCTGATTGCGCGTCGCCAACGACTGGCGGGTGGTGTTTTGGGCGTAGCGGGGGTGTTACAAACAGTGCCTAGTGTGGCCCTGCTGGGGTTTCTGATTCCGGTACTGGGCATTGGCGTTGGTCCCGCGCTGGTGGCGCTGTTCCTCTATGCGCTGCTGCCTATTATCCGCAATACGTACGTAGGCATCACGGAAGTAAGCCCGTCGGTAAAAGAAGCCGCTCGCGGACTTGGCATGACGCCTAACCAAGTGCTGACCAGGGTAGAATTTCCACTGGCGCTACCGGTCATTTTTGCTGGTATCCGTACCGCAACGGTCATCAATGTGGGCGTGGCTACCTTGGCCGCCTACGTGGCCGCGGGTGGACTGGGTGAGTTTATTTTCAGCGGTATCGCGCTGAGCAACGTGAGTATGATGCTGGCGGGAGCTATTCCGGCGGCATTGCTAGCCGTTGGCTTTGATTTCGGATTAGCCCGGTTACAGCAATTATCGGGACGTAAACTGCGAGTGGGAGCACTGACTTTTGTGGTGATGGTGCCGTTTATATCCGCTTTTTACCTGTTGCCCGGTCGGCAGGATAAACTGATTGCCGGTTTTGCTCACGAATTTTATGGTCGTGCCGACGGGTATCCGGGTCTACAAAAAACGTACGGCCTACAATTACAGCCCCGGCTCATCGACCAGAATCTGATGTACGAAGCCATCCATCGGGAGCAGGTCGATATTATCAGCGGTTACTCTACCGACGGGCGAATCAAAGCCTTCGACCTGCTGGTGCTTGACGATAACCGCCATGCGTTTCCGCCCTATGCTGCCGCCCCCGTTATTCGAAAAGTAACCCTGAACCGCTACCCGGACCTGGAACTGACGCTCAACAAACTAGCGGGTAAACTCACCGATTCAGTCATGACGGCACTAAACTACCGCGTCGATTATCAGAAAGAATCACCAGAAAAGGTGGCACGGGAGTTTTTAAACCAGGCCGGTCTGCACAAACAAGGTGTTCATAGCACCGGGTTAAAACCGGGCGCAGGGAAATCTTCCGAACGAACTGAAACGGTGGTGGTGGGCACGAAGGTGTTTACGGAGCAATACATTCTGGCGGAGGTTTACCGGCAACTCATCGAAGGGCAAACGGACCTGCGCGTCGTGACAAAAACGGGGCTAGGAGGCACGCAAATTTGCTTCGATGCCCTGCGGACGGGCACCATCGACTTTTATCCCGAATACACCGGAACGGGCCTGCTGGTCATTCTGCAACCACCAGCTAAAACCTTACAGAAATTGCCCATGCAAACGGACTCGGTCTATCAGTTTGTGCAGCAACAATTTAGGGCACGCTACCAGATGGACTGGCTAAAGCCGCTGGGTTTCAACAACAGTTATTGCCTGATGATGCGCCGGGAGCAGGCCCAGCAACTAGGTATCCGGTCCATCGAGGACCTGGTTCGGTATCTGGGTATAAACTAACTGGGTTAGCCCGCACGGGAACAAAAAATGCGGTGGAGAACTACCCCACCGCATCGTTCGTACTGGCTGACTGTGTTTATTTAATCATGTCTTTGATGGCTTTCGCCTTGTCCAGGTGCGCCTGGTCGTCCATGATGATTTTCTGAACAAACTCTTTCAGGGCGGGTTCGGTCGTGTTTTCAACGGCACCTTTGGCCTTACTGATGGCTTTGTCATTTACGTCGGCCATATCGTCCAGGTATTTCTTGTCAAAATCAACCCCTGCTTTTTCGTTCCGCAGTTTAGTCATCATCTCCTGACTGTCGTTGGACAAGGTAGTAGGGAGCGTGATGTTGTACTTCATGGCTTCGGCTTTTAGCGACTGCTCATCTTTGGCGTGCTGAGTAACCGTTTGACGGGCATACTCTTTTACGGTTGGCGTAATGGCCTTCTCGACCGCCAGTTTGCTCATTTCGTACTCCGTCATGCCCGTATTAGCTAGGTCGACCATGTAATCGGCCACATCTTTAGAATCACTTTTTGAGTCAGACGCCGTCGTTTCGGCACCGTTCTCAACTTTGTTATCGTTGATGTCCTGGGCGGTGTCTTTACTGTCTCGCTTCGAGGAACAACCGGAATTAAATAACAAACCGGCTATCAGCACGGCACTTAGCAAGGTACGTTTCATATACGTTTGATTTTGTTTCATTGCTCAACTAACCTGCCTGATGTAAGAATGTTTAACTATTCTTTTTGGAGGTCAATTGCCTAGAATCTTTCTGGTGGTTCTTACTCAATTCAGGGCCATTTTCTCAACGTGAATTCAGGACTAAACATGGCCCGTTACAGCCTGCGGAGCGTAGAAGTCTATTGCTTGCGAACGGAAGGGTGCGTAATCTGTCGTCGGAGTTCGCTACTGGTTAGGAATACGGGCAGGAATGCTAACAGTAGCTGAGTAGTTAATTAAATTTTTTCAATACTAAATATTTTATAGTTTATATGTTTAGTACTTTTTGATTAAAAGATAGAAGTTATATAACTATATGGTTGCTAACTCTCTTAACCAAAGATTAATCTTTATTTTTGTTTTTCATCAAAACTTAATTAAACCGAATGAAATGTTTTCTACTTCTTTTTCTGATGGTTCTTGGCAGTGTTTTTTGCACTATAGCCATAGCGCAGCAGGAACGGCAGGTGACGGGAAAAGTCACCGCAGCCGATGACGGAAGCCCAATCCCCGGGGCATCAGTGGTGGCCAAAGGCACCACCAGAGGAACACAAACGGATGCGGATGGTAACTATACCCTGACGTTGCCCGCTAACATTGGTACGCTGGTGGTCAGCTTTGTGGGCGTAACGACCCAGGAAGTGGCCGTGGGAAACCGGTCGGTAGTAAACGTAGGTCTGAGTAATGATGCCCGCTCACTGGATGAGGTCATTGTAACTGGCTATGGTTCGCAGTCGAAGCGCAACCTAACGGGCAACATCGCCAAGGTGGGTTCGCGCGACATTGAAAATATTCCCGTTCCGAGCGTAGAGCAGGCACTTCAGGGAAAGGTAGCCGGGGTGCAGATTACGGCCCTGAACGGTAAAGTAGGGCAGGGGTTGCAAATAAAAGTGCGCGGTTCGGCCTCGCTGACCGCCAGTAGTCAGCCCCTGTACGTAGTGGATGGAATTCCCATCACTTCGGCGGATCAGTCCTCCACAACGGCTCCTACCAATCCCATTGCCGATTTGAATCCCAACGATATTGAGTCGCTTGAGATTTTGAAGGATGCCGCATCGTCGGCTATTTATGGGTCGCGGGCCTCGAATGGTGTCGTGCTGATCACTACCAAAAAAGGGCGGGCCGGTAAAACAACCTTTGATGCCGGTGTGCAGATTGGGGCCAGTAACCCTACTCACCTGCGGCAGTGGCTCAATACCCAGCAGTACGTTGAGTTGTTTCAGGAAGCGCGGGCCAATTCGGATGCGTTGGGGATTCCGGTTTATTCGGTCACCTCGCTGGCGAACCGATTCACCCGCTATGCCGCCGGTGATGCCGCTGGCTGGCAGGGTGCCAATCCTACCTACAATACCGACTGGCAACAGGAAGCTTTTCAGAAAGCTCCTTCGCAACAGTATGACCTGAGTGCCCGTGGTGGCGATGCCAAGACTCGTTTCTTCATCTCCGGGCAATACTTCGACCAGAGTGGAACGTTAATTAAAAACCGGTTTCGCCGGTTGAGTGGCCGCGTTAATCTGGACCACAGTGCTACGGATAAGTTAACACTGGGGGTAAACATGAACCTGTCGCACTCGATCAACGACCGTGTCTCAAACGATAACGCCTTCTCGACGCCATTGCAAATTGTGGCGTTGCCACCAATGACGCCGGTCATTGACCCGCGTACCAATCAGATAAGTGGCGATTATACACTGTATTACAATCCGTTGCTGAACCGTGATTTTGCCGCTATCCAGGCGCGGGTGTACCGCATTATTGGTAACGTGTACGCCGATTACAAACTGATGCCGGGCTTATCCTTCCGGACCGAATTCGGTACGGACCTTCTGGGGCAGCAGGAAGAAGAATATTACGGTCGCGAAACCGCCCGGAACACGGGTGCCGCCAACGGCTTAGGGTCGAATAGCTTCCGGCAGGTGACCAACTACACCACGAATAACTTCTTCTCCTTCGGGCGGACAATTGCCCAAAAACACGACATCGACGCTACATTGGGTATGTCGTACCAGGAATCACGGGCGAACTTCAACTCGGTAACGGGCCAGCAGTTTCCGAGTGACGCGTATAAGCAACTCACGGCAGCGGCCAAGATTACGGCGGGTACCGGAACAGAATCGACCTATAGTTTCCTGTCCTATTTTGCCCGGGTAAATTACCGTTTCAATAACAAGTACTTAATTGGAGCATCGGGTCGTATCGACGGGTCATCACGCTTCGGGGTGAACAACCGTTACGGCTTTTTTCCAGCGGTTTCGGCAGGCTGGATCCTGACGGAGGAATCATTTCTGAAAAACGTAAAGGCACTGAGCCTGTTGAAAATCCGGGCAAGCTACGGGCTGACGGGTAATGCTGAAATCGGTGACTTCAGTTCGCTGGCGTTGTATGCTGCTACGAACAATGCCGGTTCATCGGCGGGGTACGCCGGGGTGCCGGGACAGGCTCCTTCGCAGATTCCGAATCCGGACCTAACCTGGGAAAAAACGCTGCAAACAGATATCGGGCTGGAGTTTGGCTTCCTGGAAAATCGCTTTTCGGGCGAACTGGATTACTACGAGAAAAACACGAGCGGGCTGCTGCTGAACGTGAACGTACCGGGTTCATCGGGTTTCCGGACGCAGTTGCGTAACGTGGGTAAACTGCAAAATAAAGGGGTCGAGTTTGTTTTTAATTCCAGAAACATATCGGGCGCTTTTAACTGGACAACCTCACTGAATATCGCTTACAACAAAAACGTAGTGACCGATCTGGGTGGCACCACCATTACGGGTAGCTTCCTGAACCGGGCGCAGGAAGGGCAGCCCCTGGGGGTGTTTGTTGGGCCGGAGTACGCGGGTGTCGACGTGCAGAATGGTGATGCGCTCTACTACAAAAACACGACTAATACGGATGGTAGTCTTGACCACACCACGACCAACGACTACAACGCTGCCGCGTACGTACCGCTGGGTAATCCGTCTCCCAAGTTCATTAGCGGTATCACCAATACCTTCAGCTTTGCGGGTGTTGATCTGAGCGTGTTATTCAATGGACAGTTTGGGAATTACATCTACAATGGGGGGGGGAAATTTCAGTCGGCCAACGGCGATTACTTTGATAACCAGTCGGTCGATCAGTTGAATCGCTGGAAGAAACCGGGCGACATCACTAACGTTCCGCAGGCTCGTTTGCTGGGTGGCAACGGTACGGGAGAGTCGTCCCGTTATCTGCAAAAAGGCGATTACGTTCGCCTGCGAACCCTTACGATGGGTTACACATTGCCCAAAGCGTTGCTGAGCAGTATCCATCTGAATCGGGTGCGGATTTACGTGACGGGCCAGAACCTGCTGACATTCACGGGCTACACCGGCTGGGACCCAGAGGTAAACTCCGACGCGTATGTGACGGGGGCCAGAGGGCCAATCAACATTGGGGTTGACTTCTATTCGGCTCCGCAACCACGTACCATCATTGGTGGACTTCAAATTGGTTTTTAATCGACGACTAAAGACGTATCATGAAAACATATAAAATCTTTACCCTGGCCTCTGCCCTGTCGGTTAGCTTCTGGCTGACGGCCTGCAACAGCCAACTGGATATTAAGCCGGTTAACTCGGTGGCCACCAGTCAGGCATTAAGCACGGCTGCCGATTTAAACGCCCTTTTGGTGGGCGCCTACGATGGCCTGGGCGGTGTTAATCTATACGGCGGCAGTTTTGTCCGCGATGCCGAACTACTGGGCACTGTACCCGCTACGGGCGATGTGCTCTGGACGGGGACATTTGTGGCCCCCCAGCAGATTTACGTTAAACGGATACTGGTAAACAATGATCAGGCCGATGGGACCTGGACCAATGCCTACCGGACCATCAACATCTGTAATACGGTGCTGGCCAATCTGAATCTGGCTTTGGCGGCTGACAAAGACCGCATTGAGGGGGAGGCCAAGTTTATTCGGGGATCCCTGTATTTTGAGCTGGTTCGTATGTACAGCAAAACCTGGGGCGATGGTGATAACAATACGAATCCCGGCGTACCGATTGTGACGACGCCAACTGTGGTGCTGGATGCCAATTCCAACGTGCCGCGTAGCTCAGTAGCGGCTGTGTACACGCAGGCGCTTCAGGACCTGACCGATGCTGCAGCCAAACTCCCGGTTTCTAATGGGTTCTTCGCCACAAAAGGCGCTACCAGTGCGCAGTTGTCGCGGGTGTATCTGCAAAAAGCCGACTACCCAAATGCAGCCAAAGCGGCTGATGCGGTCATTGCCAGCAAGGCCTATCAGCTAGTACCGCTGGCCAACGTATTCGACACGCGGCAGTCGCAGAATGGTGCCAACACCGCCGAAACCATCTTCGCTATTCAGAACACGGACCAGGACGGCATCAATGACCTGAATACGTTTTATGGCTCGTCGGACGTAGGAGGACGGGGTGATATCGAATTGACGCAGGATTTCCTGAATCAGTTTTCGGCGGGCGACGGCCGGGCTGATTTAATTTACACCGATGCCGTTGATGCTATCCGAACGATTAAGTTTATCAATCAGTACGGCAATATCCAGATATTCCGGCTGGCCGAAATGTACCTGACCCGCGCCGAAGCCAACTTCCGGGCGGGCACTACCGTTGGCGACACCCCACTGGCCGACATTAATCTGGTACGCACCCGTGCCGGTGCAACCCCACTGACGGCGGCTCAGCTTACCCTGGCGAACATCCTGAAAGAACGCCGACTCGAACTGGCCTTTGAAGGCACGTACATTCACGACCTGAAACGGACCAAAGCCAATGTGGGAACACTGACGTACAACGATCCGAAGCTGATTTTCCCGATTCCACTGCGGGAGGTAACAACTAACCCGGCGCTGGTTCAGAATGCCGGTTACTAGAAAAAAGACTGGCAAACAAAACGCGCTCGCCCTTATTTAGGGCGGGCGCGTTTTGTTTGCATTAAACCCTAAACCACCGGGCCTAGTCAAACGTTTATACGATAGCTAGCACAGAAGCTGTTTAAACTTTAGAGAATTTCGTGAAATGACGCGGCTGGAGTATCCAAAAATGGCCAGCCATTGGAAAGTTCAAACCGGTTCACAACAAAAATGATCATGAAGCGTCGATTACTTACTTGTCTTCTACTGCTGCTTGCTGCGTCGGGATTGCGGGCGCAGGTGCAGTACACAACCGAGAATCCGCGTGTCGATGATATCAACGACCGCGACGTCGTTATCAAGCGCGTTGAACTAACGGAGCAGTACACCATTGTGTACATGAAATTTGAGGCCCCTGACGCTAAAAAAGGCATACCCGGCAGCGACTGGCCTTTCCGGATTCCGATGCCTAATGGAAATGACCGGGGAATCATATCAGGCAGCAATATTGGTTTTCAACCCTCCTCGCGCCTGTATGTCAATCAGGGGGAGCGTTCGTATAAATTTGTACGCGCAGAAAATATACCGCCCGAAACCAGACGAAGCGTTCAGCCCGGTGAGCGGGTAGATTTTGTCGCTTACTTTGAACGGGTAGACCCTGGTTACACCGTGTTTGATTTGTTTGAGTGCCGGGACACTAGAAACACCGTTTGCTTCAACTTCTGGGGCGTGCATATCATCAATCCGAAAAAGAAAGATACCTACGCACAGCGTACGCCTAAAGCACCGGTCCCGGTTCAGCCAAAACCGCAGCCCTCGCAGCCGACGTACACGCCCCGTACGTCTCCCGGTTTAGGCTCGCCCGGCGTGGATTCGCCGGAACCTGCGCCCAAACCCGTTGCGCCCACGGCACTGGCTATCAGGGGTGTAACGCGGAATGCTAAAACGAAAAAGCCCATTGTGGCTACCGTAACGTACCGGCTCATCTCCGGTGCTGAATCGGCGGGGGATGAACCGGGCGACTCCGTACGGAGCGTTAGCCCAACGGGTAACTACAAAATTGATATCGACAAGCGCGGTGTCTATGCCGTTACGGCTTCGGCCAAAGGGTATTTCAGCCAGAGTGATACCCTGGCGACGAACCGCATCGACGTGGCGCGTAATTTTGACCTGGTGCCCATTGAAGCTGGGGGGAAAATAACCCTGAAGAATATTTATTTCGCCGTGTCGAAATATGACCTTCAACCCGAATCCTTCCCGGAACTGGACCGCCTGGTAACGCTCATGCAGGAGAATCCGACGATGAACATCCGGCTGGAAGGCCATACCGATACGGTGGGTGAATTCGATGCAAACGTTGAACTATCGCGCAACCGGGTTAACGAAGTAAAGGCTTATCTGGTCAACAAAGGCATCAGGACGGATCGCATCGAAACCGTTGGCTACGGACCCTCACGGCCTATCAACACCAATAAAACCCTGAAAGAACGCTCCGAAAACCGGCGGGTAGAGATGGTGATTGTGAAAGTTTAAAATCAGTTTACGGTTTGTGGTATTCGGTTTACGGTGGGCCGACAGGGGCTAAATACGGGCGTCAGCCCACCGAAAACTGCAAGCCATAAACCCAATACCACAAACTTCTATGATACAACCCTTCGACCTTAACACGGTGTTGGCACACGTGGAGGAGGCTATTCGTCCTTATCCAAAAGCGGCCATGTTCGATTTGTTTGAGCGGGGGTACAACAGCCTGTTCGAGCAACTAATTTCGTGCATCGTTTCCATAAGAACACTCGATGAAACGACCATTCCAGTGTCGCTTCGACTTTTTGAACAGGCACGAACCCCCGAACAACTCCTGGCCCTCGATATCCCGACGCTGACGCAACTGCTCTACGGCACCACCTACCCCGACCAGAAAGCCTATACCATGCGCGGCATTGCCGAGCGGATCATGACCGAGTTCGGCGGACAACTCCCCGCCGATTTTGCCACCCTGACTTCACTGAAAGGGGTTGGCCCCAAGTGCGCCAACTTAGCCTTGGGCGTAGCAACGGGGCAGGCGGCTATCAGCGTGGATATGCATGTGCATCGGGTGGTCAATCGCTGGGGGTATGTGCGTACAAAACAGCCCGAACAAACGCTGAAAGTGCTGGAAATGCTGGTGCCGCGTGAGCAGTGGACGGATATCAATCGCCTGCTGATGCCGTTTGGCAAGCACATCTGCACTGGTACGCTACCGCACTGTTCTACTTGCCCGGTATTGCCCTGGTGTGAGCAGGTAGGGGTAGGGCGGCACCGCTAAATTACCCCTTCATCAGGGTCTGTTTCAGGTTAGCCAGTGTGTTCCGGCAAGCTTTGTCGATCTGGTTGTATAGGTCGGCCTGCTGGTAGGCAGCCTGCTCCGCCAGTTTCAGGTCCGCTTCTTTGGGGCCAGTGGCCTTCGCTATTTCAGTCGCCGTGCTGCTGCTGCCTAAAACGGGTACGGTCAGTCCATTTCCTTCCACTATCAATTCGGTTATGGTGGCCCGGTAACGGCCAAACTTGGGTTCGATGGTGAACACGTACCGGACAAGTTGTTTATTGATGAGAAAGGAGGACTTGACGAACAAAATGTTGTGCTCCTGATCGTACTGTTGCTCGGTAGACGGATTCGCAGCATAATGGCCATTCGCCCACGCCCGAACCTGTTCCATCAGTTTTCGGGCGGGCAACTTGGCATTCGGAACCCGCACAATTTCCTGGTACTGAACCTGCCCCACTTCATTGGTCGGCAGGCGTACCTGCGCTAAGGCAGGAGTCGAAAACAAGAGAGAAAGAATGAGTAGGTACTTCATAAGAATAATAGTCGATAACTGGGCTGAAAGAGTGGCGGTTTTGATCAGGCTGGCGATGCCAGCAACCAACGCTATAACTGACTACTCCCCCCGTTGCCAGATAATAAAATCCGTTACCGGAGCTTCGGCCAGGAGCGGTCTGATTAACTGAACAATTTGCCCCCGGTGGTAAGCCGCATGGTGACTCATATGGGTGAGTATCTCCAACGGCGTATTTTGGTACGCCATGCCTTTGGAGTTAACGTAGTGTATGGGTTGATTTAGTTTTTCCAGGGTCAGAATCCTGACGTAGCTGACTACCTGATCATGTTGCCGCTCGGCGGTTTCGATCATCCAACTCACCGGAATATCTTCCCAAATGGGCTGGATGGCCGACTCCTGCCTCATCCGGCTATACCAAACCTGCTGGGCCGACAAAGCGTGTCCCATAATAGCAATGGCCCGTTCGGGCGCGTTGGTCAGGGAGGACAGCGCGTTGATAATCCGCAGGTTGGCCCATTGTTCGTAATCGAGTAGCTGAATCAGATAGTCTTTCATGGTAGTCCGCGTTTGGTGGCTTGATAAAGCACTTCTACAATGTTGGTGCGCGTGTTCAGATTGCCCAGCTTTGAGTTATTCCGGGTCGGGTATACCCGGTTGCACAAAAACACGTACGTCAGGTTGTAGGCTGGGTCAGGTTCAACCCAAACGAACGTACCCGTAAAACCGGAGTGTCCATAGCTTACCGGCGTAGCCGAATGGGGGCCGTTGCCGGTGTACTTGAACGAGGGTTTGTCGAAACCCAGTCCGCGCCGGTTGCCGAGTTCGGGAAACTGGTAACGCGTAAAATCGGCGATGGTTTTCTCCGAAATATACCGCTGACCGCCGTAGCTGCCTTTCTGCCGGTACATTTCGTATAACTTCATCAAGTCGTTAGCCGTTCCAAACATGCCCGCGTGCCCTGATAAGCCACCGAGCATGGCTGCGCCTTCGTCGTGTACCCGCCCCCAGATGAGGGTTTTGCGAAACAGCGAATCGTATTCAGTTGGCGCAATGCGGGTGAGGGGGTAAAACCGGCGGGGATTGAACGTCAGCGTACTGGCTCCCAGCGGTTCATAAAACGTCGATTTGAGGTACGTTTCAAAGTTTTCACCCGTCAACCGTTTCACTACCAATGGGTAAAGAATGAATGACAGGTCGGAGTAAACATATTCTTTTTTTGCATTTAAAGGCGAGTCTTTTATCCGGTCGTAAAGGATTTTAGGATACCCTCTGAACTCGTACAGACTGTCCGTTATCTCAATCGGAAAGCGGGCTGTTCGTTCCGCTTTGAACGTTTTGGGTTTAAAGGTTCCGTCCGGATTTTTGGTTTCTACCCAGAATGGGATAAAGGCTTTGAGCCGGGCCTGATGCGTCAGTACATCGCGCCAGTGCAGATCGGCCTTGTTCGATTTTTTGAGGAATGGCAGGTAATCGGCCATGGTTTTGTTCAGGTCGAACTTGCCATCATCTACCAGGTGCATCAGAGCAGGTACGGACGCACTCACCTTCGTGACCGATGCCATGTCGTACAGGTCGTCCAGCGAAACCGAATCCGGTTCGGCGCCGAGTGAGGCATCGTAGGTCAGTTTGCCGTATGCTTTCTGGAAAATCACTTTCCCGTCTTTCGCCATTTGCACCACACAACCCGGAAACGCCTTTTCGATCAGGCCGACGTTTACCAGCGAATCGACCTGCTGGGTCAGGTAACGGCTGTCGATGCCCACCTCTTCGGGAATGGTGTATTTAAGTCGTCCGTTAGGCTGAACAGTCATTCCATCGCCCATCCGAAACGACTGGTTGACCGTAACGGGCAATTTCCCCGACGCACCAATGGCCCCGAATATCAACTGAGCGGCCAACTCTTCGGTGTAATTGGTGAGCTGATAAGGCATAATCAACGCCCGTGCCTGTTCAATGTTGCGGTTCGGCTGAATGGTATCCATCGGAAACGTCAGTTTGTCCAGCGCGTACACATTTCCGAACACCGTTACCACCGCTTTCCCGGTAGCGACCAACTCGCTCACCAACCCGGCGGTTTTGGCTTTTAAGCCGTATTTCGCACTGGGACTAATGCTGTTCAGGTGTACATCAACTAACAGCAGGTTGTAGTTTTTCAGCGAATCCCGTACCTGTGCCAGGGCCGAATCGGGCATTTGGGACGTCAGACGGAAATGGTCAATCTTGGTGTAATTGCCCGCCATTTGCTGGAAGGCGGTTATTTTATCGCTTTCAATCGCAACGGATGCGATGCGGAGCGTGTCAAGCCGTTGCAGGGGCAACAGGTTCCTGTCGTTTTTCAGGACGGTCAGGCTGGCTTCGGTGAGTTTGCGGTTGAGGAGATTGTCCTGCACGGAATTGAGGTCACTCACCAGATTGTCCAGCGCAATGGGTTTGTACTGATCCAGACCCACCCAGGCTTTGGCCCGCAGTACCTTGAGGCAGCGGGCATCCAGCGATGCCTGCGAAATGCGCCCAGCGACAACGGCCTGCTTGATGAGGGCAAGAGCCGCCGGTACATTTTCCGTGAATTCCAGGATGTCCATCCCCGCTTCGATACCCAGTTCGTCGGCCTGCCCCGACGGGAAATATTTCGTGACGCCCTTCATGTTCATGGCATCCGAAAAAATCAGACCCTGGAAACCCAGCTCGTTCTTGAGCAGGTCCGTGACAATGGCGGGAGAGAGCGTCGACGGCCGGTTTCGGGTGGTATCGAGGGACGGAATGTTCAAGTGAGCAATCATAACGCCCAGTGCTCCGGCATTGATGAGCTGCCGAAACGGGTATAGTTCGAGCGAGTCCAGTTCTACCCGGCTTTTGCTGATAAGGGGTAGGTCAAAGTGCGAATCGGTGCCCGTGTCGCCGTGGCCGGGGAAGTGTTTCAGGCTGGTGATGAGGTTGTTATCCTGCATGCCCCGCATGTAGGCAAGGGCTTTTCGGGCCACATTGTACTTGTTTTCACCAAACGACCGGAAGTTGATGACAGGGTTGTTCGGGTTATTATTCACATCCACCGACGGAGCAAAGTTGACATGTACCCCCAATCGGCGGGCCTGCCGGGCCAGATTAGCACCCATTCGGTAAATCAGCGAATCGGACGATGCGCCCTGCATGGCACCCAGAGTCATTTGATAGGGGTAACGAACGGTGCTGTCCAGTCGCATGGCCAGACCCCACTCCGCATCCATCGCCAGCAGCAACGGCACGGATGCGGCCGCCTGTAGCCGATTGGTGAGTTGCGCCTGCCGCACCGGTCCCCCCTGAAACATGACTACGCCCCCCACCTTGTGCCGCTGGATGAGTCTCATCAGCGAGTCTTCATACGTCCGGTCGCGGTTGGAGTAGCCTGCCACCATAATCAACTGAGCAATCCGGTCGTCGGGGGCCATGTTGGTAAACACCGAATCGACCCAGCAGGCCTGACGGGCATTGAGGGGCAAAAAAGACGGGGTTGTTTGGGCGAAGGCCGCAGTGGTTATCAGAACGCTGAGCAGACCGAGTAGAATAGGTCGGTAATGGGGCATGAGTAATGGAATTGAATCGTGAATAAGCCAAAATTACAAAAAAAGTCCCCGACACTTTCTTAAAAGAAAAATGCCGGGGATGAAAAAGGGGAAGCGGGTATCGCCGTACTATCGGCGGTTGCGGTATTCGGGGCCAACCCCGAAGCTGTAGCCGAGGGTCAGGGTGATGGTTGAGTTATTAATGTTCTGGTTTGGGTCGACGGTAATGTCGCTCAGACCATACCGGTAACGGGCATCAATCAAAAAGTGCTGCCGTTCGGCCAGTCCTTTAAAATTAAGCTGAAAACCGGCAATCAATCCTAAATCCAGGTTATTGAACTGAGCACTGTTGTCGATGTCGCTCCGCGTAATGGCCGGGTTAGTGTTTGCGTAATTGGTATTTTTCGCGTTGAGTTTGATACCCAGAGAGGGGCCAAAAAATAGGTTCGGCCGGAAATCGCCACTCAGCGTCAGGAAGTAACGCAGGGCTACCGGAATTTCGAGGTAATTGATCCGTTGTTTGAATGACTCGTTATTCTGTGAGAATTTGCCACCCATCTGCGAGTATAGCACATCGCCCGAAATACCAAAATGGTTCAGGGAACTGTACATCAGAAAAGCACCGGCCGTGACGCCGGGGCGTAACGTGTAACCTTGTGCATCCCTGCCAAATGTGGACATATTCAAGCCTACACGAGGACCGGCACTGAACCGTTGTTGGGCGTAACCTACTGATAAAGAGCAAATCGTAAGGACGGATACTAGAAAAGTGGAGCGTACTAAAATTGGGCGAAACATAATTAAATTAATAGTTGCTATTCGGGAGTAACGCCCGATGTTTCGCAAATGTTACAAAGAAGTTATCCTATAGCGATAAAAAAATGGGTTGCTAGTGAAAAAACGGCGTAGGTGCCGGGGACATGGTATCAATGGTTGGGCTGTTCGCCTGACGATGGGACGTGCTGCCTGTTGTAAGACGCGCACCTACCGCAAAGTCTATGAGAAGTAGTTGCAGACGAAGAGGTGAAAGGGTTTATGGTTTCAGGTCTATAGTTGGGCGGGTATATTTTGGGGTCTTCGCCCAACTTGTACCAGTTCCAACTCATCACCCTATACCTGTCAACGCCCCAAGCCCGCGTTATCAATTCCAATAGCCCAAATTCACTCCTCATTTACACGTTCAACGTGTAACTGTTACCAATAAGTAATTCGCAGAAATGGAAACCGTATCCTCGGCAGTACTTTTGTTTTGACTGTTAAATAAGGCTTCCAGTTCATGCTGTAAATCCGCAGCCTTCCCATTTTTTTCAGCCGCTTCAAAAGCATTCATGGTGGGGCCGTAGTAGTTCTTGAACTTACTAACGAGTTGGGCTGGTGAGTATGAAGCGTTGAATGAAAAAGTAGCTTTAGCGAAGGAAATGTTTTCTTTTGCTACACCAGCACTGGTAAAACGCTCAATAACATGACTTTCTTTGCCCCATAACATCGGGCTAACAAAACCTTCCGGTGGTGGCGGTGTGTAGGCAGCACTGATTTTTAATAGTTGCGCTACCAGGGTTGGATCGCCCGGTATCCAGTTTCCCATAACGATTCTTCCACCCGGACGGGTAACGCGAACCATTTCCCTGGCTACATCGAATGGCTTCGGTGCAAACATGGCACCAAAGATACTTACGACGAGATCAAAAGTCTGATCGTTCAATTCATGCAAATCAGTTGCATCTCCTTCCTGGAAGGTACAATTTGTAAGCCCTTCCTTTTTTGCCCGTACGTTTCCCGCTTCAACTAAATTACTGGCGATATCAACACCTAAAACAT
Organism: Cytophagales bacterium; assembly: GCA_038236215.1. Classification (GTDB taxonomy): domain Bacteria; phylum Bacteroidota; class Bacteroidia; order Cytophagales; family Spirosomataceae; genus Spirosoma. The sequence continues at coordinate 402 of JBBSTD010000059.1, read as the reverse complement.
GGGCACCGAGTTTGGCTTCCGGTATTGCCGTGGTGCCATCACCACAGCCGAGGTCAAGAACCTTGAGGTCGTTAGTGATTCCCAGGCTGGCGACCAATGTTTCACCGCTTTCCCGCATGGTTTCGGCGATTTGGGTAAAGTCTCCTTTTTCCCACAATACTTTATTTGGATTCATTTTCTTAAACGTTAGAATAGATCAATTAAAATGTATGGGCGTGTATTTATCCAGGAAGCTGTCTATATGTATTTTGGAAGCTATTACACATGAACTGTGTTAAAAATCAAGCCGCCTGACGCAATTTTGGCGCGTAATCCGCCTGATAGTCCTCATCGAAACGAACCACCGCAAAGGCCTGACGAAGCAACTTATTACACACCGCAATCAAGGCTAATTTAGGCGGT
>JBBSTD010000058.1:0-41326 GCA_038236215.1 Cytophagales bacterium | reverse complement strand
TGTGGGCTTACTTTTAAGAGCTTTGAGTTCGCTGTATTTTTGACGGGCTAAAGCTACATATTCTTCTTCGGTGAAGGGCAGGGCAGTTTCGTTATGCATACCCTAAGCTACGGCACGAAAGCGACAATTTGAATTGCACCCAGTCTATACTTGTTTTCGCTCTGGCGATTACCATTATCTCAACAGCAGAAAAGTGCGGCTCTAACTCTGAGGTTAACCCGGAAAGTTCAACAACAGGATGCTTCGCTAATTCCCCTTTGGAGAATATCCCTTGGGCAGAAGACCAGCTACAGTATTTTCAGCAACCTAAGAGTAGTTCCCTATGGGTATCAACTTACTCGTACAAGGGAGAAGATTTTCTTGCTTTCGAGAATGGCTTTGTCAGTTCACCAATGAGCTACATCTTTGACTGCTCAGGTGTATCAATCGGTAAACGCGGTATTGATTATAATACATTCATGAGTGAAGGTAAAAAGACCAAAGTGCTGCTAGAAGGGAAATATTGAAATAGTACTTTCTCGATTGAGTAGGCAATATCTGTTTTTTAACGAATCAGAGTTTAATCCCTTGACATAAAGTTAGTTGTACAATCGGTATAGAAATAATACAATGCATAGGTAATCAGTAACTTGCTCACTAGTCGAACTTTACCTGAAAATTGCGCTCATTTTACCTACGCTATTCGCGACACAAATCGCTCATAAATCTCCGCTTCAACTTCGATTTCAATTCGTTTGTGCGGATTGGTGAAACCAGCCACAATCGTTACGTTTGATTTTGCAATGCCCAATTGTTTGGCCAGAAATTCGATCAGGTAGGCATTCGCTTTCCCGTCCTGCGCCGGAGCTTTTATTTTAACGTTTAACAGACCGGCACCATCAAAAAATAGCTGGTCCACTTTGCTGCCCGGTTTCACTTTTAGGTGCAGGGTCATGAGTCAGACGTTGACTTTGTAACTCAGCTTTATCTCATCGCCAGTCATACCCCGGAAGCCCCAATTGTGGGCGGGGCTTTCCAGAATGCAGATTTCAACGTCGGATGCGGCGAGATTCATTTGCGCACTAAGGCGCTGATAGAGCAGATGAATCAGCTTCTTTTTCGTTTCCACCGTGCGGCCTTCTATCATCATAAATTCCAGCATGATGTACCGCTCCGATGCCGTGGCCGGTCGGAAAAAATCGTCGTTGTCGAGGTAGAAAAAACGGTGTGCGCGTTTATCCACTGGAAATTGTAAGGCTTCCACCACACAGGCATGAATCACGTCGGAAAGCTGATTCCGGATGGGCAGCAACTGCTCGCGAACGCCGTAAATTTTCACCTGACTCATATTGATATAACTACTTGTTGAGTTGGCCCGCCAGCACGGCAATTCCCTCTTCAAACGAGTGCGGGTCATACCCTAACACCGTCCGGGCCTTGTCCAGCACGAAACCCGTGCGCGGGGGGCGACGGGCTACCTGCGTAAAGGTGGAGGCATCGGCCTGGGCAATCAATGATTTATCGAGACTAAAATAGTCGGCAGTTCGGATGGCCATTTCGTAGGGCGTTATCACTTCCTTCCCCGAAATATTGAATATGCCTTCAGCTTCCTGATCGGCAATGAGGTAGCAACCCGTGGCCAGGTCTTCGGCCAGCGTCGGACTGCGCCATTGGTCGGTCACGACCTTGATATTTTTACCGTCTTCCAGCGACTTTTTGACCCACAGAATAATGTTACTGCGGCTCATATCGTGTGCAATCCCATACACCAGCACCGTACGGGCAATGGCCCACCGAATGGCCGAATGCCGCACTACCGATTCCCCGGCCTGCTTGCTCCAGCCGTAAAAACTAATGGGGTTGGCTTCGGCGGTTTCATCGTACGGACCATCGGCACCATCGAATATGAAATCGGTTGATACGTGCACTAAAAAAGCGTTGGTCGCCTGGCAGGCTTCCACAACGTATTCAACTGCGTGAACATTCTGTGCCCAGCAGTCGTCCTTCTGCGTTTCGCACTTATCCACATCGGTCATGGCAGCCCCGTGGATAACTACGTCTGGGTGCGTTTCATTAATCACATCCAGCACCTGTTGCCGGTCGGTAATGTCCATGGAACGGTAGGTATAACCTTCCGAAAAGGGTAAACGATTATCGCCCCGTGCGGTGGCAATCAACTCAACATTTGGTTGCTGCGTCAGCAAATGAACCAGTTTCTGGCCTAACAATCCGTTGGCACCCGTAATAAGAATTTTTTTCATACTGTTTGTGTATCGTCCGATGGACGTTACATGAATTTGTACCCGTATTTTTTCGTGATTTTCTTTTTCTTTATCCACTCACCCGCCATGGTCATGGGCACATTGCGTTTGGGCCTGTCCAGGTCATTTCGGGGTTGTTTCGCTACGCTGTCAACAACAGCCAACCCATCAATCACCTCGCCAAAAACGGTGTAATTACCATCCAGATGGGGTGACCCACCAATTGTTTCATAGACCTGCTTTTGCTCTTCGGTGGGAATGTGTCCCTTTAGGCTTTTAATCCGTTCGACCTGCTTCTGGAACCCCGCTTCGTCCCAAACCCGCCCTTCTACAATGTAGAACTGACAACCGCTTGATGCCTTTTCTGGATTGTTATCTCGGGCCGCAGCTAAGGCTCCCCTTTTATGAAAGAGTGTTGGCACGAACTCAGCCGGAATCTTGTATCCTACATCCCCGTTGCCGAGTGGTTCACCGTCTTCGTTTTTTCGGGAGTTTGGATCACCTCCCTGAATCATAAATAGGGGAATGATTCGATGAAAAAGCAGGCTGTCGTAAAATTTCTGGTCAACGAGTTTTATGAAATTTTCCTTGTGCTTTGGGGTTTGGTCGTACAGTACCAGGTGCATGGTTCCAAACCCCGTATTCAACGAAACGAGGTAATCTTTTTTCTTATTCCTGCGCGGTCCGCCGTCGCGGTTTTGTGCCCCTGATAGCATTGGCAGCAACAGGAAAAGCAATAAAGTTTTACGCATTTGGTGTGTTTGTTGGATTGATTGTCAGATGAAGTGCTACAGATTCACTCGGTTTTGAAAGGCATCTTTTAACCGCTGGTCGTGGGTAACCACAATAAGGCTAGCCCCAATTTGCTCCGACTGGTCGCGCAGGAGCGTTACAACGCGTTCGGTGTTTTCATCGTCGAGACTAGACGTTGGCTCATCGGCCAGAATAACATCTGGCTGGTTCATGACTGAGCGGGCAATGCTAACCCGTTGCTGTTCGCCCTGGCTAAGCTGGTGCGGTTTTTTGGTTAGTTGCTCACTAAAACCCAACTGTACAGCCAGCGCACGGGCGCGGCTTTTATCTTGTGGTTTATTCGCCAGATAATTGGCTAGCAACAGGTTATCCATGACCGATAGTGCGCTCACAAAGTGGGGTTTCTGGTATACAATTCCCAGATGCCTGGCCCGAAAGGCAGCTGTATCGGCAACGCTGAGCTTGGTCAGGTCTGTCTGGTCGATAATGACCGAGCCACTTTTGGGTTTGAGCAGTAAGGCCAGCAAATGCAGGAATGTCGTTTTACCCCGGCCCGACTGCCCCAGAATGAGCAGGGCTTCCCGATTGGCGCAGTGTACATCCGGAAATGTAAACTGTTTGGCAGGGGTATATTCAAAGGTGAGGTGCCTGGTTTCCAGCATCTGTTAGAAACGATTAGCCACAAAAATAGGCAAAAGTTGTAATTTTGATTAAATAAGTCGGACAGTTAGTTAGACAGTCAATCAGTCGCTCAGCCAATTAGCAACTGAATCAGGCAGTAAGAATACGTCAGTCACTTACGACTTATCCACTTCTACTACTCACGACTCATTTTGAAACGCATCGCTCTTTTTGCTTCCGGTTCCGGCTCGAATGCCGAAAAAATAGCCACTTATTTTGCGGATAATACATCGGTAGCCATCTCCCTGATTCTCTCCAACAATCCCAAAGCGGGTGTCATCGAGAGGGCCAGACAACTTCACATTCCAGTCCTATTATTCGACCGGACTACCTTTTACGATACAAATCAAATTACGCAGTTTCTTATTAACCAGAAAATTGATTTACTTGTACTGGCTGGCTTTATGTGGCTGATACCGGCTGGTCTGGTACGGGCATTCCCCAACAAAATGGTGAACATCCATCCGGCTTTATTGCCGAAGTTTGGTGGAAAAGGCATGTACGGCCATTTTGTTCACGAAGCGGTGGTGGGGGCTCAGGAAACCGAGTCGGGCATTACGATTCACTACGTGAACGAACACTACGATGAAGGGCAGATTATTTTTCAGGCTCATTGTCCCGTTTTACCAACAGATACGCCCGACGATGTAGCCCGGAAAGTACAGGCACTTGAACATACTCACTACCCGCGCGTGGTAGCGGAGATTTTAGCTGAAGCGACGCCAAAATCATGAAAAAACTCTATAGTCTGTTGCTGATTACCTTGGGCGTAACGGGCTGTTTCAAGCCCATTGTGTATTTGCAGAACAAGCCCAATTACCCCGTCGATGTGTTTTATGACAACCAGCGTCCCGACCGTCCTTTTGCGACGTTGCAGGATCTGGAAGTTAGCGGAGAGTTACCGTTGAGCGAGCGGCAGTCCGGTAATAAACGGATGCTCAGCCGGGGGAATGATATGCAACAGAAAGAGTTATTGCTGGCCCGGCTTACGCTACAGGCAAAACGGATGGGAGCCGATGCGCTGGTATTCGTTCGTTATACTTACCACACGTCCACTACGGATAATGGCTATGTAATGAAGGGCGTCGCGGTAAAATATAACCAGGAAGAAGAAACGACCGTACAATCGTCCAATCAGCATTGACCACTGTGTCGATGACTACTACGTGCCTGCTTTTGCTAACTCCAGTTACCCGGAAACGTGATGGAGGGACTTCTTATTTAACTTCTTCGTAATCGACGTACTCACCGCCCTTATTGGAAGGATTACCTGTATTCCCCGGACGTCTGTCAACACGAATTTCTCCCTCACGGGTCCTATTTTGCTTACTTTCCTGTTGTTCCTGTTGTTTTACCAGTTTACGGCCAACCAGCAGGTAAAATACAAACCGGCGCACGGGTGGTACAAACAGGATAATCAGCGTGATAATAAACAGATATTTGAATAGCATGTTCGGATGTCGTTATTAGTAGATAAACGATGAGTCAGGTCGTTTAGTTTTCCGTTTCGTTAGACGGCTCTTATCCGGGTTAACCGGCCGCATAAGTATCCTCGTCAAAAGCACCTTTTCACAACCCTCTACTATTGGCCGTACAATGCTTTTGCGGCTGGCGCATACTTATCATCCGCCGACCATTGGGCGCGCGTGGCCCGGTTGGCAATCAGGCGGGCCGCGTAGGCGTAGGCCTGACAAAAGCGGGTAAAATACGGGTAATCCAGCGATTCAGGATTGTCGATGGCCTGGTGATAATACTTCCCGATGGCCGCATCGAAGGTTTTGAAACCCGGCGAAAACGTGGGAGACGGAACGCCTTTGGCCGCAAAACTGACATTGTCGGAGCGGTCGAACAAGCCCTGTTCGGGCGCGGGTTCGGCAAATACGCCCAAGCCAAACGCTTTGGCGGCTGTTTCAATCTCCGCTTTGGCCCCCGTCCGTTCCAGACCAATCACCGAAATAATAGTGGTATCGTTATACCCGGCTCCGTCGATATTCAGGTCGAAAATGGTTTGTTTCAGGGGCACCAGCGGATGCTCAGCGTAATACCGGCTTCCCAGCAAACCAACTTCTTCGCCCGTCAGGGCCAGCACGAGGATAGACCGTTTTGGCTTTTGCAGCGACAACGCTTTGGCCGCTTCCAGAATGGCTACCGTACCCATGGCATTATCCCGCGCTCCGTTGAAAATACTATCCTCTGGCTGATAAGGTGTATTGGCCTGTTTACCCACGCCGATATGATCGAAGTGGGCCGACAGAATCACATATTCGTCTTTCAGCTTCGGGTCAGTCCCTTCAATGATACCCGCCACATTGGCCGAGGGCACAGCGGTACGCAACCGACCCGACGACCGCAGCGTAACGGTTTGCCCGGCTTCTTTCAGTTGCTTGTATTTATTGTTAGCGTTGTTCACCCATACGTGGGCTACGGAATTGGCCCCTTCGGCCGTAACGGGTATGGCTATCTGTTCGCGGTTGAAATATTGATTGACGAAGCCCCAGGGAATGGATTCACTGTAAAGTTCAATCAGGGCAGCGGCACCTTTTTCAGCCGCCAGCTTCCGTTTTTCATTCGAAGCCCGGAATATTTCGCCCGGCCCTTTTGCCTCCGGCGAACCTCCCTGCGCCACCAGAATACGACCTTTCACATCCCGCCCTTTGTAGCCATCTTCACCATCCGTCAGGCCGTAGCCAACATACATGACCTCACCCGACAAATCGGCCGGGCCACCTGCCATGACCACAACCTCTTTCCCCAGACGCAGGGTATCAGTTCCCAGTATCATCATGGCCGAACTGGCAGCTTTCACTTTTTCCAGATTGATACGCTGCAAGAAATCACCCTCGCTGGCCGGTTTTAGTCCCAGCAATCGAAATTGCTCGGCAATGTACCGTGCCGCCACCGCATTGCCCGGCTCCCCCGTGCGTCGTCCCTGCAATTCGTCGGAGGCCAGAAACCGCGTATGCGCTTCTACCTCAGCGGGAGACAGGCTGAATTCTGGCAGTTTGGCCGATGCTGCCATTCCTCTTGCTGGTGTAGCCGCTGGTCGGGGAAGTCGGGACTGGGCTTTAATCGATAGGGTAAGCAGGGTCAATACCGCGAAAAGCGACAGGGTGCGTTTTGTTTGCATGATGATTAAGTTTCTACTGCCAAAAGTACGAAAACCCGGTGGTTAGCAGTCATTCCTGCTCTACCCTTTCCGATAGTGCTGCCGGGTAAACCGCATGAAGGTATCGGCCAGCCCTTCACTAACGCCCTGCATCTGAATCGAGTAAAAGTCGCGCTGGATAGCCAGCCCCTGCACATCCAGGATTTTTAACGACCCCGCCTGCAACTCATGCTGGACCGCAAAAACCGATACGAAGGCCATACACCGCGAACTGCCAAGATACGATTTCATACTTTCGGTACTGCCTAACTGCATCTCGATGGTTAGGTCGGTGAGTCGCAGGCCGACGCCCCGCAGCGCGTGTTCTACCACTTCCAGCGACCCGGAACCCCGTTCGCGCAACACGATAGGGATGGCTTTTAACTCATCTAGTGTAATTTCATCACGGTCGGCTAGGGGATGGTCGGCGCGGCAGATGAGCACAAGTTCGTCTTTTACAAATGGAGTATAGCGTATATCGCTGTGGTGCGTCCGTCCTTCCACCAGCCCTAAGTCAATTTCGTTGTTGAGTAACCACTGCTCAATCTGCTCGGTGTTGCCGCTCAGCAGCGAAATAGACACGTCGGCTGATTGTTCGTGAAAGCGGGCCAGCACGGGTGGAATCACGTATTGCGCCACGGTGGTACTGGCCCCCACCCGAAGCGCCCCGCCCGGCTCGCCCTTCAGCGCGTTCATATCAAACTCCAGTTGGCGGTACGTAGCCATAATGGTTTCTGCATGGCGAAGAAACACGTTTCCAGCCGTTGTCAGACTTATCTGGTTACCCCTTCTATCAAACAGGGCCGTACCAAACTGATGCTCCAACTCCTGAATGTGTTTGGTTACGGCGGGTTGTGTCACGTACAGTTCCGCAGCCGCTTTGGTAAAACTAAGCCGTTTGGCAACGGTGTAAAAAACGTTCAGACGAAAATCAAGCATGGCTTATTGGGGATTAAAGAGCAGGTTCAGCCAAGCGACGAAGCGGAGACAGAGGTCGGTGTTATGGTCGAGGTAAGTAGCCGTAATGGCCGTTCCCATCGGCCTACCCGGTTCCTCTTGCCACGCCAACCAAGTGTGAATAAACGCTTTGGCGTGAAGAATGTCTTTGTTGTAGCTATTTGGAATATCCTGCCCTTCGATTTTGGCAAGTATCTCATCGACAAATGGGCTTAGCGGATCGTGTGGCCTGATAAGAAGTTTTACAAAATCTTCAAGCATTCCCGACTGTAGATTGTCGGGCATGAGCCATATGCCGATGCGTGGGTATATATCCTGTGTTGGGTGAATGAAGCCATCGGGATCAGGTTTATCGGGAATTTGGTAACCGTAAGGTGACAAACGATCCCGCAGGCTTTGCCAGATAGACTGCGTGTTTTGATCAGCATCTACAATGACTCCTAGAATCTCGACACTGTCATCTTTTAGATCAACGGGAAGCCTCCTTAGGACCCGGCTAATGCTACCAGTATCAATTACATCAAAGGATTCTACGATTTCATATTTTTCACAGATGGCCCAGATAACATGCTGATCGTCGCTACCTTCTACTAATAATTTAGCGTTGAATTTTTCGTCTATTTTCATCTCAACGCACCTCAATATTATACTCTACTGCCGTTTCTAATTCTTCCGGCGAGTAATCAACGGCTCGAACCATATTATTATAAAGTTGCAGGCGAATAGCTTTGCCAGCTTCATCAGACTTTTCTTGCTTAGCCAATATTGATGTAAAGGATCGGATTGTATCGCTGCTATGCGTTGTAGCAAACACCTGAATATTAAGTCGTTCGGCTAGGTAAAAGATTATTTCCCAGAGTTTTTCCTGCACGGAATAATGTAAGCCATTTTCGAACTCGTCGATGAGTAGGTAGCCGTTTTCGCAGTTAACCATAGACAGTATTATAGAAAACACCCGACTTACTCCATCTCCCATACTAGACAGATTTCTTATTTTACCATTACTGAGCTTAATGATAGGGCGACCATCTTCAATCAAACTGAAACGTTCAGTTTTCGGCTCGATGATTTTTAAAGCATTCACTACTGTATCTTCTTTATCTGACAAAGCAATCTTACTGAAAAGGTGTTCAATAGGTTGCTGGGTTTTATTTTTTGAATCTACATACTGAAATTGATCAGATTCTCCATTAGCTCTGTTCAATGATGGTTCATGGAATAGCCTATCACTGTTAAGAGAGTATCTAGTTTGGTATAAATGATTTCTCCAAAAGTTTATTTCATACCTGTACTCTTGGGACCCAACATCTTCTTCTTTGTCCGCAACGGTATACTCAATTATTTCTCTTCCAAATTCATCTTTCCGTATTGTCTGATATGCCTTCCTTAAGCATATAGTTAATGATGAATTACTAAAATCCTTGTACTTATCTACTTCACCCACATGAATGTCCAAATCGTTGCTGTCTTGCAAAAAGAATGAAGGGGTATAATCAGTATATAATGCACTCAGAGAGTTAAGATTATCTCTAGATATTGAGAGAGGCTTTTCCGAACTAGAAAGTTCTCTTGTGTTGTATGTGTAATACTCTCCCCGCTGCTGTAGCAAAGATTTGATGGTTATACCTTCGCTATAAGAAGAAACATAGATCGCTACCGCTTCCAACACCGATGTCTTGCCCGTGTTGTTTTTCCCAACCAGCAAATTCACCCGGCCCAATTTTTCAATGGTCAGGTGACGAAGGTTGCGGTAGTTGCGTATTTCGAGTGAGCGTAACATGACGGATTATGTTTATCGTAGGCCAAAATACGAGTTTATACGGGCTTTAACCAAAACTGCCCGTTACCAGCTTACGGCAACGAGCAGTTTTTATGATTTGTAGAACTTACGGGCGGACAATGGCCCAGCCATCTTCCTGCCGGATGATGAGTTCGCCGTTGGCGGTGGGGACGTAGCTGACGAAGGGAAACAGCTCCTCGCGTTTAATTTTCCGCATCCGCATGGTGTTCTCGCACATGGCCAGAATAACGCCCTGCTTTTGCAGATTCTGTAGCTGCTTCTCATACTGGGGATGATCTTTGCGGTACAGTATGTTTGCCCCACTATACACCACCAGTTCCATATCCAGTTTTCCTTTCAAACGTGGATCGTTCAGGGCATTCTGAATATTGGCTAAGGCATGACTGATAACGGAGGTGTCGGCTGTATTTAGCTGGTAAACAGCGTGGTATCGAGATTTAGTGGCTTCGGCCCCGTGGAAGGTGCTAGTCTCGCTGGTTTGCGCCATTGCCGGGGCGATACTCAGCCAAGCCAGCGCTAATAAGTAGGTTATTTTTTTCATGGGTGCTTTTTTTAGGTGAAGTTACTGTTTCTTTCGGGTATCGGCAATGGGTTGAAACGGGCCAAACTTGTGCTGCCGTTCCGGGAAGGAATCGGCGTAGGGGCCGGTTGGGAAATCAACCGGTTTGCTGGCCACCTTCGGCCAGTCGTGGCGCTGGTCTTTGTGGGGGCGGGGCATAGAGTTGATGAAGGCCGCCACATCCCAGGATTCCTCGTCGGTTAATTGCGGATTAGCGTACGAGGCTCCGAACGGCATGTTGTTTTTAACGTACCCGGCAAAGCTGGATAGTCGGTACAGACCCGCCCCATCGTTGTAGCTGTGTGGCCCCCACATGGGCGGATAAACGTATTCCAATGCACCGGCTACTTTCATTCCTTCTCCCTTTACGCCGTGGCAAACCTGACATTTCGCTACGTATATCTCTTTGCCTTTTATAGAGTCAGCGGCCCGATCCAAGTAGGCCACTTTCACCAGACCTACCCCCTCGGGCCGTTGCCCTTTGGCTACGTCTGTTCCGAGCCACCGCATGTAGGCTACCATCGCCTGCATTTCCCGACTCGCACTGTCGGGTGCCTTACCCCCCAAACTGCGTTCAAAGCAATCGGATATGCGTTTGATAACCGTCTCGGTGGCTCCCGACCGTTCGCGAAAACGGGGATAGGTCGAAAATACGGCGGAGTAATTATTGCCCAGAACTTTAGTGCCCGCTTCGAGGTGGCAGTTCTGGCAATTCATGCCATTAGACAGGTGCTTCACCGACCCAGTTGGGCCGAGGTATTTGGCCGTGTGGGCAACCAGTTCCCGCCCATACCGGATTTGCTTGCCCAGCGCCCCGGCCGGAATCCGACTGTCGGCGGGTGGTTTCCAGTAGGTTGGTGGTGTCAGTGCGGCCAGCGTAATCAGGCAGACCAGGACGCCGGAAATGAGTAAGTGCTTCATGATCGATAAGCTTGAAGGAAGATAGCTAATTCTCCCGGTAATAGAAATAAAGAAGTCATTGGATGTCAATCTGCTGGTTTTCACTCAATATGTCTTGGTCATATCATCGGGAATAGCCAGCACAAAATCGGCCAGGTTCCGGTTCTCCCGGTCGGGCTTATCGGTGTCGGGCATCTCAACGGAGGAGAGGGTCAGGATTTTCAGGTCGGGCCGCTGTTTACGCAGATACCAGACAATGCCCTCAAAGTTCTTGGAATGATAATCGCCGTTCAGATGCAAAAACGTGTGGCCCGGTTTTAGATTTTGTAGAATAAAGTAGGCCATCGTCGCGTCTTTGATGGCCTGGGCGCGGGCAAAATTGGCCATTATATCCGCGTTTGCTGCCGGGTGCCCATTTGTCGTTGTCCCCGCAGCTCCATGTGCCGGACTGCTCATCATATCCATCATGGCTTTGTAGCCGGGTAAGGTTAGGTCAACGGTGAGCGGCAGGGGAGCCATTTGGCGTCTGGCTTCGGCCGAAACCGTGTCGAGGGCCGATAGCCCCTGCCGCGAAACCAGCCGGGCGTATTGGCGTGGCACGTTGGTAGCAATGAATGGAATGTGTTGCTCGCGGGCGAAGTCCGTAATGGGTTTATAATCGGTATCGTAATTGGTCCAGAGCCGGGCCTGTGTAGCCAGTTCCTTTGCCGTTGTCTGCCCCTGCACGTAATTGCTCAGGGCTGTCTGGTCATCCGTTTCGAACATCTCAGCACCTAGTACCAGCTTCTCCTTTTTCCGGGCCTGTAAGTCTTTAGTTAACTGGAGTTCGAGCCAGTGGCAAATGGGATTGTTATGCAGTTCGCCGAACAAAACAACATCGGCATCGGCTGCCTGCTGAAGCAGTTTTGCGTAGGTGGTAACTTTGAGGGTGGACGTATAAAGCTTATAAGCCGGTTTATCGGAGCGAAAGGCAGCAAATAGGAAACAAAGCAGAAGCAGCGTAAGGCGCATAGCAGAGGAAATACGTTTTAGTAAGTTAACGTCTTTCTGGTAACTAATCGCGCTAACAAATCGTTACGCATCAGGCTCTGCAATCTGTATACAATGTTGCCTTACACTACTCTTTCATTCGACGGAGGAGCCGGTTATTTACCCATTTTTATTCCTTCCTGTATGAATCTGTTAGAAACTCTCCATCAGTTTCCAATCTTTGAACAGGTACCCAACGAACAGCTTCAATGGCTCATCGACCGGGCCGAGGTTGTCTCGTTTCCCGAAGAAACAGTCATTAACAAACCCGGCTCACCAGCCGATCATCTGATACTGCTTCTCGACGGTCGTATTCGGATTGATGCCGGAACGGGTGGCGCCGGGGATGAGTTGCTATCGTTTGAACCGTATTCAGTGCTGGGTGTGCTGCCTTTTTCGCGGATGAAAACCAATGTGAACCAGGTAATAGCCAACTCACCCGTGCAGATGCTGCAACTGCATCGCACCCACCTGCCCGACCTGATTCATTCGTGCTACGAACTGACCGAGAGTCTGGTGCATCAGATGACTACGCGGGTTCGGGACTTTACCAAACAGACGCAGCAAAATGAGAAACTAGCCTCGCTGGGCCGGTTGTCGGCGGGGTTGGCGCACGAACTAAATAATCCGGTGGCCGCCGTTGTGCGCTCGGCCGATACGCTTAAAACCCACATGCGGGCCACGCCGGAAGCGTTCAAAACGATTATGCACCTCAACCTGACCGACGATCAGGTCGATTCGGTCAACACCGTATTCTTTAAAAAAGTAGACCAGCAGTTGGGGACTGACCCGGCACAGCGGCTAACATTGCTGGAACGGAGCAGCCTGGAAGATGAAGTAGCCGACTGGCTCGACGACCACGGCGTTGACGATACGATGGACCTGGTTGGGCCGTTGATCGACTACGGTTTTACGGTGGCTGACCTGGACTGGATTCTGGAAAAAATTGACGACGAGAATCTGGCGGGGGTAATCAACTGGCTGGTTAATAATCTGGTGACGGAAAAACTGGTTTACGATATCAGTGAGGCATCCAAACGTATTTCTATCCTGACCGACTCCATCAAAAACTACACGCATATGGACCGGGGTGGGGGTAAAGAAACGGTCAAACTGGCCGATGGTATTCAGAATACCCTCACGCTCTTAAATCACAAAGTAAAGAGTAAACACATTACCGTAACGGTAGCTTTACCACCCGATATGCCTACTATTTGCGGATGGCCCGGTGAACTGAATCAGGTCTGGACAAACCTGATCGATAACGCCATTGATGCCATGCCCGACGGTGGTACTCTCGCCATTGACAGTCAAGTCGATAAACGGTCCGACGGGTCGGAGTTTGTGCTGACCAAAGTAACCGACAGCGGGTCGGGTATTCCAGCCGACATTACCGATAAAATATTCGAGCCTTTCTTCACGACAAAGGAAATCGGCAAAGGCACCGGCCTCGGACTGGACATTGTACAGGGCATTATAAAGCATCATAACGGTTCCATCAAAGTAAAATCAGAACCGGGCCGCACTGAGTTCAGCGTATGCCTGCCAACGCAATGAGTGAAAGCGTGAATGAGCGAAAGAGCGAATAAATACTAGCAAATGTACTTGCGCTCTTTCGTTATTCACATCACCGGCAGACTGGTCTTTCGCTCATTCACTCTTTCGCTCATTAAAAACTATGCGTCTCCCTATCATTTTTGCCATTGACGACGACCCACAGGTATTGCAGGCTATTCAACACGATTTACGCCAGCAGTACCGCAAAAAATACCGTATTCTTTGTACCAGTTCGGCCCGCGAGGCCCTCGATTCGTTGCCCGAACTGAAGAAAAAAGGTGAGGTTGTGGCCCTGTTCCTGTCGGATCAGAAGATGCCCGGTATAACCGGTGTCGAGTTTCTGGCCCAGGCCCGTAAAGTATATCCCGATGCCAAACGGGCCTTGCTTACGGCTTATTCTGACATCGATGCTGCCATACGGGCTATCAATGAGGTCCAGCTGGATTACTACATTACCAAGCCTTGGGACCCGCCCGAAGAAAAGCTGTATCCGGTGCTGGAAGACCTCCTTGCGGATTGGCAGGCGAACTACCGGCCCGATTTCGATGGCTTGAAGCTGATTGGCTACCAATTTTCCCCCCGGTCGCACGAGTTGAAAGATTTTCTGGCGGGTAATCTGTTCCCGTACCAGTGGCTCGACGTAGAAACGAACCCACAGGCGCAGGCGTTACTGGAGTTGCACGGAAAGGACCAAAAGGATTTGCCCGCCGTTGTTTTTGACGATGGAACGCTCCTGGCTCAGCCCAGCCTGAGCGAAGTGGGCGAAAAACTTGGCCTACAACCCAAGGCATCGCTGAGTTTGTATGACCTGGCCATTATCGGGGCTGGTCCTGCCGGGTTGGCAGCCGCCGTGTATGGCGGTTCGGAAGGGCTGAAAACGATTCTGGTCGACAAACGCGCTCCCGGCGGGCAGGCAGGAACCAGCTCCCGCATAGAAAATTATCTTGGCTTCCCCAATGGGCTGAGCGGGGCCGATCTTACCCGGCGGGCCATTACGCAGGCACAACGCTTTGGCGTAGAGTTTCTGGCCCCGCAGGAGGTAGTTTCCATCAAGTCGCAGGGGCAGTATAAGCACATAAAAATGTCGGACGATACGGAAGTTGTAGCGCGGGCCATTGTGCTGAGCACCGGGGTAGCGTACCACAAACTAGAAAATGAAAGCCTGGATAAATACACCGGGGCGGGCGTTTACTACGGGGCCGCCACCACCGAAGCCGTCGCCTTCAAAGGGAAAACGGTGTACATCGTGGGCGGGGGAAATTCGGCTGGTCAGGGAGCCATGTACTTGTCCAGAACGGCGGCTCAGGTGTTTATCTGCGTCCGACGACCCGATTTATCCGAAACAATGTCGCAATACCTCATCGACCAGATTGATAAAACCCCCAATATATTGGTGGTGGGCTGTACCGAAGTGGTAGAGGGATTGGGCGATAATGCGCTGGAGTGCCTGGTGCTGGAAGACATGGATACCAAGGAACACCGAACGGTAGAAGCGGCCGGGCTGTTCATTTTTATCGGTACGAAGCCCTTTACCGACTGGATTGAGATGGATATCCTGAAAGACCCTAAAGGCTTTATTGCTACGGGCCGGGATATGGCGAAGTTTGCCGAGTTCAGAAGCGTCTGGAAACTAGGAAGGGAGCCCTACGTGCTGGAAACCTGTAGCCCCGGCATTTTTGCCGCTGGCGATGTTCGGGCCGGGGCCATGAACCGGGTAGCCTCTGCCGTTGGGGAAGGAGCTATGGCCGTAAGCTTCGTCCATAAATACCTGGCCGAAAACTAAGAGGTGCAGCGTGGTCAAAATACCCTGTTCCCTAATCATATAGCCAAAACTATGCTAAAACCAACCATCTGCACCCATTTATCAGCTGTCACCGATGTCCGTTCGGCAACGGAACATGTTTGCGACGAATGCGTAAAAACGGCTGATACCTGGGTACACCTGCGTACCTGCCAGACCTGCGGCACGACGCGTTGCTGCGACTCATCCCCCAATCAGCACGCTACAAAGCATTTTTTAGCCAGTCATCATCCGGTAGTCATCTCCGCCGAACCGGGCGAACGGTGGCTCTGGTGCTACGCTGACGAACAAATGGCCGGATATTAAAACAAGGGCGTTAATAGTCAGTTTAATCCTTACCGTTTGCGTGTAACAACATCGATCACCTTACCCGATGGGGTAATGAGCTCATCTTCCTACCCAGGTGGTAGACGGTTAAACGGGTTATCGACCACAAAGGCTATACCGCAAACAGAAAACCGTTATGATTGCCGAACAAACATTAACTGACCAATACCTGCGTGTACGGGCTCATTCCGAGGCCATCTGCCAGGGACTCGAAACCGAAGATTACGTTGTGCAACCCATTGCCGACGTTAGCCCGCCCAAGTGGCATCTGGGCCATGCAACCTGGTTTTGGGAAACGTTTCTGCTGGCTCCGAACCTACCCAGCTACCGCGTTTTCCACGACGACTTCAGCTACGTTTTCAACAGCTACTACGAAACCGTTGGCAAGCGGGTTCTGCGTACAAACCGGGGTAACCTGAGCCGCCCAACGGTGGCGGGTGTGTATTCGTACCGGGCGTACGTAGATGAGCACATGAGTCGCTTCTTGGATACGGCTACGTTTACGGATGACCTGCTGGATCTGATCGATATTGGGCTGAATCATGAGCAGCAACACCAGGAATTGCTCATTACAGACATCAAGTACATTCTGGGCCACAATCCCCTGCTTCCGGCCGTTGAGATGCCTTTTGTTGAGAATCCTACTCTGGTTACGGCCCCGCCCCTCAGCCTTGAATCAGGTATTTACACGGTTGGTTTCCAGCGGAACGGACGGGAGAACGGCGGATTTTGTTTTGATAATGAGTTGAACCCGCACAAAGTGTACCTCAATGATACAACGTTGAATGGCAATCTGGTGACCAACGGAGAGTACAATGCGTTCATTGAGGCCGGGGGATATCAGGATTTCCGACATTGGCTGTCCGACGGCTGGGCGTGGGTCAACGCGAACGGTGTTCAGGCTCCGTTGTACTGGCATAAAATAGAGGGGAAATGGTGGTATTACACCTTCGATGGGCTAAAACCCGTTGATTTGGATGCACCAGTTAGTCACGTTAGCCAATACGAAGCCGACGCGTATGCCCGCTGGAAAGGGCAGCGACTTCCCACCGAATTTGAGTGGGAAGCCTGCACCCAATCGGGGGGTGTCAACTGGGGCACCCGCTGGGAATGGACGAACTCGGCTTACCTGCCTTATCCTGGCTTCATAACGGCCGAAGGGGCTGTAGGTGAATATAATGGCAAATTTATGAGCGGACAAGTGGTATTGCGCGGTGCTTCGGTGGCCACACCAGAAGGGCACTCCCGGCCAACCTACCGAAATTTTTTTCAACCTGACAAGCAATGGCAGTTTACGGGAATACGATTAGTGAATCCATAATTGAGACGCCCTTTGTGGAGCAGCACGAAGCCGATGCGGCTTTGATTGATGAAGTACGAACGGGGTTGCAACAAACTCCCAAACGGCTGTCGTCACGCTTTTTTTATGATGCCGAAGGGAGTCGGATTTTTGCGGAGATTATGCACACGCCGGATTACTACCTAACCCGGTCGGAGTACGAGATTCTCGATACCCAAAAAGCCGACCTGCTGCGGTTATTTACGCCCGACAAACGCCCGTTCGAACTGGTGGAACTGGGAGCGGGTGATGGCCTGAAAACAAAAATTCTGCTCGGCTTCCTGGCTGATCAGCAAGCTGATTTTACTTATGCCCCCGTTGACATTTCGGGCGATGCGCTGGATGCGCTAGTGGCCGATGTACAGAGACAATGGCCTGACTTACTCCTGAATGCCCGGCACGACGATTACTTCAACGCTCTGGAACAGCTTTCTGAAGAGTCCGATGCTCGGCGCATTGTCCTGTTTCTGGGTTCCAACATCGGCAATTTTGCCCCCGACGAAGCCGTTAATTTTTACCGACAACTCCATGACCGGTTGCAACCCGGCGACCTGGTTCTGACGGGTTTCGACCTGCAAAAGCACCCGGCCATTATCCATGCGGCCTATAATGACCGGATGGGACTGACCCGCGCTTTCAACCTGAACCTGCTCCGGCGCATCAATACCGAACTGGATGCCGACTTTAACCTAGCCGCTTTTGACCATTACGAAACATACAACCCAGAGAGTGGTGAGGCCCGTTCGTACTTGGTCAGTCAGAAAGCGCAGACGGTCCGAATAAATTCGCTCGATATGGTGGTGCCGTTTGAGTACGGAGAAATTATTCATACCGAGATTTCCCGCAAGTTTACCCGCGCCCAGATTGAGGAACTGGCTCACCAAACCGGTTTTTCGGTAACTGGCTGGTTTACCGATTGTAAAGGCTACTTCGCCGATGTCATGTTTGAGCGGTAAAAAAAAGCGAGCTGATAAACACAAAAAAGGCTCTCCCGACAAGTAGTTGTGGGAGAGCCTTTTTATATGCTTTGGTGAGCGTGCCTTTACATTTCTAACTCAACTGCCGGGTCCCAGAACAGGGTTTTGAAATCGACCACCCGATCATCATCAACCCGAATCCCTTCGTCTTCCAGTAGTTGCTGCATGATGGTGGGGCCGCCGAAGAAGTGCTTGCCCGTTAGTACGCCAATGCTATTTACCACCCGATGGGCAGGTACGTTGGGCTGGCCGTGCGAACCGTTCATTGCCCAGCCCACCATGCGGGCACCCGCCCGCAGACTCAGGTAACGGGCAATGGTGCCGTACGTGGTTACGCGGCCCTTCGGCACTAGCCGCACAACGTCATACACTTCGTCAAAATAATCCCGCTTTCCCATTCCGTCTATACCGGCTCCGAAGTCGGAGGATTTTCAATGGCTTGTACCAGGCGGTTGTACCAGGTTTCTCCGTACGCCCGAATCAGTGCTTCGCGGACGAATTTGTAGATGGGCACATTCAGTTGTTCACCAAAGCCACAAGCGGGGCTACAGATGGGCCAACGGTCGTAGTTGAGGGCATGGAATGATTCGTATTTGGTGACACGGATGGGGTAGAGATGGCAGGAAATGGGTTTCTTCCAATCCACTTTACCATCGTTATAAGCGGCCTCGATGCCACACTTCAGGATGCCCCGATCATCCCATGTTGCATACACACACTCCCGGCCGCCAACGGTACTGGTCACAAAACCACCGGCACCGTCGGATTCGTAGCCGCCCTGCTGCTCAATAACCTTGATGCCTTCGGGCGAGAGATAAGGTTTGACGGATTCGTAAATTCGGTCAAGTATGGCGGGTTCGTCGCCTTCCAGCGGGGCACCCATGTCGCCTTCAACGCAACAGGCACCCTTGCACTTGTCGAGATTACAAACGAAAAACTTTTCGGCAACATCGTCGCTGATGCAGGTCGTATCAATGAGTATCATAGCAGGATGTAGGAGAGAAGGCAGATAGAAAAAGGTTTGCGTGAGATTCCTTTCTGCCTTCTCCCGGCTCTTTATTCATTCTTGATGATTTTTATTTTCTGTCCCAGTTGAACGCCCGTATCCTTCAGGTTATTCCACTCCTTTAGCTGTTCGATACTAACACCATACTGCTGCGAAATTCGGAACATAGTTTCTCCTTTGGCAATGGTATGATAGCTCACGGTTGCTTTTGACCCTGTTGCTGATTTTGTGGTAGCAGATGCTGCTGACTGACTTCCTGGTGCCGCTTTTACTTTCAGCTTCTTTCCTACTTCAAGCACGTCATTGTTAGTCAGGCTGTTGAGGGCCATCAACTCATCCACTGTCAGGCCATACTGCCGGGAAATGCTGTAGAACGTCTGGCCGGGTTCGACCGTGTGGGTTGTCGCCGACCGGTCGGCGGTAGCAGAAGGCGTGGCCGGGCTGTTTGTGGCTGGTGTAGGCGTAACTACCGGTTTGGGTTCGGGCGTTTTAGCCACTGGCTCAGGCCGTATAGCGGGTGTTTCTGTTTTTGGACTAACCGTAGCTGCGGGCCGGGGTGGAGCCTTGCTGGCTGGTACCGACGACGACGTTACGATGGATCCATCAGCCTGTTGCTCGGTCGGTCCTTTGTACGTACTGGTTTCAGGCCGTCCCATGTCCATATCAGACGCTTTTTTTGGCTGGCGCGTGTACGTATCAGGATTTTTTGTTGGTTTTGAGTCGATAACTACTGGATTTGTAGCGGGGGTTACCCGTTCGGGGGTGGTCGCTACGGGCACTGCCTTCGTTGGTTCGGCAGCATCGGGCGTGCGCACAATAACGATCCGTTGGGTTCCCTCCGAACTACCACTGGTTTGCGGTGATACAGGAACGGAGCGGGTTACGGTAGGTTGTGCGACGGGCCGGACTGGCTCTGTGCGCTGGGGTGCTGCCGGTTCCGATGTTTTGTCGTCGGGGGTTACGCCACCGCCCACCAGTTTAGGTTGGTACCGTTTCCGTTCCGATGCATTACGGGGAATGTCGCTGCTACCGGCGGGGCGGGCGGGCGCATTGGTCGCTACATCGGCCCGGACTGGAGCGGGTGTGGGAGTCTGGTCGTATACCGGCGGGGTAGGGGCGGTAATGATTTCGGCCGGTTTGTTGGCTGGCCTGCGTTCGCGGAGCCACATGACCCGCCCGGTGGCCAACTTCTGCACCCGATCCAGGCGGTTGTAGCGCATCAATTTTTTTAACCGGATACCATATCGCTGCGAAATGCTGCGGGCTGTTTCTCCTTCGCGAACGGTATGGAAGGGGACGAGTGCCTTGTTGCGTTTTTTTGCCAGGTAGTACACATCATTTCGCAGTACAGGGTCGCGGTCGCTCATATCGTTATAGCGTAGAAAACTCGACAGGCTGATTTTTGATCTCCGGGCCAGCGAAGCGGCATTATCACCCTCCTGTGCCTGGATGCCCGGTAATCCATTAATTTCGTACAGAACGGGGTCATTCTTACTGCTCAATCCGGTAGTTACCTTACGAAGAACCGGGAAGCCAACATCCGTCTGAACAAAATCGGCCGTTTGGCTGGGCGTACTGGCGCTTATTTTTTGCCGAACATCATTGATTTGATCGTTGGCTACCGGTATCGCCAGTATGTACTGACGGTCTGTGGGCACACCTCCGTTCAGCACCCAGCGATTGTACTTGCGTAGTTCAAACTCATCGACGCCAAGTTCTTCGGAAATGGTTTTCAGGGATTTACCTCCGCCATTCGGGTACTCAATCAGCGCGAAACGATTGTTAGTCTGGTGCGTTTGCAGGGAATTTTCGATAGCAATTTTATGCGCAAAAAAACGAAGGATGTACCGATCTGTTCGGCCATCAAGGGCCACCTCACGGGCGTATGACCAATCGGGTGGAATTAGTTTGGCAATACCACCTGCACCCAGGTAATATGAGTACAGAGAAGCGACCCAGTTATTAAACTGACTGTTACTCTTTTTCAGGTATTTAGCGGCTCCGTGGGTGGAGGCTATAATGCTTTTCCGCTCGTCAATTTCGTCGTCTACCCGCATTCCGTTGTCCGTTGCTGTCTCTCGCTTGAACTGCCAATAGCCCACAGCGGCTGAAGAAGACACCGCATCTGGTGTCAGTGAACTCTCCTGAACGGCCAGATATTTGAAATCAGTGGGGACATCTTCATCAATCAAAATGGCTTCAATCATCGGGAAATACAGCGTAACCCGGTCGAGTTTGGCCGTCCAGTATTGCCGGTTAGCAATGAGCGCATTGACATCCTGCTGGATCAGTCGCCGGGCGTCGGGGTCCAGCTGAACCGAAATACCGGCAAACGTGAGCTGTTCCGGTACCATTGGCCCAGTAGTCTGAGCTGATACCGCAACGCTTATCAGGGTTAAAAATAAGGTTAGTAAACGCATCCGTTTTTTCATATGCATACCGCCCAGGCGGTGGTTCATGTTGGTCAGTCGCACTTATCGTTTTCGCATCATCATTATCCCGTCACGTACGGGCAAAAGTACATTTTCCACCCGTGGGTCTTTATGTACCCGCTGGTTAAAGTCCATAACGGCCAGCGTATCTGCATCCCCTGCGCCAGTGGAGTTTGCTACCTTACCACTCCACAGTACATTATCGGCCAGTATGAATCCGCCGGGACGGAGTTTATCCAGCACCAAATCGAAATAGATGGACAGGTTCCGTTTGTCGGCATCGATAAACGCCAGATCGAACGATTCATCGAGCGTTGGGATGATATCCGTTGCCAACCCCACCCGAAAATCAATTTTATCGTTCAGCGGAGACTGTGCCCAGTAGGAACGGGTGAAGGCTTCGAGTTCTTCGTTGTAATCAATGGTTATCAGCCGACCCTCTTCGGCCAATCCTTCGGCCAGGCAAAGGGCTGAGTAGCCGGTATAAGTGCCAATTTCAAGAATACGGCGTGGTCGAATCATCCAGGACACCATCGCCAGAAAACGCCCCTGCATATGCCCCGACAACATACGGGGAGCCATAATGTGGGCGTGGGTATTGCGGTTCAGGCGGTGAAGCAACGCACTCTCGGGCGCGGTGTGGGCTTCGGCGTAGGCAGTTATATTGGCAGGCAAAAAATCCATTCGGCGGTTTATCCGGGTGAAACATCGTTTCAACGGATAAGGGCTGGTTTCAGTAAAATTAACGGATAACTGGCACAAATTGGTAAATGACTATGACTAAATACGGTTTTTTGAGTCGATCAGAATCGTTACCGGCCCGTCATTCACCAGCGAAACCTGCATATCGGCCCCAAATTCACCGGTCTGAATTGGCTTTCCCAAATCGGCCTCCAGTTGGTGTATCATGGCTTCGTAGAGCGGAATGGCTACTTCGGGGCGGGCCGCTTCGGTGAATCCAGGTCGGTTTCCTTTTTTTGTACTGGCATGGAGTGTAAACTGACTGATAAGCAGAATATCGCCATCGACAGCAGCGAGGTCGAGATTCATTTTCGCGTCGGAATCATTAAAAATACGCATCCCGACAATTTTTCGGCTGAGCCAGGAAGTATCTTCCTCGGTATCAGTATGGGTAATACCTAGCAAAATTAGGAAACCAGTGCCGATTTGACCTTTTACCAGCTCCTCAATCGTAACAGACGCGTGGGTAACACGCTGAATAATAGCAATCATGGGTAGGGTATACGAACCGTTTACTCAAAAACGTTACTATTCGCCCAATAGTACCGACTACTTTTGGCAGAAGGGCAAAGAATTTGCTACTGTCTCATCGTTATCCGATTATCAAACCAGGTTTTCCGTTGGTTATACGGCAAGAAGGAGGAATTCTGCTTCGGCAAATTGACCATGTTTCGGAGATATACACTTAAAAAATGCCGGTTCTGTTAAACCTTTTCAGGGATACGATGTCCATCAACCAAATGCGTGTGTACTATTCCAGTCTTGAACCAAGTTGACAAATGAATAATAAATTGACCACACTGTTGCTAATCTCTCTAGGTACTATAGCTGTTCTTGTGGCGTATACTGCCGGGTTATTTAACTGGATGCTGGATTATTCCGGTGAAGCCGAAAATGATACAGTAGCTTTACTTAGGAACACGGCCGACCTGATTGCATTGCTGGCTTATATATACTTCGGTATCCGCTTTTTCAACCGGTTTGTCAATTCTGCAACATAAGGTTGTCTTGGCTGGCATCGCTTTTTACTTTTGCTGGATAACTGAATCCGTAATCCTGCTGAAATGAAAAAGCTTTTTGCACTACTGCCGCTCGTTTGTGTCTTCATAGGGGGTTGCCAAACGTCCAGACCAAATACGGTTGTTTCATCAAAAAAAGCCCTCACGACAATTGCCTTTGGGTCGTGTAGTGACCAGAAACGACCTCAACCCCTCTGGGATGACATCGTTGCCCAAAAATCTGATTTGTGGATTTGGCTCGGCGATAATATCTACGGTGATTCGGAAAATATGGATACCCTGCGGGCCAAATACGCCCGGCAAAAAAGTAACCCCACCTACCAGCAGTTGCGGCAATCGACCCCTATCATTGGTGTTTGGGACGACCACGACTACGGCGTAAACGATGGTGGTAAAGAATATCCAAAGCGGAAAGAAAGCCAGCAGGTGATGCTCGATTTTCTGGACGTACCCGCCGATAGCCCGTTACGGAAGCAGGAGGGAGGGTATTCGGTGCATAGCTACGGCCCCAAGGGACAGCGGGTGAAGGTAATTTTGCTGGATGGTCGTTATTTCCGCGATCCGCTCAAGAAAGACGGTAAAGCCAACGTCCCCGACCCGTCTGGCGATATGCTGGGTGAAGCCCAGTGGAAATGGTTGCAAGAACAACTCACCAACTCCGATGCCGACCTGCATATTATTGGCAGTGGTATTCAGGTATTGCCCGAAGAGCATGTTTATGAGAAATGGGCCAATTTTCCCACCGCCCGCCAGCGACTACTAGACCTGCTGGGCAAAACAAAACCGAAAGGAGCCTTTCTAATCAGTGGTGACCGGCATATAGCCGAGGTGTCGAAAGTAAGTGTGCCGGGGCTGGGCTATGATTTGTACGACATCACCAGCAGCGGCCTGACGCACGTATCCGCTCCGCATGAAGAACCCAATCGCCACCGCGTGGGCAACATGGTGGCCAAACTGAACTACGGCCTGATTACGATTGACTGGAACCACCCCCGCCCCGTTGCCACTGTTCGCATCAACGGCGATGCTCAGGCCACGTATCTGACTCAGGAAATTATATTTTAAGGGCAGTAGTCGGATTTGACGCGCAATCGGGCTGGGTTAAGTTAGACAGCAACAAAAAAGGGGGCATCCGTAGATGCCCCCTTTTTTACTACAGGTAATTTATTCTCCCTTATGAATCAATTCCATCACTTCTTCTGAGATGCCCGTCATCGAGAATCCGCCGTCGTGGTAGAGGTTCTGCATGGTCACCATACGGGTCAGGTCGGAGAAGAGCGTGACGACGTAATCGGCACATTGGTCGGCATTGGCGTTGCCGAGGGGCGCGGTTTTATCGGCGAAGTCGTAAAACTTGTCGAAGCCACCAATGCCGCCACCCGCGGTGGTCGGCGTGGGCGATTGCGAAACGGTGTTCACGCGCACCTGCCGGTATCTGCCATAGCGATACCCGAAACTACGGGCAATGGATTCCAGAAGGGCTTTAGCATCGGCCATATCGGTATAGAATGGGAAGGTCCGCTGAGCTGCCATATAGGTTAATGCCACAATGGAACCCCCGGCACTGATGGCGTCGAGCTTATACGCCGTTTGCATCATTTTGTGAAACGACAGGGCCGAGATATCAATGCTTTGTTTGAACCAGTCGTAGTTGAGGTCGGTGTAGGCTCTTCCTTTGCGGATGTTTGGACTCATACCGATGCTATGCAGGACAAAATCAACTTTGCCGCCCAGCACTTCCTGTGACTTGGTGAACAGGTTTTCCAGGTCTTCAACCGCCGTGGCGTCGGCCGGAATTATCTCCGCGTCGCACTGCTCGGCCAGTTGTTTGATCGCGCCCATGCGCATAGCAATGGGGGCATTGGTCAGGGTGAACGTTGCCCCTTCTTCTTTCGCTTTCAACGCCACTTTCCAGGCGATTGATTTTTCGTCCAGCGCACCGGAGATAATGCCGCGTTTTCCGTTCAGTAATCCGTAAGCCATGTTATTTAATGATGACCGGGTCGCCGGTTCGATTATAAATGATAAATGAAAAGTGCCTAGAGTAACTGTCAGTATTCATTCTTCACTCTGCATTAATTTCCCAAAGGTAGGCTATTTTTTAGTTTGGCGGATTGTTAACCCCTCTACTCCTGGTACAACGGGCATCTTCAATACGCCTTTCATAAACGTTTCAGTAGCCTGATAAACCCCCGCCAGATCGCCCGAAGTAAAGTGAGACGCAATGACGTGCTCACCCGCGTTTGGGAAATCCTTTTTCACTTTCTGCGTTGCGGGTGTGCCTAGTTCATCGAACATCTCCAGCATAGCGGACACTGATACTACCTGGTCCTGGTGCTCCTCGTCTTTGTAATAGTACCCCATAAAAACCGGCTGCCTCACTTTCGCAAATTGTTCGGGAGTCATGAACTCGTCGAGCATAGTTTGCAGGGTGATTAGTCCGTTGGTGTGGTATTGTGGTGACCAGTAGCGGGCACGTCCGCCCTTATAATTGGTATTCTTAACGTATTCGCCACTAAACACCTGATTGAGAATCTGTTTTCCCCAGGGCTTGGTCACTAGTTTCAGAGCCGGATTTGCTACGGCAATACAGGGAGAATACAGGATCAGGCCATCAATTTCGGGGTGATGCGCTGCCAGATAAAGCGTCAGCATCCCACCCGCCGATGTCCCCATCACGATTACCTTATCACCCAACTCCTTGCCGATAGCCAGTGCCCGCTCAGCCGACGCGGCATACAGAGCGGGGGTAAGTTCTTTCATAGCATCGGGCGAATCCAGGCCGTGTTCGGCCGTACGGGCGAGGTACAGATTACAGCCAAATCGGTGCGCTATTCGCTTGTGAATCGGGTCGCCTTCGGCCCAGGTTGCCGAAAAACCTGGAATGTAAACGATGCTGTAGGGCGTTTTAACTTTTTGCAGGCTATCAGCCCATACGATACGGGCTTCGTTGTCAGGCCGCAGCTTTAGGGATTTTTCTGACTGAGCAATGGATTGCTCCAGTTTTACCAGGTCGGGGTCGAGCGTAACGGGTTCATTTTTGACCGCATCGGTCTGGGCAGTCGGCCCCAGTAAATAGCCAATCACCATAACAGTCAGCAGTAGTCCAACAATAAACAGTAGCCGTTTCATACGTATTCTTTGATATTCATTCGGATGCGCCAGTCTTTTGGCAGGTAGTTATTTACCCGGTTTCCAACGCCTTTTACCCAGCCCAGATTTAGCCCTTTGTACTGAGCCAGCAACCAGCCGCTTACCGGGGTATCGAATACCAGGTTTTCTTTCTTAAAGTACCGAAGGGCATTTTCTTTACTTAGTTCAATGGCGGGCAGGTTCCGGTTGACAGCGGTGCTGAGTGCCAGCGCGTGCGACGGGATAAAATTCTGCCCTTTGAACTGACCCATATCCAGGCCAAATCCTTTGTTGTGCAACGCACTATCCAGAAACAGGAACGTTTTTTCGAGGCTTTTGGGCAGGGCCATTACCGCCCCGTTGGGTTTCTCCCAGAACGAGAAATCGGCGGGATTTTGCAACCACTTCGACGCCGAGGCCGTGTCGCGGGTGCGCAGTGCCCGGATGGTACGAAACGTACGGGCATCTAATTTTACGACCGCCGTGAAGGTCTTTTTCCGGAAAGCACTGATGAAAAAACCCTCACCCCGAACCCGGTGGGGGTAACACTGATAGCCAACCGCATCGTCCGAACTTTTCTCGACAATGCCCCAGTCGTCGGGCAAGGTCAGGGCGCGGTTTTGAAAGCCGTGCCCGGCCAGATACTGCATGTTGTTCAAGTTTTCCGAGTTATTATACGTACAGGTGCTGTAGATGAGAATACCTCCCTGGTCGAGTAAATTGGCGGCTGCCGAAAGAATGCGTTTCTGGCGACTCGAACAAAGCTGCACACTGGCTTCCGACCATTCCTGCACGGCGTCCGGGTCTTTCCGAAACAAACCCTCGCCGGAGCAGGGCGCATCCACCAGCACGACATCGAAAAAACCGGCCAGGTTGGTCATCTCGTCCGGGTCGTGGTTGGCTACCACCACGTTGGGACACCCCCATTTGTCCAGATTCTCGCGTAACACCGACACCCGACTCCGAATCACCTCGTTGCAAACCAGCAAACTATCCGGCGACAGGGCCGAAGCCAGCAGGGTACTTTTTCCACCCGGCGCGGCACACAAGTCGAGCACCTTTAGCGGTCGGCTTAAATTAACCGATTGCCGGAGGGCTTCGCCGAGTAGCATCGAGGAGGCTTCCTGCACGTAATACGCCCCGGCCTGAAACAGCGGATCGAGGGTGAAACTGGGTCGTTCGGGCAGGTAAAAACTGTCGGCACACCAGGGTACAGGGACTAAATCCGTTGTGTCATAGCCTTTTTTGCGGGGATTTAATCGGATGCTTACGGGCGTGGGCTGGGCCAGGGCCGTGAGAAAAGCCGGAAACTCCGCTCCCAGTTGCGCCTGCATCTGCTCGGCAAAAGCAGCCGGTAGCACAGGGGGTGATGCCAGTGGAGTAGATTCGGCCGACTCCCGTTTGTTTGCATTCATTCGGTAAAAATACGGAACAGTCGCCCGGTTTTCACTAAACTTGCGGCATGGCTGCAACACAAGACCAATTTGCCCGCATCAGGACCTTTATTTTCGATATTGATGGTGTGTTGACCGATGGGGGCGTACATCTACTGGCTTCGGGGGAGCGTTTTCGGAGCGTTCACATCCGCGATACATTCGCTATTGAGCAGGCCCTGAAAGCAGGGTATCGGGTCGCTATCGTGTCGGCGGCTAATGCCGAAGGCGTCCGCAGTTGGCTGAGCACTATCGGTATCAAGGATATTTTCATGGGTGGGCCATCGGACCAAAAACTAAACGCATACCTTGGCTACATTGCCCGCGACGGCCTGAACGAATCCGAAATTCTGTACATGGGCGATGACCTACCCGACTGCCCAATCCTAAGTCGGCCCGACGTGCTAAGCACCTGTCCCGCCGACGCGGTGGACGACGTGCAGGCAATTTGCCAGTATGTATCGCCAAAATCGGGTGGGCACGAAGCCGCCCGTGATGTCATCGAACGGGTGATGCGGGCACAAGGGCAATGGGGCGTTACAAAGGATAAATTATGACCGGGTCGCCGGTGCGATTATGAATGATAACTGAACTGGCGTTCAAGTGATGAACGTGCCATTCTTTATTCTCTATGCTCAACGATGAATAACTTAGCTGAACGGGACCGGGCTGTAATCTGGCATCCTTTTACGCAGATGCAAACGGCCCCGCTTCCCGTCCCCATTGTGCGGGGAGAAGGGTCAGTGCTGTACGGGGCCGATGGCCGCGAGTACCTGGATATGATTTCGTCCTGGTGGGTGAACCTGCACGGGCATGCTCATCCGCACATTGCCCGGCGGGTTTCGGAGCAGTTGAATACCCTCGAACACGTTATTTTTGCGGGCTTTACGCATCAACCCGCCGTTGAACTAGCCGAGCGGTTGTTGGCTATACTCCCCCCCAATCAGGCAAAGGTTTTTTACTCCGACAATGGCTCAACCGCCGTTGAGGTCGCGCTGAAAATGGCGTTTCAGTACTGGCACAACCTGGGTCAGCCGCGCCGGAAAGTGGTTGCGTTTGAGAACGCCTATCACGGAGATACATTCGGGGCAATGGCGGTGGGAGGGCGTAGTGCGTTCTCGGCTCCGTTTGCTCCGTTGCTGTTCGATGTCGATTTTCTGCCAGCTCCCATTCCCGGCCAGGAACAAACCGTTCTGGAACGGGCGGCCGCACTCTTCACCGATGATGTAGCCGCTTTCATTGTGGAGCCGCTGGTTCAGGGGTCGGGGGGCATGATTATGTACGAACCCGAGGCACTGGATGCTATAATCCGGCTGGCCCGTCGGCGAGGTATCCTGATTATAGCGGATGAAGTAATGACCGGTTTTGGCCGGACCGGCAAGCTGTTTGCTTCTGATTATTTGCAGGAGAAAGCAGACTTGATGTGCCTCTCAAAAGGGCTGACGGGCGGGACTATGGCACTGGGTGTGACCACCTGCACGCAGGCCATCTACGACGCGTTTCTGTCCACTGATAAACTACGGACGCTGTTTCACGGCCATTCGTTTACGGCCAATCCTCTGGCCTGTGTGGCCGCACTGGCGAGTATGGATCTGTTACTTTTGGATAAAACGCAGGCCAATATTCAGCGAATTACGCAAAATCATGCCGCTTTCGTCCGGCAACTGGCCGCTTACCCAACCGTTGGAAACATCCGGCAGCGGGGAACGCTGCTGGCTTTCGATCTGATGGTAGGGGAGGAGACGTCGTATTTCAACACGATTCGGGACAAGGCCTATGAATTCCTGACAGCGCGGGGCGTGCTGATGCGCCCTTTGGGTAACGTCCTGTACCTGATGCCGCCCTACTGTACTACCGATGAGCAACTGGCTTACACGCACGAACAGATAATTGCCCTGTTACAAACTATCTGACCCGTAGTACTTGACTTTGTGCTGGTAAACGCGCAATTTTGATGAAGTAAAATAAGCGGGAGTAGCTCAGTTGGTAGAGCGGCAGCTTCCCAAGCTGCAGGCCGTGGGTTCGAACCCCATTTCCCGCTCATACATAAGAATCAGAATATGAGCCGATTAGCTAACAAGCTAACCGGCTTTTTTCTTTCGACTTCTCTTCCGACTAACACATTTACTAACACAAGTATTATTCTTACGCTGTCGGTCTAGAACTTTAGGACAAGCTAAGCCAACAAATCTTAGTAACGTTTGAGATTGAAGGGAAGCGCTACCAAGATTTGTTGGCTTAGGAGCAAATGCTGGCATGTGTTAAAACGGAAAATGTCCCCACCACAAATTACAAGACTGACCATACCACTAGCTTGGCTCAGTATTGACCTTGACCTAGAGTTTCACTATCCGTCGGGATGCTTTTCGTTCGCCAACTTTGATTTGCAGAATATAGATGCCTGACGGGTAATCACCTAATTGAAATGTTGACGTTTCCTTGGGGGTTTCACGCTGAATTAAGGCATGACCCGCCTGATCCGTCAATTCGAGGTAAGCAGGAGTCTTAGGTGAGAGACCCCGAATACGGATAGTTAGAGCCGTTGTTGTGGGCACAGGAAAAATATCCACTGCTTCAGCCAGTTCCTGATCTTCAATACTCAAAAGTGGGGACACACTGACGACGACTCTTCCACCTGTACTGGTCCCATTGCCACAACTATTACTGATTGACGTGAGGTAGTAAGCGGTCGTTTTTAATGGTTTTACTTCGAACGTATAAGGAGTTGATGCGGTAGAAATCGTCTGAGGTGCCCCGATGCCAGTAGCTGATGAATCTCGATAAGCTAATGTCCAGGGGCCATCACCCACCAACGCAACAGATAGTTTGGCTGTTTGGCCTTCGTAAATTGATTGATTGCCCGTCAGAGTAGCGGTGGCTTTTGAACGAATGGTCAGTACTGTAGGACTGATACTGCCCAAAATTGGAATTTTTGGGTTAGTGGCGACTGCCCGTACCCAGTATTGACCAGCAGCCGTGCTGGCTGAGGTAACTCCAACGAGTTGGCCGGCCGACACCTGACTGTTGTCCATATCCACAAATTTTATCTTTGAGGAGTCCGTTTCCACTTTGGCCAGTTGGAGTTTGAAAACGTTGCCCGCATTGAACGAACCAGTAGTTTGATAGCCAGCATTGAGACTGCCCCCGGCGCATAGTGTAGTGCTACCTAAAGCCAGCGTTTGGATGCCTGGTACAAGAACCGTTATGGTGGCTGTAGATCCACTGTTTGGAACTCCAGTGCCACACTTGTTCGTCACTTCGGTAACTTGGTAGGTCGTTGTACGGTCGGGTAGTACAAGCACGGTGGTATCCTTTGTGGCCATGCCCGTCAGACCGTTCGACAATTTATACTGGTAAGGTCCAACACCAGTGAAAGTTAGTTTCAGAGGTACTTCCAAACCCAGATTGACCGTTGTGGTTCCCCCAACTGATAACGTAGGGGCAGTCTGAATGAACACTCGGATGGGCACTTTCGGACTTTCACAGCCGTTCGCGCCCGTTTGGGTTACGTAATACGTGTCGCCTTCGGGTTTAGTCGATGGCTTAGCGGTTGATGGCACAGGAGCCGTAGCAGAGACAACACCCGTGGGGTCAGTCCAGCTAAGTTTATTTCCGCCAGCTTCTAGTGGCTGCGGGGTAGCCCCCTGACAAAGTTCAACGGTCGTCTTCGCAACGGTCGGTTCGGGCGTGGTCAACACATTTACAGCCAAGGTAGCTCTTGGTCCTTCGCAGCCATCAACCGTTTGGGAAACCTGATAGGTAAAGGTGGCTCCTTTATCAGTGTTAATAATGGGCGTGTTATCGTACTTACTACCGTCTGGATTGTACCATTTTAGCTGGCCATTACCCGTGGCGGCTACCAACTCGGGTTTAGTAAACTGGCAGATGTCTTTCTGGGTCACTCCAGGAGCGGGAGGAATAGCCTTGATGACAACCGTAAGTGCCGCTCTTGGTCCCTCGCAGCCAGCTAATAATTGACTGACATAATAAGTAAACTTGTCTGGTTGAGCCGTATTGGGAACCGGCGGTGTGCTGACTCCTGAACCACCCGTTTCGTTGGTGTACCAGAGCAGATTCTGTCCCGTTGCCGACAGAGACTGTATTTTTTCGTTTTGGCAGATTGCCAGTGCTGTAGTGGTTGGGGGAGCAGGGGTAGGATTAGTCGTTATCTTTATTTCGGCCCGCTGACTTTGGCAACCGTCAGCCGTTTGAGTAACAAAATAACTAATCATGCCGGGGGTGTCAGTGGTAGGCGTTGGTGCTGACCCAATATTTTTGCCATTGGCATCGTACCAGGTTAGGTTGTTTCCCGATGCGGTCAACACCGCGGGTGTTGCTTTTTGGCAGTAAGTAACTGAATTAGTCACACCCGGGGGAGCGGGTGCTGAATTAACCTTTACGGTTATACTACTACGAGCACTCTCACACCCATTGATGCTTTGGCTGACGTAATAGGTGAAACTTCCCACCATATCCGTATTGGGCGTTGTATTCTCTCCTAGAGAAGTACCTCCAGAAGATTCTCTGTACCATTTCAAGTTTTGTCCGCTAGCGGTTAGTGCGTCTGCTTTCGTACCCTGGCAGTAAGCTGGTCCGACTGAGGCAACAGTTGGTACTCCAGGTATGCCATTAACTGTTATAGACAAGGCAGCTCGTGGGCTTTCACATCCATTTAGTGATTGAGTCACGTAATAAGTGGCCTGGCCCGCTTGAGATGTGCTAATAACTGGCGTTACAGAAGACCCGGAACCACCTGTTTCATTAGTGTACCAAAGCAGATTATCTCCTGCTACTTGTAAAGTTGGTGTATTTTCATTTTGACAAAGGCTTATTGATTTGACAACGGGAGTGGTTGGTTTTAATTTGATCTCTACTGTCGTTTCAGCCCGCTCACTTTCGCAGCCATCTAATTTCTGAGCAACGTAGTATTTGAATATTCCAGCGTCAGCTGTCGATGGTTTTATGGCAGTCGTTGACCCTGTACCTCCTGTTGCATTAGTCCCGTACCATAATAAGGATGCGTTGGCATCAGTTGTAGTCGCAGTAAGCACGTCTGACGCCTGTAATTGGCAGTAAGAAATAGTGCTGGTTGAAACGGATGGTTTTCCTGGGCGAGGAACAATATCAACCGCTATGTATGTATCGCCAAGAAGATTATTGCCACAATTGGTGTTGGGATCGTCTGCTTTTGAGGAAAGACGGAATATACGCCTTCCAGCAGTAGTGGTTTCATATACAGTTGATCCAGATATGGGAGTTGTGTTGTCACAGACAGGACCAAAATAACCGCCTACGTTACGGCTAACGGTAACTTCACAATAGCCAATGTGGTAACCGGCTTCAGCTCTGATTGGTAAGTCGTTAAAGGTAATAGCTGTATTTCCTTGACATAGTTTCACTCGTTTTACAGATGCGATTCCAACTGACCCTGCCACACTAATTAATTCTGTTGCTGTCACTGTCGGCCCCTGCTCAATTTGAGCTTTAATTATTAATTGGATTTTCTTCTTGTCACTCTCACAGCCGTTTATTGTTTGAGTGACATAATAATCAACAACCTTTGGGGAGCCGTTAACATAAGCAGGCGACTTATAACCTCTATTGGGTTTATTAATATCGCTGTATCCATCGGAAGTGAAATCGACTTTCGCCCCAGTTGCATCATAAAAGTTTACACTGCTGCCTGGTGCCAACCCAGCTAAGTAGATTGTCGAATAAGGTGTGTAAGTGTTCGCATTCGCTGATCCGGATCTGTACTGACAATCGTACTGAGGAGAATCACCAAGTGGAGCGCTGGGTTTCGCAGTAACCTCTACCGTTATCTCAGCCCGTTCACTTTCACATCCATTTAGCTTTTGGGCAACATAATACTTGAATGTTCCGGCATTCGCAGTTGACGGTTTCGTGGCCGTTGTTGACCCTGTCCCGCCAGTTGCATTAGTCCCGTACCACACCAATGAAGCACTGGCATCTGTAGTGGTGGCACTCAACACATCTGACGCTTGCGACTGGCACAATACGACATTTTTTGTGGAAACGACTGGCTTTGTAGGATGAGGATTGACAGAAACCGTCAGTCTACCGTAAGGATTAAGTGTAGATGCACAGCCATCTAAATATGTTATAAACCCAAAGACTGCTTTCCCTACTTTGTCTGTTTTGGGGGCAGGTGGAAAGCCTTCAAATTCCAGATCACCAGATAATTTTACATAATTAACGGTAATATTATCGGGAATAGGCAGAATACCATTGTCTTTAATAGATGATGATTTGTCTCCCAAACAATAATCAACTCTACCATACTGCCCAGATCCATCCGATCCAGAACCATATATATTTATCGGAGTAATATATACATTTGATTTCGGCTTGATGGTAACTTTAACAGCTCGCTTATCGCTTTCGCATCCGTCAACCGTCTGGGTAAGGTAGTAGGTGGCATTACCTTTTGCCACTACAAAACCTCTTTCTCCAGAAGAGGTTAGATATAAATCACCATTGGAAAAGTATAATTTTGTTACAGTATTAGGCGATACAGCGGTGACTGATATGAATGTTTCGACATTATTTGAACCATCCGCCTTTTGACAGTCTGTAACTTCAACTGGAGCAATTAGTGGAGCAGGTTTTGTTTTGATTGTCAACTTGGTCGTGCTGGGGGTACCAATGACTGCTGGATTTGTTGCCGTTACCCGAACCGAGTACGTTGTTCCTGCCGGTGTAGCCGATGGAATAGTAGCACTAACTGTATAGACACCCGTGCCACTGTTGAAACTGACTCCCCCGGTTATTAGATTACTATAATCCCCTCCATTGGAAAGCTGTACAACGTAGGCGTTACTAGTACTGTATGTACCCGTTTGAGTAAATGGCACCGTTAGCAGGGAGCCAGGACAGAGGGAGGGAGTGCTTATCGCCTGCGTCGAAATCGTGTTTTGTGCCCACAGTGTTGAGCAGATGATAGAAAGTAACGCTGGTAGAATAAGTCTTTGTAGATGTTTAACCATACAGTGTAAAAAGAAACAGATGAAAATCAGTTGAATAGCAGTCTCAAAGGTGCGTAATTATTCTTCCTTCCATTTATCGATTTGGGACATTTATTGGTCAATTTGGGACATTTTTGAGTGAAACGGTATACTGCGCCCCTGAAACCGGACCAATTTGTTGAATAACGAAGTTGTTAGTTGGTTCTGTTTTCCACTTGGTTTTTCGTACTTTTTATCCCCTTTAATACCTGCTCTGGCGTTCGATAACTTAACCCTTGATGAAATCGCCGAGAGTTGTAAAACTCGAAGTAAGCTTGCAAGCCAGTTTCTAATTGCCAGCCATCCTGGTAGGCTTTCAGGTAAATATCCTCGTATTTGACCGTTCGCCAAAGCCGTTCGACAAATATATTATCTAAAGCCCGACCTTTGCCATCCATCGAGACCCGAACGTCGGCTTTGAGCAACAGTGCCGTGAAGGAATCAGATGTAAATTGACTACCCTGATCAGTATTAAAAATCTCCGGTGATGGATAAGTCTCTAACGTTTCGGCTAAGACTTGAGCGCACCAATCAGCATCCATTGTTTTGGAGATAGACCACTTGAGGACGTATCGACTGTAAAGATCAATAATGGCCATCAGATACATAAATCCGGTTGGCATGGGCACGTACGTAATGTCGGTGGCCCAGACCTGATGCACCCGATCAATGAGCAATCCACGCAACAAATAGGGATAGATGCGGTGCCCTTTAGCTGGTTTAGAGGTGTTTACCTTAGCATAAATAGCTTCTACACCAATGACTTGCATCAGCCGACGCACTCGCTTATGGTTCACCTGATAACCTGCCTGGGCCAGGACAAGCTGCATCTTTCGGTAGCCATATTGGGGCGTCAACAGATATTGCTCATCTAATAAACGCATCAAAAAGAGGTCTTCTGAGGCAATTACTATAGGTTCATAATAGTAAGCTGACCGGTGCAAACCTAACCACTGGCACTGTTGGCGAAGGCTACCTACCGCGGCTGGATCAACCAGCGAACGACGTTGGGCCAGGCTCATGAGGCTAACTTTTTTTTAAAGAACGTTAACTCCATTTGTTGCCGCCCAATCTGTTCATAAAGTACAGCTAAGTCGGGTTCCGCCGACACAGGCGGGCCCTTACGAGTAGACTCAAAAAGCGTCGGAGCGGCATCCATGAACTGCTTCTTCCAGTCACTGATTTGATTAGGATGTAGTTCGTGGCGTTTGCTGATAACAGTTAATGTATCCTTTTCTTTGAGGACTTCCAAGACAACTTTGAGTTTGAAGTCAGCTGTGAATTTGCGTTTGCTTTTGCCTTTCATACGGGTCTAAAGTTAGCCCGTTATCCAATTTAGCAAGTGGTCCTAAATATGGGGCGCATCATAGTACTCAAAAACAGCCTGTTTAGCCATGACTTGAGTTGGAAAATCCTGCTGATATACCAGCTCCGACTTTAGACTTTTGAAAAAGCTTTCCGCCACGGCGTTGTCCCAACAGTTGCCTTTCCCACTCATACTTTGTACAACCAGTGGGTGTCTTTTCAGCAGTTTAGTAAAGGCATGACAAGCATACTGCACTCCTCGATCAGAGTGAAAGATTAAGTCCCGCTCGATAGGCCGGTTTTTGATGGCCATTTGCCAAGCTGGAATGGTTGTTTCAGCGGCCTTCATCGACTCACTCAAAGCCCAGCCAATCACATTTCGATCATACAAATCCATAATCATAGTCAG
Source organism: Cytophagales bacterium (assembly GCA_038236215.1). Classification (GTDB taxonomy): domain Bacteria; phylum Bacteroidota; class Bacteroidia; order Cytophagales; family Spirosomataceae; genus Spirosoma. Next base: position 4,758 of record JBBSTD010000058.1, on the reverse strand, counting down.
GTAGAGCCACCCTTCACCTGTACGAATATAAGTCAGATCCGAAACCCATGCCTGGCCCGGTTTTACTGGATTGAAATCACGGTTCAAATGGTTTTCTGCCACTGGATAGTTGTGCTTTGAATCTGTAGTAGTGACCACATACTTCTTCTGAATGACACTTTTGAGATTGGCCCGCTTCATCAGCCTGGCCACGCGGGGCCGGGATACGCTTACGCCTTGAGCCTTTAGATCTTGAGTGATTTTTGGACTACCATATCGCCCTTTACTAGCTTTGAATGAAATACTTATTAACTCAAGGATAGACTTATTTTCTTTGGCTCTTTTAGTCGGTCGTTGGGCTATCCAATAATAATACCCACTACGGCTCACTCGTAGTACTTTACACATCGTCTCAACGGGAAACTCACCTTGGTGAGCTTTTATGAATTGAAAAATATCCCGTCGCTCCTGGAGAAGATGCTGACAGCCTTTTTTAGGATATCGCGTTCTAATTCAGCTTGCTTAAGCTCCTTTTTCAGGCGTAAGATTTCTTGCTGCTCTTGGCTGACTTGAACCCGGTTACTAGCTCCGGTGCCTTGAGCAGCCATTCGTTCTCGGCGCCATCTGGTTAGTATCTGTGGAGTAACGCCCAATTCATCAGCGGTCACTTTTAGAGAGCCTTTGGCATCCGCTAACTCCACCGCCATTCGTTTAAATTCTTCGTCGTACTGCCTTCTGGTTTTCATAGTTCACTAAGTTAGATCATGCTTAACTTAATGTCCAGTTAAAGGTAGCAGGTCCAACCGGTGGTAGGGAGGGATAAGTACACAGATGGCAAGGAAATTCAAGTCAAGCGATATACCCAGTGGAATTAATATCAACCCGAAACAGCCTTGACTACTCTCAGCTTGTCTATTTTCTGATTGGTTGCCAAGTTCTTCCTTTTGGTTGCGCTTCATAAAACGTTGAATACTTGCCTTGTTGCCGCTAATGAGAAGTGTTTGTGGATTCCTAGTCTTAAAGTCCCAATAATTGAGTACCAGATATGGTTTATCCTGAATCTCCTGCTTGGACCCGATACCGGACATTCCCCCAATAACTGCCCCCAGTTGACCAACGGCTGGAAAGTCTGCGATCTGCCCAAAAGGGCGTTGACGACTACGCCGAAACTACTGTAACTCTGGTCAGCGAGTATATGGGAGATTTACCGCCGTTTCGTCCACACAAACTACCGTTTCTTTCGTGAATTTCAGCGTTTCGGACAGGGATGTCTCTAAGGAAGCCAAAACCTTATTTTCATTCAATAGCTGGTTAATAAGCATATCATATTGTTGGTGGTTTCGGCTTAACTGATCTGTCCGTTGCGTGTCAGCGTTAATAAACCTTTTGCCGATGGTATTACCTAAGTAGTATCCAATCAGCCCACCAATGAGCAAACCAGCGACAGACAGAACAAGAAAGGTTAAACCCAGAGAACGGCGGGTGCGGTTGTCGTACCCAATGGCAATAGGAATAGCGGCAGTAATGAGTCCCAACACAATGCCAATCGTCTTGCCAGTATGGGGATCAACCAACTCCTCGTTCTCCTTCTGAATGTGTTTCAATTGGCCGGTTGTGGTTGAGCAAACCTTATGTTGGGCATCTACTTTTTGCCTCAATTTATGCCAGTCAGGGTTTACTTCCTGAATTACTTCCCTGCGGGTCTTCGGTGCGTTCGTTAGCGTTTCCAATCGTTCCGTCTGGTCATTTACCAGAACAAGTAACTCCTCGGTATTTTGCTTATTCTTAGCCTTGTGGGCATTCACCCGGCAACCATCGCAGCAATACACCTGCTTACCCGAATTTGGGGTAAAATCGGTATGACAGTGTGGGCATACTCTCGTTTCGTTCGTGTATCGTTCCATCGTTAATTACGTTCTGTGTTTATCATTTTATTGCTTTATCTTTACTATATATCGTGCCTGATTCGCTGCAAAAGCAGTTTTGTGATATAACATGTTAACGATAGGTAGTATGGCAGGTCTATCGTTACTCTACGTTGCTAATGATAGACTAACGATAGCTACGGATATAAAGGACGCTGTTTGCCGTTTCGTATACCGTCCCGGATGGTACGTTGGGCCTGGGTGAAACAGGCAACGTTTGGCAAACAACGCACTACATCTTCTAACGTATTAATAGCTACGTACTCATCCACCATCCCACCGGCAACATAACCGCCGACTAACGTTGCGGCCTTTAGTAGATGTAAGTGCTTATTGCCATCCGTAGCCGATTCGATGATCGTAATACAGCGTCGCAGTATATTATTTTCAGTACAGTCTGTCGACTGCCATTTGGTCACAGATTGTAACGTTGTTTTTGTTGCCACCACTGTTGAGGGCGAATATGTCCCTACCATAACCATTGCTTCGTCATTCAGGTAAGGGTTTGGATCGTAACTGACAAAACGTAGATCGGTTGGGTTGCCCCCTTTTGACGAATCGAGAAAAATGCCAAACTCTTCCGTGAACAATTTTTGTAAGTACCGGAAATGCGCTACCAACGTATCTGGTGTTTGATGATCGGGTAAACGAACAACAAACCACAAGCCACCCCTGACAGACTCGGCGCAAAGCATCAGATACGGTATCCTACTAAGATGATACTTCAGTTCGGCCATATTGATGTCTGGATTGTCTTGTCGGTCGATGTCCCCCATGAGTAGTGGCCATTGCTGTCTGATTTTCTCTGAAAATGACTTGTTCCGCTTGCGGTGGTGTAGTAAGGCAACAGGCGAAATAGTTGGTAACCGCATCTTCAGTTCTTTCTGGCGATTTGGGGAAACTTCGGAGCGAATTTCCTCAATTAGGGGTTTGTAGTACTTTGTTACTACGATACGACGGAGGCTCGTCAACTGGCTGGGTACGTTAGCGAAATAACCATTATCGCGCTGAGCGAAATAGCTAATCGGAACATCTAAAAGTGATGGTTGAAGTGCTTGAGCTTTCATACTGCCAAGGTGCTAATAAACCTGCTAAATCATATTTTGGCACAGTGCCAACTGCTAGGGGGTATATATGGACATTAGCAGTTGGCAGGGTCAGAAGTGTTGATTCGCACCAAGTGAAAAAAATGATTTCGTCCTTTTGTGAATTCCTCCAACTGAGAAGCATAGCCATCTTTATCAAACATTGTGGCTTGTTGATCTTTAACATCTTTGATACGCGCTCTAACAGTAGCCACTTTGGCATCGAACTTTGTCATTAACGTTTCCCAAACCTCATTTTTTGGCAAAGGTCCATTAGCTAATAAATCGGCTAGACAATCGGCTACATCTTCGACGACAGCTTTCTGCTTACGGCTGTTCATGGTAGATGAAATCGTAGTACTATCAGCCAATACGAGTCCATTGGCATTACTGCCATATTGCAAGTAGAGAGGCTCAGGTCGTTTGCTACGTCGTAGTTTTAGGTAACGTAATCGAATTAGGTCTGTTTCTTCGCCCTTTCCATCTCGCTCGTAGCCGATCTGTAAAACAGTACTGGCTTTATTGGCGGCTTCGGTCCCGGTATGACCCCTTGCCTTATCCGTACCGGGATTCTGGTGTATTACAAGCAAAAATGTCGCATTCTGATCATCGCAGAGATAGCCAATGAAGTCAAGTAACTTCATTGCTTCCTTTGAATCATTAAAATCACCACCAATGTCTGTGGCTACGTCGATGATACAGAATAGATGCAAAGTTGTGTTTTGACGAACATCGGAGATGAAAGCCTCAATTGCGTTGAAACGATCTTTACGATCTCTTATAGGCTTTATACTGGTAAAGCGAAAGTCAACAGGCTTTTCAGTCAGGGAGTAACCAGCCATCGTCTTGATACCTTGAATGGCAAATGGCAGTTCTTCTTTTCTATTTCGTTCGGTGTCGATGTAACACAAACAAAAGCGTTCCAACTCAGCCCGTCTCATCTCTAAAAAAATAGGAGAGTTAGGATTTTTGGCTAACATCAATGCCCCAAACAGTTCGGCTAACCTCGACTTATGGCTACCGTATGCACCCTGTATGATATTGATAGTATTCTTCCGAACGATACCTGTACCCTCTCTGCTTATCAATGGTGGTGCGAACACTACTTCCCGCGTAGCAACCTCACCTAATTCCGATTCAGCCACCAGTAGCAAGTCCAAGTGCTGCTTAAGTACTGATATTTTATTCTGCGCTATCTCCCCAACAGAATTATCCGAAAAGGGGTAGTCAGCGGTGTCAGGTAGTTTTTCGTTGGGAATGCTATATAAAGCTGGCTTTCCATCCACAAGTGGTCTTTCTGCTTTTCCCGTCCTCATGCCACCTTTCCGGTTTTGGTTGGACGATTGCTCTTACCATTCTTGCTTTTCTTTTCCAGTTGGTTGAAGATTTGGTCTTCAGCATTTTGAGCAATCTCTGCTGACGAGAGTTGAATTCGTTGGGCTTGTCCTCGAAGCCAGTTGATCACCACTTCTTTCTCATAAAGCACTCGCTTACCCACTTTTTTAGTGCCGGGTATTGTGCCCGCAGCCGATTTTATTCGTAAAGTGCTTACTGGGATGCCGGAGCAGGCTTCGCATAGCCAGTGGAAATCTCCAAAAGGTGTTTGACCAATCTGGTCGTGCGGCTGACCGGTCTTTAGCACATCCTTTATTTCGATAAGCAGAGCTTCAAGTCTATTGATGCGTCGATCAATTACTGCAAAAGGGTTATCTATCATGGCCGTTATATTTAATACGGTCCAAAGGTGATATTCATAACAATTGCAAAAG
>JBBSTD010000057.1:0-41539 GCA_038236215.1 Cytophagales bacterium | reverse complement strand
TGAAAAAGTCCCGCTCGTGATCCGCCCGCTCGAAAACGTCAAGCTTAAGCGAATTAATGCTTAATGCTTTGGTGGGAATACCGATTTATACCGAAGCTGCTTAAAAAGTTCAACTCATCCCGGCGGGTGAATCACGAATTACCTCATCCGCTTTTAGAAGACTAACTGCGTTGCGGTTACTTTCCGCATCCCCTTATTCGCCTATATTCGTTCCTCTTTGGAGATCCTGGATTTCCTTATGGTGTGGATAGAACAGGGCCGCCTGAGCGGCAAAAAGCAGGCTAACTATGTTGGTCTGCTTTTTTTATGTAGCTAAGGGAATGCCCCACGTCATGGACCATTTCCTCAACGTAAGGGAAAACTTACACGTCGAGCGGTCGCCGTTACGCTGGTACCCGTCCCAGAAAGTAAGATTCGGCAATGGGCATTGCGAAGCCACCGTGGCGCGGCCGTATTCAGGAGATTTTACTAGTTGTTCAGAAGCTATTTGAGACCGAAAGCAGTGGGTTTTGGTTTTGTTCAAGGCATTTTTAGAGCGTGTAGCCGTAGATACGGGCGAGAAAAATAACCGCACCGGCGGACCGGCAAAATACGGCCAAAAGACGCGATCTTGAGCCAAAGCGATTAACGCAGACAACTTCTTAGGCGAGCAGCCCCCCGCCCGTGAGCGCAACGGTGGGGGGCTGCGAATAGGTTAAAATCTGTTGAAAAAGCGGAATCATCACGGAGTTGGGTTAGGTACCGAACTACTTGAAGGTCAGGTTCTGCACGCGTACGGCATTCAGAATGGCCAGCATCGCCACGCCTACGTCGGCGAAGACCGCTTCCCACATGGTGGCCAAACCGCCCGCGCCCAGCACCAGCACAATGGCTTTGACCAGTAAGGAGAGCGTGATGTTCTGCCAGACAATCCGGCGCGTAGCCCGGCCAATGTCGATGGCCATGGCAATCTTTGACGGCTGATCATTCTGGATAATCACGTCGGCGGTTTCAATGGTTGCATCCGATCCTAAGCCCCCCATGGCCATGCCCACGTCGGCCAGGGCTACTACCGGTGCGTCGTTTACGCCATCGCCCACGAAGGCTAATTTTGCCTTTGGATTCCCCGCCAGGTCCGCCAGCAGTTGCTCGACCTGCTTCACTTTGTCTTCGGGCAGCAAATCGCCGTGCCACTCGTCGATGCCCACCTGTCGGGCCACCGCTTCGACCACCGCCGACTTATCGCCCGACAGCATCACGGTCCGAATACCTTCCGCTTTCAGGCGGGCCACCGCTTCGGCGGCATCGGACTTTATACGGTCGGCAATGGTGAAGTAGCCGCTGAACTGCCCGTCGAGGGCTGTCATAATCACCGTGTAGGGCGTTTGGGTCAGCGACTCATCGAAGGTAACGTTGAATTTTCGCAGCAATTTAGCATTGCCCGCCAGCATCACTTTTCCCCCAACGCGCCCCCTCAGCCCGTGACCGGGTATTTCTTCCACCTCCTCGACCGATAGGTGTTCGTCGCCCGTTTCAGGGGTATTTTGCTTAGCGTACTCTATGATAGCCGACGCTACGGGGTGGGTCGATTTGCTTTCCAGGGCGGCTGTCAGCCGGGCTAGTTCGCCCGCGTCGATGCCCGCTGGTTTCACGTCCTGCACGGCAAACACACCTTCGGTCAGCGTGCCGGTTTTGTCCATCACGACGGTTTTTAGCTGGGTCATCAAATCCAGAAACACCGACCCCTTCACCAGGATACCCTGCCGCGACCCGGCCCCGATTCCTCCGAAATAGCCCAGCGGAATGGAGATGACCAGCGCGCAGGGACACCCAATGACCAAAAATACCAGGCCCCGGTAAAGCCAGTTACTGAATTGATAGTTGGCCACGAAAAAATACGGCACGAGCGTAATCAAGACCGCCAGCAGACAGATGATGGGGGTGTAAATTTTGGCGAATTTGGCAATGAACTCCTGGGTCTGTGCTTTCCGACCCGTGGCCTGCTGCACGAGTTTGAGAATGCGCGACAGTTTAGAATCCTGGTAGGGAGTCGTCACGATCATATCGACCAGCGACTGCCGGTTTATCATGCCCGCCAGCACCGCTTCATCCCGCTGAATGGTGCGGGGAACGCTCTCGCCCGTCAGCGCGGCTGTATCGAAGGAGCCACTGTCTGAGCGCATCGTGCCATCGAGTCCTACCTTTTCGCCCGGTTTGATCTGGACAATTTCATCGACGGCAACCGTGGCGGCTTTAACGGTCTGGGGTTTTCCGTTTCGGATGACCGTTACCTCGTCGGGCCGCACATCCAGCAGCGCTTTGATGGATCGCCTGGCCCGCAGCACGGCGGCATCCTGAAACAACTCGCCGATGGTATAGAACAGCATGACGGCCACGCCTTCGGGGTATTGGCGGATGGCGAATGCGCCGAGGGTCGCCACGCCCATCAGGAAAAATTCGGTGAATACATCACCCCGAATACTACTGCTCCAGGCCCGGCTCAGCACCGGCCAGCCAACGGGTGCATAAGCCGCAATGTACCAGATGAGCCGGATGGGATCGTTGAACCAGCTCTTGGCGTACGTATCCAGCGCGATACCGCCCAGAAGTAATACCAAACTACTAATTACCGGGGCATAGGTACGCCAGGTTTGCCCCGGCCCTTTTTTAGCCGGTGCGACATCCGCTGCCGGAGTAGTGCCGGCCTCGATCAGCTCCACATCATCGTGGGTGTGACCATCTTCGTCATGGTTGTGTGCCATTGTTTCGTTAGAATTCAATGAAAAAATTAAGTAACGCCAGCCCAACCAGGGTTAGACCGGTAATCAAATTTTCGTGCTGTTCTACCCAGGCCGCGTTCAGCCATTGTAGACCCCGCCTGCCCAGAGTTACCATGATGAGCATACCCGACAGGGTGACGACGTTATAGACCAGCGCGACCAATCCTACGGCGGGCCAGCCCAGCGCACCCGCACTCAGAAAATACGTTTCAATCTCCAGACAGGGCGATAGAAACATGGCCAGTCCCAGCGAAAACAAAACGGCCCCGAACGAACGGGCCTTTCGGACGGCTTCCGTATCGAGGTGGTCATGGACGTGGCGGTGCCGCAAATGCTGCATCAGATACCACAGGCCCAGGGCCAGCAGCAGTAGTGGAATCACCTTTCCCGAAAGCACGGAATACCGGCCCGTCAACTGCCACCCGGCCCGGCTCACCAGCACCCCCAGCCCGGTCGTGCTGATGGTATGGGCCAGCCCAACGAGCGTGGTTACCAGCAGGGTTTGCCGGTAGCTCCAGTGCTGGGACTGCCCGATGGCCACCACCGGCAGCCAGTGACTGGGAATCAACGCGTGAAGCAAACTCAACGTCAGGCTACCGTATAACAGGGTATTCATGAGGTGTCAGGCAGTTTTAACAGTAAGCCGGGTTGGTGATAGCCTTCGGGTAGCTGTAATAGTAACTACACAGACCCGCTAATTGATTACTCATCGGCTCCACCCCAGCCCCGGAAAGCTGCGACAGCACCGTAAACGCCCGCTTTTTTTATTGGGGTATTCGTACTCACATTCACCCAGATAGTCGTGGATGATTGCAGTACAGGCGGGCCATGACACCACGCCACTCACCGGCGATTTTGTCCAATCAGGAGGCCAACGTGAAAGACCCCGAAGTGCAGAAACTGGCGCAAGGTATCCTTGAATCGCAGGGGCGCGAAACTCCCGGTATGAAAGCCACCCTGGTCCAAATGAACAAATGAACGGGCCACCTGAAACAAGCTACTTACTTGCTTCAGGTCGCTACGGCTAACTCACAGCATCGATGTCTATTTTTCAGCGGGTTCTTCCTGATTCGATAAAAACCATTTTTCTCCTGCATAGATCAGCATCATTATCACCGCCGATATGACCACGATCAGCAGATCGCTGTTGGCCTTCATCCATAAAAAAGCACCCAACACCAACGCGTCTAAGGCGAGGGCCATCCCGACAACAAATCGGTTTGCCTTTACCTCCTGACGCAGGTGTTTCAGAACGCCCCAGTGAATGCCCATGTCCATAATCAGGTAGAAAATAGCCCCCATTGACGCAATCCGGCTCAGGTCCAGGAAAACGGTTAGCACGGTAGCAACAAGCGCGATATAGACCAGCATTCGCTGCTGCGTACTCCCCGACTGGCCAATTTTTAGCTGAGGCACCAGCTTCATGTCCGTCAGCATGGCCGTCATCCGCGAAACGGCGAACATACTCGCAATAATACCCGACACGGTAGCGACGATGGCGATACCGACCGTGAACCAAAGACCATACTTGCCAAACGCCGGACGGGATGCTTCGGCCAGCGAATAGTCGCGGGCTTTTACAATTTCGGCAATCGACAGGTTGGCCGACACCGCGAATGCCACCAGCATGTACACCACCGTGCAAATCAGCAGCGAAACGACGATGGCCCGGCCCACGTTTTTAGTCGGTTCTTCAATCTCACCGCCACTGTTGGTAATAGTTGTGAACCCTTTGTAGGCCAGGATCGAGAGGGCCAGCGCACTCAGGTAATCGACCGCCGGTTTACTGGGCGCAGTGGGCGTAAACACCTGACCAAAGTCAACCCCGGCTACCCATAAGCCCCCCACCGCAACAAGTAGAATACCCCCGATTTTCAGCACGGCCATTACGAAGGACGACCGCTCGATAAACTTGTTACCGGAGCTATTCACGAGGAAGGCCGCGCCAATAAGCCCTACGCCCAGCAGGGGTACCCAGAAGCTATCTTTGCCTACGTCGAACGGCTGCAATGCATAGGTGCCAAAGGTGCGGGCCACCAAACTTTCGTTAATGACCATCGAGAGAGCCATCAACAGCGCGGCAAAGGCCGTAAATGCCCCTTTGCCGTAGGCTTTCTGGAGGTACATAGCAATGCCCCCCGCCGAGGGAAACGCATCCGACATCTTTACGTAGGAATACGCACTAAAACCGGCTACAACAGCACCAGCCAGGAAAGCAAAGGGAAACAACGCTCCCGCCAATTCAGCCACCTGCCCCAGCAGGGCGAAAATGCCCGCGCCAATCATGACACCGGTCCCGAGCGAAACGGCTCCAGTCAGTGATAAACTATTTTTTTTGTAATCCGCCATGATTAGAATCTTAGAGAAACGCCACCACCCGCCCCAAAGCGGTTAGCATAGCTACCCATGAGTGAAAGGTTACGGGATAGGAAATACTGGACGCCTGCCGACCAGGTTACCGACCGCTGGTACGCGCTGACCTCGGCTACGCCTTCGCGCACGGGCCGCTTGATCCAGCCAAAATCGGCCTGGTATTCGTAGGCACCAAAGAGCATCGTGCGCGGAAAAATCATGATTGACCGACTCAGGCTGATCCGAGGCCGTAGGCGGCTGTCGATACGCGCATCCAGGTTGAACAGGTAGGGTGTCAGAAAGCGGATACCAGCAACGGCCGTCGTCACGATTTCGTTGGGCGTACTCTGCCGCTCATTTTCGGCGTTTACGCCCACAAAAACCTGGAGGTAGTCATAGAGGTACCGCCCGTAGGAGACTTCAGCTTCAAAGCGTTTGTTCCAGCCCCGAACCCCCATTATATTGAACTGATTACGATAGTTTGAGGATACCAGGTTGAGTTGCGTCAGATGGGAGGCTACGTCGGCCACGCCCCAGCTATAAAACCGGTTGCCTTCGCGGGTAAGTTTTTTCAGGGGATACCCTTTCAGCCGTTCATCGCGGGCTGCCGTGTCGTAGCTAAACACCCGGGCCATTCCACCCACCAGGTGGTACAATACGTGGCAGTGGAAAAACCAGCCCCCGTACTCGTTGGCGGCAAACTCAATGGTTACTTTCTGCATGGGCGGCACGTTGGCCACGTTTTTCAGGGGTGAGTATTCCCCATATTTGTTGATGACCCGGAAGAAGTGCCCGTGCAGGTGCATGGGGTGGTGCATCATGGTCAGGTTGTTGAGCGTCAGCCGCACCGTCTCTCCTTTTTTAATCTCGATCTTATCGGCCTCGGCCAGCGGTACCCCGTTCAGGCTCCAGATGTACCGACGCATATTACCCGTCAGGTTGAGCAGGATATTCCGGATGGGTCGGTTGGGGTCAAGCGTGGTCTTCTCCGGCGACTTAAGGTAATCGTACCCATACTCGGCGTACATGTTCATGCCAGGCATGGACTTGCCATCCATACCCGTCATGGATTTATCGCTACCCATCTTCATGCCCGGCATGGACTTATCAGGCATCTGGTCCATCTTCATGTTTGGCATGGACTTGCCCGGCATAGGTCCATCTTTGTCATGATTCATTGCTGAATGATCCATCGAGTCGGTGGGCATTGCCATGCCGGACATTGCCATGCCGGGTAAATCCATGCCGGGCATTGACTTATTCATGGCCATGCCACCCATGCCTTCTTTCTTGCCCATTTGCATGCCCCAGTTCTCCATCATCTGCTGCGGATACACTTGGTGTGGGTTGAATTTAATGGCTGGAGTACCCATACGCATGTCCATCTTCGCCATCTGCATCATCATCTCGATTTTGTCGGGGCGGGGCACGTCGGGGGCGGCTACGATAGCCCCCTTCCCCAGAAAGGCTGCGGTTTTCCCCGAACCGTCCTGCACCGATGCCCGCACTTCGAGCTTGCCGCTGGCGGGAATGGTGACAATGAAATCGTACGTCTCGGCAATGGCAATGAAGGTTTTATTGTGCGCTACGGGCACTACGTTCAGCCCGTCGGCGGCTACAAGCGTCTGGTCTTCACCCCCGAACGTGAGCCAGAACTGCGACGAAGCGGACCCGTTGACAATACGAAGCCGCACCCGCTCGCCCGGTTTAAAATCGGGGTATTCCTGCGTTCTCTGCCCGTTGACCAGAAAGGCCGGGTAGTACACGTCGGCAATACCGGCACTCTCCATCCGCTGTTTCCAGAAATTCAACTGCGCCTTAAAGCCCCCACGCCGGATTACCCGGTTCAGGGGTGTCGACGTACCCTTGCGGATGTTGTACCACTCGTTACCCCGCTTGAGGTTCCGCATCACGTTCTCGGGCTTTTGGTCAGTCCAGTCCGAAAATATTAGTACCTGCTCCTTGTCGTATGTGAGTTTTTTCTCTTTTGGCTCAATGACGATCACCCCAAACAGGCCGATTTGCTCCTGTAGCATCGTGTGGGCGTGGTACCAGTAGGTGCCCGACTGTTTAAGCGGAAATTCGTATTTCTGGGTTTGCCCCGGCCCAATGGGCGGAGTATTCAGGTAGGGAACGCCGTCGTAAAAGTTCGGAATCAGCAGCCCGTGCCAGTGAACCGACGTTTGGACAGCCATGTCATTTTTCACGTAGATAACTGCTTTCTCTCCTTCTTTGAACCGCAGCACTGGGCCGGGTGCTGTACCGTTTACGGTTATGCCTGGCACGGCCTTCCCGGTTTTGTTGACCATTTCATTACGAATGGTGAGGGTGTACGTATGCGTTGACGCACTATCGACAGGCTGGGCAAAAGCCGATACGGACAGTAGACTCGTTAGTAGCAGGAAGGTATGATTAAGAAGGATTGTCGATGTAGTAAAATTGAGAATGGGTTGTACTTGTTTCTTTTTTTGCATCAGATGTAAGTGACAGGAAAGTGAAATGGCTCTCAGATAAGAACTTCAGAGAGCCACGTTCGTTTTTGTAAGGTTGCCAGATTGGCTTACAGACTATTTGGCCCACCACCGCCGGGCAGTGCGTATAGGTGCAATGGGTTCACAGACCTAAAAAGCAGTCGATAAACGGGTTACAGCCGGGCGGCTTTCAACCGTAAACTATTACTCACGACCGATACCGAACTCAGGGCCATAGCCGCTCCGGCAATCATTGGACTAAGCAAAAAACCATTGATCGGGTACAACAGTCCGGCAGCAATGGGTATGCCGATGAGGTTATAAACGAAGGCCCAGAACAGGTTTTGCCGGATGGTTTGCACCGTGCGTTTCGAGAGTTGTAACGCCTTGGGAACGCTGGTTAAATCGGAGGTGATGAGCGTCATTTTAGCCACGTCCATGGCAATGTCCGAACCCCGGCCCATCGCAATACTTACATCGGCCTGCGCCAGGGCCTGCGAGTCATTGATGCCGTCGCCAATCATGGCCACAACCTTACCCTGCGCCTGTAGCTGCTTCACAAAATCGGCTTTGTCGGCGGGCAGGGCTTCGGCCCGGTAGTCGGTCAGTCCCACGGCATTGGCTACGGCCCGGGCGGTTTGCGGATTATCGCCAGTCATCATATACACCGCAATGCCGCGTTGTTGCAGGGTGTTTATCGCTTCGCGGGAGGTTTGCTTCACCGGGTCGGCAATAGCCATGATGGCCAGCACCTTCGTATCGTCGGCGAAATACACCACCGTTTTGGCTTCTTCACGCCAGCGGGTCGCCTTTGTTTGTACATCGGTCGGCACGGAAATACCGTGTTCGGTAAGCAGCCGGTCGTTGCCAATCCGGTACGTCTTATCGCCAAAATGCCCCGCTACTCCCCGGCCCGTCAGACTCTCGAACCCGGTCAGTGTGGTACCCTGCACACCGTCAGCTTTCAACCGCTCCACGACCGCATCGGCCAGTGGATGCTCCGACTGCGCTTCCAGAGCGTACAGCACGGGCTGTAAGGCGGGTACGTCGGCATCCGCTGCCAGCCAGCTAAGGTCCGTAACGGTGGGTTTACCTTCGGTAATGGTACCAGTTTTGTCCAGCACCACCGCATTCACCTTGTAGCCTAATTCGAGGCTTTCGGCATCTTTGATGAGGATGTTATTTTCGGCTCCTTTGCCAATTCCCACCATAATGGCCGTGGGCGTGGCCAGTCCCAGTGCACAGGGGCAGGCAATGACCAGTACCGTAACCGAGGTTAGCAGTGCGTGGGTGAACGCATTTTCGCCCCCAACCAACATCCAGACGGCAAACGTCAGCAGGGCTATACCCATAACCACCGGCACGAAAATACCGGCGATTTTATCCACCAATTTCTGCACCGGGGCCTTACTGCCCTGGGCTTCCTGCACCAGCCGGATAATCTGGGCCAGCAGCGTGTGGGCTCCCACTTTCTGCGCTGTGAAGCGGAAGGCCCCCTTTTGATTGATGGTTCCGGCGAATACGGTCTCGCCTGACTTTTTTATTACCGGTACCGGTTCGCCCGAAATCATGCTTTCGTCCACGTAAGACTCGCCGGATTCAACCAGGCCGTCCACCGGAATTTTCTCGCCGGGCCGCACCACAATTACCTGCCCTACCTGCACCTGAGCAATCGGCAGTTCGGATTCTATACCGTTCTCGATGATGCGTACCGTTTTGGGTTGTAAGCCAATCAGTTTTTGCATGGCCGACGAGGTATTCGATTTGGCCCGTTCTTCCAGCAGTTTACCAAGTGAGATAAACGCAATCACGACCGCTGCGGCTTCAAAGTAAACGTGCGGTTCCAGGCCCCGGCTCGTCCAGAATTGCGGGTATAGCGTAGTAAACGCACTGAACAGGAAGGCAATGCCGGTAGAGAGGGCCACCAGTGTGTCCATATTGGCTTTGCCGTGCCGGGCCTGCTTCCACGCATTCACAAAATAAGAGCGGCCCAGCCAGAATACCACGGGAGCTGCCAGTATCATCATCAGGTAATTGGCGTACGGGAGCGTCATGAAGAACATCCCAATCACCACCACCGGCAGCGAGAGGACAACCGCCCAGATGGTGCGGGTCTTCAACGCTTCGTAGTAGCGTTGCTGGGCTTCCTGCTGCACCTGGCCGGGGTCTTCCACATCCACAACCAAATCGTAGCCAATGCCCTGCAAAACCTGCTGCATACCAGCGGGAGAAATGAGCGATGGGTCATAGTCCACCGTTGTCGACTGGTTGGCGTAGTTGACCGTTGCTTTCTGTACCCCCGGCGTGTTACCCAGCATCGACTCGACGCTGACGGCGCAGGACGCGCAGGTCATTTCCAGCACAGGGAAGGTCTGGTGGAGTAGCTTACCGCCTGGTTTTGCCGTCTTTTTTGACGGTATCGGTTGTTCTATATCGTTGGGTATCATGTCTTTCGGAATTTATAGTACAAAGGTCGGCAAACCGCCTGTCGGATACGTTATAAAATTACCCCGACGGCTTGTGAGATTTTAGTCAGGATGGCTTTTGCGAATCCGCCTGTTGTTCCAGGATTAGCTTGCGGTCCCGAACCTGCCGAAAGTAAGAGGGAGTGAGACCCGTTACCTGGCGAAACTGGTTCGACAGATGCTGTACACTGCTGTAGCCGGTCCGGTAGGCAATGTCGGTAAGGGTGTTGTCGGAATAAGCCAACCATTCTTTCACTTTGTCGATACGCTGATTGATGATGTATTTCTCGACCGTCATGCCCTCCGTTTTGGCAAACTGGCTGCTGATGGTATCATAATCAAGGCCCAGGGCCTGCTGAAGCTGAACCGACAATCGGCGGTTCGGCGTCCCGATTTTTGATTCACTAAAATCGGCCTGCCTGAAATAAGCATCCAGGAAAGCTTTGGCCCGTTGATGCGTGGTTTGTTTCTGGTCCTGAAGCAAACCGAATCCCTGGCTATCTAATGCCTGGTCAATCCGGTTCAAATCGTTCTCGTTCAGTGGGCCGCTAAGCGTAACCTGTCCTAAAGAAACAGCCGCCACCTCCAAACCCAGGCGGTTTAGCTCCGCCTGCACAACATCGATGCACCGGTCGCACACCATGCCCCGTATTTTCAGGATTGTTCCTTCAGTTGTTGTAGTTGCTGTCATCCTTGTTTCTTTCACTCTGTTAACCTGTTTTGCCCGTATTGTGTCATCCCAGTAAGAAAATACGGAATAATGTCGGTGGCGTTGGATATATAAATAACACATAAATACGGTGGGTAAGCCCATGCGGACAGTTACAAAATTCAACTGGTGCGTTGCAAGATTTATAGTAGTGCCTCTCTTTAGTATCTTTTCTTGTTATACTGGATAGCAACTTATTAACGGACTTCTCATCAGCTAATCAATCCGTTTTTACCTCCCTATGGCAATGAAGCACCAACACCCGGACGAATCGACGAACACCAACCCCGCGAATCAGAACATGGCAGATGCGCCCAAAGCAACGCCCCATCAGCACGTTGAGCCACCTGCCGAACAACAGGCCCAGCAGCACATGGGCCACGACGGACAAAGTGCTCCCGACGCCCCCGAACAACACCAGGGCGGCACAGGTATGGACCACAGCAAAATGAATCATGCCGCAATGGACCACAGCAAGATGGACCATAGTAAAATGGGACACGGTGGCCACGATCACGGCGCCATGATTGCCGATTTCCTACGCCGGTTCTGGGTGTGTATCGGGCTATCGGTACCGGTCATCGCGCTGTCCATGATGTTCCAGAATCTGGTGGGCTACCAGCTCGATTTCGCCGGGCGCGGGTGGATTGTTATTGGGCTGGCCAGCATCATTTATGTGTATGGCGGGTGGCCTTTTCTGACGGGTATGATTGGGGAGTTACGCAACCGGCAACTGGGCATGATGACCCTCGTCGCCATTGCCATCACCACTGCTTATGTGTACAGCGTGGTGGTATCGGCAGGCTGGCTGCGGGGCATGGATTTCTTCTGGGAACTGGCCACCCTAATTGATATCATGCTGCTGGGCCATTATATCGAGATGAAGTCGGTAGCGGGGGCTTCGCGCTCCCTCGAACTGATTGTGCAGATGCTGCCCTCCGAAGCCCACAAGGTCGCTGGGGAGACTATTACGGATGTTCAGGTGGATACGCTGAGCAAAGGCGATACGGTGCTGGTACGCCCCGGCGAACGCATTCCGACCGATGGGGAGGTAGTGGAGGGCAGCAGTGCCGTTAACGAAAGTATGCTGACCGGCGAGAGCGTACCGGCTCAGAAAGGGCAGGGTGACAGCGTCATTGCCGGGGCAGTCAACGGGGAGGGGTCACTTAAAATCCGGGTTACGCACCGGGGCGAAGACAGCTACCTCAACAAAGTGGTGAAGATGGTGGAGGAGGCCCAAACCGCCAAATCGAAAACTCAGAACTTAGCCGACCGCGCGGCTGGCTGGCTCACGCTGCTGTCCCTGTCGGTTGGCCTGATTACGCTGATTGTCTGGTTATTGGCGGGTAAAGAAACGGCCTTTGCCGTTGAACGTATGGTAACGGTAATGGTTACTACCTGCCCCCACGCGCTGGGTGTGGCCATTCCGCTGGTCGTTGCTATTTCAACGGCTATTTCGGCCCAAAAAGGGCTGTTGATTCGGAACCGCACCGCCTTTGAAGAGTCCCGCAAGATTACGGCGATGGTTTTTGATAAAACAGGGACCCTCACTGAGGGTGAATTTGGCGTAACGCGGGTAAAGTTACTGGCACCGGATATGGATGAAAAAACGCTGCTGGGAACGGTGGCCGCCCTGGAGCAGCAGTCGCAGCATCCCATCGCGCAGGGCATTGTACGGGAAGCCAAAAAGCGGGAACTGTCGTTGCCAGTCATCAGCGATTTTCAGTCTATCACCGGTAAGGGTGTGTCAGCTACGGCCGATGGCAAGTCATGGCTGGTGGTTAGTCCCGGCTACCTGAAAGAGAAAAACATCGAACAACCGCAGGATGCCTTTGGCAGTGGGGCCGAAACGGTGGTATTCGTGCTCATCGATGACCAGTTGGCGGGTTATGTGGCTTTAGCCGACCGCATTCGCGACGACTCCAAAGAAGCCGTTCGGCGGTTGCAGGAGTCGGGCATTAAGGTGTACATGGCCACCGGCGACAATCAGAAAGTAGCCGACGCCGTAGCGGCTGAGTTGGGTCTGGATGGTGTATATGCCGAAGTGCTACCCGACCGGAAAGTAAGCATCGTGAAGGATTTACAGGCCAGCGGCCAGTTTGTAGCCATGACCGGCGATGGGGTGAATGATGCCCCCGCCCTGGCGCAGGCCAACGTGGGCATCGCCGTTGGCTCCGGTACCGATGTAGCCGCCGAAACCGCCGACATTATCCTGGTCAACAGCAAACCGACCGACATTACGAATCTGGTGGAATTTGGCAGGGCCACGTACCGTAAAATGATTCAGAACCTGCTCTGGGCTACGGGCTATAACGTCATTGCTATTCCGCTGGCGGCTGGTGTGCTGTATCCTCACTTCGTGCTTAGCCCAGCCATTGGCGCGGTGTTGATGAGTGCCAGTACCGTCATTGTAGCCCTCAACGCCCAGTTACTGAAGCGGAGTATGAAAACCAACTAACTACGCGTATCCTTTTTGTTCACTCATTATTACCCTGAGGCCCCCTCAACATAGTGCACATTATATCCTTCGTATCGCTGGTTATGGATAACTTTTGGGCTCTGCTTATTACTATCCACTGTCTGGACCTGTAGTTTTCCAGGCGTTGCTGAGATGCCCGTTACTGAATCACCTCTTTTGTTTCCCCACAGGTTAGCATCTGGTCGCCGAAATAGGGGTTGCGAATGGGCTTTTTATCGCTGAGCCAATAGGCACCCTTTCCGTTTTGGACCATCGGGCAAAACTGCCGGTACACCGGTTTGTCGTTGATTCCAAACGCTTTCAGGCTCGTGTACAGCGCGCCTTCAAAGCGGGCGTAGGCCATCCGTTGCGGCTCGATAGCATCCGATGAACGAATCGTTTTCAGGGCCGCCTTCATCGCGTTTAACTGGTTCATCCAGTTTATATGGGATTTACCGGAGAGCAAGGTCATATCCACACCCAATAGCGCTTTTTCGACCCCAGTTGTAGCTGCTTTGGCCTGACCGGCATCCGTGCCAATGAATGCTTCGGTCAGCTTTAGCGAAGCGGCATATACACCCGTCAGTTGCTGCCGGAATCCGTTCGGTACCGCACTGGTGTTAGCGGAGACGGCTGATTTTTGGGCGGTTGGTTCAGCTATAGGGGCTACCGGCACCGGGTTCGATTCGATGGTGGGCGTGGTCTTTACGCCTTCGGTGTCCGGTTGCTTCGTAAAGGGGTTGATGCCTTTTTTCAAGACCATCTCGCTGTACAGCAGATACGCCCCCGACATAGCCACCGTTTCGTTGCCGGTCAGTCCGCCCGTGATGGCCACGCGCTCGTCGGTTTCGGTTCCGACTTCCACCCGGCGCGGCTGAAACGTATTGGCAGCGGTCTGCACAAACACTACCGACCCTTCGCCAGAGCGGACAACAGCCTGGGTGGGCAACGTCAGCCCCTTTTGTACACCGTGCCGGATAGTTACCTGGGCCTGCTGCCCCGGCTGAAACCGTCCCCCCGGATTGGGCAGTACCGCCCGCAGCAATAGCACCTGACTGCCCGCCTGATATTCGGGGTTGATAAACGCCACCCGCGCCGTTCGGTTCTGGTCGCCCACTACGGTCACCGGGACCCGGTCGCCAACGGTCACAAAGTTTGCTTCGCCGGGATACAATTCGGCTTCGACCCAGAGTTGGCTCAGGTTTACCAGTCGGTAGAGCAATGCGCCCTCGGCTACGTACTGCCCTTCGCTCACGGCAATTCCGGTTACGGTCCCGCCCGCCGGGGCCACGAACGGAATGCGCGGCTGCATGGTTTTGGTGCGGGCCAACTGAGCAATCTGCGCCGGGGTCATGCCGTAGAGCCGGAGCTTCTGCTCAGCCGCCTGCCGGAACTGGGTGTATTTCTTCTCCGCCGGAAACGCCTGTTCCTGTTGCAGCGCAATCAAAAACTCCTGCTGGTCGGTGAGCAGCGGTTCGCTGTAAATTTCGTACAGCACCTGCCCCTTTCGCACCACCTGCCCCGTTTCTTTGACGTACAGCCGTTCGATACGCCCGGCCACGCGGCTGCTAATGACTTCGTTTTTTTCCTGGTCGGCGGCCAGGCGGGCGTTCAGCACGGTGGCGTTGCCAATGCTACCCCGCGATACGGGCTGTACCGTGATGTTGGCTAACTGCAACTGCCGTTCGCTCAACACAAGCGACGCGGACGCGCCACCCGTTTTTTGGATCGGCACTAAATCCATGCCGCAGATGGGACAAGACCCCGGCTCGTTCCGCACAATCTGCGGGTGCATCGGACAGGTATACTGCGTACCGGCGGGATGCTGATGGCCTTCGGCGTGCTGGCTGGCCATGGCAGTCGAATCAGCAGTTTGCCGGGTCTCGCTCCCGTTGGTACAGGCGGCAAGCAGCAGTAGTAAACTCCCAAGACTTAGGTTGATGAGACGATTCATTTTTTGGCGGCTACGTTGACAAAACTTTCACTGTCAATCAAAAACTGGGCGTTCCCGGCAACGGATTGATCGGTCGTCAACCCGCCCGTAATGGCCACCAGACTGCCCGCCCGCAAGCCGGTTTGCACCCGGATGGGCTGGAAAACGCCCGTGTCCGTCTGCAAAAAAGCGACCTGTTCGTTGCCCAGATCCAGCACGGCTTCGGCGGGTAGCCACAACGCTTCGTTGGCCGGTCGGCGGATGTCGGCACGGGCCAACTGCCCCACCCGGATGGCCTTGCCCCCGGACAAATTCGCCCGGATGGTGGTAAACCGGGTGCCATTGTCGAAGTAAGGCAACACTAAACTCACCCGCGCCGGGAGCGGGGGCTGACCAGTTTGGTCGAAGCGAATGGTTAGCGGATCGCCCACGCCAATACCCACAGCATCGCGGGCGTAAAGCCGAAACTCGGCCCATAACCGGCTGGCGTTGATCACCCGAAACAAGGTCTGGCCGGTTTGCACGTATTGCCCTTCGCGCAGCAGCAGGGGCGACGCCCCCGCCATACCACCCGCTGCGGACGTGGGCTGAGAAAACGTAATCTCGTCCGTTCCACTCGTAGTCTGTCCGCCACTCATACCGCCCCCGTTCATCTTGTTTCCCGTCGATGCACCCTGACCGGGTTGGGCCGATGCGGCAGGGGCGGGACTGGTGGCTTCTACCACGTAGCCATCGTAAGGGCTATAGACGGCTAATGAATAACTCGGCTTGCGGGTCTTTACCAGGGCGGCAATTTGCCCGTCTGTTACGCCCAACAGCCGGAGTTTTTGTTTCGCCAGATTAATCAGGTGAGCGTTGGTAGCGTCGGATTCGAGCAGGTAAATCAGCTCGCTCTGGGCCGTGACGATGTCGGGGCTGTAGAGTTCGAGCAGCTTTTGTCCTTTGCGAATCGGCTGAAAGTTATAGCGGACGTACAGCTTTTCGATGCGTCCGCCAAAGCGGGCCGGAATGGTATACAGTCGGCGGGTGTCGTAGGTCACGATGCCGTCGGCGGTCACTACGACCGGCTCGCTGCGCTGTTCGGGCTTGACAGTGGCAATATTGGCCACGACGACCGAATTGGTGGGTTTTACTAAATCGTTCAGGTCGGAATTGACGGTCAGTGTGTCGCTCCCGGCCACAGCATTTTTCTTCACCAGATCCATACCGCAAATCGGACACGATCCCGGTTTTTCCTGCACAATCTGCGGGTGCATTGGGCAGGTGTATTCGGCGGCTTCGGTGGCGTGGTTGTGCGCGGGCCGGTCGCTGGTGACAGGATTGGCCGGAGCCGGTCCGCCGGGGCGCTGGCTCTCCTTATTCCCGGTACCCGACTGGCAACCGATGAACAGGAACCACCCCAGCCCCAAAAGCCAGCCAAACGGCCCGATGACAATGCTATTTCTCCAGTTCTTTTTCATAATCCACAATCATGCGGTAGTAATCCTGTAGGCGCGTCAGGTAATCCATCTGCGTTGTGTTGAGCGTCTCCCAGGCGTCAATCACCACGGGCAGGTCGCCTTTGTTCTGCTCGTAGGCAATCAGTTGGGTATCATAATTCCGGCGCAGGGCGGGGATGATCCGGTTTTGGTAATTGCTGAGCTGCGTCCTGAGTTTTTCGATGTCGGAGAGCCGCTGCGCTACGACGCCCTGCGCCTGGTTGAGCAGCCCGGCCCGGTCGGCGCGCATGGCCTGAATGTCATACTGCATTCCTTTTATTTCGGCTTTGTAGCCACGCGATGCCCAGGAAGCAATGGGAATCGAAATCATACCCATCGCCGTAAACATCTGCGGCATCACCCCGCTCACGGGAGACATATGGTTAAAACTCACCCGAAAATCGGGTTTTGTCTGCGCCCGCTGCGCGTCGATACCCGCCTGCATACTCAGAATCTGCCGGTCGATGCGCTGCACGTCGGAGCGGACCGTACCGAGTTGCTCCGTCGTGGGCAGCGTCTCAGCAGACTCAGCGGGGCGGTAGGTTGTGTCGATGCGGAATGATTCGGTCGGTGGTCGGTTCATCAGCGTGTTCAGACCAATGCGTTTGCGGGCTGCGTCGGCATCGTTCATCACCAGCGCGTTGGTCAGTTCTTCGAGTCGTCCCTGGGCTTTGTAGATACTACCCAGACTGCCCTGCTGATAGGGGTAGCGGATGTCGGCGAGTTTTTTGGCCAATTGCAGAATCCGCTGGTCTTCGCGCAGGATGGCCCGCTGTTTTTCCAGCACGAACCAGTCGAAGTAAAGCTGTTTCGCGTTACTGCGAAGCTGGTTGAGCGTCACGCCCCGCCCGGCCTCTTCCACGGCGGCTTTCGACTGCTGGTAGACCTGCGTAGCCCGTTGTTTGGCCGCGTTGGGGATGTTCTGTTCGGCGGTAATCATAAAACTGCCCCGGTTCTGCACCTCCACCATCTGACCCGGATAAGGCATCATAAATGTTCCCACGCCTACCATCGGCGCGTCCCAGCTTCGGGCGCCTTCGGCATAAGCGCGGGCTGCAGCCGCCCGGCTGCCATAGGGCTTGAGCATGGGATTGTCCTGGTCAATGCGGACCAGAATGCTGTCGAGCGGCAGTACGGGCGTTGCCTGGTTTTGGGCGGCTAACCGGTCCGTGACTAGCAGCAACATTAGTACGACCAGCCAATTAATGCGAGGATGCCAACATATCGAGTTTGCCAAATTTCTTGAGTTCATATTCTTTCGTCAGTAAGAAAATCAGGGGCGTTACCAGCAGAATGTGCGTCGAGGAGGTCAACACACCCCCAATCATAGGCAGTACAATCGGCAGCATCACATCGCTGCCCACGCCGGATGCCCACAGCACCGGCACCAGCCCAAACAGGGCTACCGATACGGTCATGATCTTGGGCCGGAGCCGTTTGGCCGCGCCGTTAATGACCGCTTCGCGCAGGTCGTCGCGGCTGATGGTGTCGCGTGAATTGCCCTGCCGGGCCACAAGCTGCTTCATGGCATCGTTCAGGTAAATAACCATGACCACACCCGTTTCAACGGCGATGCCGAACAGGGCAATGAAGCCCACGGCCACCGCCACCGACAGGTTTACGCCGTAGAAATACACCATGTACGCCCCGCCGATGAGCGCGAACGGGATGGTAATCAGGCTCAGAAATGCTTCCCGCGCCGAGCCAAAGGCTAAATAGAGCGACAGAAAAATAACGACCAAGACCACCGGCGCAATGATGAGCAGGGTACGCTGTCCCCGAATCAGGTTTTCGTACTGCCCGCTCCACTCCAGATAGTAGCCGTTGGGCAGTTTCAGGTTCTGGTTGACTTTGGCGATGGCTTCCTGCACGGTGGTGCCAAGGTCACGGTCGCGGACGTTGAACATGACCGCCCCCCGCAGCAGGGCATTGTCGGAGCTAATCATTGGCGGTCCGTTCTCAAACATGATAGTCGCTACCGCCGAGAGCGGGATGGTCCCCAAAGCGGCCGTAGCAATGGGAATCCGCCGGATGCGCTCCACACTGTTTCGGTAATCCTGCGCCAGCCGCACGTTGATGGCGAATCGCCGACGGCCTTCAATGGTCTGCCCAATGGTGGCCCCGCCAATGGCCGATTCGACCACCCCGTTCACGTCGTCCACGCTCAGCCCGTAGCGACCCAGGGCGTCCCGGTTTACCTCAACGGTCAGGTATTTACCGCCCGTGACGGGTTCGACGTAGAGGTCGTTTACGCCCGGCGTACCCTGCAAAGCGGCTTTTACCTGCTCCGATACTGCGTAAATACTGTCTAATGATTGCCCGTGAACTTTAATGCCCACGTCGGTACGGATGCCGGTAGACAGCATGTTGATGCGGTTGATAATGGGCTGTGTCCAGCCGTTGACCACACCCGGAATCTGGAGTTTGGCGTCGAGTTCGTTGATAAGGTCGCGCTTGGTCAGCCCTTCGCGCCATTCGGATTTGGGCTTGAGCTGAATAATGGTTTCGATCATGCTGATGGGCGAATTATCGGTCGCGGTGGATGCCCGGCCCGCTTTGCCCAGCACCTGCCGAACTTCCGGCACCGACTTGATGATTTTGTCCTGCACCTGCAAAATGCGCTTCACCTCAGCGTTGGAAATGTCGGGTAGCGTCACGGGCATGAACAGAATGCTCTGCTCGTCCAGGGGCGGCATAAACTCCGACCCCAGGCTCAGCAGCATCGGCACGCTGATGGCCAGGGCCAGCAGATTGATGGCGATAGTCGTTTTGCGCCAGCGCATGACCCAGCGAATAACCGGCTCGTATACCCGTTCAAGAAAGCGGTTGATGGGGTTAGCGTGATCGTCTTTGAAGCGGCCTTTCATGAAGATGGACAGCATGACGGGA
The DNA here is from genome assembly GCA_038236215.1 of Cytophagales bacterium. GTDB lineage: Bacteria > Bacteroidota > Bacteroidia > Cytophagales > Spirosomataceae > Spirosoma. Next base: position 22,025 of record JBBSTD010000057.1, on the reverse strand, counting down.
GCCAGCGTAATGACCAGAAATGCATCGACCAGCAGGATGAACGTCTTGGTCCAGGCCAGCGGGTGAAACAGTTTGCCTTCCTGTCCGCTGAGCAAAAACACGGGCAGAAACGATGTGATGATGATAATAGTCGAGTAGAACACGCCCCGCGAGACCTGAATGCTCGACCGCTCAATGATGTCGATACGCTCGGCATCGGGCACCTCGGCGTACTTTTTCGGGCGGGATGTAAACCAGCCTTTGCGTTTCGTTTTCATAATCAGTCGTGCGTTTGTGGGGTAGATTGCGCTTTGGGTAACCCGGTAGCTTTTTCGGCTTTTCCATTCCCGTTTTCGGAGGCACCCCCGCCGTTTTGGGACTTCGTTACCGATGCGTTTTTATCCCGTTCCGCCGTTAGTTCGGCCTGCCGGATAGCGAGGTTGCGGTAGGAATTTTCGGCCATAATGATGCCGTTATCAACAATCACCCCGATGGCCAGAGCGATGCCCGTCAGCGACATGATGTTCGAGGAAATGTCGAAGGCGTTGAGCAGAATAAAACTCGTGGCGATGGTAATGGGTATCTGAATGATGATGCTGATGGCCGACCGCCAGTGCAGCAGAAATAGAAAGACCACCAGCGAGACGACCACCATTTCTTCGATGAGTGTGTGCGTGATTGAGTTCACCGACTCCTGAATCAGCCCGCTGCGGTCGTAGACGATGTTGAAACTGACACCGTCGGGCAGCCCCTTGGCCACCTCCGCCATTTTGCTCTTGACCTTGCTGATAACTTCATCGGCATTTTCACCGTAGCGCATCACCACGATACCGCCCACCGCTTCGCCCTGCCCGTTGAGGTCAAAAATTCCGAGCCGCGTTTCGCCCGTCATCTGCACGGTCGCTACGTCGGCCACCCGTACGGGGACGCTGCCCACCGTTTTGAGCGGGATGTTCTGAATCTGTTCGACCGACTGTAGGTAGCCCGACGTTTTGATGATATAGCCAATACCGCTCAACTCGAACTTCCGCCCGCCCGCTTCGTTATTATTGGCCCGGACAGCCCCGATCACCTGCGGCACCGACAATCCGTAATAGGTTAGTTTATTCGGGTCTACCGTTACCTGATACTGCTTCTGGAAGCCGCCGAACGACGCGATCTCGGCCACGCCCGGTACGGTTTGCAGCCCAAACTTGACGTACCAGTCCTGCACCGCCCGTTGCTCGCCGAGATCCATGCCCGGTGCGTTGATCGTGTACCAGAGGATATGGCCCACGCCCGTGCCATCAGGTCCGAGGGTCGGCACGGCCCCATTGGGCAGCAGCCGGGCTGCGTAGTTGAGCCGCTCCAGCACCCGCTCCCGCGCCCAATAAACATCCGTATTATCATCGAAAATGATATAGACGAAACTCATCCCGAACATCGACGTACCCCGCACGTATTTCACCTTCGGTAGTCCCTGTAGGTTGGTGACGAGCGGGTAAGTGATTTGGTCTTCAATTAGTTGCGGGGCGCGGCCCATCCACTCGGTAAAGACGATGACCTGATTCTCCGAGAGGTCGGGAATGGCGTCGATTTTACTCGTTCGCACTGAGTACACGCCCCAGCCGAATAGCCCGGCGGCCAGTAGCAGCACGATGAAGCGGTTGCGCAGCGAAAATTTTATCAGCCCCTCAATCATAATTACCCTGGTTTATAGCCTTGGTTGTCAACGGAGCGGCTCACAAAAAAAGCCGCCCTAAACAGGGCGGCTTTTCAACGGCGGAGCGGTTGCCGGTTATGACAACACCTCGGCCTTGTAGCCTGCCTGCTGAACGGCTTTTTGAACAGCTTCGGCACTTACGCCGTCCGTTTTTACCGTCAATACCTTATCGGGATTCTGCGTATCGACCTGCCAGTTGCCTTCGCCCACCGACTGATTCAAATAAGGTGTAACCGCCGATATGCAACCTCCACACTTGATATTAGTCTTCAATTTGATCGTTTCCATAGCGTTTGTTTTATGTGCTGATTATAAAACAAATATCGCTGGAAAACGCCCTGATTTCGTTACACAATTCCCGCCCGGAGTAGCAACATTTTGGGGATGTCAAATCCAGTCCAGTGGGTTCCGGTCAGTCAGGTTTTGATTTCGGTAAGCGGCTGGTGTCAGGCCCGTTATCTGCTTGAACTGGTTGGTCAGATAAGCCACACTGCTGTAGCCCAACTGCGTAGCAATTTCACTGATGGCCAGTTCATTATAACTTAACAGCTCTTTGGCCCGCTCGACCCGCTGCATGATCCAGAATTTCTCGATGGTCAGACTCTCCGTACTCGAAAACAGGTGGCTCAGGTGGGCGTAATCCAGTCCAATCTGCTCCGATAAGTAATCCGACAGGGTGATGTGCAGGTCGGCAATTCGTCCGCTCTGAATCAGGTCGATAATGAGCGTTTTTACCTGATTGACCACCCGCGCGGTCTTATCGGTGAGTAGCGAAAAACCATGCCGTTCGAGCGTGGATTCAATTTGAACCAGGTCCGCCGATGGACCATCAAGAACGGCCCGGCCCAGTTCGATTTGTGCTACCCGATAGCCTGATTGTTCCAGTTCACGACGGACAACCCAGATGCAGCGGTCGCACACCATGTTCTTAATAAAGAGTTCCTGTAGAGCCATCGTTAAAGCATAGCGCCCCAAACAGTTCATACGAGCTGTTTGGGGAAGGGTGACACTTAAATGGTTTCCTTTACCGAGCCGCACTTGAGCATTTTATCGCCGTAGTAGGGATTCTTCACTTCCTTACTATCGCTGAGCCACGATGCGTTGACCATTGGGCAGTACTGCACATAGGCTTTGGCGGGTTTGGTGGCTTTTGCCAGCGTAATCATACTGCCCGACAACGCTTCGAATTGTTTGCGCTGCACGGTTACATTGATAGATTTGCTGATGGCACTGGCACTGGTTTTAGCCGTGGCAAGAGCCTTTTTGTCAGCCGCTGGCAGTTTAGAGGCATTCATCTTGTTCAGCGCGGCTACCAGCGCCGTAGCCTGCGTTTTGGCCTTAGCGGCATCGGTATTGACTAAGGCATCTTTCACGCCGTAGTAGGCTGTTAGGGCCGGGGCCGTTGTCTGGGCATAAGTGATAACGGAAAGCAGGGTAAGAGCCAGCGCGGCCAGCGAGAAACGAATGGTTTTCATGAGGTTACAGAAATTGATTGGTGAAACATAGACTTCGACAACCGTGATACGAGAACAGTATTGTCTTAGACAACCTGCCTTAGCTACATGGAAACAAGCCATATTCTTAAAAAAGGGGAACGCCGGTTGCAAGAAAGCAAGCCCGGACAACTCACTGACTGGGAGGCACTAGGTATCCCTCAGCGAGCAAAAATAGGAGAGACAGGCTCAAATGAGCCAGGTACAGATGGAAGTAAGCCGATAGCGACCAGACCAGGAAAGTGGGTCGTCGGCAAGAGACGGAGCTACGGATAGCAGGTCGGCTGGCGTGATAGCCGCCAGTAAGAAGCGAAACTCAGGATTAGCAATAAAATCGACTGGCTGCGGAGTCGTAACCGGATGTTGATCCGCTATAAAGCGGCTTACATCAAGGTGTTGGTAGGAAATAGTCACCTTACAGCAGGGCATTCTCTTGAGTGTATGTTCTCCCGAAACCGGATCTGACCCTTCATCAGACGGACAGGATGAAGCGCACCCCGCTTTTGCCACTAACAATGACTTGGTGTGTCCCCGCATCTGACACCAGTGGTCAACCATACCAAAGCCCGTACTGCCAAGCAGAACCACAAGGGCCAGCCAGCAGCAAATCAGACGAGTATAGAGCGGGGTCTTCATTGTATTGGATTTAGTTCTGCAAACGTACCGCCTTTGTCTAACAAACCTGTTATAGGATTCGGTCGAGGCTTTACAAAATTTATAGAAACAGGCTATTTGGTGGCTAATTGAATCAAGTCTGCTGAACCGCTTTGCTTTTTGGTAGTTGTCTTGTCATCAACCAAACGTTTCTTTTTATATGGCAACTACCTTAGCCCCTCAAAAGTACCAGGATTGCATTGATGCCTGTCAGGATTGTGCCGTAAGCTGCGATGCCTGCGCCGAAGCCTGCCTGAGTGAGCAGGATGTAAAAATGATGGTTCCCTGCATCCGGCTCGACCGCGACTGCGCCAAAATGTGCTACATGGCCATATCCTTCATGGCCAGTAACAGTAAACACGCAGCTGATGTGTGTCAGCTCTGTGCTCACCTTTGTGAAGCCTGCGCCGAGGAGTGCGGAAAACACGAACATGCACATTGCAAAGCCTGTGCTGAAGCCTGTCGCCGGTGCGCCGAAGCTTGCCGTAAAATGGCGGGTGGTGCTCACAGTATGGCTGCCTGACAGGTCGCGTTTATCAAAAAAGCCTGCTCTGTTTATCAGCAGCAGGCTTTTTTTACGATTAAATGCGTTCAATAAAATCTCAATTTGGTATTTGGTCAACAATACTGAACTACTAAACTGAACGGTCTTACTGAACGTGAGCAAAGCTGTCTTCGGCCAACCCCATCCTACCCGGCCACCGTTGTGTTAAACAGCTATTTTTTTCAAGAATGGACACTCGATTCAATAACTATAAACCGTAATCAATCGACCACACCAGCTTCTACATACTGGTGTAGTTCTTTGTTTTTGACTAGAGGCCCCATGAAAAACATCATGATAAACAGGCCAATCAGCGCCATTATACCAAATCCAGTAAAGAGCACATTGTAAGCGGCTGCGTAGCCTAACGTAGTCGAATAGTTTTTCAGGATGATACCTGATAGGGCCTGAAATAATGCCCCCCCAACCCCGTCCCAACGCAGGCCAGCCCCCAGACAGAGGCAGCTGCACTTTTAGGAACAACGTCCGCCGGAAACGCCAGCGAGTTGGCAGTGTAGGCTGTATAGCCAAATCCGGCCATACCAAAGATTAACAGTGCCGACAGCGGTGTTGTGATAAGAAGCGGGCCTAGCAGCAGGGATATACCCATGATTGAGCCAGCGATGGCAACTGCAATTTTTCTTGCTTTTGGAATTGGAACTCCCTGTTTGATAATAAACTGGGTGAAATAACCACCAACTAAATTACCAACATCAGCGATAATAAAAGGGATGGTGGCATACCAGCCAATCTGTTTCAGATCCCAGTGGTGAACATCAACCAGATAACGGCCAATCCAGAACGTAACGAAGTACCATACCGGGTCCATGAATGTTTTAGACAGCGTGAACATAAGCACAAACCGGGTTTTAAGCAGTTTCATAGGTGGAATCAAACGTGCTTTCGCTTCCTTTTTCGATTGTTCCGGTGTGTAGTACGTAAACCAGAAAATAGCCAGCCATAGATACCCAAAAACGGCCAGGATGATGAATGTGGCCTGCCAGCCGTATTCGATGCCCAGATAAGCGACCATCGGCGGAACAATTACCGCCCCCAATGCCGAACCGCTGTTGAAAATACCAGACGCGGTGGACCGCTCATTGGGTGGAAACCACTCGGTGGTGAGTTTAATGGCAGCCGGCCAGTTTCCGGCCTCGCCAATACCCAGAAAAAACCGGCAGATACCAAATTGCAGCGGTGTAACCGCGAAGGCATGCACCAACCCGGCACTGGTCCAGAAGGCCATGCATAACGCGTAGCCAACCCGCGTGCCGAGTTTGTCAATCACAAAACCCGAGAAAGCGTTGGATAGCATATAAGCCACGAAAAAAGCGGTACCGATGTAGCCAAAGGCCTCATCAGGAATAAGCTTCCGCAACTCACCATCAGCACTTAAGTAATTGAACGACAGGCGATGGACATAATTCAGTACGGTGGCTAAAAATGCCAGACTGATCATAACCCAACGCATTTTCAGCGGCTTGGCATCACCCAATAAACCAATCGAATTCTCCATAAGCCTTACTTGATTGAACACAGATTGGTCCGCCAGTACAGTATTGAGCGCAATGGCCTGCCTGACCAGCCCGACGTAGATAGTACACTTTATTTTCTGTGCTCCATGCGTTTACAGGGTCTGAACAGTCAATAACTGTTCGCTCGTATCCGTGAGTTTTATTGGGTTTTGCAGCGCCCGACCCAGGCCAGTCCATTCAACGCGCATCGAGTCACCATCCTGCAACTGAATATGATGGCCGAAGCTGAACGCATCAGCGCCAAAAAAGTGTACGTGTGCCTGCAAGGGTAGTCGGTGAGCCTCGTATTTGAAATGGTGGTACTCCAGGTTTTGCAGGCTATGAGCCATATTTTTCTCCCCCGTCTGAATGGGGGATGACCAAAGAGTTGCCCCATCCCGATCGACACTTACCAGACCTGCCCATTCGCTGAAGTCATCGGTAATAACCAGCTCGGGACCGATAGCACAATGACGCAATTTGGAGGGGGCCAGGTATAAATAATTCTTTTTTTCCATGACGTGGTCAGAAAACTCATTCCCCGTACAGAAACCAATACGCCAGGGTGTTCCCGTTTCATCCACTACGTAAGCGCCTGCTACTTCGGGTTCCTCCCCCCCATCGTTTCCGTATGGTGGCACCTCCAGCGGCTGGCCATGAGCCCGTAGCATTGTCCCGCTACCTTTATAGAACCATTCCGGCTGTACACCAATTGAACCAGCTTCCGGTGAACCGCCCTCCACACCCCACTGATACATTTGTATGCTGTCAGTGGGTTTTTCGCCTACCGACTGGTGCATCATTTGCCGGTTCAGTGCGCTGTTTTTGTGGGTCAGGCCCGTTCCCGATACCATGCAGCCAAAGGGGCCATCGGGATGATCAAAAGCAGGTAGGAGTTTCCAGTCACTTTGCCCGTCATACACTGGCTGGTACGCAATTGGCTCGTCGTCCGATAACCGATGCTGAATGAGAGCAGTCAGTGGCTGTTTTGTCCGGATAGCATCGAGTGCAAGCGCGTATATTGATGGGGTGTCATGCAGAAATCGCAATAACGGTTCCTGCACCAGCGCAACCCGACGTTGCCCGGAAGCATCCGACAGCTGCACTAATCGTGGCATTTCCATGAAGTTATGTAGGGTTTAGGACTAGTGAATTTCGGCTACTGGGTTACCCAGCCGCCATCAACAGAAAAACAGGAACCGGTTACGTAGCTTGATGCCCGGCTGGCCAGGTATAAAGCAATACCACTAATCTCGTGCAACTCACCCCATCGGCCCATCGGAATTTTAGCGATGAAGGCCTGGTACTTTTCAGGATCGTTGAGCAGCGGCAGATTTAACTCGGTGGCGAACGGGCCCGGCAAAATGGCATTGACTGTAATGCCCTCCTTAGCCACCTCCATGGCCAAGGCCCGGGTTAGTTGAAGGATAGCCCCTTTGCTGGTAGCATAGGCTGTTCGATCGGGAATAGCTGTTAGTGCCAGCATAGAACCGATATTAATAATCCGGCCATATCCGTGCTGTTTCATTACGGGGAGCACTTCCCGACAGGCTAGCCAGGTGCCCGTAACGTTGACCTGCTGCACTTTAGCGAAATCATCGAGCGATAAATCTTCGATGGCCCCGCGAATGTTGATACCAGCCGAATTAATCAGAATATCTATTTTGCCAAATTGCTCAACGGTTCGTTCAACGGCTGACCGGACGCTTTTTTCGGCCGTGACGTCGCAAATGGCGCTGATACAGTCAACACCGTACGTCGATTTGATCGCTTCTTCGGATTGTTGATTCGTTGCCTCATCACGAGCGGCAATCACAATGTTGGCTCCTGCTTCCGCTAATCCCTGAGCCATGGCTAGGCCCAGACCCCGATTCCCCCCAATCACCAACGCTGTTTGACCGTGCAATTTGAAGAGGTCTAAAATGCTGCGTTCCACCGAAACTTGTTCCATATGTTTAATTAGTCAGGTTGATTAGTCGATGATGGTGAAGTGCTCAAGTCCTTCGGTTTTCAGCGTCAGGCCCACGCCCGGTTTGGTATCGTCAAGCTGGAGTTTACCATTTTCGGCAATGGCTTCACCGTCGAAAATATACCAGAACATTTCGTTACCCACTTCAATTTCGGTTTGGGGGAAGTACTCAGCCATGGGGCAGGCAAACGAACTCATCACCACGTGCAGATTGTGCATCTGTCCACCGTGGGGAATAACCTCGACACCGTGCGTCAAAGCCATGTTGCAGATTTTCTGTGCTTCGGTAAAGCCGCCAACCCGGTTGGTATCGAACTGGAAGATATCGAGCGCACCCGTCTGCAACAGGTCGTGGAAACCATAACGCGTGTATTCGTGCTCCCCGCCCGACAGGGGAATATCGGTATACTGCTTTAGCTTGGCGAAATTGTGAATCTCGTCGGGCAGCATCAGTTCTTCTACCCAGCGCAGGTTGTAAGGCTCCAGTCCTTTCAGGAGTTGTTTGGCATAGGGGAAATTGAAGCCCATGTAGGCTTCGAGCATGATGTCTACATCATCGCCGACGGTTTCCCGCACGACACGCACCATCTCCACGTTTTTCTTCAATCCGGCCAGCCCGTCGGTTAGCGGGTACCCGCAACGGAGTTTCATACCGGTAAATCCCTCGGCTTTATACCGCGCGGCTTCGGCCTGCAAACTGTCCAGATCGCGCGTGTACAACCGGCTGTAATACGTCTCGATGTGTGGTCTGGTACGTCCGCCCAGTAGCATAAATATGGGCTGATTGAAGGCCAATCCTTTAATATCCCATAACGCAATATCCAGCGCGCTGATGCCCGCGATAACCGCTCCCTTGCGACCGTAGGCTACGGTTGACCGGTACATTTTTTCAAAAAGGTATTCGGTATTAAGCGGATTTTCGCCAATCAGAAGCGACGTCAGTTTGCTATCAATGATCTTCTTGGTTACGTCAGGACAAAGCCCTGCGTTCCCAATACCGATGTGGCCTTCGTCCGTTTCGATTTCGACCACCAGCCAGCTGAAAAATCGAAAGGCGGCCTGAGAATCCTGTTGAAAGTGGAGCGGACTTAGGGGCGTGGCAAAGATGGTATCCCCGGTTTTTACCGGCCCGTTCCATTGATAAAGTTTAGTTCTTACGGCACTTATTTTCATGATACTGATGAATTAAACGAAGATATCTAAATAGGCTACCTCGTCGGAAGTGGGTAAAATTCCGTGCTTCAACGAGGAGTTAAAATAAAGGCTGTCGCCTTCTTTTAGTTGGTATTCTACTTCACCGACCTGCATTTTCATCTGGCCCCGAATGACGTAGATGAACTCTTCACCCTCGTGGGACAGCTCATGCGGTTTAACCTCCCCTTTACGGCCCATGAACAGAAATGGCTGCATTTTCTTCTCGTGGTATTCCGACGCATAGGGATAAATGGAGTATCCTTTATCCGTCTGGGTCAGGCTGTCTTCTGCCTTCTGGCGGGGTGTCACTATGGCGTTCAGCCAGCCGTCGTGTTCGAGTAAATTAGAAATTGTCGTACCCAGTGTATTGGCAATTTTAACCAAAGCCGCCACAGAAGGGACCGTTTTATTATTCTCGATTTTCGAGATCATGCTCTTAGACAATTCACTGGCATCGGCAATTTCCTGAAGTGTCCGATTTTGATTAATCCGGAGGATTTTGATCCGATCCCCCAGGTTTAGTTTGCTGCTGTTGTTATCAATTGAGTTCATTTTCCTTGGTCTACTTTCGTTCAACAGTATTGAACGAAAGTAGCTATATTTCAAGTGACCCGATTTGAAAAACTAGTTAAAATGGTTGCCATCAACGACTAAATCACTCCCATGACAGCTTCAGCAGCGACACGCCCTGGCGGGGCAACGAAAAGTTCAGGGTTGCTTCACCACTTTTGACCGTCATTGATTGCGGGGCGGATAGTTCCTTGAGCTGACCTGCTTTTTCCAGTTCAGCCACCTGCTCGGTCGTTGGATTTTTAGGCGAGCCCATTTTTTTCCAGACTTCGTAAGAATTACTGAACTCCCGGTCAATTCGGTAATGATGTAGCATGATTTTCTTGTTCGGCAGTCCTTTCAATCGAATCGAGACGGGCGCATCAGGAGCAGGTACATTGTCATCGTGATAGTTCCAGACCATCACAGCCGCCGATTTGGCATCCTTCGAGGCCAGCGCATTGATATCCGCTTCGGCGCGTACACTCTCATCCCGAACGCGAACGTAATCATAAGCCAGGCCACTTTTTACGTCTACCCGATTGCCCGGCATCATACCAAACATACGAAATACGTTCAGAACCGGCTTATCGACGCCATTAGTAGCCAGGTCACGAAACCCCCGAAACCAGGGCTGATCTTCAAACTCGAATGCCCAGGTCACCGCACCCGCCAGATTGACGCCATGCGACTGAGCCAGATCGTACTTACGGGCAAACGAAGCCGCTGTGTAACTGGAGTACATCGTACCGTTCCGATACGCATTCTGCGGATTAAAATCCTCCGAACAAGCGGCACAGCCCTCCGGGTCGGATTCGCCAATAATAATGGGCAGGTGTTTTAAACTGGGGTACGAAGCAACAATTTCAAACCCTTTATCAATATCGCGCAACTGCTTTCCTATATTCATCTGGACGTGACCATCCACCACTTTAGGTGCCCCTTTAGCGTGAAATGTAATGAAATCAATCGGAGCACCCGTTTTGCCCGTGACGTAATTCTTCCCGCTCACAATGTGCTCCATAAACGCTCTGAAAAATTTCTGAGACTTTTCGCTCAGTGGACCGGTCACTTCGGGTCCACCCATACGAGCAGTCGGCAACGCCCGCTTGACCGCTTCCGAGGTGTAGTCATAGAGTTTGATGTACTCCTCCGTCGTTCCTTTCCAGTAGGGGATATCGGGTTCGTTCCAGAGCTCCCAATACCAGCTCTCGACCTCTTTCTGACCGTATTTCGCAACGGAATGTTTTACCCACTGATACACCAGTTCACTCCATTTCGAATAATCTTTTGGCGGATAGGCCCAGCCCGTAAAGATATCATAGTTCTTGTGGCTGGGGTCCCAGTTATGCCGGTAGGGCTGCGGGTTAGTCGACAGTGCTTCGGGCATAAACCCAATCTGCGCAATGGGCTTCATTCCGCGCTCGATGAACGTATCGAAAATCTTATCAACGATGGTCCAGTTATAAACCGGTTTACCTTTGGCGTCTTCAGTATACGCGTTGGTAGACCCCCATTTTAGAGCCGCTTCCCCATCGCCCGTTACCAGTAAACTATGCACTCGTACGTAAACCGGCACGTTGCTCAGCTTAGAAATTTCGGTCAGTAATTTCTTACCGTCCTTCATGTAGGTGTAGTTGGGTTCATCATAGCCAAACCACGCCCAGATCGGCTTCAGCGGTCCTTTTTCTTTTGCCAGATCCACCTCAATCTGGGTAGGCTTCCCCGCACCTGCCTGCGCCAGACTGTCGGTACTGGGAAGTGAACTGACTAGCCAGAGACCGAGTGCAATCAGCTTTAACCAGGAATTGCGTTTACATTGATTCATACAAAAGATAAATAAAGGCTTGGGAATTAGATGAATGATTAACTCAGAGCAACGGAAGCTCCACGTCAGCATTGCTGGCGATACCAATGGTCGAACCTTTCACCACGATCCTAACTCCGGGCCACGGCTGGTCATTCGCATCCGTTACCTTTCCTGAAATGGTCCGGTCGGCCCTCCCAACTGCGTTCATCGACATTTTTGCAGATGTCAACATTACCGGTAGTACAGGCCTGGAACCGGTACCTACACTGTATTATTTGGGCATTTTAACAGTCTCTGCTACACATACTCCCCAGGCTCCTAAAAACAGGAAAGTTACCAGCAGAACAGGGCGCAGTAATCCTGCAAAATCCCCATGCGGATTTTGGATAGTTTTCATCATGAACAGGAAAGCGTTAGGGGTTTAAGGTATACACGGCGGATGAATGGCAGGCCACTCAATCAATTAAATAACATAGTTTATTTGTATTCAACAATGTTGAATACAAAGGTAAAAGCGGATTTCAATAAGTCAAGTATTTTACAATATTTTTATTTTTAATTATACTTTAAGGGTGTTCACCTTGCTCGACAAGTACAGGAACCTCTGAAAGTCAATGGATTATTTGAAAGGCAGGTAACATCAATGATTCAAGTGATTCTGTTACGGTCAACCTGTTCCATCCTTGCACGTTGTAGCCCGTTTGCTTGCGCGCTATATCTTTGACAGATGATTCTGTCGGTCAGGAATCTCTCCCCGGAGTAAACAGCTTCCCAGCCATTGGTTACCTTAACGACCTGCCAGGTCCTGATTGAACGGGCCAATCTGCAAAAAGGGCGGAAGGCCTTTATTCAGGCTGGTTCCATAGCGTGGGGACGATTATCATTCAACTGGCGAAGAATCTGGGCGCAACCGTGAATTAATTAAAGTATGGATTTATTGCTGGCACATACACTACTTTTTTGGGGGCTACCACTGCTGTTTGCCGGGTTACTTATTTTGTTACACCATCGATTCAGAAACCAGAAAAGCTGGGTCTGGCTGGTAGGCTATGGGCTGGCTGGGTACGCTTTATTGGGGATTTATCAGACGGCGTCTGATACGTTGACCGAGCGGCAGAAGGCGGGTATCATCAATGAAGAAACCGTCCGGGTACTCACCGAACCGCTTGTGTTTATTCGGGGTAAAACCATTTTTATGACCCGATGCGTTTCCTGCCACGGCGCAAAAGGAGAAGGAGCGGTGGGTCCCAACCTCACCGACGATCACTGGCTGTATGGCGGCAGCATCCGGGATATTTTCCGCACGATCCGGTATGGCATTCCCGGCACGTCAATGACCGGCTGGCAGCATACCCTCTCCGACGAAGATCAGCAGGCTGTATCCAATTACGTGTATAGCCTGTATGGTACTAATCCGCCTAACTCCATGCCACCCCAGGGGTTCATTTATATTCGTAAAACTGGTAGAAAGTAACAGCCAGCCGAAAGCGGGAGCCGGTTGACAGGCACCAGCAAAGCAACTGACGCGGATCAGGTACGCAGTAATAAAGGAGCAGTAGGATTGTCGGGTTACTGACCAACAAATCTATGAAAACGTCAATTGGTATGAACCGTCGTTGGTGCGCCTGAAGGAAGTTTTTGGGGCGTAGTGGTGGGCCCCAGAATTTTTATTACCCCCTTGTCCACCTGCATCCGGTCCAGACAAACCACCCGATCCGCGCCGGTTTTAGCCGTTCGGGCGTGGTATACACAGAACATCTCTTTGCCGTCTGGCGAGTAAGCGATACTGTTGTGACCCGTGCCCGTTACCGTACCGCCTTGAGCCGTGTTCCTCTGTAATATTGGGTTATTGGCCGCTTTTTTATACGGGCCCAAAGGTGAACGGGCAGTAGCGTATCCAATGGCGTAATACTGCCCCCCGAAATAATTGGCCGAATACATCAGGTAATACGTATCATCTTTCCTGAAAGTGACCGAACCCTCCGTCCAGCGCCGGTTCACCTCGCGTGCCGTCACCGATTGGCTTTCCCAGGCGGCCTGCCGGTCGCTCAGCTTAAGGGGTGGCCGCAGCAATAAAACCGGTTGGCCAATGACACCGGAAAAATCGGGTTTCAGTTCGACGCCGTACACCCAGCTTTCTTCAATCTGCTTGAACCACCCTTTTTGACGGGCTAAATCGGCTACTTCGCTTTCGACCGGATGCTTGTAACAGCAGCGGGAAAAGTACAAATAGGCTTTGCCGTTCGGATCGAAGAACACATTAGCGTCAATGATGGGATAGCCAGGATCAAAAATGGGCTGCTGGGCCAGATCAATAAACGGGCCGGTTGGCTTGTCAGCCACGGCAACCCCAATCCGAAAATTCTCGGCATCATGCGCCGGGTTTACGTTCCATTGGGCACTGTAAAACAGGTAGAACTTACCTTTCACCTCATACACTTCCGGCGCCCAGTAAGCACCGCCCCATTTAGCGGTCGGATCACTCCAGCCCCGCGGGTTATCGTGGAAATACACCTGCCCTTCCCGCTTCCAGTTGACCATGTCTTTCGAGGAATAAGCGGCAAACCCCTTATCGGCTCCCGCGCCCGTACCATACAGGTAATACGTGCCCTGAGTGTACAGAATGTACGGATCGCCCAGGGGGACCGGTAATGGATTAGAAAAAGTGGCCTTTGTCATACGTGATCTCGTTTGGGCCAGGGAAGGGAGCAAAAATAGGTTCGTTAAAAAGAAAGATAGCAATAAAGACTTCTTCATGGTACTGATCGGTTGTGAGTCAATGGTCAAACGTTTACTGAGGAATTCTCCCCAGGCAAAAAAGCCTCGTCAAGTAGTAGCCTACTATGTAAAGTTGACAAGGCTTAAAACCTCCTCTGGTTACGTTCCTATAAACGACCAATTTCAAGGGAAATATCCCGCCCGGAAAAGGGACTGACCGTAGGCCTGTATCCCCCGTCATGTTAATTGCCCAGAAACGAGCTTGCTTACGCTATTTCATACCTATCCTGTATTGGGTCAATGCCTTCACTTATCAATGAATCTCTTTTACTGGCCATGGTCAGAATCTGCTCCAGAGCTTGGTGATGGTTGTTTATCCGGCATTGATCGGTCAGGGTTTTATCCGGCGTTAGTTGACCGGTTTGGATCAGCTTCTGGGTTTGGGGCAAGGTCAATAAGGAACCTTTGAGGGTCGTCCAGTGATAAGTGAGCCGGATTAACTCATTGAGCGTACCCTCATTCCACCAGTCGATGCGACTCGAAAGCGATCAAGCAGTTGGGGCAGGGTACTGATAGTGGGGTTAGCTCTCATGGGTTGAAAAGCCGCTTACTTCCTGACTGTAAGTGTACCGAAAAAAAATCAGGTAAACACAAAACCGTGCCCAGACACTGCTGGCGCGGCTTTGTGCTGGCGTTTACTATACCGTCGAAATCACCCGATTTTGTTGTATCAGACCTGTTTTTGTAGTCAGCTATAAATATCATCAATACTCAATCGGTTTTGGCAACTGGATGTGCATGGGGCACATTCCTGAAAGTATAAGTTGATAGCTGTCATAAGGTTGAATGATCAATATCAGCCGCCATGGAGTTGCCGGTCATGATTAGAACAGGCGCAGGCGACGACCTTTGTCGTACATAGTAACTCCATCGGTGCAGTAGCATATCAGCCTGGTTATCTGGGGCAATAGCCCTTTAATCAGCCAGATTCTGGCACACGGGCGAGGCAACTATGTATACGCCCATGAGTCACCTAATCCAGTCAAACGCCCAAAATAACCACACTAAAGCACTGTCACCAGACAAGCCGAACTACGGAAAAATCATTTCCATTCGGGGTAGTGTGGTGGATGTGTGGTTTGACCATGATTTACCCGCTATCTACGCGGTGCTGTATGCCGGAGCCGATCGACAGGTTACGATTGAAGTATTGACCCAGCTCGATGCCCATAGTGTTCGGGGAATTGCCCTCAACCCCACGCAGGGACTGGCGCGGGGTATGCGCATTGAAACGGAGGGTAAGCAGCTTTCGGTACCGGTCGGAAAGGAAATAATCGGCCGGATGTTCGATGTGTTTGGCAACACAATCGATCACGGCCCGCCCTTGCCCGACATGGCTCAGCGCTCCATTCACCAATTGCCCCCGCCCCTGTCTAAGCGGTCGACAAAATCAGAAATTTTCCTTACCGGCATTAAAGCTATTGATGTGCTGATTCCGCTGGAGCGGGGTGGCAAAGCCGGTTTGTTTGGCGGGGCGGGCGTTGGTAAAACCGTGCTGCTCACGGAGATGATTCACAACATGGTGGGTCATACCAACGGGATAAGCATGTTTTGTGGCATTGGCGAACGCTGCCGGGAAGGCAACGAACTCTACAATGACATGAAAGACGCCGGGGTCTTGAAAAATATGGTGATGCTGTTCGGCCAGATGAACGAGCCACCCGGTGCCCGGTTTAGGGTAGGTCAGGCCGCCCTGACGATGGCCGAATATTTTCGGGACGACGAACACCGGGATGTCCTGCTGCTCATCGACAACATATTCCGGTTTATTCAGGCGGGGATGGAAGTGTCGGGACTGTTGGGCCAGATGCCGTCGCGGCTGGGTTACCAGCCAACGCTGGCCACCGAACTATCCAAGCTGGAAGAACGCATTGCCAACACCGACGCCGGGGCCATTACCTCCATCCAGGCCGTATACGTACCCGCCGACGATTTGACGGACCCGGCCGCCGTACACGCGTTTTCGCACCTGTCGGCCTCCATTACGCTGTCCCGAAAAAAAGCCAGTGAGGGCCTTTACCCCGCCATCGACCTGCTGCAATCAAATTCTAAAATGGCCACGCCCGGCATCATCGGTGATCGACACTACGCGCTGGCCCAAGAGATTCGGCGAGTGCTGGCGCAGTATGAAGACTTGCAGGATATTATCGCCATGCTGGGTCTGGAGCAACTGTCGGTCACTGACCGGGGCCTCGTAACTCGCGCCCGGCGACTGGAGCGGTTCCTGACGCAACCGTTTTTTACCACCGAGCAGTTTAGCGGTTTGACCGGGAAGGATGTCAGTCTGGAAGATGCCCTCAGCGGGTGCGAGCGGATTCTGGCCGGTGAGTTCAACGACCTGCCGGAAAGTGCGTTTTACATGGTCGGGACCATTGACGAGGTTATCAAAAAAGCCGATTCGTCTGCTAAATCAGATACGCCCCAAACCGCAGCCAAACCAACGGTAGCCGCTGATAAATAAACCGACCGAATGATGGACGAATCCGGGATGAACCTGAACGTGTTGCTGCCATTTCGGGTCTTCCTCAACCTACGGAATGTGCGCCGGATTGTGGTTGAAACGAGTGCCGGTTCGTACGGTTTTTTACCCCACCGTCTCGACTGTGTGGCCGCGTTGGTACCGGGCATTTTTACGTACGAAACCGATGCGGGAGCCATTCACTACGTAGCTGTGGACGAAGGTATTTTGATAAAAGCCGGTGCCGACGTGTCGGTATCCGTGCGCAATGCCATTGGCGGGGCCGACCTCGGAAAACTCCGGGAATCGGTAGAAAAGGAATTTATGCAGCAGGATGCCGAAGAACAGACGGTTCGCTCGGTGATGAAAAAAATGGAAACCAGTTTCATGTATCGGTTAGAAAAGCTTCGGCAGGAATAGCTATGAAATCGACCCGTAAAAAAACCAGCTCATCCTTCAGCGAGCAGATTGGCGAGCAGGAGACCCAAAAACTGAATGCACAGCGCGAAACAAACGGCGTCTGGTACGGACTGGGCATGTTCGGCATGATCGGCTGGTCCATTACGGTGCCTGCCCTGCTGGGAACGGCCCTTGGCGTCTGGCTGGACAACCACTACCCGGAATCATTTTCCTGGACCATTTCTCTGCTGTTTTCGGGGCTGTTTTTGGGTGGCCTGACCGCCTGGACGTGGGTATCGAACGAAGAAAAAACAATGCATCAAACCAACAAAAAAATCCGATGAGTGACGTCATAAAAATTACCCTAGCCGGGGTAGCGGGCCTGGGACTGGGTACCTTCTTTTTCTACGGCCTTTGGCTCACCGTCCGCAAAGCACTAACGTCCAATAGTCCCACTGGCTGGGTGATCGGTAGCTTCGTGGTTCGGGTGGGGACAACCGTTACGGGCTTTTACTACGCAGGAAACGGAAATTGGCAGCGACTACTGGTTTGCCTGCT
This sequence comes from Cytophagales bacterium, assembly GCA_038236215.1. Taxonomy (GTDB): domain Bacteria; phylum Bacteroidota; class Bacteroidia; order Cytophagales; family Spirosomataceae; genus Spirosoma. Next base: position 4,424 of record JBBSTD010000057.1, on the reverse strand, counting down.
GGGGTTTGTCGTAGCCCGGTATATGGTTACTTACCTCACCCGGTCCGCCGAAGGCCGACAACAGCCGGTAGACAAATCAATCAGCCATGCATCTTAGCCCCGACGACGTTATTTTCTGGCAGTACGGGTTCGTCACCATCAACCTGACGCTGGTTACGACCTGGGGATTAATGGCCGTTATGGTTATTGGAGCAGGCTTAGTTACGCGGAAACTGAAAACGGGACTTCACATTTCCCGCTGGCAGTGCGCCCTCGAAATCATTGTTACGGGCATCAATACCCAAATCGAGGAGGTAGGCTTGAGCCAGCCCCGGAAATACATTGGCTTTATTGGCACGCTGTTTCTGTTTATCGCCATGGCAAATGTGTGCATCGTTTTTCCGGGCTACGAACCGCCAACCGGCTCGTTATCAACCACTACCGCGCTGGCCCTGGCTGTATTTCTGGCGGTACCCTTTTTTGGTGTCGAGCGGGGCGGGGTACTCACGTACCTGAAATCATACATCGAACCAACCGTCATCATGCTTCCCTTCAACATCATCAGCGACATTACCCGGACGCTGGCCCTGGCGGTGCGTCTGTTCGGGAATATTATGAGCGGGGGCATGATTGTGGGGATTCTGCTGAGCATATCGCCCCTCATTTTTCCCGTCGTCATGAACATACTGGGCCTGCTGACGGGTCTGGTGCAGGCCTATATTTTCAGTATTCTGGCTACGGTCTACATCGCGGCTGTAGTATCAAAACCCGACAAACAGAGTAACCAAGTCGATAACCACTAATTAAATCAACCATGGATAGTATCACCATCATTGCCATCGTCTCCATCATCACAGCCGGATTCACCACGGGTATCGGCACCATGTATCCAGCCCTGAGCGAAGGCCGGGCGGTTGTCGCGGCCCTGAGTTCGCTGGCCCAGCAGCCCGACGCGTCATCGACCATCACGAGAACCTTATTTGTGGGGCTGGCCATGATTGAATCGACCGCCATCTACTGTTTCGTGGTGTCGATGATTCTTATTTTCGCCAACCCATTCTGGAACCACTTCATCACCAAATAAGCCACTATGCAAATCAACTGGTTCACCGTCATCGCGCAGCTCGTTAATTTCATCGTGCTGGTGTGGCTGATGAAACGCTTTCTGTACGCGCCTATTCTGGCCGCTATCGACGCGCGGGAGAAAAAAATCAAGGCGCAACTGACCGACGCGAAAACTCAGAAAGCCGACGCCAAAAAAGAACAGGAGAAATTCAGCGCGAAAAATGCGGACTTCGACCAGCATAAAAAGGCGTTAATGGATGCCGCCACTGCCGACGCGCAGGCCGAGCGGCAAAAACTGCTCGACGAGGCCCGCACCGATGCCGGAACCCTGCGCACCAAACAAGCCAAAGCCTTACAGGAAATGCAGGCCAACTGGCAAACCGATATGGCCAAAAAGACGCAGCAAGCCGTTTTCTCGATCACCCAGAAGGCATTGGCCGACCTGGCTTCCGTAAGCTTAGAGAGCCAGTCCATCGCCGTGTTTATCGAACGACTCAGCCACCTGAATGTCGACGAGAAACAGTCGTTTGTCGCTGCGTTTCAGGCCGATAAAAAGCCGGTTCAGGTGCAGAGTGCGTTTGCCTTGTCGGCCGGTCAGCAAACCCACGTGAAAGCCGCACTCACGAAGCTTATTGGCTTAGAAACCGACTGTTTGTTCACGACGGATTCGGCCTTAATCAGTGGTATCTCCCTGATGGTCAATGGGTATAAGCTGGCCTGGAGCGTAGCGGATTACCTGACATCACTCGAAAAAAGCATATCGGTACCAAAACCCGTGGCCCCGAAAAAAGAATCAGATACGAAAAAACATGCCGTCAACTGACTTACGCGATTGCCTGAACAGCACCTTCGATGACTTAATCACGGGCAGCAAAACGTTTGTCCCGTCGCTGATTCCCCGTGAAGTCGGTATGGTCATCAGCGTGTCGGCGGGGGTGGTCCGTGTGTCGGGGTTGCCGGGGGCGGGATTTGACGAACTGCTGTCGTTTCCCGGCGGCCTGTTTGGCATTGCCTACAACATCGACGAAACGGAGATTGGCGTTATTCTGCTGGGCGAAGATGACCGGCTGAACGTGGGCGACGCGGTTGAGCGTACGGGCCGGGTTATGGACGTGCCCGTGGGCGATGCGTTGCTGGGCCGGGTGATTAATCCTCTTGGAGAACCGTTAGACGACGGCGACCCGATTGCCGTTCAGAAGCGACTCCCCATCGAACGACCTTCACCCGCCATCATGAACCGCTTGCCGGTTACGGTGCCGCTGCAAACGGGTTTGAAAGTAGTCGATGCGCTGATTCCCGTTGGTCGTGGACAGCGCGAACTGATTCTGGGCGACCGCCAGACGGGGAAAACCGCCATTGCCCTCGATACGATCCTGAATCAGCGCGACAAGAACGTCGTGTGTATCTACTGCGCCATTGGCCAACGGTCGTCCTCGGTGGCGAAATTGATTGCCACCCTGCGCGAAACTAGAGCTATCGACTATACCATTGTTATGGTTGCCGAAGGTAACGACGCGCCCGGCCTGAAATACATTGCCCCCTACGCGGCCACCAGTATGGGTGAGTATTTTATGGAGCAGGGCCGCGATGTGCTGATTGTGTATGATGACCTGACCAAGCACGCCCAGGCGTATCGAGAACTGTCGCTGCTGCTCCGGCGACCACCGGGTAGGGAAGCGTATCCGGGCGATATTTTTTACATCCACTCCCGATTGCTGGAACGGTCCACGCATCTGAGTAAGGCATTGGGCGGTGGGTCGCTGACGGCCTTGCCCATCATTGAAACCGAAGCGCAAAACATCTCGGCCTACATCCCGACGAACCTTATTTCCATTACCGACGGGCAGATTTACCTGTCGCCCAGCCTGTTTGAGTCGGGTATTTTACCGGCTGTCGACGTGGGTAAATCCGTATCGCGGGTGGGTGGCAAGGCGCAGTTGCCCGCCTACCGGTCCATTACGGGGAATCTGAAATTAGATTATTCGCAGTTTGAGGACCTGGAAAACTACGCCCGGTTTGGCACCCGGCTCGATGAACATACCCAAACCGTGATTGAGCATGGCAAGCGGATTCGGAACTGGCTCAAACAACAGGAACTGCACCCGATGTCGGTACCCGAACAACTGGTCGTCCTGCTGGCCCTGACCAACGGCTTGTTTGATACGGTACCGGTTGAGAAAATGCCCGAAGCGCAAACGTTGCTGGCCGCGAGTAGCCTGAAACTGCCCGCCAAACTCCTGAAGCAACTCGTGTCAGATGCCGACCTGAGCCAGGCTGATCACGATGCTATTCTGGCCGGTGCCAAAACGCTGCTCGCTCCGTTTCAAGCCCAGCCCGACCCAAAAACGACTTAAAATTATGGATACGCTGGAAAGCCTGAGTCGAAAAATTGCCGGGGCCACCGATATTAAATCCGTGGTTCGGACCATGAAAGCGATGGCCGCGGCCAACATCGGGCAATATGAACTAGCGGTTGGTTCCCTCGGCGATTATTACAACACCGTGGCACTAGGCCTCGTCGGCTATTTTAAGTCAGCACCCATTGAGCCGGACACGAAAACAGCCCCTGCCAAGGCCGCTTCGTCAGCCATTGGTGCCGTTGTGTTCGGGTCCGATCAGGGTCTGGTTGGGTCGTTTAACAACACCCTCGCCGAATTCGTGGGGCACACGCTGGGAGCCTTGCCGGGTCAGAAAGAAATCTGGGCGGTGGGTGAACGGGTTCAACTACTCTTATCGGACAGTGGCCTGCCGGTTAGTGCCTCGTTTTCGGTGCCCACGTCGATCAATACCATTACTCCGCTGGTGGGGCAGATTCTGGTAAAAGCGCAGGAAAGCCTTGAAGATGGCACCCTCACCGAATTCTACGTCTTCCACAATCAGCCTAAAGACGATACGGGCTACGTAGCAGTTTGTCAGCGTTTGTTACCGCTGGATACGCAATGGAAACGGGACCTGGCCGCGTTTAGCTGGCCTACGAAAACGATTCCGCAGGTAATTGGAAACCCGCAAAACGCCTTGCTGGCCCTGATTGGCGAGTTTCTTTTTGTCTCCTTATTCAGAGCCTGCGCCGAGTCGTTAGCCAGCGAAAACGCCAGTCGGCTCAAGGCTATGCAGCGGGCCGAAAAAAACATCAATGAACTGCTGGACGATCTGGGAAATGAATACCATCGCACTCGTCAAAGTGCCATTAATGAAGAACTATTCGATGTAGTATCAGGCTTCGAAGCGTTGAAAACGGATGGGTGCAATTCAAATTGTCGCTATACCTCCATCGCATAGTTGATGGGTTCGATTTGCTGACGAACCAGATTCCATCGGTTACTCATCAGGCAGACACGCAAGTTTAGAACACGCTGCGCACCCTTGATACTCCACCGTTG
>JBBSTD010000056.1:0-41950 GCA_038236215.1 Cytophagales bacterium | reverse complement strand
TTGGAAGCTCGAAAAGTAGATCTGAAGGATCACTAATGGCTACTTCACCGTCTTCAAAGGTCATTGTAATACCTTCATCTGCTATCTTTCCAAAGAGATCTTCCGCTTGATCATCTGGCAGTTCTTCAGGGAAGATTGGCTTTGTAGTAAGACTAAGAAGATCGAGTATATATTCTTCAGCTTCAGTTGCGTCGAAAGCAGGGAAATATTTCCCAAACAACTCTGCTAAAGTTTTTTCATCTCCAGCTTTCTCAAACAGCTCAATAGATACTTTCCCCTCCTCTGACTGCTTCCAGAGATTCCAGTGGCCTTTGTTTAGTTTCATATTATCCTGTTTTTATATAGAAACTCACAATGTACAGAATCTTTATATATCCCTCTACAACACTAGGCCGGGCATCCAGAATACGCCATCGCCCAGCCACCGGTACCGCTCATTTTTGAGAAAATAAGCGGGGTACCGCTGAATACTGTACAGGGCAATACTCATTAGTACCAGCACTAGTGCCGACCGTTGGGCAAACCGATCTTTAGCCAGAAAAGAAAGTATGAGTCCGGCCGCAACAATGGCGAATGTAAGCCAGCGTAGTATCATGTCGCAGCGTTCGCTGCCCCACTGAGTAGCCAGCGAAAACATAGATTGATCGGGGTTTTCAAGTTGTTCCATTACGGCAAACAGAAGCAGGTTCTGAAAGGCGATTCCCATAAACATCAGGTATTCCATCAGGTCAACATACGTAATTGTCGGGCGTTGCACCCAGACACTACCCCACACGCCAGTCGCGTAGAGGACCGCTACCAATGGCTCTTTCAGTAATAGAGCCGGATGGCGGGGCGGAAGCCGAAAAACGGCACTAACGTAAGCCATACAGATGCCACCCAGTATAATCCCGAATTTGATTACGCTACCCGGTAAAAAGAACAGTAAAATCAACGCCAGAACAACCGCTCCGGCCATCAGCCGCCACAGCAAAGGAGTGTATTGATAATGAAATTGATGCCGTTCTGTTAAGCGTTGCCCCGTACCATCCGTTGCGTATCTCCGAACATCCAGTAACCGGTCGACGGTGTAGATAATGAACACTACCAGCGCCAGCATCAGTGACGTAGCCCAGTGAACAGGATCAACGCCGGATAGCCGGATAACCATTCGGTTCGACAGAACGGCCCCAATCACGACGGGAAAGCTCAGGTAGTAAACAGTACGAATGTAAGTAAGCAAAGTGTGTTGGGTAACTGCGTGTAAAACCTGTCTGAACGTTCAATAGTGGATTTGCCTGAATAGGGTTCGCTACTCAACCCGAAACGGGTGGTGCCAGCCAGGGCTGCTGACGGCTTTTTACGTCGACAGACTGCCCAACGCGTACTACACCCAATGGGGTAGCACCCGATGGTTTGACCAGCGCATTTTGACCGAACAGGATTTTTGTTTTCCATTTACGGTAAGTCGTCAGCGTTTTAAGCGGTTCTTTTCCCAGCTCGCCCGTTGCCGGGTCGATGGTTGTCAGAACACAGCGGCCGCAGGGTTTAACACCGTAGAAATGCAGGTCGCCAATGGCGAATTCGGCCCAGGCATCTTCCTCGTTGGGTAAACCGCCTTCAACCACCACGCTTGGCCGGAACCGACGCATGGACACGGGTTCGGTCAGGCGTTGGTTAAGGGTATCGAGTGAAGCCTGCCCAATAAACAGGTACGGGTACCCATCAGCGAAGCTGACTGCATCATCAGCTCGTGCGTAGTCTGGGTCAACCGCCCGGTGGGTCGTTTCGGGCATGAAAACCAGACGGCACGGTTTCCCCAGCGCGTTCGTAAACCACTGATCGGCTTCAGCACTAACGGACACTGCCGGTACATCTTTGCTATCCCAGATGGTCACCAGCATCGTTTCGGTCGATGAAGATGGCACTACAGTCAGGGGTAACTCCAGCACATTATCCGGGTGATGCCGATGCCAAACGTGTAGCCGTTGCTCCTGAATAGCCACATCGAGTAAGGCCATCTGGTGATTGGTTCGCTGCGTCATGAACGTCCAGGCACCGTCGTTTTGGGGGGGCGAAACAAGCATAAACCGTCGGTCGTACCGGAAGCCTTTCTCTTCCACGACAGCCTCTGATACGGCGATACCGCTCAGTGATTTAATGGGGTAGATATACAGTTCTGAAATGGTCATGGGCAGTTGATTGGCTGATTGGTTAATTCGTTGATTGGGGGTGATTATCAGCAAACTAATAACTGATTAACTAACCAATTGACTAATTTAAAAACTCATTCTGGGTAGTGGGCTTATGGTTTGGTCAGCAAAATCACCCTGTTCATATTTAAACTGAGCGGCCATGGCAATCATCGCAGCATTGTCGGTACAATAGTCGAAGGAAGGAATATAAACGGTCCAGCCCTGTGCCGTACCCAGTTGGGTCAATGCCGTTCGCAGGCCGCTGTTAGCTGATACGCCCCCGGCAATCGCAATGTCACGAATCCCCGTTTCGCGGGCGGCCCGCTTCAGTTTCGTCAATAACATCTGGATCAGGGTATGCTGAATGCTTGCGCAAATATCCGGCAGGTTCTGATTAACAAAGTCAGGATTAACCTTTTTGTTATCGCGCAGAAAATAAAGGATGGCGGTTTTAATGCCGCTGAACGAAAAATCTAGGCCAGGCATTTCCCCCTGCGGGAATTTGAATGCCAACGGGTTGCCCTCTTTGGCGTACTTGTCAATCAGTGGACCACCGGGGTAGGGCAGGCCCAGCAGTTTAGCCGATTTATCGAAGGCTTCGCCCACGGCGTCGTCCATTGTCTGGCCAATAATGGTCATGGTCAACGGGCTATCCACCCGCACAAGCTGCGTATGGCCGCCACTCACGGTCAGGCATAAAAAGGGGAAAGCGGGTCTGGGTTCTTCAATAAAGTGGGCTAGTATATGCGCCTGCATGTGGTTCACCTCAATGAGTGGGATATTCAGTCCCAGGGCCAGGGATTTCGCAAAGGAAGCCCCTACCAGCAGCGATCCCAGCAAACCGGGGCCTCGGGTAAAGGCAATGGCCGATAACGCATTTTTGGGTAAATTTGCGTCGGTTAATGCGCGTTCAACCACAGGTAAAATATGTTGCTGATGCGCTCTCGAGGCTAATTCGGGCACAACTCCTCCGTACTGTTCGTGAATTAACTGGGTGGCAATTACGTTCGACAGCATATGGCCATTGGCCAAAACAGCCGCCGATGTTTCATCGCAGGACGATTCAATGGCTAGAATATTCACATCACAAAATTAATGGATAATGATTTCTTTGAGAATAAACAATGGAAGTTGCTGCTAAACCGTTCACTCAGTTAGTAGTCTAAGCGACATTCTATTTCTATTATTCGTTGTACCTTAGGCATTTCCACCCCGGATGCGTCAGTTTTTCGCCATACTCCTTAAAACACTGCTCTACCTGTGCATCACGGTATTGACATTGTCGTTGGCGATTTTATTGGGTCTCCAGGTGCCAGCCGTGCAAACACAACTGGCGAAGAAAGGAGCCGAGTGGCTTTCGGAAAAACTGAAATTTCCCGTCGACATTCAGGGCGTTTCGATAAAATGGTTCGACTCGCTCTCACTCAAGCAACTTACGATTAAAGATTATGAGGGCCGACCGATGATTATGGTCGGGCGGCTCGATGTCGATTACAACCTGCGCTACCTGATCGATTCGTCGGCTCATAATATTCATCTGGACGAGATTGTGCTCTACAAGCCCGATGTCAGGATGATCAAGAATCCTAAAAACGGCGACACTAACCTCGACGACTTCATTGCCCGCATTGAGCAACTGACAACGGACCCGCTCCATCCGGGCGTTCCGAATCAAAATGTACCGTTTACGGTTGGGCGTATCCATATGGTGGATGGGGCCTACACGCTCGAAGACCCCCGCGAGCCGTTGATGAACGACCGGAAAAGCTTTGATCATAACCATTTCACGCTCCAGCACCTGACGGCCGAAGTGAGCGATTTTATGGTACTGGGCGACACCATTGCGTTTGACGGCAAGGGATTAACGGGCATCGACCGAGACTCCCAACTGAAAATCCGCCGGCTGGATACCCGCTTTTTGTACTGCAATACCAAAATGGAATTGGGTGGGCTTTATGCCAGTATCGGCAATTCCATTATCCGGGACGAACTGATTTTTTACTACGACAAACCTTCGGCTTTTGGCGATTTTAACAGCCGGGTACGCATGAAAGCGCAGTTCAGGAACAGTAAAATACAATCGTCCGACTTAGGGTATTTTTCAGAGTACCTGCGCGATCTGCACGAAACATGGCTGCTGACAAGTAACTTCAGTGGGACGGTCGATGACTTCCGGCTTCGGAATACCGACCTTCGGTTCGGTGCCAGTGGCCGCAGTCGCCTGGCGGGTAATATTGCCTGGAGAGGATTGCCCGATATGGACAAGACAATGGTTGATTTCGCGTTTACGCCTTCCGTTGTTAACATGGCCGACATTCGGCAGTATTACCCCGATTCGTCCTTCAATGGGACTATCCAGAAATTAGGGACGGCTGCTTTTGCCGCCACCTTCGTAGGCTCGTTTAATGACTTTAAAACAAAAGGGACGTTTCAAACGGCCATCGGCACCGTAGCTGGCGAACTGGCGTTGAGATTATCGGATAAGGCGGATCAGACCACGTACACGGCCAACCTGAAAGCCGACAATCTGGACCTGGGACAGCTACTGAACCAATCTGAGCAATTTGGGAAGCTGGACGGCGCCGGGAAAATTACCGGAAAAGGAACGAGCCTGGAGCAGGCCGTCATTGACTTCGACGGTACGTTTAACCGATTCGGCTGGCAGCACTACAGTTACCGGAATGTGGCGGCACGCGGCAATCTGCAAAAAGCCGTTTTTCAGGGACAACTGCACATCAACGATCCGAATATCGCTTTTGACCTAGACGGTGAGTTCAACCTGAGCGGCCCCCGGAAACGTTACGACCTGAGTGGAATTGTGAAACACGCCGACCTGCGGGCGTTGGGCTACCTGCCTGATTCATTAACGGTTAAAACAAATCTGGATGTTCAGCTGGAGGGTAGTGCGCTGGATGATATTGTGGGGAGTGCCGCCTTTAGCGATGCGACCCTAAATCTGAACGGAAGGTCTCTGCCCATAGACCGGCTTACCTTAACGTCATCCGTGGAGAGACAGGCTCGGCAGCAGGTCGATTCTATCGCCACACAGCGATACTTCTACCTTGATTCAGATTTTCTGACTACCCGCCTACAGGGAAACTTTGAACCCAAGCGTACCATTGATGACCTAACCCAGCTAGCACAGGAATATCGACTCTATTTCCTGGGCGATGCGGCTGGCATGAAAGACTACTACGCGCAGAAACAGCGCTGGCTTGATTACGGAGCTGGAAAGAATACCCAGCCGCTGCGCTACGGCATCGACTACCAGATTATTACCAAGAACAGTATTCCACTGCTGACCTTCCTGGGCGCATCGGCCTACATAGCCCCGGCCACCCGGATCGAAGGTCGCTTTACGGAAAGTAATACGGCATTTCTGACGGCTACTGTTAAAACGGATTCGGTAAAATTTGGTACCATCGGCTTCGGTACCAGCGATCTTGACCTGACTACGTCTAAATTTACGACCACTAAAGATGTACTGGCTTCGGCCATTATTTCCTCAAAGCGGCAGCTATTCAGTGCCTTACTGCCCACCCGTAACCTCCAGGTAGAAGCGTCGTGGGCGGTGGACCACATTGATTTTACGAGTGAGGTTGATCAGGCCGATAGTAGTGGTTTGTATACAAATCACGCCGAACTGAACGGCGAATTACAGTTTAAAGGGGATGCTATCGACCTTACTTTCCGAAAATCAAAAGTTCGGGTGCTTGATGGCGACTGGACTCTCAACCCCGAAAGTCTGATTCGGAAAGTGGGTAACACCTATACGATTCGCAATCTGTCGTTACTGAATGAAAATCAACTCATTCAGGCATCGGGTATTATCTCGCCGGACTCGGTAGAACGCCTTGCGGTAGAATCGAATAATTTCCTGCTATCGTCGCTTAATTCGGTACTGAATACCAATCTGGGTGGTACGTTAAATGGTTCACTGACGGTTAGAAACCTGTATGATACCCCCATCGTAGAGAGTTCAATAACGGTCAATGCGCTGTCGTACGAGAAGATACTTCTCGGGGACATTAGCGGACAGGGTGTCTGGGACCAGCAAACCCAACGACTCAATGTGAATGCCCTCGTCAATCAGAAAGGTGCCGATGTAGTAACTTTGGTCGGCACGTACACACCCCAGTTAAAAGCGAATCCGCTAGCCGTGAAAGCTAGTGTGAATAATGCTGACCTGAACTTATTGGAACCGTTTACGACCGGGCTTTTTTCTAACCTGGGTGGTACAGCTAATGGCGTAATCGACATAACGGGTAAACCGATAGCTCCGGTGCTGAAAGGCGAAGTAGCCATTCAGGGTGGGCGTGGTCAGTTCGATTACCTGAAAGCCGATTTTGCCTTTGATGACACGGTTTATTTCGGCGAAAACGAGATTATTACCCGCCAACTAACCCTGCGTGATCCACAGGGTAATACCGCCCAACTCAGAGGGGGCGTATTCCACAATGGATTCCGGGATGTCAACCTGGCCTTCGATGCCGATTTTAAGAACTTCAGAATCATGAATACGGCGGCTAAAGATAATGACGCATTCTATGGCCAGGCTGTTATAACGGGAAAAGCAGAGCTGAATGGACCGACGGATAACCTGACAGTTCGGGCCAACGTGACCAGCAATAAAGGCACCCGGATTTACATTCCGCTGGATGGAGCCACCACCGTTGCGAATGATGAACAGATCCGATTTGTCAATCTGAGCCGTGCCACAACGGACGGCGGGGCTAGCCAGAAGGCCACCAAATCGAATAGTTCAGCTGCGGGTGACATTGACCTGTCGCGGATTCAGATGGACTTTAACTTCGATATCACGCCCGATGCCTATTGCGAAATTCAACTGGACCGCCAGACGGGCGACATTATCAAAGCGTACGGACAGGGGCTTATTGCCATGAAAGTGGATACCCGGGGCGATTTTTCCATGACGGGTAACTACGAAATCCAGAAGGGAGATTACACCTTCACGTTCCAGAATATTATCAACAAACGCTTTCTGATTCGGCCCAACAGCCGAATCACCTGGACTGGTGACCCGTACGGGGCGTTGCTGGACGTAACGGCGGCTTACACGCAATATACGTCGCTGGCCCCCTTGTTGATCAACCAGAAAGCTACTGCCGATCAAACCCGCCGGTATCCCGTCGATCTGGTTATCAAACTAACCGGCGATTTGGGTACGCCAACAATCAATTATAATCTGGACATCAAAGATTACCCGTCCACCTCCGATTTCCGGCAGGCGGTAACCGCGTTTGCCTCGCGCATTCAGAGCAATGACCAGGAGCTGACCCGGCAGGTGAGTAGTGTTCTGTTGTTTAACCAGTTGCTGTCGGAAGGTAGCAGCCTGTTCGACCAGGGGCAGGTGAACACCGGGGTAGCCAACAGTGTCAGTGAGCTAATTTCCAATCAGATTAGCCGGTTAGCCTCTAACCTGAACGAGAACCTGGACGTGGGCGTGTCGTTTGGTGGTTTTACTACTGGTACGCAAAATGAAAACCTGCTCAATAACCTGCAACTGCGGTTTTCCTACCGCCTGCTGAATGATCGGTTACGCATTAGCCGCGACGGTGGATTCACCTATGGGCAAAGCCAGTACAATGCCGCGAGTTTACTCGGCGAGTGGACTCTGGAGTATTTCCTAACGCCCGATGGCCATTTGCGGGCCAAGGTGTACAATCGCAACCAGCAAAGCATTTTAAGTCAATACAACCTGACTAGTACCATCACTACCGGCGGTGGGGTTAGTTTGCTGTACACGCGCTCTTTCAACCATATTTTCAGTACCAAGCGCCCAACTCCGGGCCTGACCCCTCCTAAACCGGATGACGTAACCCCAACGCCTGATCCGGTACCGGTGTCGACCGTTAGCAGTTCGGCACGCGGAGCGTTTTGATAGGTCATTTCCCCGCTTTCTGGTTTAGCAATGAAACGGGTAAAGGGTAAAAACCAGTTTTTTGCTCTTTGTTATACGTACCCTTCCTCGTTTCCCATGCAACAAATACGGTGTCTGTCTTTGCTGGCTTTATTGTTTCTAGCCGGGCCTGTACTATTTGCTCAGCGTACATTCACGAATCCTGTCAAAAATTCAGGTCCTGACCCCTGGGTGCTACAAAAAGACGGCTGGTATTACTACATGAACACCACCGGCCGGAACCTGACCCTCTGGAAAACCCGGAACATGGCCGATCTTGCCACTGCGGAGAGTAAAGTCGTCTATACGCCCCCGACCGGACAGCCTTATTCAAAAGAATTGTGGGCACCCGAAATTCATAGTTTTAAGGATAACCGGGGCGACACTCGCTGGTACATCTACTTCTCCGCCGATTCGCTCAATAACCTGTCGCACCGGGTTTGGGTCATCGAAAACACATCGCCCGACCCGATGCAGGGAGAATGGACCATGAAAGGAAAAATTGGCGATAAAGATGACCATTGGGAAATAGATATGTCGGTCATTGACTACAAAGGGCAGCTATATGCTGCCTGGTCGGGTTGGGAGGGTCAAATCAACGGACGGCAGGATATTTACCTGGCCCGGCTCAAAAACCCCTGGACGCTCGATGGCGACCGGGTTAAAATTTCCCAGCCCGATCAGCCCTGGGAACTGCATGGCGATGTGCCGCAGGCGTGGCAGAAGAATGGCGAGGTACCCAAAATCTACGTCAATGAAGGGCCGGAGTTCCTAGCTCACAACGATAGTTTGTTCATCGTTTACTCGGCCAATGCCTGCTGGCTTGATTACAGCATGGGCCTGTTAACGTACACCGGGAAAGGGGATTTGCTCAATGCGAAAAACTGGATCAAGCACAACGGCCCCGTGTTTAGTCAGGCTCCCGAAAACGACGTCTGGGCACCCGGTCATGGTGGGTTCTTTCGGGATACAGCTGGTCTGGACTGGATGATATACCATGCCAATCCATCGGCCACTGATGGCTGTGGTAACAAACGGGCACCCCACATCCAGCCCTTTACCTGGAATACCGATGGTTCCCCTAATTTTGGCAAACCAGCTTCTAAAAAGCCTATGCCGGTACCGGCTGGTGAGTAGTAGTTCCAACTGAATAAGTAGGGAATTAGAAATATGTGAGATTATTTTTGTCATTCCGACGCAGGAGGGATCTAGCTTATCCTGATGCTTGAGATCCCTCCTGCGTCGGAATGACAAAATAATCGCTCAGAATAGGCTAAACTAACTCTGCTTGAGTACTTACACCCAAATCCTTTTCACATAACACGCTCCGATGAACCGATTATTCTTTTTACTACTCCTTTTTGTTTCCACCCTAACACTGGCTCAGCAACAGGATGCGCCCGGACGCTGGTCGGCGGATAAAGCCAACGCCTGGTATGCCAAAGAGCCGTTTTTGGTTGGCGCTAATTACGCTCCCTCCAATGCTATCAATGAACTGGAAATGTTTCAGGCCGACACTTTCGACCCAGCTACCATCGACAAGGAGCTGGCAATGGCCGAAAGTATTGGCATGAATACCATGCGCGTTTTTCTGCATGATTTACTCTGGCAGGACCCCGCGGGCTTCACCAAACGGCTGGACCAGTTTCTGACCATCTGCGCCAAACACAAAATCCGGCCCATGCTGGTCCTGTTTGATTCCTGTTGGGACCCGATACCGAAGCTGGGTAAGCAGCACGAGCCCGCACCGGGCTACCATAACTCTGGCTGGCTGCAAAGCCCCGGTGCCGAAGCCCTGTCGGATGTGTCGCAGTATCCCCGGCTGGAAACCTACGTAAAGGGCGTGGTTACCGCGTTTAAAAACGATAAACGTATTCTGTCCTGGGATATCTGGAACGAGCCGGACAATGCCAATGATAACAGCTACGGGCAGAATCATACCATCAAAACGGAACTGCCCAAAGCCCGGAAAACAGCCATTATCACTAACCTGTTGCCGTACGTTTTCCAGTGGGCGCGGGCAGCAGGCGCTACCCAGCCGCTGACATCGGGCGTCTGGATTTATCGCACCCCGGAGGATTGGAAGAACCCGGCCAAATGGAGCAAAATGGAAACCGCACAGTTCAATAATTCCGACATTATCACTTTCCACCAGTACTCAACAGCCGACGCGCTGACCAATGTGATACCAGCCCTGAAATCTTTCGGGCGGCCCGTTATCTGTACCGAATATATGGCGCGGGGGGTGGATAGTAAGTTTCAGACGCACCTGCCCATTGCCAAAGCAGCCAAAGTTGGGATGATTAACTGGGGCTTTGTGGCAGGGAAAACGCAGACCTTTCTGCCCTGGGATAGCTGGCAGAAGCCCTACGTAAACGGGCGCGAACCAGCCATCTGGTTTCACGAAGTATTCAAGCAGGACGGCACTCCCGTCGACCCCGCCGAAGTAGCTGCTATTAAGCAGGCTACCGGAAAATAAGGGAATTGGCAACCACTGATTTTGGACCCGATTTGGCTACCCACGAATCGTTTGACAACTTTGCCCTCATAATTCAACTCTGTGTATGCCTGAACAGTCGCGAAGAACGTTCATCAAAACCAGCGTAGCAGTCGGACTAAGTGCCAGCCTGCCCGCTTTTACCAACGCCCCAAAAACCATGTTTGTACACCACGTTTTCTTTTACCTGAAAAATGCCGACAGTGCGGCCGATAAAGCCAAATTGCTGGAAGGTCTGAACATGCTGGCCAAATGCCGGACCATCAAACTGGTTCACATTGGCGAGCCTGCCACGACCAACCGCGCCGTTATCGAGCGCACATACACCTACTCCTGGCTGTGTTTCTTCGATAGCCCCGCCGATGAGGAAGCCTATCAGAAAGACCCCATCCACGACGATTTCCGTAACAACTACGCCCACCTATGGGAAAAGGTAGTGATCTATGACGCCATCGGACCAAAGCGGTAGTAGGTATTGCTCTCTCATAAAAGCCCGCATCAGTTAGGATGCGGGCTTTTTCGTTCTTACGGGAGGGATATTTGCTGAATCGTATGATAGTGGCCGACTGGGAAATCCGTCAACTGAAACCTTTAACCCAGCTAGAGTACCATGAATACGGAATTTATTTTTGCCCCGTATGGGGCTTAACAGCGTAGCCGTTCCACAACAACGTCTGCGTGCCGTAGGTACGCTACGAAGCGGATTGTAGACAAGCAGCTATAAGGGATTTATACCGATGCTATACCGTTATGGCCGATACGAGCCATTTCTATTCTCATTAGAGTACAATTTAGCTGACAGGTTACAACTTGTACGTTTGCCAGAGCGATTTTATAACTCACTCTATGTAAATAGAATATTCAACGAAATTAGTCGAATTAATCAATGAGCTTTTAAGTAAGAAAGTACAATCTACCGTTTATGAAGCCAAGCATCTAAACGCCATATATTTGTAATTTCCCCACCAAATAGACCTAAGTGACCTTTAGATTCCATATCAAAGGTTCCAATAATAATTACGTATTGCTTGTTATAATTTTCCAAATTCTTCTGCTTCCTGATTTCTTCTGAAAATTCTACCCAAAAGCTATTTCTTGTCAATCTTTGGTCAAAGTCCTCTCTATGTAAATAGATTGCGTTTCCTTCAAATTCTAAATTCATATACCCAACGACTTGAACGAATTTACCATGATACCGCTCAGGAGTAGCAATCAATTGGACAAGAGAAACATCTTCTACCAAAGAGTCTAACGGAGTCTGCTTTGCTGTATTTGGTGAATGAACTTGAGCTAATAGAATGCTATTGAATTCCATAATGAGTAAAGTTGCAATCCAAAATTTAGCCATGTAGTCAATAAAAACTCTACTGTGTAAGTGAGGATTACGTCAAAAAGCGTTGGGATGACAAAATATAACGTTAGGGAAGGATTTTACGGTTGGCCGTTGCGGTACAATTTGGCAAACTACCCCTTTGTGCCGATTCATACTTAGAATAGCGCATTAAAAACACTCATCACGATATCACAAGCTGAGGTTTCCCCCCGGAAATTACTCACCCAAAACCACCGTACTCCGCGTAAAAGAAATGACTGCGCCAATAATGACCAGAGTCGCCATCACCAGGTACGCGTAATGCATACCAAGCAGTTGGGCGGGGGCTGCTTCCGGCGTTACACCATTGGCCAGCGCGTACCGGTTCCGGGTACTGTACCAGACGGCCGCAGCCAGCGCAATACCCGTTACCAGGCCTAGGTTTCGCATAAACGCAATGATGCTACTGGCAATGCCACGCTGCGCCAATGGGGCCGCGTTGAGGGCCGTACTGCTGTTAGGCGATTGAAACAGGCCGAAGCCCAGGCTAACCAGCGCACTCCGCCAGACAACCTCTTTCCAGTCCCAGGTACTGTCCAGAAACGAAAAAGCGAAGTAGCCACAGGCCGTAATCAGCAGGCCCGTAGTGGACAGCCAGCGGGTCTTGATTTTGTCGGACAGGTAACCGCCCAGGGGCGCAACAACGCTCAGGGTAAGCGGCCCGGCCAGTAGCACCAGCCCCGCCGTTTCGGGCGGGAAACCCAGTAATTGCTGGAGGAAAAAAGGAATCACAAACAGGTTGGCTCCCGACGCAATGAAACCACAAAAGGCCGCCAGAATGGCCGACGTATAAGGCTTGACCCGAAACAGGCTCAACTGAAGCATTGGCTCCCGGACGCGCTTCTCCCAAATGAAAAAGAACAGCAGTAGTAAAGCCCCGATAGATAACAGGCTGATGACAAGCGCGCTGTCCCAACCGTAGCGGGGTTCGGACCCAAAATCCAGCCCCGTCAAAAGCGAAATAACACCGAATAAGAATAACCCGGCTCCCAGCAGGTCGAAGCGTTTCTGGTTTACCCTGATGCTTTTGGGCAGTACAAGCCACGCCCGCCAGATGGCCAGTAGTCCAATGGGTACGTTGACAAAGAAAATGCTCGTCCAGCCAAATTTTCCCAACAATAATCCACCCACAACGGGACCGGTGCTGGCTCCGGCGGCCACTACCGTACCCATTAGCCCTAGAGCTTTCCCCCGCTCATTCGGGGCAAATGCATCACTGATTATTGCCGGGCCAATGGCAAAAATCATGGAAGCCCCCAGTCCTTGCACCACCCGAAACGCAACCAGCGACCAAAGGCTCCAGGCTAGTCCACACAGCAGCGAACCCAGCACAAACACCCCAAAACCTGTGATGTATAGTCGTCGGCGGCCAATCCAGTCCGACAGTTTGCCCATGATAAGGAGCGTGCTGGTGGTGGTGAGGAGGTAACACAGCACAATCCATTCCACCCGGTCACCGGCATTCAGTTCGCGCCGGATGGTGGGCAGGGCAATGTTAACGATACTACTATCGAGAGTAGACATGAAGGTGCCAAACATTACCGTAGCCAGCACCATCCATTTATTGGGTAGCGACGCGGTATTGGCAGGAGGGGGGATAGACACAGGCAGGATGTATTGCTTTTGAAGGTAACCGGTAAAACAGGCACCTTGTTCTGTTGAGAATAGCTGGAAACGGATAATAAACGCAACGGTAATGCCCGTCGCCCAGCGTATAATTTGGCCTGTTGGCGGGCGTCGGGCGGTACGGCTCGCTGCGCTGGGTGCGGGAAGCGTTTTATGGTAGGAACGCCAAAATTTCGTACCTTGATTGCTCTTTATCAGATCATCTTTTCCTACTGCCGACCAATGAAACAGTACGTCTTATTTCTATTTACCTGCCTGTTTGCCAGTAATGTCTGGGCGCAAACCGACGTGCAGAAACGCTATCAAACCCAGCTCATCATGGTTGATGACGGCGGTGTCGTCGACCTCGACGCGGGTACCTTCACGTTTTCCGGTAGTTTGTCTTTGCAGGATAAAAAGAAGATTACCATCCGGGGGAAAGGCGTTGACAAAACGATACTCAGCTTTAAAGGACAGACCGACGGGGCTGAAGGGTTGCGGGTGTCCAATGCCGAAAATATCATCATCGAGAACCTCACCATTCAGGATAGCAAAGGGGACGGTATCAAGACGATGAATGTAAAAGGGATCACGTTCCGAAACGTAAAGGTAGAATGGACCGGGCCGCCAAAGGCCGAAAATGGTGGCTATGGGTTATATCCCGTCCAATGCGACAACGTCATCATTGATAACTGTACCGCTATTGGCGCATCCGACGCGGGTATTTACGTGGGACAGTCGCGGGGTATTGTCGTTAAAAATAGCAAAGCCTACCATAATGTGGCGGGTATAGAGATTGAAAACTCCCGCAATGCGGAGGTGTTTGACAACGAAGCGTACGAGAATACGGGAGGCATTCTGGTATTCGATCTCCCCGACCTGGTGCAAAAACAGGGCGGTAACGTGCGGGTATACAACAACTACGTTCACGATAATAACCTGCCCAACTTTGCGCCGGAAGGAAACATCGTGGCGGGGGTATCGGATGGTACCGGCCTGCTTATTCTGGCGGCCAGCAACGTGGAGGTGTTCAACAATCGGTTCATCAACAATCAGAGCGTGGGAACGGGCATCATCAGCTACCTGCTCACCGAACGTCCCATCACCGATAAGGGCTATTATCCTTTTTCGACCGGCATTTCCATCCACGACAACGTGTACGAGCGCAAACCCGGCCCACCCACCACGCGGGGACGTTTCGGGAAAATGTTTCATTCGGTGCTGAAGTTCGATCAGGATATTCCGCACATTCTGTACGACGGTATTACTGACCCGGCCACGCTAGATAAAAATGGAAATATGCCCGCCGATAAGCGCATTTGCATTCGCAATAATAAAAACCAAAGCATCGCCAACCTCGATGCCGCACAGGGTTTTCAGCACGTTTCCCGCGATGCCGCCCCCTTCGATTGTCAGTTAGAACCCGTAAAAACAACTGTCGGTAATGGCCGGTAAAAAAAAGCGTAGAGACTGGTGCGCCGGTGCGATAATGCCTTACGTCTCACTTGCGTCAGCAAAGATGGGTCTCTATATCATCATCCTATCCGTCGTCTGGCTCACGCTGGCCAGTTGGCGGACAGATGCCGTACCCGAAAAACTGTCGGACTATGGTTTCTTTGCTGGTAACCCCGCCCAGCAGAAGCCCATGGCCGGGGTGGTGCCGTACGCGCTGAATACGCCGTTGTTTTCGGATTACGCCGAGAAATTACGGTTTGTCAAACTGCCCGATGGGAAATCGGTGGTGTATAATGACACGGCCGTATTAGATTTTCCGGTGGGGACTACGCTCATCAAAACGTTCTATTTCCCCACCGATTTCCGCGACCCGGCCAAAGGGCGACGGTTGATGGAAACACGGTTGCTGGTACATCAGTCGGGAGGCTGGAAAGCCTTCGACTACGTCTGGAATGATGAGCAGACCGATGCCCTGCTGGAGGTGGCGGGTGATACCAAAACCGTACAGTACATCGATAAAGCGGGGATTCCCAAACAGCATGCCTACGTTATTCCAAACCTGAACCAGTGCAAAGGCTGCCACAACCGCAACGAAGTGATGACCCCCATTGGTCCCTCGGTACGACAATTAAATGGGGACCTTGCCTACAGCGAAACGGCGAAAGCTAGTCCAGAAAATCAACTAACCCACTGGAAACAGGAGCGGATGCTGACAGGAATGCCCGCGCTGGCTGCCTGCCCCAAAGCCCCCGTTTGGAATAACCCCGAAACCGGTTCGCTCAACGACCGGGCGCGTATCTGGCTCGACATCAACTGCGCCCATTGCCACAACCCAAAAGGCCCAGCCATGACCTCGGGCCTGAACCTGAGTGTTTCCGAAACGGACTCTACCGCCCTGGGTATTCAGAAAACGCCCGTTGCCGCCGGACGCGGTTCGGGCGGTCATTTGTTCGATATTGTACCGGGAAAACCCGACGAATCCATTTTGATTTATCGCCTGCAATCAACTGACCCCGGCGAAATGATGCCCGAACTGGGCCGGAAAACGGTTCATACCGAAAGTCTGGCGCTATTACGGGAGTGGATAAAGGCCATGAAGTAAAACACCACTGTATCGGCGGTAGGGTGGGGTCAATTATGAATTACTTTTGCCGAACCTATGACAAACGACAATCCTGCCTTTCGTAAATTCTCCCGCCGTACGTTCTCTACCGGCCTGCTCGCGGCAACTGTGCTCAGCAATGACGTTGTAAAAGCTGCCGGTTCGCTCCTGAATCCAGCCGCTATCAAAACGAATAAACTCATTATCTATCAGGTTTTTACGCGTCTTTTTGGCAACCGGAACAGCACTAATAAACCCTGGGGCACCCGCGCCGAAAATGGCGTCGGGAAGTTCAACGATATTACGGATAAGGCCCTGTCGGAGTTAAAGAAGTTTGGCGTTTCGCACGTCTGGTATACGGGTATAATTGAACACGCCCTTATGACCGATTACTCGGCCGATGGTATCCGAAAAGACAATCCAATGGTGGTGAAAGGTCGGGCGGGGTCGCCGTACGCAATCAAGGATTATTTCGATGTTGATCCTGACCTGGCCGTTGATGTTAAAAAGCGGATGCAGGAATTTGAGGCCCTGCTGAAACGCACACACGCCAACGGATTAAAGGGTATCATTGATTTTATACCCAACCACCTCGCCCGTGAATATCATTCGGATGCCAAACCGGCGGGAATTGTAGATATGGGGCAACAGGATGACAAAACGAAATCCTTCGATCCGCAAAATAACTTCTACTACCTGCCCAATGAGCCGTTTCAGGTGCCCGATGGTGTTTCACTCCCTCCGGATATATCCGCTGTTCCGTACATCGAGAATCCAGCAAAAGCAACGGGGAACGACGTCTTTACCGCCAAGCCGAGTGTTGACGACTGGTACGAAACGGTGAAACTGAATTACGGAGTCGATTACCAGCATAATCTAGAAAAGCACTTCGACCCGATTCCGTCTACCTGGCTGAACATGCGGGATATTCTGCTGTTCTGGGCCAAAAAAGGGGTGGATGGTTTCCGCTGCGACATGGCAGAAATGGTGCCGGTAGAATTTTGGGGCTGGGCCATTCCGCAGGTGAAAACGGCCAACCCGTCGGTAGTATTTATTGCTGAAATTTATAATCCGAAACAGTATAAGAACTATGTCCAGACCGGGAAATTCGATTACCTCTACGACAAGGTAGGGCTGTACGACGCGCTCCGGCGGCTCATGGAAGGCAAGGGAACAACTGCCGATATTACGAACGTCTGGAAAAACGAGTCCGGTGATATTTCGGAGCATATGCTGCGCTTTCTGGAAAACCACGACGAGCAGCGCATTGCCTCCCGGTTTTTTGCCAGTGACCCCTGGGCAGCGGTACCGGCCATGACGCTGGCGGCAACGCTGCATACGGGACCACTTATGTTATATTTCGGGCAGGAGTTAGGTGTAAATCCCACCAAAGCCGAGGGTTTCCAGGGCGACGATGGGCGTACCACCATTTTTGATTACTGGGGTGTGCCAGAATACCAGGCCTGGACCAACGGTGGGAAATTTGATGGTGGAAAACTAACCGATAATCAGAGAAGGCTACGGCAGTTTTATCAGCAACTCAATCAACTTGTTGGCAGTAGCGATGCCATCCGAACGGGTGATTTTTATGATTTACAGGCGGCTAACGCAACTAGTACGGGCTACGATCAGACGCGGGTATTCAGTTATCTACGTTACTCGAATAAGCAAAAGCTATTGATCATCTGCAATTTTGACAAGAAGAAACCGGCTAAAACGTCGGTGAAAATTCCCGCCGAAGCGTGGCAGAAAATGAAACTAAACGCTTCCCAGTCTCACTCCTTTGCTGACATATTTCGCACGGTAACCAAACGAACTGGCAAAGGGAGTGTATCGGTCGAGTTGCCGCCATTGGGGGTGCTGGTATTGCAAATAAAGTAGTTAGAATGTTTTTTTGTCATTCCGAGGAACGAGGAATCTTAAGTTTCAGGCGACTGAGATTCCTCGTTCCTCGGAATGACAAAACCAGTGTTGTTTTCGAAAACTTCTGGCAGTTTGACGTTTTATAAAAACCTGAAATTCATGAACTATTCTTTCCTCTCTATTCTCTTCCTGATCACTACCTGCACCTTTGGGCAGACAGGACCAACCCGAGATGTTCCGTATGTTACTAGTTACAAAACCCCCGTTTTTACGGATGCTGACCGGCTGAAAAAACTGGAAGCTGCTTTTCCAGTTGTCGAAAAACTGTACCGGGAGCGGGCCGAAAAATACCACTACCCCGGTACGGCCTTTGGAATTGTGGTAGATGGGAAACTGGTGTATTCAGGTGGGTTTGGGTATACCGATGTGGCCAAAAAGATTCCTGCTACCCCAAAGTCCCTGTTTCGTATTGCGTCCATGACCAAAAGCCTGACGGCAATGGCGATTCTAGTACTCCGGGATGCGGGTAAACTGCGGCTCGATGACCCCGCCGAAATCTATATCCCTGAATTGAAAACGCACAAATACCTCACGGCCGATGCGCCCCGCATTACCGTGCGTAATCTAATGACGCACTCCGCCGGTTTTCCCGAAGACAACCCCTGGGGCGACCGCCAACTGGCCGATTCGGATGCTGATTTAATCAACTTTATTAAGGGCGGTATTTCCAATGCCAATGTACCTTCGTTTGCCTACGAATACAGCAATCTTGCCTTTGCTATGCTCGGCCATATCATCACGGTGGTATCCGGTAAACCGTATCAGCAGTACATCACCGAAACTATCCTGAAACCACTGGGTATGGACGACACGAAGTGGGAGTACACGCAGGTACCGGCCGAAAAACTGGCGCTGGGTTATCGTTGGCTGGACGATAGATGGGTGGAAGAGCCGTTGTTGCACGATGGCTCGTACGGAGCCATGGGAGGCCTGATTACATCCATCGAGGATTTTAGTAAGTATGTCGCCCTGCACGAAGCGGCCTGGCCACCGCGCAGCGACCCGGAAGGCTCTCAAGCCCCCGTCAGACGAAGTTCGATACGGGAAATGGCGCACCCCTGGACGTTTTCGGGCTTGTTTGCGCAGGCCAAAAACTCGGCTGGGCAGACTTGTCCAACGGTAAGTGGTTACGGCTACGGGCTGGGCTGGAGTCAGAATTGTGTCGGCATCGTTGGCGTGGGGCATAGTGGCGGTTTACCCGGATTTGGGAGTCAGTGGCGGTTTTTGCCCGAATATGGGATTGGGGTCATTGCCTATGCCAACCTGACCTACGCCGGGCTGGGATCGATCAATGCTGCCGTACTTGATACGCTGGTGGCTATTGCAAAGCTGCAACCCCGTGCATTGCCGGTATCATCCATACTAACCCAGCGAAAAGCTGAGCTTCTGAAGCTATTACCCGACTGGGAGAACGCGGAACAAAGCGGTATTTTCGCGGAAAATTTCTTCCCCGATAAATCGCTCGATTTTCGCCGAAAAGCGGTTCGGGATTTGTACGCCAAAGCCGGTGCCATCCAGAAAATCGGCGAATTAATCCCGGAAAATCAGTTGCGCGGTCATTTTCTGATGGAAGGGACTACTGCAAATATCGACGTATTTTTCACTCTAACACCAGAAAAACCGGCCCTCATTCAGCAACTGGATTTCCGGGAGGTAAGCAAATAAGTAGATGAGTACAGTCATTTCAATCGCTTCCGAAGCGGATATCCCAGCACTAAGCGCACTGGTAAACGGAGCGTACCGGGGCGAAAACTCCCGAAAAGGCTGGACTACCGAAGCCGACCTGCTGGATGGTATCCGAACGGATGAGGCTGGCCTGAAGGCCATGCTGCAAAACCCCACCGAAACGATTCTGAAATATGAAGATGCGGGTCGCTTACTGGGCTGTGTTGCGCTGGAAAGGAAAGGAACGGAGTTGTACCTGGGTATGCTGACCGTATCGCCCGAAGTGCAAGACGCGGGCATTGGTAAAACACTACTGGCAGCAGCCGAAAAACTGGCGCAGAAGCAACAATGCCCAACTATTACGATTACTGTTATTACGGCCCGGCACGAACTGATTGCCTGGTATGAACGACGGGGATTCAGAGCCACCGGAGAAAAGAAGCCGTTTCCCGACGATCCCCGTTTCGGGCTGCCCAAACAGCCGCTGGAGTTTATCGTTATGAAAAAAGAGTTGTCTCAATAACGGGTATCAACTGAATTTTTTGACCTTCTTATTGTATCATTCTCATGACACGATCTATTACCTGACTGGAAAAGAGATTATACAGGCAAGTGAACAGGAAAGCCCTTTTGCGTTTGCCGATTTAACTGTATAATTTCACCACCTCAAACCGCAACTGATACCACTAGTTATATGACATCCTTCAAAAGAGTCTTGATTGCCGAAGATAGCTCCGTTATCCAGAATCTGGCCCGCAAAATTCTTGAGTTTCAGAATTACGAGATTACCGCCGTTAAAAATGGCGAACAAGTCTTGCAAATTCTTGAAAAAGAAGACTTTAGTATTCTGTTGTTAGACATCAACATGCCTCTGATGGACGGTATGGAGTGCGTTCGGCGCGTCCGGGCTTTGTCCGATGTTGAGAAAGCAAACGTACCTATTGTGGCCATTACCGGTAACGCTAAAAACTACACCGAAGAAGAGTTTAAAACCGCTGGCTTCAACGATGTTCTCGTAAAGCCACTCAATTTTGATCGCCTGGTTGAAGTTGTTAACCAGTTGACCGATAATGAATGAGCGAATGAGTGAATGAGTGAATAAGCGCGAATTGACAGACATTCACTCATTTACTCATTCATTAATTCGCTCATTATGATCATCACTCTCCTCGGTACGGGAACATCGTCTGGTGTGCCGCTGATTGGATGTACCTGTGAGGTATGCCAATCTGTTGATTTTCGGGATAAGCGGCTTCGGACATCGGCCCATATTGCCGTAGATGGCAGGAGTTTCATCATCGATACCGGCCCTGACTTTCGGCAGCAGGTGCTCCGGCTCAACCTTCGGCAACTCGATGCCGTCCTTTTTACTCACGAACACAAAGACCACACGGCGGGGCTTGATGAAGTAAGAGCCTACAATTTCCTGTCGGGGAGGGACATGCCCGTGTACGGGCGGCCAACGGTGCTGGCGCAGTTGAAGCGTGAATTTTCCTATATTTTTGCCGACAAAAAGTATCCGGGAATTCCCCACGTACAGGTACACGAAATCAGTAATGAACCGTTTGATGTGTTGGGGGTTCGGGTTGTACCCATTGAAGTGATGCACCATAAACTCCCCGTTTATGGCTACCGGATTGGTGACTTTACCTACCTCACCGACCTTAATTACATTTCTGATGATGAACTGGAAAAAGTGAGAGGTACGGAAGTGCTGGTGCTGGATGCGCTGCAACGGAATGAACATCCGTCCCATTTTACCCTCAATCAGGCCATAGAACTTGCCGATCGGGTTGGTGCCCGCCAAACGTATTTCATTCACATCAGCCACAAGCTTGGCTTGCACCGCGATGTTGAAAAAGAATTACCAGCGCACATCAGGCTTGGTTACGATGGGCTGCAAATTCGGTTGTAAAGGCTGATTTTCGATTAAACCAATCGTTTCTACGCATCGTTGTCAGGTATAAATCCAACCGCTCGATGCCAGTCCTAGTTAAACCCACCCGCCTGTTTTCGGATACCATTCTGGAATCATTTCGCCAGCAGGGCGATGCACCCGCCGATGCCGTCATTACGGCGGTCACTGCCGCCAGTGGTCCGACTGGGTTACGGTTACTGATGCGCTGGCTGGCCGATACGGCTGATTTCAAAACCGCCGAACAGCACCCGGCCGTGCAGGACTTTTTTGTTCAGTACGCCAGTTTGCCAGTTTGGGCCGATGCGGACAGGATGCAAAGGGGTATGGAGTTTTTCAAAAAAAATGCTCACAAGATTGGTCTGACGCTGGGCTTGTTCTCTCTGCCTTACACGTATTTGGGGGCCAATGGAGCGCAGGTTCTCTGGATAACCGAACGAATAAAAAATGATACAGCCCGCCGGTTACAGGAAACGGGGGAGTGGGTGTTTGCCGTGAATAATGCCAAAGAGTGGCGTACTGGCACAGCTATATCGCGAACGCTGAAAATTAGGTTGATTCACGCCGGAGCGCGGTGGTTTTCACTGCACTCGGGTAGGTGGAATAACGCGTGGGGGCACCCCGTCAACCAGGAAGATATGGCCGGAACGAACATTGCCTTCTCTTACATTGTGCTGCGGGGTCTTCGGAAATTGGATGTGTCCATGACGGAACAGGAAGAAGAAGATTACCTGCATCTTACGGGTGTAATCAACTCGCTGATTGGCGTGGCTGATGCGCTGCTCCCTCAGAATATGCGGGAAGCTTATACGCTGAACCGGGCCATCGCAAAACGTCAGTTCACCACGTCCGAAGCGGGTGTCGGACTAACCCGGTCTTTACTGAATGCCATAGGCGAGGTATCCGTGCAAGCCGGGGGTGGTGTAGCACTGCCCGAAACGGCCCGGAACCTCGCGGCTGGTGAAATGCGTTTCTTCCTGGGCGACGAACACGCCGACTGGCTGGGCATCCCCAAAGTGCCGGTCGAAAAGCGGTTGGCCGGGCTAATCAGTCGGCTGCCCATTTTCCCTGGTTTTATTTGAGGTTCCTGCTAGGCCGACGCAAACTAAACATCAAAACTTTGTTTCATTCAGAACCCATTGCCGCTTTAGCCACGGCACCCGGCATTGGTGCCATCGCTATTATCCGCGTATCGGGCGACGGTGCTATCGACCGGACACAGCGTTTTTTCAAGGGTAAAAATCTCACTCTTCAGGATAGCCACACGGCCCATTTTGGTACCCTTCGTAATGAGGATGGCAGCATCATCGACGAAGTACTGATCACGATTTTTCGGGCACCGAAGTCGTTTACCAAAGAAGACGTTGTCGAAATTTCCTGCCACGGTTCGGAGTTTATTATCCAGCAGATTCTACGTCGGCTGATGCAGGAGGGGGTGCGGCTGGCACTGCCGGGCGAGTTCACGCAGCGGGCTTTCCTGAACGGTCAGTTCGATCTGGTGCAGGCCGAAGCCGTGGCCGACCTAATTGCGTCCGATTCGGATGCCAGTCACCGGGCGGCCCTGACGCAGTTGCGGGGTGGTTTCTCCCGACAACTGAAGGAACTGCGCCAGCAACTCATTGATTTTGTGGCACTGGTGGAACTGGAACTGGACTTTGGGGAGGAAGACGTGGAGTTTGCCCACCGCGACAAACTCCGGCAACTGATGCTCGATATCCGTCGGGTATTGCATCCGCTAATCGACTCTTTCTCGACCGGAAACGCTATCAAAAATGGGGTACCGACGGTCATCATCGGGAAACCCAACGCCGGTAAATCGACCCTGCTAAATGCCCTGCTGAACGAAGAAAAAGCCATCGTGTCTGACATTCCCGGCACCACCCGCGACGTGATTGAGGACGAACTGTTCATTGATGGCATTCGCTTCCGGCTTATCGACACCGCCGGACTGCGGGAGGCTACCGATCAGATTGAAGCCATTGGTATCGAACGAACGCAACAGAAAATGCGCGATGCCTCGCTGGTCGTTTACCTGTTCGATGGCAAGAATGTCCAGCCCGACGAACTACAACTGGCCGTTGACGAAGTTCGGGCATCCGGCAAACCGTATCTGCTGGTGGGAAATAAACTGGATGCTATTACGGATAGTACCCGTCAGGTCCTGGAAGATACCCTCGGCGAAAACGTTGTCTGGATTTCGGCGGCCAAACAAACCCATCTGGACGAGTTGAAAACAGCACTCTCGTCCCGCGTCCGTACCGATTCCGCCGTGCAAACGGGTAGTGCCGTGGTAACCAACGCCCGCCATTACAACCACCTGACCGGCACCGACGAGGCCCTGGCCCGCGCCATTACCGGCCTCGATTCGGGCGTCACTCCCGACTGGCTGGCAATGGACCTGCGCGTAGCGTTGCAGCATTTGGGCGAACTGACCGGAGAAATCACCACCGACGACCTACTTGAGTCGATTTTCAGTAAGTTCTGTATTGGGAAGTAAGCGGTGTGGAGCAAATTTATTGCGGTTAAGATGCCGTTCCTACGGAACTGTAGCCGAATACGAACCCCCTTTTTCTACAGCGATGCCATGCCTACCGGCATTGGTTTGCCACTGCATCTGGGTTGCTTTCTACAATGATGCCGTACCTACAAGATTGGGTCATATGGCGTGGATTGATTATCGAGATCAATCCACTCGAATAGGTATTCGGGGCGGCAAGACATCTTTGTAGCCCCGTTAGGCCGTTATGTCCATTTTCCCGTGCCGTAGGCACTGATTTACCCTGGATTCGGCCTTTTCTTCTACAATGATGTCATGCCTACCAGCATTGGTTGATTCATTCATTCGGGTTGGTTTTTACAACTATCTTGTGCGTAGAGCACTTTTTCTTACCAACAGATACCCCGGATTTCTACAACGCGGTGTCTTGATCATGGACCAAAATGTGGTAAAGGCAGGCATTGGGTTCATCCCGACTATACTCATCCGGGTATCCTAACGATGTACTGCCCATCACGGTAACAGGCTCCCATCCTATTGCATGGCTGCATTGGGTATCAGAAGAAGCAGGTCAGGTCGTTTATCACCTGCACAAATCAGATAATCTACTGCTGAAGCTACTGCATATTGTGCTGTGTAAGAGGATATTAAAAGAGGTATTCTTTCTCTAATTAGGGTGTTTTCCCCGTATCATATGCGATTTAGACCCGCTAATATTGCGGCCACTCAATTCTCTGGTACATAATCCACCCATATGAAAACCTTGGCTTGTTTTGTTGTTTTCGGGAGCCTGTTGGCAGGCATGTCAAACTGCGGGAAAAACTACACCGTTAACTCCGACGGCAGCTCTCCCGATATTGGTACCATCATGAGCACCTATCTGACCACTGATCCAATTTTTGACTGGGCAGTGCATTCGCCCGATTTAGTGCTCTTTCAGAATGAGGATGCACTGGTGGTTCCCGAAGAGATTGAAGCCCATAAAGCCGAGATTCATATCCGGGCTTTCAAAAACAAGTTTCACCGGCTCATTGACTCCACCTGGGTTCTGGGCTACGTATCAGCCAAAACTAAACGTGGGCATGAGCAGTTGCCCGGCCCCACCATCGAAGCCACCAACGACACGCCTACCCAGATAACTTGGGTGAATCAACTGGAAAAGACCCTCCAAAGAAACGACGATTATAATTTCCCACGCAAAGGACTGAAATATTATCCGCTGGTGTATAACACCAAAACGCTGGAAGAGAGCAAAGCTGACCTGTTAAATGCCAATCTATCGGCCTCTATACCCATGATGGTGCAGGCTATTTACCCGGTCCATTTCGATCCGGCGCAGGATACCACTCACCAGCATGGCGGGGCTATCATGTTTAATTCAACTTATTATTCAACAACGGTACACCTGCACGGGGCTAACCTGGCCTGGAAAAATGACGGCTACACGGCATCCAGCATCGTTGAAAGTGCCGGCGATACACCACAATTCACGAACTACGGCCTGTTTGGGCCTTACGAACAGAACAAGAAGAAGGTTACTTCCCATTACACCAATACATTTGAGGAGGCTTATGATCCATCTGATCTAACACGAGGTCGGCACGGGGCCATATTGTAGTACCACGACCATAGCATTATGCGGACCACATCTAATGTATATATGGGTCTTTTCGGGGCTTATATTATTGAAGGTCAAGGAGAATCCGAAACCCAGAAAAAATACGTTAGGAGTGTCTCTAGGCGTTCAAAAGCACCGAACGATACCGATCTTCTGCCCGATATTCCTCTCTTAATCAGTGACAAGATGTTCACCCAGAAAGGCAACTTGTATTACGAATCCAAGTTTGACACTGCCAATGGTGGTGGCCGTCAGCCCGAGTTTTTCGGAAACACAATCACAGTAAACGGCAAAGCATGGCCCCACTTCGATGTGGACCGGCGCGTTTACCGCTTCCGGATTCTGAATACATCAAGTTCCCGGTTTTACCGGCTAGCGCTGGCCCGCTGGAAAAATGGTGAGGTGGACCTATCGCCTATCAGCGACTCAACCGTTGTCCAGATTGGCACTGAAGGCGGACTGCTGATGAATGATATAACGAAACGTTACATCACACCGAAGGAACCGCTAACACTAGCCCCCGGCGAACGGGCTGACGTAACTATCAATTTTAGTGAGTTTTCGGCTTCATTGCCCGAATCCCTCGTACTGCTCAATCTGGCTACCGGTGATCCCTATCAGGAAAAAGATGAAAACAAATTAACCATAGAGTCGGTCAGTGCTTCTAAAAAGATGTACGAAAACTTCGTGATGCAGTTTAGGGTCAAGCCACAGGTATCACCCGATTACATGACCAATATCGACGTTGTACGACAGATTAACGCTTGGCAGAAAGATCCCGTATATCAGAAAATGACCATCAAACTGGATATGTTCAACAAAGGGTATCAGTTGAAAAATTTCAATCTTTCCCGCCAAATATTCCGCCAAAATACTATATCAGGTACAGTTACAACTCATGAGTTACCTGACAAAATAATTACTGCACTCGGGAGTACAACCTACGCGAGTGTTTACAGCCTGTCAATTGTGGAAGCTGGGGAGTATGCAGAATTCCCAACTTCCGTTAAAGCTTTTTACGAGGTCCACCCGGAAATGAAAAAAGATATTGCTTTCCCAATGGCTTTTTTGAATGCCAGCGAGTGGAATATGGAGGCTAACGTATTTAGAGACACGAATACATATGCGTCTGATGTTGGAGACGGGCTAAAAATAAAGGAAGTTGATGACCAGAAAACGGAAATCTGGAAAATAACAAACTACACGGGCGATACGCACCCGATCCATATACATCTCAACCGCTTCAGAATATTGGGACGGATGAAAGAAAACTACGATAGTACCTATACCAGTGACCCACGGGAGGGTGGTTGGAAAGACGTGGTCCGGGTAAAACCAGATACGTTTACAACGTACCTGGTCATCATGTATGCCCTGAGTAAAGATGAGCGGACCAACTTGGCGCAGTTTGTTTACCACTGCCACATTCTGGAGCATGAAGATGTGAGTATGATGCGTAGGTTGCTGGTCAGAAAGCCAGGGACGTCAACCCAGCCTCAGGTCAGTGGGCGGCAGAAGCCGGGGGCTTTATACGACCGGTTCGGCATTCCACTTTGTTACACGCTCACTCCACGTAGTAGCCGACTCCCCACAAAACCATCGGGCAGTTTTTACCGCACCGTCAGGAACTGATTTTATTGCAGAAAACGAGCATTCTTTCGAAGTACATATTGCTTTAAACTCATACCCAGTAACCCAGTAAGGCCCTTGATACCTTATTGGGTTAAGGTCGTTATAAGATACCGTGAAATTGGGCAATTACCAAGTTGAAAAAAGCAAATTAAGATACTGTTAAAAATGCCGATTTGTGGTAAAAAAGGGTAGTTTCCCCGTGATAGGCGTTTGGGATTAGGAGTACATTTGTTTCACAGAAAGGTCATTAGGTAAGGAGTTAACTTTCTTATTATCAGTACATTGATTTCTAGCTTTAATAGATATCCAGAACTCATGACAACGCCAAAACGAATTGTTCCTGTACACCCTGTGGGTGCTGCTCTCGCCACCCCCTCGGGGAACTTGACGTACCACGGTGGATCACTCCTGACCAACGTCCGGGTTGTGACCATTTTTTGGGGAGCGGCCTGGCAAACGGCCCCGCAAAATGCGCTTATCCCGCAGATAAATCAGTTTTTCGATGTTGTACTGACCAGTACAATGATGGATTTGTTACGACAGTACAGCGTGCCCGGTAAAACCATTGGTCACGGCAGCCGGATTGGCTCCGCAACCATCACTAATTCTGAACCGGGCACCGTCGTTTCGGGGCAGCGACAGATAACGGATACCCAGATTCAGCAGGCGTTGCAAAACTTCATAAACACGGGCGTTGTACCGGCAGCTACGAGTAACACCCTCTACTTTGTTTATTTGCCACCGAACGTTGTTTCTATACTCAACGGCCAGAGTTCGTGCGCCAATTTCTGCGGTTATCACGGGCACATAGGCGGTACCACGTTTTATGCGGTTGAGCCTTTTGTTACGTGCCAAGGCTGTGCGTTCGATAACCTGCTGGATACACTCACGATTGTGAGTAGTCATGAACTGTGCGAAGCCATAACGGACCCGGCTCTGAATGCCTGGTTCGACCCAACTACCGGTAATGAGATTGGTGATATCTGTAATCGTCTATTTCAGCGAATTGGAAATTTTGCGGTTCAACTGGAGTGGTCCAACAATGCGAATGCCTGCCTGATCGGGGCTTCATCACAGCGTCAGTCCAGCAAAGCGTCTCCGGCTATTACCGCATTCAACAACACCCTGCAAGCGGCTTTTATTGCCAACAATAACTCGAACGATGTCTTGGTCTGCTCCTCGCCCGATGGCCTGAGCTGGTCCAATAATATTCGGATCAACCAATCGGCCAAAAACGGAACCGGCCCTGCGCTGGCAGTGTTCGGCGGCAAAATCTGGGTATCCTTCATCGCTAACAACAACAGCAACGATGTGTTGGTGTGTTCGTCCATAGACGGGCAAAACTGGACCAATAATACCCGCGTGAATCAGGCCGGGAAAGACGGTGCTTCCCCATCGTTAGCTGTGTTCAACAATCATTTGTGGGTATCGTTCATTGCCAACAACAGCAGCAACGATGTACTGGTATGCTCCTCCACCGACGGGGTACACTGGTCGGGGAATACCCGCATCAATCAGGCGGCTAAAAGCGATTCATCGCCTTCCCTGACTGTTTTTGGCGGTAAACTGTGGGTATCTTTCGTTGCCAATAATAATAGCAATGACGTGTTGGTATGCTCCTCCGTCGATGGGGTGCATTGGTCGGGGAATACCCGCATCAATCAGGCGGCTAAAAGCGGTTCATCGCCTTCCCTGACCGTTTTTGGCGGTAAGCTGTGGGTATCGTTCATTGCCAACAACAACAGCAACGATGTACTGGTATGCTCCTCCACCGACGGGGTACACTGGTCGGGCAATACCCGCATCAATCAGGCGGCTCACAACAACACATCGCCCTCGTTAACGGTTTTCGCCAATCGGCTGTGGGAACTGTTCATCGCCAATAATGGGACCAGTGAAGCGTTGCTCTGTTCGTCGGGAGATGGACTAAGCTGGACCAATAACATTGTAATTTAGACAATCGGGTCGGGTTTCTGGTACTTAAATCAGGTTGGCAGATGGTGTACATACACTCATCTGCCAACCTGATTCGTATTGGGGGGAGTCTAAGTCGATTCCCGACAAGCGGGCTTTTTAACTGGATTATCATATGGAGCGGAATTACCTGAATCAGTAGCATACTACCAGGTGTGGGAGAAGTTTATTAGTCCGACTTTCACCCAAAAGTCCGATATTTGCCCTCCAAAACTAGCCGGACAACGGGTTGTACGGCTTGCTTGTCCTTATTCGCTGATGTCTCAAAAAGTAGTACTTGCCTTTAGCGGAGGTCTCGATACCTCCTTCTGCGTTAAATATTTGAATGAAGACCGGGGTATGGAGGTCTATTCTGTGCTGGTCGATACGGGCGGTTTTTCCGACGACGAACTGAAAGCCATCGAGGAACGGGCGTATTCACTAGGGGTGAAATCGCACGTCACCATCTCCAAAACGGACGATTATTACCAGCAATGCCTGAAATTTCTGGTGTTTGGTAACGTCTTGAAAAACAACACGTATCCACTGTCGGTCAGTGCGGAGCGGATTTTTCAGGCCATAGCAGCCGCCGAATACGCGCGGGAGATTGGCGCAACCGCCATTGCCCACGGTAGCACCGGTGCTGGTAACGATCAGGTACGCTTCGATATGGCGTTTCGCATCATTGCCCCCGAAGCCGAAATTATTACCCCTATCCGTGACCTGCGCCTGTCGCGCGAGGCCGAAATCGAGTACCTGAAAGCGAAAGGGGTCGATCAGGAGTGGCACAAAGCAGCTTACTCCATCAATAAAGGGCTGTGGGGAACCTCGGTAGGAGGGAAGGAAACCCTTACGTCCGATCAGTTTCTGCCCGAATCAGCCTGGCCCACGCAGGTAACCAAAACCGAACCGGAAACCATCACCCTAACTTTCGAGCACGGCGAAATCAAAGGCGTTGCCGGGCCGTCGCACGGAGACGAAACCTTTGCTAATCCGGTCGATGCTATCCGCAGGCTCACCGAACTGGCCGGGCCTTTCGGTATTGGCCGCGACATTCACGTGGGCGACACGATTATTGGTATCAAAGGGCGGGTTGGTTTTGAAGCTCCCGCTCCCCTGATTCTGATCAAGGCGCACCACACGCTGGAAAAACATGTGCTGGGCAAGTGGCAGTTGTACTGGAAAGAACAACTGGCTAACTGGTACGGCACTATGCTCCACGAAGGCCAGTTTATGGACCCCGTGATGCGGAACATCGAAGTTTTCCTAGCCAATACCCAAGCGCACGTAACCGGGAAAGTACACGTGTTGCTGGCTCCCTACCGCTTCCAGGTTCAGGGTATCGAATCGGACCACGACCTAATGTCGGCCAAGTTTGGTTCGTACGGCGAGATGAACAATGCCTGGACCGGCGACGATGTACGGGGCTTCTCCAAAGTGGCGTCCAACCAGGTGATGATTTACGGAAAAATTAACGATCAGTGATCGGCAAGGCGCGAAAATACTGCGCTCCCCGGAGCATTGGCTACCCTCTCCAACTCCTCGATGTGGTGGTGGACGGGTATGCCCGTGGGGCGTACAAAAAGCGAAACTATGGCCCGGTCAATACCGATGCGCCGGTTATTCTGCTGATGACCTCCGGGCACCTGGGCGACGCGCTGATTCTGAGCTACGCCTTTCCGCTCATCCGGGCACGATACCCGAATGCCCAGATTGATGTGCTGGCGGGTAGCTGGTGCGACCCCATCTGGAAAGATAATCCCTACATCCGGCGGGTTGTTCACCTGAATCACGTCAGTACCAACCGACGACCCCTGTCCAGTTGGGAAAAGTGGCAGGAGTTTTTTCGAACCTCGAAATCGGCCGTTGATACCCTTGGAGATACGGTGTACGATTTTTCGGTTGATGTCCGGTTTTCGGATTCGCCCATGCACTTCGTCTTGCCCTGGCTGAAAGTCAAACAGAAATTCGGCTTTGGTACGCGGGGTTTTGGGGGATTGCTCGACAGGGAATTTTTCATCCCGGACGGCGAAATCCACAATTTCGACCTGATTTTGATGGTGTTGAAGCCAATGGGCGTTAGCGGTAGTCTGGAAACCGTTGCCCCATATTTCTTTCACCCGGCTCAATCTCCGGCTCAACTGTGGGCCAAAATGAATCGCCCGGTCCCGGCCCAGAAACCCGTGCTGATTTTTCCGGAATCGGGGAGCGATGTACGGATGCTCTCCATTGACTTCTGGGCTAAGCTAGCTACTCAATTACTGGCAGAAACACCCTATCCACTGATATTCAGCGGTCAGAAGGCTTTCACAAAAGCCTTATACGAGCGGGTTTTAGCCGATAATCCAGCGGATGCCGAACGTCTTGTTCCGGCCGTGGGTACACTGAAACTATCCGATGTTGCCAGTTTGAGTGAGCAATCGCAGGCAGCTTTTACGCTCGATTCGCTGCCCATGCATTTATGCTGTCTGGGTTGCCTGACGTTTTCATTTCAGAAAAACGGGATGGGAATTCAATTTTTTCCGATTTCCAGTCAGCCTACAACCGTTCTGCATAATCACCTGCTTAGTAAAGAGTTGACCATCAATCGCCCTGGTTTTGTTAGCGAATACGTCACTACTTTCGATACTGCGGTGCTGGAGCAGGCTATGAACTGGTTCAATACCCTGGACAAACGCCACCCGACGGTTGGTGAATCAATCCGGTAACGTGGCGGTTAGACACTACATATGGAAACAATAAATGTGGGTATCATTGGCGGAGCAGGCTACACCGGTGGCGAGTTACTTCGGATTCTTATCAATCACCCGTTTGCGAAGGTCGCTTTTGTCCATAGCAACAGTCAGGCGGGTAAGCCGGTCTGGGCCACGCACACGGATTTATTGGGCGATACTGACCTCACTTTTTCGGGTACCTTACCGGCTCTGGATGGAGACAACTTACCCGTCGATGTTATTTTCCTTTGTTCGGGTCATGGTGCGTCGGTTACGTTTATGGCCATAAATGAGGTCTCCGATGATATTGCCGTAATCGACCTCAGTGCTGATTTTCGGGATGAAAGCGATGATTTCGTGTATGGCCTACCCGAACTAAACCGGGAGCGGATTCGGGAATCCATGCGGATTGCCAACCCCGGCTGTTTTGCCAGCAGTATCCAACTGGCCCTGCTTCCGCTAGCCAAAGCAAACCTGCTCACGCATGATGTGCAGGTTAGTGCCATTACGGGTAGTACGGGGGCCGGTCAGGCTTTGGTGCCCACAACGGGCTTTACATGGCGCAACAACAACGTGTCCATTTATAAGGCATTCACACACCAGCATCTGGCCGAAATCCGGCAGAGCCTGACCCAGCTTGACCCTGATTTCCAAGCGGCCATCAATTTTGTACCCTACCGGGGCGATTTCACGCGGGGCATTATGGCCAATGTGTACACACCTTATACCGGAACACTGGACGAAGCAAAGCAACTATACCGGAGTTATTACGAAACGCACCCATTTACGCACGTCAGCGATGCGCCGGTCGATGTGAAACAGGTGGTGAACACTAATAAATGCCTGCTGCACCTGGAAGTACACGACGGTCAATTGCTTATTACCAGCGTAATTGATAACCTGACAAAAGGCGCATCGGGCCATGCCGTTCAGAACATGAACCTGGTGTTTGGCTTGCCAGAGGACACCGGACTGCGGTTGAAAGCAGTGGCTTTTTAAAGTGTCGGCAAGCTATGCTCGAAACGGAACGCCTGCTCATTGATACGTTTACGGTCGACGATGCGCCTTTTATGCTGGCGCTGTTAAATACGCCTGGCTGGCTCGAATTCATCGGCGATCGGGGCTTACGAACGCTGGAAGATGCCCGGCAGTACATTCTGAACAATCCAATAAGCAGTTACCGGCAGTACGGCTTCGGTCCTTATGCCGTCCGGCTGAAAAGCAACGGTGCTCCTATTGGCATGTGTGGACTACACAAACGTACATTTCTGCCCGATATCGATATTGGTTTCGCCTTCCTGCCCGACTATGCCGGGCAGGGATATGGCTACGAATCGGCGTCGGCACTGATTGGGTACGGGCGGGATGTGCTGGGATTCCCGCGTATTACGGGCATCACCAAACCAACCAATGCAAATTCGATCCGGTTGCTCGAAAAGCTGGGACTGCGTTTCGAGAAAAATGTACGTTTCGGGACAAATGTCGACGAAAGCTTGCTGTTCAGTATGGATTTGACCAGGCCCTGATGGTACGGGCAAAAAAGGATTTCCCAACCCCTCTGGTAGCAAGGAAATCCAATGGGTAAAAAGACTACCGATATGATAAATTTCGCTAAAGCCTGCTGCCTGATTTTGTGTCTGATAACTCCTTTACTGGCGTGTAAACAAGAGGAAACAGCTGCCTGCACGTATCCTCATCAAATAACCATAGCTTCAGGATGCTATACCGGTGCTGGCCTGATAGTAACAGCATCTGATTTTGGAACCTCTCCTCCGTTATTTGAGTGGACAATCATAGCGCTGAAAGACACTACAGGGGCATCAGGCTGGACACCTAAAGATGTAAAAATAGTCAGGAGTGCATCAGAAAAATTTACGATACCCGATAGCTTGGCGAGTAACTATCAGCGGGTGATTGTAAAGGCAGCCGCTACTAATTGTGGAGATGCGCTCAAACATTCCAACTATTACGCGTTCGTCAAAAAGAAATCTACAAACTGTGTTGGCTGGATTTCCCAAAATCAGTAACGCTACAGCTTTTCTAACGCCTGTTGCCAGGTGGCAAACTCCGCCAGATACAACTTATGCCGGGCGAGGTCCGGTTCAAAGGTGTCGCCGAAGGTTACGCGTTCGGCGGCTTCGTCCAGCGTTTTCGCCAGGCCGATAGCCTTCATGGTCAACAGGATAGCCCCCATCGATCCGCTTTCATTGCTGGTATTTAGCCGCACAGGTACCCCCGAAATATCGGCCAGCATCTGCACCCACAGTGTCGATTGAGCAAAGCCACCATTAGCGTGAATGACCCGTGCGGAGCCGGTGTACTCTTTCAGCAGTTCATTGATGCTGAGTAAATTAAACAGAACTCCTTCCAAGGCAGCGCGGATGAAGTGCGCCCGCGTATGCTGCCAGTCTACGTGTAGATAAGCCCCCCGCACCGAGGCATCCCACAGCGGTGCCCGCTCGCCCTGCAAATAGGGCAGGAACAGCAATCCGTCTGAGCCGGGGTCTACTTTGGCGGCTTCTTCGAGAACCGTTTTGGTATCCAGCAGCGTGAGCTTTTCGCTCACCCACTCCAGCACGTTACCGCCGTTGTTGGTTGGCCCGCCGACGGCGTAGTAGCCTTCATCCAGAAAGTAGCAGAATAACCGGCCTTTAGCATCTCGCAGGGGTTTTCGTACCGTCTGGCGGATAGCTCCGCTTGTTCCGATGGTCAGCGTGGCTGTCCCTTTTTTGATAGCACCCGCCCCCAGATTGGCCAAACATCCGTCTGACGCACCAACAATCAGCGAAACACCCGTGGGTAATTCCGTTTTGTCCGTTTCGGGGCGGGTTTGGTAGGTGCGCAGGTGGGTAGTAGGAACGGGAGTGGATAGCTGGTCGGGCCGTACCCCGGCGTATGCCATGGCCTTCTGGCTCCACTGCCGCTTCTTTTCATTGAACAGACCCGTTGCCGTAGCAATGGAGAAATCTATCTCGAACTCCCCCGTCAGTTTATACCACAAAAACTCTTTGATGGAGCCAAAACGGGCCGTGCGGTGGAGCAAACGGGGGTCGTGCTCGCGCAACCAGGCCAGTTTGCACAGGGGAATCATGGGGTGAATGGGCGTACCCGTTTCTTTGTAGATGGCGTTTCCCAGTTTGGCCTGCGTACCCCGTAACACATCAGCCTGGGCTTCGGCCCGGTTATCGGACCACAGAATGGCGTTGCCCAACGGAGTTCCGTCGGCATCCATCGGTAGCAAACTGTGCATGGCCGTGCAGAACGTAACGTGCGTAATTGTATGGCCACCTTTGGCTACTTCCCGACTTACTTCGGAAATGACCTGCACAAAGGCCGACCAGATTTCGGCGGGGTCCTGTTCGGCGTAGCCGGGCTCGGGATTAAGCGTGGTAATGGGCGCTGATGCGTACGCCAGAATCTGGTCCAGATCGGGCGGCATAGCCAGGGCTTTTACGTTGGTCGTCCCGACGTCAACGCCAACGAAGCAATTCATAGAATTTGTAGGTTTATTGCTGACTAGGTACCCAACCGGTAAAAGGATGCCGCGTTTTCTCCGAATACCTTCGCCCGAACGTCGTCACTCCAGGGCGACAGATAATCATCGACCAGCGTTTTTACCTGCGTATAATCAGCCGCTACCAGGCAAACCGGCCAGTCGGAACCGAATAGTAGCCGGTCGGGCCCAAAGTGTTCGAAGACCACATCCAGATACGGAAAAAAGTCTTTTTTACTCCAGGTATGCCAGTCCGCTTCCGTCACCATCCCCGACAGTTTGCACGAAACGTTCGCGTTTTTGGCAATCTCGGCCATGAAATTCGACCAGCGATTTATTTCACGCTTCGTTACATAAGGTTTGGCCAAATGGTCAATGACGAAGTTGACTTCCGGTACCGCGCGTACCAGATGCAGAGCCGCGTTGAGTTGGCTGGGGTAGATCAGGATATCATAGGTCAGGCCAAAATTGGCCAGCTGACGGATACCCCGCACTACCGCCGGACGAATCAGGAAATCGTCGGGTTCAGCCTGTGCCACGTGTCGATACCCTTTGATGGCATTATACTGCGAAAAGTAGTCCAGTCGCTCCAATACCGTTTCCGACTTCAAATCGACCCAACCAACTACCCCTTTTACGATATCATAGGTCTGGGCCAGATTGACTAAAAACTCGGTTTCTTCCTCGGATTGCGAAGCCTGAACGGCCACACAACCATCGATGCCGTTCTGAGCCAGTACTGGCTCCAAATCGGCAGGCAGGAAATCGCGCCGGATATCGGCCATATCATCCGTAATCCAGTTATCCCGGACGGGGTCGAAATGCCAGAAATGCTGATGAGCGTCAATGGTCATAAGTAGGAGTAAATACGGAACAGTCCTTGCCGGGGGAAATAGGCTTTATCCCCCACTTTTCATTCTTCACTTTTTACTGGTAAGAAACGGCCGTCTGTTTTTGTTTGCCCAGTCCTTCGATGCATAACTCAACCACATCCCCGGGTTTTAGGTAACGTGGTGGTTTCAGACCCAGCCCCACCCCAGCCGGTGTACCGGTTGAAATAACATCGCCGGGGAGCAGCGTCATAAACTGACTGATGTAGCTAACCAGCGTCGGAATGTCGAAAATCATATCGTCGGTGTTGGAGTTCTGCAATTCCTCGCCGTTGATGCTGAGACAAAGGTTCAGCGCGTTTGGGTTTTCTACTTCATCTTTCGTCACCAGGTATGGTCCCAGAGGGGCGAAGGTATCGGCACTTTTGCCTTTCACCCATTGCCCACCACGTTCAATCTGCCACGCCCGCTCGCTGTAGTCATTATGCACGGCGTAACCGGCTATGTAGTCGAAGGCATTGTCCAAGTCAACGTAACTGGCCCGCTTGCCAATGATAATGGCCAGTTCCACCTCCCAGTCGGTTTTTTCGGAGTGCTTTGGGATAACTACGTTATCATCGGGCCCGCAAAGTGCTGTGGTTGCTTTGAAAAACAGAATGGGTTCTGTTGGGTTGGGGGCATTGGTTTCGGCCGCGTGTTTGGCGTAGTTCAGGCCAACGCAAACAATCTTGGATGGTCGTTTGACGCACGAGCCAAACCGATGGTCGGGGGCTATTTCGGGGCAGGTATGCGCGTGAGATTCCAGCCAGTGAGCCAGCCGGTCAGGACCATTGGTAGCGAAGAAAGACTCGTCATAATCTTCCCCAAAATGGGTTACGTCGATGTGTTTGCCCGTGGTGGGTAGTAGAACACCGGGGTGCTCGTGGTCGGGAGGGCCGAAGCGAAAGAGTTTCATAAGCTAGTATTCAGGTTTTTGATAAAAGGGAGAGGGGGGATGTTTTTAACTATGGCTGTTTCGGAAAACATGCCTTTTCCCTGCCCCATTACACATTTTACAGCATAAAAAAGCCCCGGCATCGCTACCGGGGCTCCAATCTATGAAAAAAAATCTGTCTATTACCCAACGCTACCTTCCAGACTAATGGCCAGTAGTTTCTGGGCTTCCACGGCGAATTCCATTGGCAGTTGCTTTAGCACCTCTTTAGCATAACCGTTGATGATTAGGGCCACGGCCTGCTCCATGGGAATGCCACGCTGGTTGCAGTAAAACAGCTGGTCTTCCCCAATTTTTGAGGTGGTGGCTTCGTGCTCTACCGTAGCCGATGGGTTGCTTACTTCCAGGTACGGGAACGTATGCGCTCCGCATTTGTCACCCAGTAACAGTGAATCGCACTGGGAGTGGTTGCGGGCGTTTTCGGCCCGCTTCATCACCTGCACCAAACCCCGATACGAATTCTGGCTTTTGCCCGCCGATATACCTTTCGATACAATCCGGCTCTTTGTATTCTTACCGATGTGAACCATTTTGGTCCCCGTATCGGCCTGTTGCATATTGTTGGTGACAGCTACTGAATAGAACTCCCCGATGGAATTATCTCCTTTCAGAATAACCGATGGGTATTTCCAGGTGATGGCCGAGCCGGTTTCTACCTGCGTCCACGATATTTTTGAATTTGCTCCCTCGCAGATACCCCGCTTGGTTACGAAGTTATAAATGCCGCCTTTACCATCTTTATCGCCCGGATACCAGTTCTGGACCGTCGAGTATTTGATCTCTGCATCGGCCATGGCAATCAGTTCGACTACAGCCGCGTGGAGTTGGTTCTCGTCCCGCATGGGGGCCGTGCAACCTTCCAGATAACTCACGTATGAGCCTTCGTCGGCAATAATCAGTGTCCGTTCAAACTGTCCGGTACCTGCCGCATTGATACGGAAATACGTGGAGAGTTCCATCGGGCAGCGAACGCCTTTTGGAATGTAGCAGAACGAACCGTCGGTGAAGACAGCTGCGTTCAATGCGGCAAAATAGTTGTCCTTTGCCGGTACAACGGAGCCCAGGTACTTTTTAATCAATTCTGGGTGTTCGTGAACGGCTTCTGTAATGGAACAGAAAATAATGCCGCGTTCGGCCAGATCCTTCTTGAATGTAGTAGCTACCGAAACCGAATCCATGACAGCGTCAACCGCTACGCGGGGTCGCTCGCCGGGGCGTGGCTCATCGTCCAGATTGTCCACTACGCCAGTCAGCCGTTTCTGCTCGTTGAGCGAGATACCAAGCCGGTTGAACGTGTCGATTAGTTCGGGGTCAATTTCGTCGAGGGAGTTGACCGTCTTTTTCTGCTTTGGGGCTGAATAATATTTGATGGCCTGATAGTCAATCTTGGGATAACTGACATTGGGCCAATGGGGTTCGGTCATTTCCTGCCACATACGGAAGGCTTTCAGGCGGTTTTCCAGCAGCCAGTCGGGTTCGTTTTTCTTGGCAGAAATAAAGCGTATAGTACTCTCATCCAAACCCATTGGGGCTTCGTCGGCCTCAATGATGGTTTCGAATCCGTACTTATATTCGGAGTTAGTTATGCTTTCTAAAATGTCAGCGTCCTTGCTCATAGTGTCGGTTAAGTAGCTGGCTTTTTTACGCCATTGCTCTTTATTTTTAACAAGTTAACAGATGGGTACGTTCCGGCCGTACAGGACAAATATCGTAAAGTTTCCGTTGTTTCGGGCAACGTTGGCCGGATTGCCCTCGCGCAGTAACGAATAAGGTTTTACCAGACAGCGTGGCTCCTGCCCATTCTGCTATCTGGTAAAACCCAGTCACTAACTTATTCGTCGCCTAACGTCGTTTTAAAAAGTGGGTACGCTGATGCGGCTATAGTAAATCCTTGAATTAGTTGAAAGTCGTCAGTACTTATCGGAAGCGGCTCCTTCCCGGCGAATCCAATCCGCGCAGCGCGAGGTAAAACGCGATGACATAAATCAGTTGGTTACCAGCACCAGACCAATCTTCTTTCAGGGTTGTGCCGAATAGAAGAGCACCCATCAGTATACCACCCAGCAGATAGCCCCACTTACCAAACTGTCCGCCCACCAAAATCAGGATGCCGACGACCAGTTCGATAAACGGAAGCGTAAAGAGGAATGCTTTCGTAAGAATTGGTGGTAGAAGTGTATTGGCGAAACCAGCACCTGTTTTAGCAACGAAAGCGTTTAGTTTGGGAATGCGCACCAAGCCGTGCATGAGCATAGTGATGCCCAGGCCGATACGAATGACCAACTGTGCCAGTTGATTATTGGACATTTTTCTCGTCTGCTTTACCCTCTTCTACGGCTTCTTCCGCAAAGACATCGCCGTTTACCCCATCAATTTCTTCCTCATTCACTTCCTCTTTGATTGGCTCCGGGCCTTGCGCCGTCACGGGGCTCATCCGTTCTACCTGCGAAACCCCGGGAGTAGCTTCTTCAGCCTGAGCCATCAGTTGAACTACCCCCTGGTTATCATCATTGGCAGGGTCATACTTCTTGTTATTAGCCGTATTCATATTGTTGATAGATAAGAGTTTAAGCTTACATGTTTCCCGACCGGGTCATGTGGCTACCCAATGCGTAGTTGTTTGTCTACTGATTTTCCTGCTCGCCTATTGGGTTGCCATCGTCATCGATGGGCTCATCGCTGAACACATTCTCTTCCGTCTCCACCGACTTATCTTTTTCATCGTCGGTTGAAGGAGGGGCGTCCTGATTCCGAAAAATGTCGGGACTAATCCGACTCATCCTCGAACCAATTCGGTTATTGTCAGGTAACCGCAAATCTTCCTGGAGTGTTGTCATGATATTAGGTAGTATGATTCTTCCTGATAACTCGGTATGATAGCGAAAGGTTAAACTCAACCGTTCAACTGGAGAGCCGAGGATACGCTTCTTGCCAATGAATACGCGCTTTGTCGGCTAAACGTGCCTGTGTTTCCTGCCCACTGACTGGGTTGTAAATCCTTCTGGTGGGACTTTTGCCGAAAAAGTAGCAGCGAAGTCGTTGCCGCGCCAGGGTAAACCAGCTCAACGGCTGAA
The DNA here is from genome assembly GCA_038236215.1 of Cytophagales bacterium. Lineage (GTDB taxonomy): Bacteria > Bacteroidota > Bacteroidia > Cytophagales > Spirosomataceae > Spirosoma. The sequence continues at coordinate 1,517 of JBBSTD010000056.1, read as the reverse complement.
TATCGTCCTGATTAATGCCGATGATATGTCTGTTGTCTATACTTGGTTGCTATAGCGATTCGGTAGTATCTGCGCATACTATTGACTTACTGGCCCGGCAGGGTGTTTCGTTCGGCTCCTTCCTTACCCCTTCTTGGGCCGCTCATAAGTGAAAGAGGCCGCCTTCGTTGGAAGGCGGCCTCTTTCACTTATGAAATAAATTAAAAACGGAAGCCGAGGTTCACCGCGATAAGGCGACGCTTTGTATCAGCGCCTTCGAACACGTTCTGTAAACCGTAATTATACACCGCATCGAGCGTTAATGGCCCAAGATTGATACCCGCACCAAGCAAGCCGCCCAGGATAGTCCGGCGGATATCATCGTTGTTAATACCAAACTTGTTATCTGGGTGGCGAATCAACGTTGACAACTCGGCACCTGCCTGTAAGCGCAGGCCTAGAGCACTACCAATACGCACACCGACGTAAGCAGGGATGGCTACAAATTGCTGATCGATCTGGCCCCGTATTTGACTGGCTGGCTGCGTGGGTTGACCAGTGCCGTTCCGTACCAAATTCGAGGTAGACGTACGGTATTCTAAACCTATCTGACCAAAGATGGTACCAGCCGACCGTCCGTAAACGCCAATTTGATACCCTGCCCGGTACGCACCATCAGGAATGGGTTCGTTGACAAAGCGCGAGAAGTTGGCCCCGGCATAAACACCAAATTTCCCGTCTTTATCACCCAGAGCCTTGTCATTGGTTTTGCCCCTGTTAACATCACCGGTGGTAGTGGGGGTGTTGTTGCTCGTTGCTTCAGTCGTCGTGGTGCCGTACGATGGCGAAGCCATGCTATTCGTTGTGGTACCCGTGCTGTTTGCTGTGCCGGTACCCATCGTAGCGTTACTGTTGGACATACCCGATGCAGTTGAACTGCCGGTTGTGGTGGTTGGCGTTGTGCCGTACGTAGCGTTCGTCGTGGTAGTTGACGATGAGTTCGTAGTAGTCTGGGCAGTTGCCAGACCAGCACCCAGCAGACAGACTGCCAGTAGGGAAACTTGAGTTTTCATCATTTTTTGTTTTTTCGTTGAGTTGCAAAAAAAAGGTAAAATTGAGATTACACCCCCTTAACAGGATAGCGGCCAACAATGTTTTTAACTATTCTAATTTTCGGGTAGAATACGCTCCGTATGCCATAAATGTTCTATTGCAAGTTGACGCCAACACTAGCGCTCGCGATCCGATGCTGTGTACGGGCCATCATCTGGGGGCCGGGCCAGGTAAAACCCGGCACTATCTCAGAAATGGGCAGTACTCTCGACTTGCTGCCAACGCTTAGTGCCCTGGCCGGGGCTACTCTCCCTATCGACTGCGTTACAGGCCGATATCGACACCTACTCTACATGATGAAACTTAAAAACAAGGTTCAGGCGAATTTTATGGTTGGGTCTCTACCTAACCAACTCAGATAGTGCTCGAAGAGAGCCAGCCTAGATTCAATAAACTTACAAGCATGGCGGAATAAGTTAAAACCC
>JBBSTD010000055.1:0-42537 GCA_038236215.1 Cytophagales bacterium | reverse complement strand
TTTTCGTTTGACACAAATAAGTTTTTCGATACCTTGCCATTGAGAGGCCGTCAGGTCGGAGGAATAAGGTTGCTTCACACAACTTAAACCCCGATTGGCGGCTTTCTCGTTTCTCAAATCGCTAACTCAAACAGCTTCTAACTGAGCAGTAGGGAGTAAATAAAAGTAAACAAAAAAGGCCTATTTAGGGCTGGACATACCAGACACTTTTCGCCGTACAGCCCCCTTTAGTAACTTAACCGTAAAAGCACTATGTATCAAAATCGAGTGTATATTTCTTTCAATAGATCGCCCGTCCGTCGGCGCATTTCGCTTACTGGTTGGGTAAAGTTATTGTGCATAACACTGAAATAAAGCACCTTACCCCGTTTAGTTACTATATAACCACTCAGACTATAAACGCCCGTCATTGAACCGGATTTGGCAAATACGTAGGGCTTACCATCCATTCCAAGATTTCGCAATGTACCCGACTGCCCGGCGGCTGGAAGTAAAGTAAAAAGCCGCTTTTGGGGTACTTTTGCCACTATTTTCCTGAGCAAATCAATCAACACATTAGGCGTAAAGGCGTTGTAACGCGATAAGCCAGACCCGTCTACCCATCTGGCAGAACCTGCCGACACGTGCAGAACAGAATCGGTCATTCGGTGTAACTCTGCTACCGGATCAAGTTTTTTGCTATTCCGTTCGGCGGAGATCATGAACAGCGTCTGTTCGGCAAATTGGTTATCACTTACCTGAAGCATTCGTTTGTAAAGTGAGTCGGCAGGTGTACCACGTACCAACCGTGTCGTTGCAGGTACGGAAACTGTAACCACATTCACCTCCCGATGCAGTGTATCGGCCAGTAGTTTGGCAACCAATTCAGGCGACCATCGAAACGGCACGTCCTGTCGAATAGCCTGGCTGTTAACGGGGCGGGTAAATTGATTGGAATACTCGTTCCTCCGTACCCCACCGGGCATCGGCCCGGCGGCTATGTGCACACTGTCGGCCATTGGCCGGGGGCTTATTGTTCCATTTCGAAAACGAACAACATTACCATATATGGGCAACGGAGCCAATTCGGGCGAGTAATCATCATTGTAATCGTCCCAGGCCCAGCCCGGTCCAAAACGCGGACCCGTATAGTTGGCGGCAGAGAAGAACAGTCGTTCCGGACGGCTTCTCAAAAAAGCCAGAACGGTGGTATCGGGCAGATCAGGGTGGAGCAGCAGAGGATTTCCCGTTCCCCAGAAAATGAGCGAGTCCTGTCGAATTGTGTAGCGTAATGCCGGGAGCGAGTCCGGCAAATACAACAGGCCAGCATAGAAGCTAAATAACTTCGTGTTTGAAGCCGGTACAAAGGGCTTATCGGCATTATACTGTATCAATGCCTGCTGCCGAATGGGATCATACAGGGCGACACCGGTAAAATGATCCGTATAGACTGGTCTTGTCCGCAGTTCACGACTAATGTACCGGGCTGGCGAGCAGGCTGAAACCAGCGAGAGAAGCAGGAGAAAACTAGAAACGATTTTCATACAGGAACCGTCAGAGCAGGATTATTTCACAATAATAACCTTCTGCGTCAGGAGTAGATCATCGGCTTTCAACTGCACAAAATACAATCCTTCGGGTAATTGACTCAAATCGAGTTGTTCATTGATTTTCGGGCCATTAACCTTCAGCGTATATTGCTGCATAAGTTGGCCGGTTGGCTGAGCAATAGTCACTGTAATCTCTGCCCGTGGCCTGGGTAACTCAGCTTCTATTTTCATTAGCCCACGGCTAACGGGATTAGGATATACCCTGAATGTTCCGGCGGGAACGGGATCAACGGCCAGCACGGGTGGTGCAGGACCTGCCTGAATCCGAAGATTGTCGATAGACCAACCCCAGCCGTTGGATAACTGGTCAGCAAACAATCGAAACCGAATCAGAACCTGATCACCAGCTTTAAAAGCTGCTCCTGGTTTCAGAAGGGGTATTTCCCGCTTTCGGTACATGGCCGGAAAGCCGCCCGCTTTTGAATTTCGCTCGCCATACAGCCCCGGTGCAAGGTCGCTGTTATAAGCCGTCAACCACTCTCCCCTATCGTTGGACGTATAAGCATTAATCAGCGGCTTCCAGGTACGACCGCTATCACTGGACCCTTCCACAACAACGTAATCATAGAAGGTTACATCGCCCAGTCGACTGCTGGCATCCCCCGACTCGACCAGTACAATTTCGTCAAAACGAATGTAGGCACTGTCTGGATTCGCTTTTATCCGAATGGGGGTCAACAATACCATGTCGGTGTTGGCCTGCGACTTAAAGTCATCTCCATTACGATACGGATGTTCTGAATGAATGGCCGGATCACCAAAACTAGCGGGAGTCATAATAGAAAATCCATTTCCCACGAAGTCACCAACCACGCCAGCCTCATTGAATGTCGTTGTGTATTCGTCGCGTACTGCCCGGAGTCCCACCACCGTCAGCTGATAGAAACCGTTGGCTGGATTGGTGCGTTGGTTTTTGGTTCGAGCATTGTCCTGCGCGACAATCCGATAGGTAACTTTATCGCCAACTTTCAGCGAATTGGCGGGAAAAATTAGCCGGTTCGCATAAACAGAGTCGTAGGTAAGATTGCCAATAGTCAGCCGATTATAATTCAGAGGCAGGTTGGGTTGCGTTGCCCCGTTAATCTGGTATTCTACGTAGGCCGAAGCGACACCACTTCTGTCGTCGGAAATACGGGCATAGACCGATAAACTATCAATCGCAGTTGTTGAGAACAAGGCCTGTTTGACGGGGCTAAACTGAATAGTGGGTGGCGTCGTGTCTGGTCCTACCTGAACATGATACCAGGTTTTTGCCCCATTTAGCTGCCTGCCGGGGTTCACGAATGATTTCCCGGTTACGTCCTGTGCTTGAATGTAATACCAGATATCACCCCTGGCTTGGGCAGCGGGCAGCATATATCGGTATTCACCGGTTGTATCGACCCGCACAAGTGGGATGGCCATAAAGGCGGTATCGCTTGCAGTAGGGGCATTTTTTCGGTAGAACAACTGGCTAGACGCTGGAACAACCACAGTATCGCTGAGGATGCGGGCACTAAACAGCAGGTCTTTAGCCTCTTCGCTATTGGCTAAGGGCGTATGCAGAACGGATGTTGTCTTCCATTCCATATCAGAGAAGAACGTTGTCACCAGCGGGCCGGGAGAGTGAATGGATTCGGCCTGTTTTAATGTGGGTGTCATCAATGAATTTTCATTCCCGGCAGGATACGTGTCTTCATCCAGGTGATAAATACTGGTTGACCGGGAAAATTGAGATTTGGCATGGAGCCGAATTTTTTGTACCGTGGTTTGCCGGAGTATCGCACCATTAAGAAACAGATCATTGCCCGTCAATTGCTGGTTTAACTCAGGGGAGTTATTTGGGAATTCTTTTTGGGATGTCACCAATCGCCTGACCGGACCGCCAGCCCCACCCGTTTCAATAAAGCAATCGTACACCGACGGAAGCGTCGCCAGATATTGCCCAACAATCTGGCCGCTGGGAATGGTAGTTGTATTAAAGAAACCAATGAATCCCAGCCCATGCGTCAGTTCGTGCAGTACAGCCGTTACCATATCGGTCTGGCCCTTGGGCGTGAGGCCGTCCGTACCGAAGTACCATTCATTATTTCGGTTGAAATCGGCAATGATGTCAGCTTCGCCAGGGGTATTTAACTCGCGATGGGCAATTTTTTCGGCTAGCGCGATGGGGTAGAAGGCCGTTGCCTTTTGTGCTCCATCAACGCTATACCGATACGACGTTGGCCCCGCCGAACCCAACAAGCCTGGCGTATCGGAAATCCAGTTAGCCTGTACTCGAATCGGCACAGATGATGTAATCAACGTCGACCAGATATCGACCGCGTACTGAAAAGCCCGTTTCGCTTCGGGGGTAAAGTTGGTATAGGTAACAATAAACTGCGATTTTGGGGCTGCAAGACGACCCGACACACTTTTTCGCTGGAGAAAAACAGCGGGCGGTACTACCTGCGAAAACGCATTCCGATTGTCACTGTAATACTCTATTCTAGACCCTGGTGCGGATAAACTTAGCGGAAATGACGGTGCTGTCGGCAAAGGGGAATGAACCATTTTTTGGGCAACCGCTAAATTTATCCGCATGACAACGATACATAACACGCCCACAACCTTCCCATACATCATATCGACATTCATCTTTCAGACGGGTAAATTTCGCGTCTAAATAACCATTATCAATGGTCTTTACGCTAAGAATGACTCCGTTGCTAAAAATAAACGGATGTTCGTAGTAAAAAAGGGACTGCCTGTTTCATGATGTAATTCATGAAACAGGCAGTCCCTAAAGTCACAACAGTTTTTAGGCCGATTCGGCGGGTGTTTTCAGCACGAGCGATACGGAGTTCAGACAGTACCGCATACCGGTTGGTTTCGGTCCATCGTTGAAAACATGGCCGAGGTGGGCATCACACACATTGCAAAGGACCTCTACCCGGCGCATGCCATGGGTGTCATCTTTTTCCAGACGAATACGCTCTTCCTCAATGGGTTCGGTGAAACTAGGCCAGCCCGTACCCGACTCAAACTTAGTTGTCGATTCGAATAATTCCGTGCCACAGCACACACAGGCATAAACACCGGGGTCGTGGGCTTCGCAGTACTGTCCCGAAAAAGCCCGCTCGGTTCCTTTACCACGGGCTACCCGATATTGTTCCGGCGTAAGAAGTTGCTCCCACTCTTCGTCGGATTTGATAACTTTCTGAATCATGCTAGTTTCGTTTAATGTTTGTTGTTGTAAACGCGCGAATATTTCATCCCAATCAAACAACTCTCTGACAACGATTTGGGTTTTGATGCCGTATTTTTGTTTGTCGTTATGTCGGACAATAGAACGGTACCGCGCAACGTCGACCACCAAACATCAAACTAAAATTGACCACCCGGCAACTGTTACAACAATTTTGGGGATATGACCAATTCCGGCCCATGCAGGAAGATGTGGTCAATAAAGTGCTGGACCGTCAGGACGTCCTTGTACTAATGCCAACGGGGGGTGGAAAATCCATTTGTTTTCAGGTGCCAACCCTGGCCATGAAAGGTGTTTGTATTGTGGTGACTCCCCTTATTGCGTTGATGAAAGACCAGGTCGAGCAATTGAGAAAGCGGGGTATTCCGGCTGCGGCTATCTACTCCGGTATGCACTACCGGGAAATCGACACGACGCTGGACAATTGCATTTACGGTAATCTGAAGTTTCTGTATGTTTCTCCTGAGCGCCTACGAACCGAACTTGTTATCGAACGGGTAAAGCAAATGACCGTTTGCCTGCTGGCGGTTGATGAAGCCCACTGCATTTCGGGCTGGGGGTATGACTTCCGCCCTCCCTACCTACAGATTGCCGAGTTCCGTCAACTCATTCCCGACACTCCCATTATTGCTCTGACGGCTTCGGCTACGCCCGATGTTCAGACCGATATTATTGATAAACTGACGCTGCGGGAGCCCGTTATCTTCCGGCAAACCTTTGCCCGGCCTAATCTCTCCTACTCCGCCGTGTTGGAAGAGGACAAAGAAAACCGCCTGCTACGAGTATTGCAAAATGTGCCGGGCTGCGGCATTGTTTACGTTCGGAGCCGTCGGCAAACGCAGCAAATTGCCCAATGGCTTTCAAAACATGAAATTTCGGCTGATTTCTATCATGCCGGTCTGACTACCCAGCAACGGTCCGATAAACAGGATAGCTGGATGACCGGACAAACGCGGGTAATGGTCGCCACAAACGCATTTGGTATGGGTATCGACAAGCCCGATGTTCGTACGGTGGTTCACCTGGATGTTCCTGATTCGCTCGAAGCCTATTATCAGGAAGCGGGTCGGGCTGGTCGCGATGGGCAGAAAGCCTACGCCGTGATGCTGTATACCCCCGGCGATTTGGAAAACCTGCGTTTCCGGACCGAGCAATTGTATCAGCCAGTGGCTATGCTGCGCCGGGTCTATCAGGCGCTGGCCAATTATACCGCTGTGCCACTTGGTGGGGGCGAGTTCAGTAGTTATGACTTCGACATGGGGGCTTTCACCGCTACGTTTACTCTCCCCCAGCAGGAAACCCACTACGCCCTGAAACAGCTACAACTGGAAGGCTTGATTCAACTGAGTGAAAACTATTTTCACCCCTCCCGACTAACCTTTGTGCTGGACAACCGGCAGCTTTACGAGTTTCAGGTGCTGAATCCCCGTCTCGACCCGTTTCTTAAACTACTACTCCGGTTGTACGGGGGGGAGCTATTTACCGACTTCATTACCATATCGGAATCCACGCTGGCCCGAACTTATTCGATCAATCAGTCAGAAATTGAGCAGTTGCTCACGCAGTTGCATCAGCGGAATGTAGTTATTTACGAAAAACAGAAAGACAAACCCCAATTAACGTTTTTAACACCCCGATACGATGCCCCGTCGTTGCCGGTCAACACGCAGGAGTTGAACCGGCGTAAGGAACTGGCGATGCGAAAGGTACAAGCTGCCACTCTATATACTGAACACCCAACCCAATGCCGAACCCGGCTGTTGCAGGCTTATTTCGGTGAAAAACCAGGCGAACGCTGCGGCATCTGCGATAACTGCCTTAAAAAGAAGAAGAAAGCCGAACAAAACCAGTCAGCCGTACGAGAGCAGGTTCGTGAATACGTTGCCCTGGCCAATGGGCCGGGTATATCGCCCAAACAACTTGCCCATTACTTTGCCCAGACCGATGCCAACGCCCTTACGCAGATACTAAAGCAGATGCTGGCCGAAGAAGAAATTCGGTATACGAAAAGCGGAAACCTGACGCTTAATGTAGAGTGACGGTCAGCTTATCTTACCGTTTGTCCCAAACGGATGCAATTCGCCCCTTTCTGTGACCGGCAATGGCGCTGTACTGCTACGTTTGTGCTGTTGGGCAATTAACCACCAACTATCAAACGCAATGAAAACAATAGTTATCACCCACTTTTTCGTCGCTTTCACACTACTTTGTCTGTTGGCCAAACCCGGATTTTCTCAGCAGGTGTCTCAACCGGTGGCAGCAACGGCCACCTACAAACTAACCGTTGTTATACCCGATGTAGGTACCCGAAGCGGAAAACTATATATTGGGCTGGCTAACGACCCGGCTAGCTTCGACGGAAAATCTATCCAGAATCAGACAGTAGAGGTACCTGCCACAGGTTCAATTACCGTAATTTTTGATGGGCTTGCAGCAGGCCGCTACGCCGTAAGGATGTTTCAGGATTTGAACGATAACGGAAAAATGGATTTTTCAGGACAGATGCCCACCGAGCCGTTCGGATTCTCTACTTTGAAAATGCTGATGGGGCCGCCAGACTTCAACCAGGCATCATTCGAGTTATCGGACAATAAAACCATGGAGGTCTCGCTGATGAGCATGTAACAAGAACCGATTTGGTCAAAACAAAAAACGGTTTGAGTATTGACTAAACCAATACAAACGCTTTATATTTGTGCGCTCAATCGGGACTACGAGCGTAACGTGCTGCGTTAAGGATGTGAGTGGACTCAGGAAAATAAAAGCAGAAGACATAAACGCATGAAAAATTCGGTTAACAACAACATTTGGTGGTGGCACTCTTCTCAACTGAGGTGAGGGTTGCCCCTATTGTTGTTTACCAGCAAACGATATACAGGCTCACCGTCATCCCGGTGAGCCTTATTTTTTTTCCTTTTCAGTAAAAATCAACAGAAAATGACTAATACAAAACCCATCACCTACCGCGTTATCAGCCGCCACAAGCGGATGCTGGCCGATATTATTACGCCGGTTAGCATCTACCTCCGCATCCGTGACCGCTTCCTGAACAGCATCCTGCTCGAAAGTTCCGATTACCACGGCAACGAAAACTCATTTTCGTATATCGCCTTCGATCCCGTTGCCCGTTTCTCGTACGAGGCTGGCAAACTGACGGTTAAGATGCCGGAAGAACCGGAGCAAACCCAGGAATTACCTATTCAGGAAATGAAGAGTGCTCTCCAGCAATTTAAAGACAGCTTTCAGCACGAGAAATCCCCGTTTTCCTTCATTACGAATGGCCTGTTCGGGTATTTTGGCTACCCATCCGTACAAAGTTTCGAGGATATTACGCTCCATGCTCCTGTACCGCCCGAAAACCAAATTCCGGCCGCCGTTTTTATGGTATATCGCTACGTACTGGCTATCAACCACTTCAAGGACGAATTATACCTGTTTGAACACAGCTACACGCCGGAAGGAGAAACTGAAGACCAGGCATCAATCGAAACGCCGGAGCAGGACCGGCTCGACTATATCAGTGAATTGATTACGGGTCGAAATTATCCTACTTACACGTTCAGCACAGCCGGACCCGAACAGTCGAATTTCACGGACGACGAATTCCGGGGCGTTATTCAACACGGTATCGACCATTGCCACCGGGGCGATGTATTCCAAATTGTGCTGTCGCGCCGGTTTTCGACCCCCTTCCTGGGCGACGAATTCAATGTGTACCGAACGTTGCGGTCGCTGAACCCTTCTCCCTACCTGTTTTATTTCGACTACGGCAGTTACAAATTATTCGGTTCTTCGCCCGAATCGCAAATTGTGGTTAAAGACCGAAAGGCCACCATTTATCCCATTGCGGGTACTTTTCGGCGCACGGGCGACGATATCCGGGATGCCGAACTAGCGCAAAAGCTGTATGATGACCCCAAAGAGTCGGCCGAGCACGTGATGCTGGTGGACCTTGCCCGTAATGACCTGAGCCGCAATTGCGATGTGGTTAGCGTTGAGACATTCAAAGAGGTGCAATATTATTCGCACGTCATTCACCTGGTCTCTAAGGTGGTGGGAAACCTGACCGAAACCGCCGTCCCCTTGCAGATTGTAGCCGAAACATTCCCGGCCGGTACGCTGTCGGGCGCACCCAAGCATATGGCCATGACGCTCATTGACCGCTACGAGAATATAAGCCGTAGTTTCTACGCTGGAAGCATCGGTTATATGGGTTTCGATGGAGAGTTCAATCATGCCATCATGATTCGAACCTTCATGAGCAAGGACAACACCCTGTATTATCAGGCGGGGGCGGGCGTGGTAGCCAAATCGGTCGTTGAGAGCGAACTACAGGAAGTACACAACAAACTGGCTGCCCTACGAGTGGCCATTGAGCAGGCAAAAACGATTTAAACCGCTTGCAGCAGGCTCCGAATTAATTCGGGGTCTGCTGCAAGTGAATAGCATAATAGATATATGAAACTCCTTGTTTTAGATAATTACGATTCCTTTACCTACAACCTCGTGTATATTCTGCGGGAGTTAGGAGCGAAGCCCGATGTAATCAGGAATGACAAAATCACCCTGGATGCCGTTGGGCAATACGACAAAATTATGCTCTCGCCGGGGCCGGGAATCCCTTCCGAAGCGGGTATTATGCAGGATTTGGTTCGTATGTATGGCCCTACCAAAAGCATTTTGGGTATCTGCCTCGGCCATCAGGGCATCGGCGAAGTGTACGGTGCCACGTTGGAAAACCTGGGTGATGTCTTGCACGGTGTAGCGCACCGGACCACCATCACCGATCGTTCCGAACACCTCTTTCAGGACATTCCCGACGAATTGACGGTGGGCCGATATCATTCCTGGACGGTTGTGCCAGACTCACTACCGGCAGAACTCCGGGTAACGGCACTAGATGAGCAGGGGCGCATTATGGGTCTGAGGCATTCACAGTATGACGTGCGCGGATTACAATTTCACCCGGAATCGATTTTAACCGAAAACGGTGTGCGGATGATTAAAAACTGGTTATCGATGTAATAATGTATAGACGCGATACCTCGCGTCTTACCGGCGTCAGCAACAATCTCATTATCAATAGAAAAATCATCCGGCGATGAGACGCAACTATGCGTTTCTACATGAATCAAATGAAAGAAATCCTCAATCACTTATTTGAGTACAAACATCTTACCAAAGACCAGGCGCGTGAGGTGCTGTTGGGCATTGGGCGGGGCGAGTACAACCCGGCGCAGATAGCTTCCTTTCTGACCGTTTATATGATGCGCAGCCTCCGGCTCGAAGAACTCGAAGGCTTCCGCGATGCGATGCTTGACCTTTGTCTGCCCGTCGACTTGGCCGATTATGACCCAATGGACCTTTGCGGTACCGGGGGGGATGGAAAAGACACCTTCAATATATCAACACTGTCCTCCTTTGTGGTTGCCGGAGCGGGGCAGCGGGTCGCTAAGCACGGCAACCACGGAGTGTCGTCACTGGTTGGTTCATCGACAGTTATGGAGCACCTAGGCTATCGATTCACCAACGATGTAGGTGAACTACAACGTAAAATGGAAACGGCAGGCATTTGTTTTCTCCACGCCCCCCTCTTCCACCCGGCCATGAAGAATGTTGCCCCCATTCGGAAAGACCTGGGCGTAAAAACTTTTTTCAATGTACTGGGCCCAATGATAAATCCGGCAAGGCCCGCCAAACAGCTCGTTGGGGTGTTTAGCCTTGAATTGGCGCGATTATATGCGTACCTTTATCAGCAGACAGACAAGCAGTTTATGATTCTGCACACCCTGGATGGCTATGACGAAATTTCGCTGACCGGCGCGTTTAAAGTCATTACCAGTCAGACTGAACAGGTGCTGGAGCCGAGTCAATTAGGACTGGACCTGCTAACGCCCGAATCACTGGCAGGCGGACAAACACTGGACGAGTCGGCGCAGATATTTATGAACGTGCTGAACGACGAAGCAACCTCATCCCAGAAGCAGGCCGTATTGGCTAATTCAGCTATGGCGTTGCTGGCTGCCGGAAAAGTAAACAGACGGGAAGATGCGGTGGCAATGGCGCGGGAATCATTGGAAAGTGGTAAGGCGTTGACCTGTTTTAAGAAGTTGATTGCATAAAATCAGCCATTAGTCGTCATTTTTAGTCATTTTTTTGTTCTGCGATGAATGACAGTCAATGATTACTACTGCACAAGTAATGACAACGAATGACAATTCTTGACGAGATTATCGCGCAAAAGCGAATCGAAGTAGCCCAGCGAAAAGAAATTACTCCAGTATCAGAACTGGAACAAATGCCCAGCTTCAAACGGATGTGCCTGTCCACACGGGATGCCGTTCAGGAATTTCGCTCCACGGGTATCATTGCGGAGTTTAAACGCAAATCTCCTTCCAAAGGCGTCATCAACGCGCAGGCCGATGTAACGGCGACTACGCAGGGCTATGTTCGGGCGGGGGCGGCTGTCCTGTCCATATTGACCGATGAGCCCTTTTTTGGCGGAACACCCGCCGATTTACAGGCTGCACGGCTGGCGAATCCCGAAACGCCGATTTTGCGCAAAGACTTTGTTATTGACCGTTACCAGCTTATAGAAGCCAAGGCCTGGGGTGCCGATGTTATCCTACTGATTGCCGCCTGTCTGACGCCGGAAGAAGTGAACGAACTTAGCATGCAGGCCCACGACCTGAGTTTGCAGGTGTTGCTCGAAGTGCATGACGAAGATGAATTAAACCGTTGCCTTACACACAACGTTGATTTGGTAGGGGTGAACAACAGGGATCTGAAAACATTTAAAACCGATATAGAGACTTCGCTTCGGCTGATTGAGCAAATTCCGGACACGTTTGCTAAAATTACCGAAAGTGGCCTGACCGATGCGGCTACCATGATAACTCTTTTTAAAGCCGGTTTCGATGGTTTTCTCATTGGCGAAGCGTTCATGAAAACGGTTGACCCAGCCGCAGCACTACAAGCATTAGTAACAGACTTTCAATCACGAATGCCCACCTTCATCAACTCGCTTAACTCATGAAAATAAAAGTGTGCGGTCTACGCGACGCCGAGAACCTAAAGGAAATTGCGGCTTTACAGCCCGATTTTATTGGCTTTATCTTTTATGACCAATCCCCTCGTTTTGTTGGTGATGATTTAGACGAAACGGTTGTGAAGGCACTCCCTAAGTCGATTCGAAAAGTGGGTGTATTTGTCAACGCCAGCCCGGATTTCATTCATAGAAGCGTTAAGAAATACGATTTTCAGTACGTACAGCTTCACGGTACCGAAACACCCGATTATTGCCGTAGCCTGAGGAACCGGGGCATCAATATCATTAAAGCGTTTCGGGTAAATGAGTCGTTTAACTTCTCGATGTTGAATAACTACAAGGCTCAGTGCGACTTTTTCCTGTTCGACGCAAAAGGGGAACAGCTTGGGGGAAACGGCATTACGTTCGACTGGCAAATCTTGAGCCGTTATGATAACGAAAAACCTTTTTTCATCAGCGGTGGTATTGGCCTGGACAATCTCGACGAATTGATGGCTCTCAAGGTTATTAAGCCCTATGGCGTAGATATAAATAGCCAGGTTGAAACTGAACCCGGCGTGAAAGATGTAGCGAAAGTAAAGGAATTGATTGACCGGCTTCGGCCAATTGAGGAAGAAGCACGGTAATCATGTTATCGCCTGAAAAGCCTTTAGCTGTCTTCCTTTTTCAGGATTACGCTCAGATTAAGTACTCATTCGTATGCAAACCACAATAGAACCACAAACCTCTTTTGAGGTCACGAATAAAGGATTTTATGGGCATTTCGGCGGGGCTTTTATTCCTGAAATGCTTTACCCGAACGTAGAAGAACTTCGGCAAAATTACCTCAACATTATAGCCGACCCGGCTTTCCAGACCGAGTTCTGGCAGTTGCTGGAAGATTACGTGGGCCGGCCAACGCCTTTGTTTCTGGCTAAGCGGTTATCGGCGCAGATTGGCGCAACTATCTACCTGAAGCGGGAAGACCTGTGCCATACCGGAGCACACAAAATCAATAACACGATTGGTCAGATTCTGGTCGCACAGCGGCTCGGCAAGAAACGTATCGTGGCCGAAACTGGAGCAGGTCAACACGGTGTAGCAACAGCAACGGTTTGCGCATTGATGGGTCTGGAATGCGTTGTCTATATGGGTAGTATCGACATGGAGCGGCAGCAGCCCAACGTCGACCGCATGCGGATGCTTGGTGCCACAGTTGTACCCGCCACATCGGGTAGCCAAACCCTGAAAGATGCTACGAACGAAGCCATGCGCCACTGGATTAACAATCCCGTCGATACGCACTACATTATCGGTTCTGTGGTAGGGCCTCACCCCTACCCGGATATGGTTGCCCGGTTTCAGTCTGTCATTTCGGAAGAGACAAGAAAGCAGCTTTTCACCAAGATCGGTCGCGAAACGCCCGACTACGTGGTGGCCTGTGTGGGTGGAGGCAGCAATGCTGCGGGAGCGTTTTTTCATTACCTAAACGAGCCCTCCGTTCGTCTGGTAGCCGTCGAGGCTGCCGGTAAGGGCGTTTCCTCAGGACATTCGGCAGCCACTACAGCCTTGGGCAAACCGGGTGTACTGCACGGCAGCCGAACCATCCTGATGCAAACCGAGGATGGTCAGGTAACGGAACCTTATTCTATTTCGGCCGGTCTGGATTACCCGGGCATCGGCCCTTTGCACGCGCACCTGTTCGAGTCGGGCCGGGGTGATTTTTACGCCATTACTGACGATGAGGCTTTACGGGCTGGTTTCGAGCTTAGTAAGCTCGAAGGCATCATTCCCGCGCTGGAAACAGCCCACGCGCTGGCTGCTTTGCCCAAAATGAATCTTCAGCCCAGCGATGTGGTAGTAGTTTGCCTATCGGGCCGGGGAGACAAAGACCTGAGCATGTATTCGAAGCATTTATAGTCAATTATATCGATGGTCGTTAGTTTCCGTTTATCGGCATCGTGGTCAATTATTGGTTGGCGATGAATGACAATCGAATGAAAACTGATGACTAGAAATGACAATCAATAACGACCAATGACCCTTTTAACTACCCAGAACCGCATTTCATACCTATTCTCACGAAAGAGTGAGCGGCTTCTAAACATTTATTTCACCGCTGGCTTCCCCAATCTGAACGATACGGTTCCCATTCTTCATGGTTTGCAGGCAGCAGGTGTAGACTTAGTAGAAATAGGTATGCCCTACTCCGACCCCGTTGCTGATGGTGAAACTATTCAGCAAAGCAACGGAAAGGCACTGGAAAACGGCATGTCACTAAAGACTCTGTTTACTCAGTTAGCTGATTGTCGGCAGGAGGGCATTACGGTGCCTATTTTGCTGATGGGCTATATCAATCCCGTGCTGCAATTTGGTGTAGAAAACTTTTGCCAGAAGTGCCAGGAAGTCGGCGTTGATGGGGTTATCCTACCTGATTTACCGCTCGACCTGTTTCTGGCTGAGTATGCGGACACGTTCCGGGAATACGGTATCCAGAATGTACACCTCATTACGCCCCAGACATCCGAAAGCCGCATCAGGCTGATTGATGAAGAGTCAGAAGGATTTATTTACATGGTCTCATCGGCCAGCATCACGGGTTCTGTAAAGGGGGTTAGCGATACCATGGAAGACTACTTCAAGCGTATTCAAGCCATGAACCTGAGAAATCCGAGACTCGTCGGGTTCGGTATCAATAACCACGAAACATTCGACATGGCCAGCCAATATGCCAACGGAGCTATTGTGGGAAGTGCTTTCATTCGGCACCTGGATGAGCAAGGGACGTCTCCTGATAGCATTCGTGCCTTTGTGCAGACGATTCGGGCCTAGCGGCTTACCTTTGCGCTATGAATTCCGATATTAACTTTGATAAATCACCCGACGGTCTACTGCCAGCCGTTATTCAGGACGCGGAAACGGGCAAAGCGCTGATGCTTGGCTACATGAACCGCGAAGCATACGAAAAAACCCTGGCCGACAACATCGTAACATTCTTCAGCCGGAGCAAACAACGGCTCTGGACAAAGGGAGAAACCTCAAATAACTTTCTGCACGTTCGGGAAATGCTGGTGGATTGCGATGGCGATACGCTGCTGATTAAGGCCGCCCCCGCCGGCCCGGTTTGCCACACCGGGGCCGATACGTGTTTCCAGGAGGTGAATCAGGGGAAGGGTCAATTCTTGAATTATTTACAGGGCATCATCCACGACCGGAAAGTGAACCCGTCCGACGAGTCTTACACGACCACCCTGTTCAATCGGGGAGTCAATAAGATTGCGCAGAAGGTGGGCGAGGAAGCCGTTGAGTTAGTAATTGAAGCAAAGGATAACAACGACGACTTATTTAAAGGAGAAGCGGCCGATTTACTCTTTCATTTTCTGGTGTTGTTAGAACACAAAAATATGAGTTTAGACGACATTGTGGCGGTATTGCAAAGTCGTCATGCTAAACAATAGGTTCCGATTTGCAGTTTGTCTTTTCAATGTCGGCAAGTGCCTCGGTGGTACCTGCGAGTCGTTTCTCACCAAACTCTAACAAATTCAATGGGCCTTATTATTCGTATTCTTATTAGTGCCGTAGCGGTGTGGGTTGCATGCTACTTTATTCCAGGTGTTTCCGCAACGGGCGGAGCAGGAACTTACCTGATCGTCGCTATCGTACTGGGCTTCCTGAACGCTTTCATTAAACCTATACTGACCGTTCTAACCATTCCCATTACCATTATAACCCTTGGCCTTTTTCTGCTGGTTATCAATGTGCTAATGGTTTATCTGACCGCCTACCTAATACCTAATTTTCACGTCAGCGGCTTCATTGCAGCCCTGTTATTCAGTATTGTGGTGTCCATCGTGACTGCCCTGATTGACGCGATTGTTTAAGCAAACCTGACAGACAAAAAAAATACCCTGACACTAGCAGTCAGGGTATTTTTTTTGTCTGTCAAAAATCAACTTTCATCTTTTTTGGAGACATTGGTGGTATTAATCAACTCAGGAACAAAACATCACAATAAGAATGACGTTCATCCATACTCCAGATGCTCCCGCGCCGGGAGGTCATTATTCGCAGGCTGTTGCCCATAATGGGTTAGTATTCCTATCGGGAATTTTGCCTATAACTCCAACCGGAGAGAAGCTTTCGCAAGCTACCATATCCGAGCAGATCAAGCAGGTTCTGGCTAACCTTGATGTTATTCTACGGGCAGCCGGATGTACCCGTGAAAGCGTACTAAAAACAACTATTTACATCGCCGATATTGAGGCATGGGGCGGAGTAAATCAGCTATACGCACAGTTTTTTGGTGATCACCGCCCGGCCCGCTCGGTCGTTCCCTGTTCTCCATTACATTATGGTTTTGGTATTGAATTAGAGGCAGTAGCGGCTATTTGACCGGTTACTAAATGGCAAGGTTAAAATGTAATTAAACCAAATTATAAGTAGCTGATTCTTCGTAGGTTTGGCCAATTCACGGCTCCAAAACCAGTCACTTTTATTGATGAAAACGCTACTCACTATTCTTGTAAGCATAGGGCTTGCCAATACCGCTTTTGCCCAGTTTGGAAATATTCTCGACCGGGCTGCCAATGCCGCCAACAACCGGGCTAACCAAAAGATTGACCGGGGTATTAACAAAGGGCTGGACAAAGTTGAAGAAGGCGTAAAGAACGGCGGCAAAAAGGCTCCGGATGGTACAGCTACAGCTCCTACTACGAATCCTGACGGCAAGGTAACGAATGCGTCCAGTAGTAGTAGTAGCAGTTTATCATCCTCCTCTGACAATCCGGTTAGCATGCGTTCTTATGCGAACTATGACTTTGTGCCCGGCAACAAAATCATTTTCGAAGACGATTTTCATACCGATCAGGACGGCGAATTTGCTGAACATTGGGATTTATTGGGCGGTCAGGCTATTCTGAACAAAGTCGGCGACGCACTAGTGATGAAAATCACGGACGGGAACTACGGTAAAGTCACTCCACTCATGAAAGAGAAGGCATACTTGCCCAAAGAGTTTACGCTGGAATACGACTACTATCAAACACCCGGTGCTTATGGACTTAAGTTTTGGTTTGAAAATGCCGAGGGTGGCGAAGTTATCCAATGTCAGGCCGACCGGGACGGGGCTTCGGCTTCTTTCCAGGTTAACGGCGAAGGACGCGATTTGGCCGGGAACGTGCCCGAAGAGTTAAGGTCCGAAAGTTTCAACAATAAGTGGCACCATATTGCTTTTATTTTGAAAGGACGCAGTATTAAACTATATATAGATCAGTTTCGGGTGCTAACCATACCACAAAATACAGCCGTGCCGGTGCGGGTTCTTTTCGGGGGCATTGCCTCGCAGGATGAACCGCTCATTTTCAAGAATGTCCGTATCGCAGAAGGTGGTGCGGCTAATTTAATCGGTCAAAAATTTGAAGAAGGAAAGTATGTCTCCCACGGTATTAATTTCGATTATGGCAAGGCGGCTATCAAACCCGAAAGTACGGGCGAGGTCAATGCTATTTATAAGTTCCTGAACGAAAATACCGGTGCAAAATTTGAGGTAGGCGGCTATACCGATGCTGATGGTTCCGATGCCAGTAACCTTACGCTTTCCCAGAAACGGGCTGAGGCTATTAAAACCCAGTTGGTAAGCATGGGCATCGACGCCAGCCGACTGACAGCAAAGGGGTATGGTGAAGCTAAGCCAATTGCCGATAATACTACTTTCGAGGGTAAAGCGCAGAATCGACGAGTTGAATTTGTTAAACAATAACGCTGTCAATACTTAAACTGCCTGGTACTTAGCTAAATGAAAGGAGCCTGCGAAAAATATCGCAGGCTCCTTTCATTTCAGTGTTATCACTTCACACTCACCCGCTCACCGGCCGAATGGGCTGAGAACTCCGGAGCATAAAAACACTGTACGGTAGCCACGCCCGCCGAAAAATCGCCGGTTTGGGCAACACGCAGGTCATACTCAAAAACGTGCGTACCCACGGGCAGATAGTTCATGAAGAAATCCGTACTGGCATCGCGGGGAGATTCATAATACCCTAAACCGTTCTGGTACTTGTAGCCCGACAAAGCCGCTATCGGCTCAAAACCCGACGCCCGGCTATCTTTCAGGTGTACATATTGCATCAGCCGGTCGGTTTTGAGAATCAGGCGAACCTTGATGAGGTCGCCGGGCTTCAGGGACGTTTTCTCTGTCACAGGCGTGCTGACAGGGCCACTGGGGGAATCGTGTTGCACATAAAGCGTTTTTTGCACCGACAAGCCAGCACTACCGGGCATTACCTTATCCAGTGGCTCAAAATGCTGCCAGTAAAGCGCCCCCCAGGCAGGACCATCGTTCTTTTTTGTGATGCTGATGTTGCCCATTTCCGGCTTGATTTCAGAAGCCGCGTAGGTCACTTTCTCATAACCCGTAATAGCATCAGCTTTCGTAACCCGGCTCTCGATGGGCTGGCCACCCAGACTAACCTGCGTGTTTACGCCCATACTGAGCCAACTGCTACCCCGCAACAACAGGGCATAAACGGCTTCTGTGGTGGCTTTGGTGGATGACCACGACTGGGTTTGTTTCTGACGCAACAACCACCGTTTCATATCGTCAACTTCTGCGGCAACCGGATTGATTTCCCCGAACGCTTCAATCAGATACGCCTGGGTTTCGATGGGCGTTTGATACCACTGCAAACCACTTACGTTGTCAGGCCAGTACATGCCCAACTCGTCTGATTTCTTTGACCGTTCCCGCATCGAACTAACAATACCATTGGCGGTTTTGGTATCGCCAAAACGATTGAGTGCCATGGCCGACAGTGCCTGCCCCTGTAATGATTGCTTTGTCCAGTCGGCAGCCACCTGACTTTTTATGAACGCAAGCAGCGTTTTTTCGACCGGTTTATCCAGATAAAAGCTACGGGCGTAAAGGTATTGCGTTGCGGAGAAGTACCAGGAGCCAATGGCTTTATCCTTCTTTTGTGCGTTGATTTTTTGCTGCTCGTTCATCCATCGCTTCATTTCGGCGTCGACGTAACGAATAGCATTGGTTTGCATCTCGGCTAGTTTTGGCTGTAAGTCATCCGGAAATTCAACATCTATTTTTGCCAGATGCCCAAATCCACTCAGGATGTGGAGCGTCATGGATAAATCCGGCTGCATACCGCCGAACCAGCGAAAGCCACCTTCCGTTGTTTGTAATTGTTGCAGTTTCTCGAATGCCAGCCGCTGTTCACTGGCCATGCGGTTGGCATCCAGCAGTAGGCCCAGTTTTGCCTGACGCTCGGTTTCGGAGCGGGCACTGGCCAGCCAAGGTGAGTTTTCCAGGGTGACTGCTTTCAGTTCTTCATTCGTTTCGAGTGGTGACTTGGGCGGATTTTTCTGCCATGTGTCAATCACCAGCCGAAACTCGGGTTTGCTGTTTACGATGTAAGCGGCCAGGCTATTAGCGTAAAGTCGGCTAAACAACTGCTCGGCGCATTCGTACCGGTATTCCATCAGGTACGGCAACGACTGAAGCGCGTACCAGGCGGGGTTGCCCGTTACCTCTACGGTCAGCCGTTCGTGCTGGGCGGGTAATTCGGAACTTAGTCCCGTCAGTTCTTTCAGTGTGAACGACTTCGTGGCTGGGCCATTTACCCAGAATGGTTTGGTATCCGTGACCAGCATTCGGTTTGGCAGGATGGGAATGGTAAACTCTTCACCATCCGTAAACGAACCCGATTGTGCCGTGAAGCGGCAGGTTACGGCATCCAGCCCCGATGGAATAACCAGCGTCCAGCCAACAGCCTGCCCCTGACCAGCCACCACCGTAGCTGTTGTTTGCAGATTACTTTTCACTAGTTTTTGATTGACTGGCTCACCTGTCAGGGCATTTACCAGACTAATGTTTGCGGTCACGTCCAGCGTTTTTTCGCTTAAGTTGTTGACGCGGGCCTGAATGCGGATGGTATCGCCCTCGCGCAGGAAGCGGGGGGCATTGGCCGTAATCATCAGTTCTTTTTGCGTAACGATTTCGCGTTCCAGCGTACCCGTTTTCAGGTCTTTGTTATGGGCGAAGGCCAACAACCGCCAGCGCGTGAGAGCTTCCGGCATCGTAAATTTCAGCACGACCCTCCCCTGCTCATCAGCCTTTAGATTCGGCAGAAAGAAAGCCGTTTCGTTGAAATTCCGGCGCGGATTGACAACGGGCGGTTGACTAGGCTTAGGCTGCGCTGGTTCGGCTCCCGCAGTAGCAGTAGGGGCATCGTTTGAAAGTTTTGATTCTGCTTGCATTGGAGCCGCCATAGCCATTGCACCCTTTGCCATTCGAAGATTGGATTGAGAGGCATACTCACCACGTCTAAGAATTTCCCGCCCGAAAGTGTTCGCTCTCTTATCCCCGTAGTTAGCCAACAACTGGTCATATTGCCGTACGTGCACCGCTGGTTCAGGACGGTAGCGGTAAAACAGGGGATTAGTACTCTGTATACCAAAACTACTGGAACGCCATTCGTAGAAAATAGGAAAATAAGACTGATAAATAGACGTGGGCCAATCGAAGGGCACAAAAGTATCCAGCGAGGCATCATACAGCGTCGCGACCATCTCGGCGGGCGTTTTGTCCAGCCCCTTTACCAGCAATGTCCATTCTTCCCGCTCGCCGGGCTTGAGTTTATTGCGGAACGTCTGGGTTTCAATGGTTAGTTTTTTGTTGGTGAACGGCACCGTAATGGTCTGCGATTTCTGGTAAAGCCGCCCATTCTGTACCATCGCGAAATGGACGGCAAAGCCACCCCGTTGCTTCTCCGTAACGGGCAGTGCTACGCGCAAGGGTACTCCACCGGTTTTGAGCCACTCCTGACGAACAACTTTTCGGTCTTCCTCTACCGTCATCAACACCCAACCCGGCGTGGATTCGCCCCGCGTGGATTCGCCCGGCTGACTGTTGCCTACCCAGAAAACCGCTTCTTCGCCCGGTTCGGCCGTTGCTTTGCGAACCTGTACCCAGTTATCCGAACGGGCGGATGCCGTGGGTTGTTTGTCGTTCACAGCGGCAAAGAACGCCCGTTCCGTCACGATTTCACCCGTCGAGTCGGTTACGGTGAGTTCAGCTACATATTCGCCGGGCGTGTACCGGTTTGGCGTGAGTTTGATGAGTGAATCGGCGGGAGAACTGATCGTTTGCTGTTGTACAATTTCTCCTTTCGGCCACGAACTCGGGTCGTTTTCGTTCGCGTACACATCATTCGGGAACAGCGTTTCAAACTCCGCCTTGCTCAATACATATCGGTCGGGTCGCTGCCACAGGCGTTCCCGCAATGGGCGTGTCGGGGGTTGCAACCGATAAATTGTTAACTGACCTTTTGCCACTACCCGCTCCCCAGCCTGGTTGGTAATCGTTACCGGAATCGTAATTGGTTCATTTATTTCCACCTGTGGCGGAATGGTCAAACTGATTTGCAAAGCGGAGTAACCAATATTGATCGACTTTGTGGCCGAACGGGTTTCGCCCGCTTTATCCGTTGCATCGAGCGTAACGACAAAATCGAAAACTGGATTGGTGGCGCGGGCTTGCTCGCGGTCGGGTTCAGCCGTGAAGGTGATGCTCACGTTACCCTGAGCATCCGTTTGCGCTACGCCATTCGTAATCTCGGTCTGATTTGAATTACGCGGCCCTCTAAAACCTCTGTATCCACCAGACCACCAATCCCAACGGGGTCGGAGTTGCCGCATGACCCGGTAGCGGACTTCGGTCCCATCCACAACCGCACCCGAAAAGGTTTTGACATTGGCCGATAGCGTAACCGCCTGACCAAGCTTGAAGGACTTCGTGATGGGTTTGACTTTTACTTCGAATGTAGGACGTTTATACTCTTCCACCCGAATGCTGGTACTACCAAAAGGCGTTTGCAAGGTCATTGGGCCGGTTATCCGCCCAACAGGAGCAGTAAAACTAGTATTGAACGTGCCAAATTCATTGGTTTTCAGGGTCTGCTTCGCAATGCTCTCACCGTTCTGGTCGAGGAAATCGAGGGTAACGTCCTGATTCGGGTTTACCGCAAACTGATTCGTTTTGCCAGCGTACAGCAACCCCTTCACGTAAATCAACTGACCGGGACGATAGATGGCCCTATCCGTAAAGAGGTTGACGTGCGTTTGGGACTGCTCGCCATTCGGTTGCGAATAATTCTGGTAGTTATACTGCTGATCCGAAAGAATCGTATCGGTCCCCAGCGAAATCAGGTACTGAAAAGTAGATTGGGTTGGTAAATCGCCAGTTGGAATCTTAACCCAGCCATTGGCATCCGTTTTATAGGTTTTGATGGGTGTCAATGATTTAAGCCTGATCAAGGCAATCGACGCATTCCTGACGGGTTCGCCCGTCAGCCGATTCGTCACGACAATCGTTTGGGTAGCTTCGTTTGTTGCTGACGTCAGCATGTAGCTAAGCCCCGATACAGTAAAAGACGCGAACTGAACCGACTCCGTCTTAGCCACAAAGGCATCGTCCGACGTAGCTAGCAGGATATAATGACCGGTGGGCAACCCCCTAACCGGCATCTCTATCGAATGTGGATTGAGGTCGCCATCATCGGGTAGGGAAACGGACGATTCAGCGACAAAAGGTCGTTTAAGCCACGCTGCATATAATTTCTTCCGCTGTTCCTCATCACCATTATTGTCCCGGAACGTCTGCATCTCAGCGGCCGTCACCCGGAAAATCCGGTACAGCAGCTTATTGACGTTCTGATAGCTGACCAGTGCCCGAAATGGTTTCTCCGGTGCATTTGTCTGTTCCACCTGTACGGTAACGGTGGGCGTTGTCAGGCGATTCAGCAGTTGAGCCGCCTGTTTAGCCGATGGCGTTTTGGGGAATCGTTTTATAATATCGCGGCACATGTCAGCGGCCTGTTTTCGGTTCCAGCGGGATGAATCAGCCTGTGGCAGTGTGGGGTCATTATTATCATCCAATGGGCGAACCGGACTGGCCGTATTTGCCAGAAATTGCGCTAGTTGAAAGGCATAAACGGCTTCGGTTGGCTGATTTTTGTACCGGGTAATCTGCTCATTCAGCGTTTTTTGGTACAGTGAATCACGCTTTGGCAGCGTACTATGCCGATGAACAAACTCCAGCCGCTGCACATCCGTATCGACCAATGCGTCGGCCGAGGCATCATTCAGGTGAAAAGCCAGTAGTTGCTGGTACAGTAGCAGCGCCTGATACCGACCCGACAGTGAATCGCGGCTTTGAACCGTGAGTTTGGTAAACGTTTCGGGATTGGAAAAGTAATTTGGCTGGTCTAGTTCAAACCGAAAAACTGGCTTCAGTAAGTCTGGCTCGGTGTTCTGAAAAAAGTCGATAGCCCGATGAGCGAGCAGGTCATACAGCGTAGGCCGTAGCAAACGCGCATCTGCGTCACCTTTATCTAGTAGGGCATCGTAGGTCGAAATGGGCGTTTTCTGCAATAGTGCCTTCTGCTGGACAGATGCCAGATAAGCGGATGTTACAGCACTAATCATACGACTTGCATCCCAGGTTGTAAAATTGGCCGTAGAATCGTTTGAGTTTGGTCGTTGATTTGATGGAGTACTGGGATTCGTTTTCCCTATCGTGGCCCGGCCTATCGTGGCGCGATTATAGAATTTGTAGCGATTTTGCTGAAAGTACTGCCAATAAATATCCGCCAACACCGATTGCAGAACGGATTTTGCCGGCTCGGGCGTGTCGGTAATGTCCGTTTGCAATGAACGAATAAGTTCTTTATACGCATCTTCATCGGAGTAACTACGGAAAATCAGCCGAGACATGGCTGCTTTGGCCACCTGCGGATAGTTTTTCTGGACCTTGGCTTCTTTATAAATTCGATTGGCAATTTCCAGGGCCGACTTCGGTAAGCCCTTAGCGGCCAGAGAGTCAGCGCGTTTCCAGTCGCGGACGTAGTCGGGCATGGGTTTATTCTGGGCAGATGTGGCTAGGGAAAACAGGGCAAGAAACAGCGTCAGGTAAACGTACATAAGTTCTAGTGATAGCAGGTGGTTGGGAGAGATGCAGAAAAGCAGGTTTTTCCACAACGTTCTCTACTAAGACCCTGGTACGAATGAAAGGGTTTAATTGGTTCCGGTAAGTATATTTAGCCTCATTTGGCTCATACACCCTTCTGCTATGCCTACACTGCTTGCATTATTCGCTTATCTTCTTCCGCTTTTCGTACAGCCCGAAGTCGAAAAAACGTACCCGATTGGTCAAATTAAGGTAGATTCTGGAGAGGTACTTTTCTGGTTGTACGACGAAACACCGGTTCATAAAGCCAGTTTTATTAAACTGGCCAATGAAGGATACTGGGATACGCTTACCTTCAATCGGGTCATCAACAATTTTGTGGCCCAGGGCGGATGCCCCGACACACCGGCGGGCTTTTCCGATTCTCCTTATCTGCTGAAACCCGAATTCAACCCAACTATACGGCATATATACGGAGCCGTGGGGGCAGGCCGCGACAACAATCAGGGAAAGCTATCGGCCGGTTGCCAGTTTTACATCGTACAGAACAGGAAGGGGTTGCCGCGTCTTGACGATAACTACACCATTTTTGGGCAGGTTTTCAAGGGGATGGAGTTAATAGATGCCATTGTAGCGGTTAAAACGGATACGACCAACACGCCCCTGATGCCCATAACGCTGGACATAAACGTACTGAACCTAACGGCGGCTGAGTTGAAAAAGCTGGGTTATGAAGTAAAATAGTCTTACCGTTTCTGCTATTTCTCTATGTTCAAATGGCCACTCCGTCTATATAAAACCGGGGAGCGCAGTTAGTTTTTCACTGAATACATTACTTTTCCGTAGCCTGGTATCCCATCTCCATTGATGCCCTCCGCTACAGCCCGAATAGTGGTAGCCGCATCTGAATTGTAAAACGTTACCGTCGCTTTGCCGCTGGCATCGGTTTGCACGGCTGGGTTCCAATAGAGCGTAGCCCTGTTATCTGGCGAAGTTGTTGTGGATTCAGCAACGTACTGGGGTGAATAAAACTCCCGGCTCACGGCGTAGCCAACAAATTTACTGCTGACCTGCTGGATTTTCTTGTCCTCACCACCACCGCGCCGGGTTAAAATATTGACTACACCACCGGACGCACGTACACCAAAAATACCGTAAGTAGCCGGATTCTTTAACACATCAATCGCTTCGACATCATTGGGATTAATAGTCCCCAGAACCTGATTATCTACCATAGCCCCATCTATCATAATCGCGGCTGGCCTACCTCCTCTGATTGTGACGCTCCCACTTCCATCTCTATTCATCGAAACGTCAACCCCCGCCACCTGGCCCTGTATCATCTGCAACACATTGGGCATTGAGCGCATCTGGTCGGTAGCGACTACGGTTGCATCCGCGGTACCGTACATCTGCCGCCGGTAATCGTTTCGGCTGGCATCCAACTTGCGGGCTTTCACATTCACGGCTTTTAGTAACCGACCACCGTTCTCCCGCAGTTGCCGGGTCAACGCCTGCGTTTCCAATGCCTGATTGGTTAAGGCCTGACGCTCCGCCAGCGTACTGCCGGGCAATGGTGGCTGCGGCACGAAGTTCGGCAACGCAGTGGGCAGCCAGTCGATGCTGAGCGGGCGTTGGTCAGGTTGCCGGATAATGACCGTAGCGGTATCGGCAAATAATAGATTCTGCATGACAAACTGCCCCTGATTATCCGTCTTTAAGGCCAGAGGTACCATGTTTCGATTGGTCCTAAACATTCCAGTCAGAGCCGTTTCGCGGGCTATTTTGTCGCGCTCAGGATATTGCACCAAATAACTACCGCCTTTTCCATTCGGGTAAAGTGCGGCAACTGGTTCGGTTTTGTCGTTATAATGAACCTGCCCCTGCAACTTGATGGCTGTTTCAATAGCATATTGGGGTTGAATGGCACTATCGCTCAGCAAGGCTTTCCAGGTAAAGCGTCGCCAGCCGTGAGTCATCATCACGTAATCCAGATACTGCCGGGAGTGGGCTTCTGTCGAATCGAAATAGTACTCCGGGGCTTCGATGTGGCCCCGCAAATCGGACGTGAGCAGCAGGTAACTCCGCAGGGTAGCCGCGTCTGGCTCCAGTTCCAACGCCTGTTTGGTATCGGTAACGGCCAGTGAGAGGTTGGTAGAAACCGGCTTGCCTAATGGGTCAGTAACGGAAAAAGTCAGCGTAATGGGTTGCCGGGGCTGATACGTAGCTCTATCGGACTGGATTTTGATACCCAACTGCCGGTTCTGGTTAATGAACGCCAGCCGCTCGGCCACCGGCTGATTATCGGCGTCAAACAGCGTCAAGTGCAAAATCCCGTCCTGCCGAATCGAATCATACGGAATGGCCAATAGCATCTCCGTTTTGCTGGCGTCCAGTTGGGCCTGATAGCAGACATGGCCCCGTACGTGCGCAAACAGGGTCAACTGCCCCATTTCGGGCTGGTTACTTCGAATCAGCACCCGCAGGGCGTGGGGATTGGTCAGGTTATCGACCGCCAGTTCATAGCCGGTGGGCAGGGCCACGGGTAGGTCGACCGATGTTAGCTGACCATCGGCAGATGCAGCCAATGCGCGGTATATCTGTCCCGGTTGGGGCGTAAGTGTGAACGTACCCATGCCCCGGTGCAGACTTTGGAAATCGCTGAGGGTATCGCCTTTCTGGTTGGTCAGCACACCCGTAACGGCTACGCTCCGGCCCTGACCATCAAGGGCCTGAAAAGCAATCCGCGCGGGCAAACCCTCCACCATATTGCCGCCTTCGGGAAACACGCGTAGCGTTATCCCGGCTGCCGGGGTCGTTGTCGTGGTTATGGAGAAACTATTTTCTGATTCGATCCGAATGCGTTTTCGGAACAGAAAATCATCGCCACTGTTCCGCATCCAGTTGGTGTAGGCCAGAAGCTGATACGTGCCGCCCGTTAGCGAAGCGGGCAGGGTGAGGCTGCCGGACGTCTGCCCCGTGCTGTCGACATGGAGCGTCTGACTAACCTGAACCCCTCCGGTCGAATCTAGCAGGTTTACGTACAGCGTTTGGCTAGGCGCGGTGGGCGTGTGCCGCGAGGCATCGACCAGCCAGGCGTTAAACCAAAGCGTGTCGCCCGCTACATACTGCGTCCGATCGGTTTGCAAATAGACCTTCTCGGCAGCATACGCGATTTTTCCGGTGGGAATTGCCTGCGCCACTACAGTTTCATTCGTGGCGATTGGCTCATCCGATTGCGTCGGTTGCCAGTCGGCGGGGAGCAGGGTGTACAGCCGGTCATTGGCTAAGGAACCCTGCATTTGTACGCCGTTGGGTACAGTAACCCAACCATCGGCAAGCATCTGCATCGGTCCGTTAGGCAGTGTTATTCTCGTATAGGCATAGCGGGCATCCTTGTACGGCGAGTAGGGCGATTTTGCTTTGGTGTAAAAAGCAATGAGCGGATGCTCCAGCACGAGCGTTCGCTCAAACGGCAGTTGACCCGGCTGAATTATTTCCGACTGATGAATGGGCTGTAGTTTTTGCCCGATAGCCCGTTGCAGGGTAACCGAGTCACTCAACTCGTGGGTCGACAGGGTGGAATCCAGTTCTTCATACACCAGGAAGTTCTGCTGTTCGTAGGTATTGGCAATCAGGCTGGCCATCAGATGCCGGGTCGATCCTAAGTAGGCCCGCATCCGGTTCCGCTGAAATCGCTTTTCCTGCCGTTTATTTTTTGCGTCAATTGCCTCAAACCGAGCCGAGCCACCGTAGAAGACCCGATTCGGTTCGCCGTCGAAATACGCCAGGTCGATCCAGATTCGGTAACCAAGGGCCTGGTTCTCGATTTGGAGCGGCTCAGTCGCCACGGCTTTCAGCTGCTCAATATCCTGCGTGAAATGCAGTACATCAGGATTGAGCAAAACGCATTGACTGCCAAAGAGCTCGCCGAACAGTTGAGTTTTAAACTGCTGAAGCTGCCGTTGCCACACCTTCTCGTTTCGCTTCGCCGTTACGGTTACCCCCGCTAGCATTTGGTCGCCGGGTTTCAGCCGAAACGTTATCGGCTGGTTTTGGGTGCTGGTCAGCCGCAGCGTTTGCCGGGTGGTTTGATAGCCCACAAACGAAACTACCACTTCTACGGTCCCCAATGGCACATTGGTCAGTACAAAATGACCCTTGGTATCGCTGACGGTGCCGTGTGTACTATTGTTCAGATACACATTGGCAAACGGCATGGGCTTACCGGTAGCGGCATCCACAATGTTACCGGAGAGCGTAATCGTAGTCTGGGCGAAGGATGCCAGACTACAACTGGTGAGCAGCCAGGTGATACAAATCAGAAAGGCATAGCAACGCATATTGGCTACTGGTTACTGTTTTAGCAAAAACGCGGTTAAATCGGCTAGTTGCTGGTTCGACATACCCAACGCCGTAGGGTCGGGCATGAGGCTGGTTTTATATTGCCGACGCGAGAAAACCTCATCGGTCGGTATCGTATGCTTCTGGCCTTTTATGCCTTTTACCACCAGTGATTCGGCTCCATCGCTTACCAGAAAGCCATAATACGTCTGCCCCTTTTTGGTTGTAACCAGCCAGGGTTCGTATCCGAAGGCAATCCCCGCGTTAGGGTGAACGATGTTGTCCAATAAGGCATTCTTATCGAATTTCTGGTGAATCTGCGTCAATTCCGGGCCAACGTCGGCCCCCTGCTGACCATGCCGATGGCAAGTAATACAGTACGTCTTGAAAACCGTTTGTCCTTTCTGGCTATTACCCGTAAGCATCGCAATCTGTGCGATAGCCGGGTCGTTGTTGCTCGTTTTTTCGACCTTTTCAGGCGCATGGGCATTTTCCTCTTTTGTCTCCATGGATACAGCCTGCACCGGGGCCGTCGATACAGGGGCGGTTTTGACGGGCTCTTTTTCCATTACCGTCTTAGTCTCTTCCGCGTTGACCATTGATTGAGCCGACGAACTACTGGCAACCGATGGCTTCTCAGCTAGTGGCTGGGGTTTCTCGGTAAGCGTCTGCGTGGGGTTTTTCCAGGGGAAATACTCTTTGCCCATTGTTTTAACCGTCTGGTCCTTGTTGGTTCGAATACCGGGGCCAGCCGCCTTAATTAACTCATCCGATAGCTTTCCATCAGCGGCCAGGCCAATCAATAGCTTTGCCCCTTCAGCATCTTTGGACATGGTGACCGCCATTTTTCGCTTATCAGCGGCCGAGGTGTTTTCATCCAGGAGAACCTGCCGGTTGGTCAGCATTTTCTGTTCCTCCGCCGATGTATTGACAGGCATCACTTCATTCCAGTTCAGGAATTTGGACCAGTCATTACCCCGCCGGAAACCTAACCAGTACCGGGCCTGGTCCGCCACCTCTTTATCTGTCGATTTAGATAGCTCCAACATTGCCTTCGCGGCTGGTTCGCTCTTGATAAATCCAATCGTGACGATGGCCTGTTGCCGGGCGGTTGCGGTTAGAGAGGCATTATCGGCTCGTTTTTTCAGCATCGGAACGGCAGACGGCGGATGGAGTTCCCAAACAAGGTCGGCCATTCGCTGGTCCCAGTCGGCAGGGCTTTCGGGCATTGTCTGACGCAAATCAAAAAACAAGGCTTCCTCTTTTCCGTCAGCGGCCTCACCCAATGCGTTCAAATACCAAGGGTCCTTTCCATCGTACCCTTTCACCAGATTGTTCAGGATAAACCGGCAGTCAGCAAACGGGATGTCCCGAACAGCGACAGCCACCTCCCGCCGAACAGCCGCGTTTCGGTCGACCGAGAGATTACCCAGCAACGGCAATAAAGCCTTCTGGGAGGCCGTAAGGGCTGGATTTGCTTTGGAGTTTGCGGGCGTTATGCTACGCAACGCCCGTAGCGCCACCAGCCGAACGGGGGCATCAACGGCTTTCAAAAGCCGTTCAACCTCAAACTGACCTTCGGCCCCTAGTTGGGCCAATAGAAAAACAGCGCGTGCCCGGAAGTACGGATTTGGCGAAGACAGTAGCCCCATTACGGGTTCAATGACACTCTCACCCTGTTTGGCCAGTGCATCAAAGCCCAGTACCCGAACATTGACTGCCGGGCTACATAGGGCATCAATTTGCCCCTGTGTAGTTCGTAAGTCAATCTTAGGCGCCTTGAGCTTTTTACCTTTCGGCGTAATCCGGTAAATACGGCCATATCCTTTTTGATCCTTCATCTGATGCCCTCCTACAACGGGATCGTACCAGTCGGCAATGTAGATGGCTCCATCTGTCCCTACCGCAACGTCGCTGGGCCGGAACCATTTGCGGGTATCACTGGTAGCGGCATCCCATTTGTAATTGGCATCTACTTCTGGAAATGTGCTGACGAAATCCGTTCGCGGAAGCCGGTAGCCCGCACCGGAGGCCTCAGGCTTGTAACTAAAAATGACGTTCCGACCGGCATCAGCACTGAGCAGCATGCCCCGATACTGCGGGCCTAGTTCGTCTCCTTCATACATGACCATACCTGTTGGCGACCCGGCACCCGTAATGTCACCAGTCGGCATCACACCAGGGTCCTCCTGGTGCCAATGGGCCGTTGGGATCTTCTGGCCGGGCCGCTGGTCTCCCTGCCAGTAACGCGTACCATCGTTGCTGAAATACCCTGCGTTAGCCCCTTCCATTAACCAGCTCGTGCGGCAGGCCACTACCTGATCGTCGTTATCGTTTTGCCACATGTTGCCGTAGGAATCCAGCGCCGTTTCGTAATTGTTACGAAAATTATGCGCCATTACTTTCAGGTGGGAACCGTCCGGGTTTATGCGTAAGGCCATACCACCCGTCCAGACCCGGCCGTCGTCACTTACCTGATTCCCATGGTTCAGCTTATTGAATGGTGTTCCTCCCACGTATAAACTTCCGGAGCGAAGTGTCCAGCCATCAATATCCGTCACGATGTGCGGACCAGCGTTGCCCGTATTGAAATAATATTTCCCATCCGGTCCGGCGACCAGTGCGTGCAGCGAATGGTCATGGTCCAGCCCCCCAAACCCGGTTAGCATGATTTCTTTCCGGTCGGGTTTATCGTCGCCATTTTCGTCGGTATACACGACCAGATTAGGGGCACAAGACACAATAACTTTGTTTCCGATAACAGCAATGCCAAGCGGAGATACCAGATCGGGGTCCTGCACGAATACTTTACTATTGTCGGCTTTACCATCTCCATCGGTGTCTTCCAGAATCATGACTCGCTCTCCCTCAGGGTGGTCGAGACGGGTTTCTGCTTTGTTGTTAAATTTCCGGTAGTTAACGGCTTCTGTGATCCACACCCTCCCTTTGGCATCAATATCCATGTTCGTTGGATTGTTGAACATGGGGGTTTCGGCCCAGAGGGTAGCTTCCAAATCGCTGGGAAGATAGAGCTGTCCGGAATCAGCAGCCACTACGTTTTGGAAAGACTCGTAACGATAAGTTGACGCCGTTTCGGGTCCAGACTGGAATGTTTGCCCGGCCAGATACAAAAAACCAATGGCGGCAAGCGGGATAGGATTGAAAGAAAAGATTGTTTTCATTAGGTATTTTACAGCCTGGTCAGCGCATTTTGGTAGCGTTGATAGTGCATCCCGGCTAATTTACAAGTCACTCTACTCTTCAACTAAACAGCGACCGAACGGTCTTATTATTATGCAGATAACTTTCCAGCATTGGTCTCCCTGCCGGAATAGCGCCTTCAATCTGGAGCCATCCTTCGTACCCAATAGCCTCGATGGCCTGCCGTACCTTTGCCAAATCAACCTGTCCTTTTCCCAGCAAATGACCGTTCTCTTTCAAATGGAACTCGCAGATGTGCTCTTTGCCGAGGTCTCTGATTTCCTGGAAAATATTGTACCCCATCACCGAC
Organism: Cytophagales bacterium; assembly: GCA_038236215.1. Lineage (GTDB taxonomy): Bacteria > Bacteroidota > Bacteroidia > Cytophagales > Spirosomataceae > Spirosoma. The sequence goes on along the minus strand of JBBSTD010000055.1, from coordinate 10,866 downwards.
GAATTGCAAACGTCGTAGTACACTTTAACGGCGGGTGAGCCAACGGCATCCAGAATGGCCATGTGTTCGCGTGCCGATAGCCAGGACTCGATTCCCAGCACGACACCCGCTTTTTCGGCTTTGGGAGCAACGGCTTTCAATCGGTCAACAACTACCTGCGTACCTTCTTTATCGTTCCGCAAGTCATTATTACTAAAAAATGCCAGCAGCACGTTTTTTACGCCTAATGCTTTCGCGACATCGACACTATCCTGCACCCAGGCTTCGGTCCGGGCATCAGATTTGTACGGAATTTCATTTAGGAGGCCAATAGCTAAACCACTAATAGCAACGCCAGCCTGTTGGGCAGCGTCTTTACAGGCACGTAGCATAGCTGGCTGGCGCAGGTGTTCATAATCCGTTTTCGTATTCAAACTAACCTGCACGCCATCTAGGCCAATTTGTTTTGCTACCTTGAATGCGTTACTATCTCCGGCCGGACCGATAGACCAGTCGCAGGCACCAATGCGAAAGCGAACATCGGACGCACAAACGCGGGCAAAGGCGGGTTGCAGGAAGGCAGTTAGTCCGGCACTCAGCGAATACCGCAGCAAATTGCGACGATTCATACGTTTTTAACGGGTAAGGGAGTATCAAAGATAAGCATCGGTACCCTATTTAACAGTAACTATCGTAGGCGATATAGGCTTAAACGAAGGAGACAAAAAAAATCAGGACTGCTTCCAACTGTTTGATTCCGTAAGGAGTCTTACACTTGTTAAGGATGCTATGCAGGATGAATACGCATTAGTAGAAGGATGCCGACGGCAAGACCGGGTTGTGCAGCGATTGCTCTACGAGCGGTATGCCGGGAAGCTCTTTGTTGTTTGTAAACGGTACGTTAAGGATGCCGATGAAGCTGAAGATGCCTTGCAGGATGCTTTCGTCAAGATATTTCGACACATCGACACCTTTCGGTTTGAGTGCCCACTGGAAGCCTGGCTAAAACGAATTGTCATCAATACTGCGCTGAAGGTTTTGAGAAAACAGAAGCCCTGGGAAACAATGAGTAATGATAGTATGGATGTACAGGAAATAGCTTCAGTGCTGCCGCAAGCCGATGAAAGTTTGCCCGCCCTGAATTATCAATACCTGCTACAACTCGTTCAGGAATTACCCCCCGGTTGCCGAATGGTATTCAATCTGTACGCAATTGAAGGATACAACCACCCCGAAATTGCGAAGATGCTCGCCATTGCCGAAGGAACCTCTAAATCGCAATATGCCCGCGCCCGGGATTTATTGCAACGAAAAATACAAGCCGACAACCGGTTTACCGATGAACATCCTGCCGAAGGCCGTAAACCACTAGTCTGACCCTTATCATTGAGTACAAAATGGATGAATTAGAGAAGAAAATACCGGCCGATATGTGGCGCAAGACATTCGACGAAGCGGCCGAAGCCCCTCCGTCCCGTGTTTGGGATGCCATAGAACGGCAACTCGATGAGTCAAACAGTGCGAAAATAGTTCCCCTCTGGGGAATAGGACTAGCCTCCTCTCGCCCATTACTGTGGGGTTCGGGGATGGCCGCTGCTGTGGCATTGCTACTGGTAGGCTGGTGGATTATGCATAAACCGACTGATGGTGAGCAATCCAAGTTGTCGAACCAACGTCAAACGGCCATGATGCCTGTGACTCCGAAAGCTACTGTACCGGAAAACGCATTAGCCTATGAGTCACAAAAACACCCTATACGACCCATAGAGCTGCCGACTAAGCCTACTACACCAGTGGCCAAAAAGAGTGCCAGACCATCGTATGATTTATCTGGACTTCCAGAGGAAGTCCAGTCCAACGGCTCATTGTCAAAACTTGCTATGGTGCCAGCTTACAAAATGCCGGTTTCGGGTGAGCCATTGGATTTATTGCCGGGTGGTGCTGAGCCGCCTATCAAAACCGTGAGTAACCTGATCAATACTCCAGGGGGTAGTTCTATAGCAACCGCTTCGTTTATTCAGGAAGACCAATCTTCACGCAGAGCGGAGAACTTCGAACAGCTAAAGACGATTAGGGGTAAGCCAATTCGCCTGCATGAGTTTGGTCATATCTATAGAATTGTATGGTTCCAGCCATCAGAGGTAACGGCGCAACCTGATATTTCAACGTTGAAGCAAAAAAATCGGGACTTTTGGGCCTCAGCCAATGTCACGCCCGGTTCCTTTAATCCAATGGTTTCCGTACAGATGGCCTCATTGGTCAATGCTGGTGCAATAAAAAACACATCTGTTGCCACTAGTGCTTATCAGGCTCAATCAGTTACCAGCCGGGCCAATTTTTCGATAGCCTACCAATTCTCTGCCGGTATGTTGCTCAACAAACGCTGGTCGGTAGAAACGGGCGTTGGATTTCTGGCAGGTCGCTCAACGGTCGATACTCCCGCTCACCTATCAGCAAATGGTATCGTTGCTACGAATGACATAAGGGCAACTACCGGAAATTTATACGTAGACGCCCTGCGAAACAGTAGTGCCAATGGAATAAAGAACACCAGTCTGGATCAGGCCAATTTTGCCAACAACGGATACGTACAACCCGCCTATAGCGACAAAACCCGTCAGATGCTTACGAATGATTATCAATTTGTTCAGGTTCCGGTCCAGGTTGGTTACCAACTGCGGCCAAGAAAGCGGCTAAGTCTGGCCGTGTTGGGTGGTATCATTTCCAACATTTTCATCCACAATACAGTTGATAATGAGATTGTTATTACAACGAAGGACGACATTTACCGGCCGGTATCGTTTGCCGCTATTGTGGGAGCACGTTTCCGCTATCAGCCTTCGGCCCAATGGTCAGCTTCACTGGCGGGTATCTATCAGCCGTCGATAGGGTTGGTTACACTGGCGCATTCGCAGGTACAAAGCCAGCCCACCACGGCTGGTATGACGCTGGGGGTCGACTATCATTTTTAACCAATTTTGGCATGAAGCCCATCGCTATAGTAGTACTAATTTTTGTCGCTTTCGTTCGTTGCATGAATAATATCACGCCACAAACGCCACAAAGCACGGCTGCGGATAAACTCACTGTCCGCACCGGGACTTCTTTCAATATGTGCGCTGGTTACTGCAAGAACGATTATGTTTTCAACGGTACCAGCGTTACACTGGCACAGGCTAGTGTACTCCCTCAGGCCCAGGTAACGCCCCGAAGCTGTCAGTCAACGATTAGTCAAACTCAGTGGAATGAAATCAAAACGCTGGCTAATCTGGATGCATTTAGTAAAATAGCGACTGTATTGGGTTGCCCTGACTGCACTGACGGGGGTGCTGAATACATCGAGATACAGGTGGACGATCAGAAACACCGGGTTACGTTTCCGTACGGTAAAACGATTCCCGGATTTGAGACGCTGGTTGATATCTTACGTACGCAACGAAATGCCTTTAAGAACTGTCCGTGACTCTGTTATCACAAAAATGGTTTTGATAACAGTGCATTTTTAACCTTACCAACTGTGTCATGAGAACGACCTCATTTTCCAATACAATTATTTGTTTTGCCAGCATTTTACTGGCCGCTATAAGCTGTAAAAGCACTTCTATAAATCCAAATTCGGGTTCGGGCACTACCAGTGAGTTGCGCGTATCGGCTCCTTTTGCCGACCAGACAACACAATTTGCTTTCGACGCGGCTAAACGGGTAGTTGCCCAGGAAGGCCAGGCCAAGAATGTTTTCATTTCTCCGCTCAGTTTGCACATTGCGCTGGGCATGATTCTAAACGGCGCTAACGGTCAAACAGCGCAGGAAATACAGAAAGCATTAAAGCTAGATGCACAAACCTTGGCCGAGGCAAATACAACGTACCAGAATCTTCTGGAAAATCTGCCTGGAGTAGATCCTGCCGTAACATTGACACTCGCGAACTCGGTCTGGTATCGGAATACCTACCAGGTAGAGAACACTTTTCAGGACCTCCTGAAACAGACTTTCAAAGCGCAGGTATCCGCGCAGGACTTTAATGATCCGGCTACAGTGACCAAAATCAATAGCTGGGCCAGTGAGCAAACGAAGGGTAGAATCCCCAAAGTCATTGAGCAGATTAAGCCTGATAATATCATGTTTCTGTTGAATGCGCTCTATTTTAAAGGCGATTGGCAAAAGCAGTTTAGTACTGACCAGACTATTGATTCCCCTTTCAAACTGGCTTCAGGAGAATCGAAAACGGTACGCATGATGCGCCTTGAAGCCCAACTAAATCGTTTCTTCCAGACCAACTACCAGGCCATCGAGTTTCCCTACGGTACCGGGAAGTTTGCCATGACGGTTTTATTGCCTTCAGAAAGCACAACGGCTGATGCACTAATTAGTGGTCTGACCAGTGCCGAATGGGCAAAAATTCAAAAGGGTATGATTTTGGGTAACATTGACATTGGTCTGCCTAAGTTTACGCTGAATTATGAAATTATACTCAATAATGTATTGAGTGATATGGGTATGCCTACTGCTTTTACTGATCGGGCAGATTTTACTAAAATAAATAATAAAGGGGGGCTTACGCTTAGCTTTGTAAAACAAAATACCTTCATTGCTGTCGACGAAAAAGGAACAGAAGCAGCCGCAGTTACATCCGTAGGCGTTACTACAACAGCGTTACAATTACCAACACTTATTAACCGGCCTTTTGTTTTTATCATTCATGAAAAAACAACCGGGACAATCCTATTCATTGGAAAGATTGCTGATCCAACTAAAACAAATTCATGAAATTTTTAACAACACTTTTTCTGTTTATTACTTCATTTATTGTGTTAAATGGATGCAAAAGTAAAGACGTTATTCTGTCACCTCAAATAGCTAATTTAGTGGGATCATGGCGCCTTGTCGAGCCAGATTCCTCCTATACAGTAACGCTGTCATTTGCCTTTGATACCGCAAATCCACCGCTCGATATAACCCCTTTTCTAGCGACCGGCAAATCATCGGTGAATGATTACAACGTACGTCTGTTTGCAACCATTGATGGTATGATGTCGGCGGAGAATCTGGGAAGTACAGAAAGAGCAGGCACACCGGAGGCCACTAAATTCGAGCAGCGTTATTTTACAAACTTGAAAGCTGTGGTACGCTTCGATTTGATAACGCCAGACAAACTTCGCTTACAACACGGTGGTGAGTCACCTCACGTCATGATTTATAAAAGGATCAACTGATTATGAGCAACTTGAATAATATTTCCTCAAACAATCTGTAGAAACAGGTAAGCTATATCTTATTTGTTAGCCGCTCTTTTCAGCAACGATAATAATTTTTCTTTTTGTGTAAGAACCAATATTACCCGGCCGTAATCAGGACAGCCGGGTAATTTTTCATTGCCGTTCAATCAAATAGCTACCTTTTTTTACTAAGATATCAAACCATACAATCAGTAGTCAGTTGTTAACTTAGGGGATTGGGCGTTACTCCTTGCAGACAATGTTTATAAGTGGATTAATGTCAGTCTGTATCGGAATTCCCGATTTAATTTCTAAAAAAAAGCAGTAAATAGTGTAACCATTTACTGCTTTCAACGTCTAAACTTAGTTGTGAATTCTATATCGTTAAATTAAATAACCGACCGAATTATAGTAAAAATCGGTGATTAATTATAACAAACTGACACATAAACCTTCTTTGCCGAATGGGATCAGTTAAGCGTTAGTTTTCCTATAACACCATCAACAGTTATGAAACGAATTATTGTATTATTAATTGGTGGTTTGCTCTTCATTGCCGGATATAATCAGGCACGCAGGCAGACCCAGTATGCAAAATCCAGAGCCGCCATTGAAAGTTCGGTTTATGCCGAGAAACCAGTTATTGTTCCCGTTGAAAATACGCCAACTCTTGCGTTTTATCTAAGCAGATCCTTCGTTAAGAATTAGCCGTTTCATTTTACAGCATAAAAAAACCACTGATTAATCAGTGGTTTTTTTTATGCCCAATTGCTACGTGCTTACGCCATAACGAATTTATTCTGATTGCGTTTCCGCTCGTTCTCGTCCAGGAAAACTTTGCGAATCCGCAATGCTTTTGGCGTCACCTCAAGGTACTCATCCTTCTGAATATATTCCATACACTCTTCTAGGGAGAATGATATTTTCGGGGCAATCTTTACGTTATTGTCCGAACCTGATGCCCGCATGTTAGTCAACTGTTTTGCGGTTTGCACGTTGACAACAATATCGTTCTGGCGGTTGTGTTCGCCAATTACCTGACCCGTATAAATTTCGTCGCCTGGTTCAACAAAGAATGAACCCCGATCCTGAAGTTTATCAATTGAGTAGGCAGTAGCCATACCGCTGGTCATTGAAATGAGCGACCCGTTGATACGCTCGGCAATAGGTCCTTTGTATTCTTGATATTCTTTAAACCGGTGACTCATAACGGCTTCACCGAATGTAGCGGTCAGGACGTTGGAACGCAGGCCAATCAACCCCCGTGATGGAATATTGAATTCAAGGTGCTGCAAGTCGCCTTTTGGCTCCATAATAAGCAATTCACCTTTCCGCTGCGTTGCCAGCTCGATTACCTTACCAGCTGTTTCTTCGGGAACATCGACAACGAGCGTCTCGATTGGCTCTAACTTATGCCCATTCTCGTCTTCTTTGAACAACACCTGAGGTTGACCTACCTGCAACTCATAACCTTCCCGACGCATTGTCTCGATCAATACGGACAAGTGAAGAATGCCCCGGCCATAGACCAGAAAGCGATCTTCACTATCCGTGTTTTCTACACGCAACGCCAAGTTTTTCTCAATTTCTTTGTAAAGACGCTCACGCAAGTGACGAGAGGTCACGAACTTACCTTCTTTACCAAAGAATGGCGAGTTATTGATCGTGAACAACATGTTCATGGTCGGCTCATCCACTGAAATCCGGGTGATGGCTTCCGGGGTTTCGAAGTCCGTCAACGTATCGCCAATCTCGAAATCTTCTAAGCCGGTTACAGCGCAGATATCCCCACAGGCAACTTCCGTCACTTTAACTTTACCAAGACCTTCGAACGCCTGGAGTTCTTTGATTTTTACCCGTTTCACCGTACCATCCGACTTCACAAGGCCCATATTGGCACCTTCTTTCAACGTTCCCCGGTGAACCCGTCCGATAGCAATCCGACCAACGAAAGCCGAATAATCGAGCGATGTGATCTGCATCTGTGGCAACCCCTCATTCATAGGGGGTGCCGGAATGGTAGCTACAATTGTATCAAGCAGATACGTGATGTTATCCGTAGGATTCTTCCAGTCGGGTCCCATCCATCCTTGTTTGGATGAACCATAAACCGTTGGAAAATCAAGTTGGTCTTCCGTAGCGCCCAGGTTGAACATCAGATCGAATACCTGTTCGTGAACTTCCTCTGGACGGCAGTTTTCCTTATCGACCTTGTTTATAATCACAATTGGCTTCAGGCCCAATTGCAACGCTTTGCTTAGTACAAAGCGCGTTTGTGGCATTGCTCCTTCAAAAGCGTCGACCAGCAGACAAACGCCGTCGGCCATTTTCAGAACACGTTCTACTTCACCGCCAAAATCGCTGTGGCCTGGTGTGTCGATAATGTTGATTTTGACGTCATTGTAACGAACCGATACGTTCTTGGAAACGATGGTAATACCCCGTTCCCGCTCAAGGTCGTTGCTATCCAAAATCAGGTCGCCGAATTCCTGATTATCCCGAAAAAGTTTGGATGCGTGAATAATTTTGTCGACCAGCGTAGTTTTGCCGTGGTCAACGTGGGCGATGATAGCTATATTACGAATTGATTGCATACACTGTATGAACCAGTTTCTGGCTGATTCAATTGATTTTCATGATTTATAATATCCTTCTGGAACGAGGTATAAATAATCATGGAAATCAAATAGATCCCGGTCCAGCTAATTTTAGCGCAAAGGTACGAAATTATACGCTGAAACACAGATTTTTACAAGTAATAAAACGAAAAAAGCCCATTCAAGGGCCTAGTTCTTGTATAAATACAATTTCTTAACAATTGCTTAATGCTTTGGGCAACCACAGGCGTTTTTCTTACGAAAAAGACCCGTATTGAATAGCCCACCACGCTTTGCTTTATAGCCTTTGCGCTTGTGTTTAAAGATTGACATTTCTGAAGAAGCAATAGAGGAAGAGGCCATTGTTTCCACTGGTAATTCGACCAATATTAATGATGTAACAATCAACAGAAGTATGTTTATCTTTTTCATAGTACAACCTGCTTTCTGTATTAACGTCAAAACAACTACTTTCGTCATCCGACAAGCTACATTTTCTGAATGATTCCGAATCCTGACTTCCTGATCGTTTACGGCACACTTCGTCCCCCTTTCGATAATCAGTTTGCTCTGTACCTACGTAACCGGAGCCGCCTGATGGGAGAAGGTACCTTTGCCGGTCAGGTATTTAACATGGGCAGCTATCCGGGCGCGGTTTATCAGCAAAATGCTAATACGCGTGTGTGTGGTACCGTCTATGGTATTGGTAACCAGAAAGAAACTACCCTTACTTATCTGGATTATTACGAAGGTGTAGGCGATGACTTTGAGCACCCAACCGAATTTATCCGGGTTATAATTCCGGTACAGTTTAATGAGCAAATCGCCAATTGCTGGGCTTATCTCTATAATTTATCTACCGATGATAAGCCAATAATAGAATCAGGTGATTTCGCACTGCATGTCAGCAGCCTCTATTGAGTATATAGTTGAGCAACTGTGTAGGCGGTGACACAAAAACACCGGCTCATTGTATGAGCCGGTGTTTCCATAAACGCTTCACTTAGTAAAACCTTACCTTGGTCCGCGTGAACGACCACCACCGTTGTAACTACCTCTACTCCCGATACGGGCGTTCGGGCTGCTCCCGCGATTGTAATTGTAACGGGGAGCGGGTGTATAATATCGCTGACGAATTACGACTGGCGGACGGCGCACTACAACGGGTGGCCTATAGTAGCCATATGGACTATAACCATAGCCATAATTAGGACGAGTTCCGTACCCCCCATAACCGACGCCTGTATTGACATAACCAGGACCGCAACCCGCCAGCATCACGACTAGTAAACCGGCAGCTAGTAATGGCATTAATTTTATCGTTTTCATAGTATTGATCTTTAGTTTACTTGTTAAACCATTTATTTTCGAAGGGGTCCGCAAATACGTATTACATCTGACTCACTAACGGCGTCCACCATGGCCACCCCGGCGGCCATACCCACCGTATCCACCTCCAAATCTGCTTCCGTAGCCGGAGCCATACCCACCTCCATAACCATAACCGTACTGCACGTATGGACGTACGATTACCGGAGGACCAACGTAAACGCGTGGCGGGGCAATGATAACCCTGGGCGGAACAACAATTACAGGGGGCTGTGGTGGATAAGGCTGGCCATAAGGGTTGTAACCCCCGTATCCTCCGTTAGGATAACTATACCCGTTGTTTGGATACGGTTGACCATATCCGTTATTGTACCCATTAGGATAATTTGGATTCGGATAATTCTGGCCGTAGTCATTATTGTTTGAATAAGGCTGATTATAGCCACCGTTTCCATTTGGGTAACCGTTTCCGGGGCCGTACTGACCAAAACTAACGGTAGCAACGCCAAACATCAATCCTACCAAAACACCACCCCATCCCTGTATGTCCATCGCCGTATGAGTTTTCGCTCCTGTTTATTGGTTAGACAAATCGACAACCCCCGCGTTTAATGAAAACGATAAGAAAGTAGTTAAAGTTTAATTAAAAGCCTGACTGTGAGAACACAGTCAGGCTTTTAAAAGAGGAATTGAATCAGTGAATTTATGCTTTCAGCTTGCCCTTCAAATAGGCTAAAGCCAGTTTATAGGAATCTGCGGCAGCTTCTTTGTTGTAAACCGGATTACTTGGATTGGCAAAACCGTGACCGGCATCATACATTTTAACGGTCAGTTTCTCACCGGCCTTCTGCATGTTCTCTTCAAACATTTTTACTGATTCCGGGGTGATACCCTTGTCCTGCGTACCGAAAAAACCGATCACATCAGTATCAAGTGTTTTCAATTTTTCGACATCCTGCTCGGGCCGGCCATAGTACATTACACAACCTTTGGCCTGCTTACCTTCCAGCATAGCGGACTGGAGCGATAACATACCGCCGAAGCACCAGCCAACACTGGCGAACTCAGCTTTAGGGCCTGCGTAAGCGATACCTCCTTTCATAATACTGGCAAGCCGGTCTTTACTGGCGGCACTCATCAACTTACCCGCTTCAGACGGTTCGGTCGCTACTTTTCCATCATACATATCCAGAGCCAGTACGTTCACATCTTTCAGGTCATTGTAATACTTCTCAGCCTCTTTTTTGATATTATCGTTCAGGCCCCACCATTCCTGATAAACCAGTAACCACTTGTCAGACGGCTTTTGAGATTTTATCATAAATCCGCTGGCGGATTGGCCATCGGGCGTTGGAAACGTAACCATTTCTCCCTCGCCTTTATACGTGAATGGCAATGGGCTGACGTGTAACTGCTGAAACGCCGGGTTGGCGGCTAGTAACGACATATCGTTTCCCGGAGTATGGCAAATAGGAATGGTCGTTTCCCGTGCTTCTTTAACGGGCGTTACATAAGCCAGTAACGACATAAAGAAGGATAATCCGGTAATAAAAATGATTTTCATGCGTGCTTGATTGTTAGTTGACTAGTGGTAACTGAAAGAGTAAGGATTTAGTTAGAAACTACGCCTTTACTAATTCAAAAATGGTAATCTCCGGTAAAATGCCAACCCGACCAGGGTAGCCAATATAACCATAGCCCCGATTGACGTACAACCGCTGATTACCCTGCTCATACAACCCAGC
>JBBSTD010000054.1:0-46188 GCA_038236215.1 Cytophagales bacterium | reverse complement strand
GCTACTTTTGCACCACGTTTGACAAACGCATCCTGCCACAGCGGGACGATTCTGTCGCCGGGATGGCGGAATCGGTAGACGCGATGGTCTCAAACACCATTGTCTGCAAGGACATGCCGGTTCGAGTCCGGCTCCCGGTACTTCAATCCCTTATAAGATTCTGCCAATCAGAATCTTATGAGGGATTTTCATTTTTCACCGAAACCTTCCATCAACAACTCATGCTACCGGTCTAGTTGAATTGAGGCATTTTTCGAGACAAGCTAACGGATAGCCAGTCTTCCTATTTGAGTTGGTAGTACATAACTGCCAACTCAAACAGGAAGACTGGCTCAAAACGTACACCGATGTATTAATGCCGTTTGGTTCGTGTGAGCGTGAAGGGTATACAAACGTCAGCCGGACAAGTGCATATTGTTGGTTGTACCATTACGGTCTGATCCACATAGCAACCCGATGCGTTATAGACCCGAACCGTATACGACTGACTTGCCACTGAGTTGGGCAATGTAGTTAAGATGACACCATTGGCAGGGATAGTCTTGGGTGGGCCCGATAATGAAGCGGCTGGATTGAACGCTGCACCCAGCGAATACTGATAGGTATGACCAGACACGAAATTGCTCAACACCAGTTGACCATTATTCTGAGGATTATTATCTACGCAGGTAGCACCAATAGCAACAGCCTGGTAAGAAGGCAAGGCGTCTTCTTCTACAATGAAGGGGCAACACGAGAAATCGGGACATGATCCATTGGCATTATCGAGGCCAAGGCTGTAACTACCGGCCTGAGTCACCACCAGCACGTTCGTAGTCTGGTTCGGAATAAGGATGCCATTCCTGTACCAGCGATAACTGCCTCGGCCAGCCGGTACTGTCAATGTGTATTCATCACCAAGGCACAGTTTAACGGGTATTGACGTGCATATCTTGGCGGTGTCGCCCGGTATCGTAACCACGTTATACAGGATACCACTGGCATCTACGCTAGCCTGAAATATCAGCGTCAGGCTCTGTCCGGCACCAATGATTGGCACATTCCACATACTGATGGGTTGACCGGGAGTAAACGACGTACCTGCCGGAGGGATGGCTGAATTGAGTATATACGTTCCACCGGCACTGAGCGAGTCCCGTACGGTTGTTGTTGCCGTTGTTGACCCGGAGTTGGTCAGCACTATACTGTAGGTTAGTACATCGCCCGGTACGGCATTCGAAGCGCTAACATACGTCTGCACAGAAAGCGACGGCGCAGCAGGAGTAACAAGGGCAGGTGCCATATAGGTAACGGTGGCGGGGGTATACCCGGCTCCACTGACCGAAACGGTGTGCGACTCACTACCCGAAGGCAGTCCTGTCAGGCTAAAAGCCGCCGATGTCTGGCCTGCCGTAACGGATACGGTGGTTGTAATAGCGCCATCGGTAATGGTAAGCGATCCAGCCGTGGCTCCCGTCAGTGATACAACCCCGGTAAGGGTGTATTGATTTGTGGCCACTTGAGTAGCACCCGGCGTAACGCTCACCGCCAACAGGGGTGTGCCAGACCCGGACACCGGCTGAAAACCTGCGGATGAACCAGTGTTATTCTCGCCGGCAGCCAGCGTTACAGGCCCGCTTGTGGTAGGCGTAGTAGCCGAAAAACCGGCCGGTGTCGTGAAACTTACCGAGTAGGGTACGCCCGGTGTCAAACCGGTAAAACTGTATTGGCCTGACGCATTAGTTGCCGTAGAGGCAATGGGTGTATTTGTACCGTTCAGCAGCGTAGCCGTTACACCCGAAATGGGTGTATCACCTCCATCTGACACCCCATTTCCGTTGTTATCTGCATAAGCCGTTCCACCCAAACTGGCGGAAGATGCGGTACAGGAAGCTGGTGCCACGTACGTTGCACTGGCACTGTTTCCGGCGCAGCTCACCGCAACGGTATGACTCCCTGTACCTGACAACAGTCCGGTCAGGCTATACGGGGTTGAGGTGTCTCCGGCACCAACTACAACAGTTGTTGATGTAGTACCATCGGTAAGCGTGACGGTTGCTGCCGAGGCACTGGTCGATGAAATGGTTCCTGAAATTGAATACTGGTTTGTAGCGGGTGCGCAGGAACTGGCCACGACGCTGATTGACAGGGATGAATTTGTGACCGTCACTACGTTATTATTCAGCGTGATGGCCCCGGTAGTTGACAGGCCCCTTCCTTCCAGCAATGCCTGGGTGCCAAGGACGATGGCCCCCGTAGCTACTATAGTTCCTCTGAAAGCAGAACCGGTGCCGAGTGTAGCAGCCCCATTCACCTGAAAAAATACATTACAGGCCGACGCGCCGTTTGTCAGCAGAATAGTTGAGTTCGTGGCTGTTGTTAGCGCGCTGTTCAGTTTAATGATAAATATACCTGCCCCGCTCAGAGTCAGCGTTCCATTCAGCGATGTGGCATCAGCAGTTGGCTGACAGTAAATACCTGGGGCAAGCGTCTGCCCCCCCAATTCAGCCAGTATGGTCGTTGCGCAGGTAAGCGTATTTAACGAGTTGTACGCATTCATAACATCGGTAGTTGCCTGATTGGCCTCGCTGCTACCCGGCAATCGGGTTTGGCCACTAACCGTTCCCGGCGGAAATCCGCTGAAAGCCCCCACGGCTGTGCCTATATCACCCGTTACCGTGCTTGCACCTGTGTTGGAAAAGGCACCATTGGCCGTGAATAAAGCAAAACTGGAAGCTGTTCCTAAATTGGGAGCCTGTGCTAAACTGATACTTACAGTGAGCAACGTAACAGAAAAATAGGCCAGTAATGCTTTATTTTTCATATTTTTAGCTATAAAATAAATGGTATAAATAAACTAATCTGCCTAAACGGTTGATTGTATTTAACGGATACAATATACAGGCCAACAAAAGTTTGTTTACGCGAAGGACGACAATATGCCCAGCGTATTCCGATTACCTTCTCCCGATAGAAGGATTCGTTACTAGTGTGTTCGCAGACGAGAAAAAATGAATTTCTGGCTCACAGAAAGTGCCCGGAGTGTAAGCAAACAATCATTATAGAGATTTTAGTGTCTTCTGAAGCGGGCATCCTAAAGCGGAAATGCCGGGCAAAACAGCCTAGAACAATAGACTAAAAGTATACTGATTTGTAAATCTACAAGGAGCTGATATAGCTTATAATATGCCTGTCAGTGCTTTAGTTTGTCATTTGGGGTGGCAATACATACCTAAAATACAATCGTGCCAATAGTACTTTTACCGATGCTGCCAATGTGCTATAGTGCCTCCTAAGCTTTCCGGAATGGGTGCCAATTCCGTCAACCGCACAGTCCTTCAGGTATGAGGACTGATGCACAATAAGTTGGGGGGTTCACCACCTCCGTTTCTTTAGACACAAACTCCTCCGTCACATCCAGTTCGCGCAGGAGTAGCCGTACCGTTTTGATCTGCTCATTTTTTCAGGGCGACACATCCGGCAGTTTACTTATTCCAGAACAAATTCTTCAGATCAGCTTTTCGTCAGCCAATACAATGAAATTCCAGTGTTTTCAAGTTCGGCCATCGTCCCATCGCCGACTTTTTACAATCCCATTCAGTAAGTAATTGTCACCTATTAAGCAAACTGGCATAAAAGATGGCCGGACTATTGTAATATTACCAGATTGTATCTAGTCTTGCTACGAGGCTCCACACCTATTTGATTGTCTTCTGTTCGATAAAGTCTGAACGTTTTTTTGATTCTATAACGCCTGGCGGCATCTGTTCAATTATATAATGTTGGGTTTCATTTCTTCTGCCTTAAGGAAATCAGTTGAGTATCGTCACACCGCCCGTTATGTCATTATGTCGGTTGGCTGCCAATGGCTGTTGTATGCGGGTTTGCCAGGCACGGTATCGGCTCAATCCCCGTCAACAACACCCCCGCCCTACCGACCCCTTACTGCCCAGTTGGAAATAGGCGGCTTCGGCTCATCCACCGGAGAAGTACCCTTCTGGATGCAAACCAATCAGTACGGAATCGTCCCCCGCAATGCACCTACTGTCTGGATGCGGGGTGCAACCGCCATAGGCTACCGCTCCGACTCTACCCAAAAGCACCCAAAGGTAGACTGGGGAGCGGGGATGGAAGTAGTTGGCCAGGCGGGCGCATCGCAGGCAGTAATCCTAAGTGAAGGATACGTTAAGGCCCGACTGGGTTGGTTGGAAATTTTTGGGGGTAGGCGCAAACAGGTATTGGGTTTTGCCCAAAGTCCGCTCTCGTCAGGCTCCTTCATCTGGTCGAGAAATGCATTACCGATGCCCCGGATACAGATTGGCACAATCGATTATGTACCGATAGGTTTCACCAAAAAATTCGTCGCCTTTAACGCTTTTTTCGCGCACGGCTGGTTTGGCGACCAGACCTATGTGCAGGGTTCCTATCTCCATCAGAAAGCCCTGTCAATCCGATTGGGCAAACCGGCTAGTCGATTCCATTTATACGGTTCCTTCAGCCACGAAGTACAATGGGCTGGCTATGCTTTCTTTGCAAAAGCAGATCCTACGCTTTCTTTCGATGGTCAGTACGCTAACAGTCTCGATGCTTACTATAACGTAGTTGTACCCGTAAATAAAGATGCGCTTAAAAACCTGTCTAAATTTACGACCAACGACCAGAACCGCGTGGGCGATCACCGGGGGGCTGTCGAGATAGCGTTGTCGGTCGACCTGAATCAATGGACACTATCCACCTACCAGCAGCATGCTTACGACCTGGGCCGTAAACTTTACAATGGGAGAAATATTGAAGACGGACTGTATGGAATCCGGTTACAAAGCAAACGTCCTAACCGATTTATCGAAGATATGGTCGTTGAACTTTTCAACTCGCAAAGCCAGGGGTACGTGCAGGTTGGTAAGTTGCTGGGGGGAGAGCCGGAGAACTATTTAGTCAATGGTCAGTATCCAGATGGCTGGTCATACCAGGGGAGAACGATAGGAATACCTTTTATTACCCAAACGGCCGATACCAATCCATCTTTAGGCGCCCAGAGTTTTTCTCGTAATACCGCCGATGGCAAACCGATTGGTGGTCTTTTTGGCATTAATAACAATCGGGTACTTGCTTTTAACTGGGGTGTATCGGGTTCGATACGAACGTTTCAGCGGGCGGGAGGCAGTGATTGGAAACCTGCTTACTGGCGGTATCAACTTAAAGCTTCTTACAGTCAGAACCATGGCGTTTATTCCATCTATTCAACCGTAGGTCCTTTTCCGGACGGGATAAATCAATTCTCGGCAATGGGCTCCCTGAGCAAACCCACACGCTGGCTGGGTGGCTCCTCTATCGAACTTAAGGTAGGCTATGATCAGGGGAAATTGCTGCGTTACCCATCGCAGTCAGGCTTCTATCTGGGTATTCGCAAAGACTGGCTCAAAAGCTTACCGACAAAGCAGGCAAAAAACACATCTGAAAACAAGCGTTTCCCTTGAAACCCCTGCCAGACTTACTGATGCCGATAGTGACGACAAAGCACCAATACGGAAATAAAAGTCTGTCAGATTTGTCAACAGTTTTCCTCCCTCATTCAGGCACACAGGCCAATTAGTTGTGGCTTGTTAAGCTTCAATCATTTCTAATGAATGGTAAGTGATGCTCCACCCCGGAGTGAGGATGCCCGTACGATAAGTTGGGTTTCCATCACCTTCGTTTCTTTGGGCACAAACTCCTCCACCGAATCCAGTTCGCGCAGGAGTAGCCGTACCGTTTCGGTCCCCATTTCCTGAATGGGCTGGCTGATGCTGGTCAATGGCGGAGAAAAAAGTGCCGAAACTGGCTCATTGTTAAAACTGACAATGGCCACATCTTCGGGAATTCGGATACCTTTCTGTTTCATAGCAAAAACGGCGGAGTACGCCATTCGGTCGCTAATGACCACAACACCATCGGGCGGTTGCGGTAGGCTCATCAGCATTAACGTCTGCATGATGGTGTTTTCCTGCGTATAATCGCAGTGGCATACATACTGTTCTCCCAGGCTAAGTCCGTGCTTATCCAATGCCGCCCGGTAACCCGCCACACGCTCGTTACTGATGACCAACTGCGTAGGCCCCGCCAGCATGCCAACTCGTCGGCATCCATTTTCAATCAGATGTTCAGTCGCTTTAAAGGCCGCTGCATGATTGTCGACAATTACTTTCGACACGTTGATGCTTTCGGCATAACGGTCAAAAAACACAAGCGGAATATTTTTTCGGGTCAGCCGTTCCACGTGTTCATAGCTGTCGGTATCTCTGGAGAGTGAGATGATAAATCCCTCTACCTGACTGCGTAATAGATTCTGAATATTTATTTTTTCGCGCAGGTACGACTCGTTCGTCTGGCACACCAGCACGCTATACCCTGCCTGCAAAGCAGCCTCCTCAATGCTGTTGAGCATAGCCGAAAAGTAGTAATAGCTCAGGTTGGGGACGATGACCCCAATCGTTCTTGTCCGGCTTTTAGCCAGATTTTTAGCCAGTTGATTGGGCTGATAATCTAGCTCTTCGGCCAGTCGCAAAACGGCACTCCGGGTCTCCGGGTGAATTTCGGGCATATCCCGCAATGCACGGGAAACGGTTGAAATAGACACACTCAGTTGCCGGGCAATATCTTTGATGGTAACCGGCGTATTTTTCATAGGCTTGAAGTACTATGCATTGAGTATAATTTTTATAAGATTGCTCTCTCGCTAACCTTGTCTTATTATCAGAAAACCTAATCCATTGATATATTGAGCAAGCGAAAAAATTTAATCTTTCTAAGGTTTTCTTTTTCTCTGCAAACGTTTCCGGAAACGTTTGCAGAGAAAAAGCGCGTCAAAGTGCGAAATAAACCTTGTCTTTTTGTACTACGTTAGTAGATTAGTATAATATACCCAGAAAAGAAAACAACTATTGATTTTCGAGTTGGTATATGGATTGATATGGGGGTAAAACACAAATTGCATTTTACCCATAAAGACCAACAACCGTTATAGTGTCTTCTATACTACCAACCAACCAGTACTCATGTCTTTATCAGTCCGTTCCGATACCCTATTGATGGCTCAACTGTGGACCCGTTTCAAAGCGGGTGACGAACAGGCGTTTACCCAACTCGCTCGTATACATTACTGGGTTTTGTTCAATCATGCTACCCGATTTACCAAAAATCGGGAATTAATCAAAGACTGTATTCAGGAGTTGATGCTGGAATTGTGGTATCGCCGTACGAAAGTAGTCGATGCACCGTGCGTAACCAGCTATTTTATCAAAGCCTTCCGCAATAACTTATTTCGGTCACTCAAAAAAGAAACGAGTCGCGAAACAACGGTAGATGAGTGGGAACGGGCCGGATCGCTGCTGACGGACGGACGCAACGGGGAGAGTGATTTAATCGTGGCAGAACTGTTCTCCGAAAAGCAGGAGCTTCTTCATCAGGGAATTAATCAGCTTCCCACCCGCCAGAAGGAAGTTATCCAGCTTAAATTTTACGAGGGCATGTCTAATGAGACCATCGCCAAGGTGATGGAGATAGAGCGGCAAACAGTGGCTAATTTTCTATACCGCGCGCTAACCACGCTAAAATCTACCGTCCAAACGCCCATACCTGCCTGATCGCTTTTGCCCGGCCTGCCCATAGTAGTCAGTTCTCTTTCGCTTCCTCAAAATAGTATCGGACGTAGTCACAAAATAACCCTGCCCCAACCATGACAGCCCGGATTCGTGCATCATAAATGAGTGGCGAAGCGAAATCCCATCTGGCTAGACCAGTTCAATGAGTAGCTTCGCTTCATCACCCAGTTCAATCTGATCGCCGGGGGCTAGTGCGTAGCCTACACCGGGCAGTGCAACCCGTTCTACCGTGTCATCGGCCCGAAGAATCTTAGTTTTGTTATTGCTACTGGGTAGCCCCCCCGCATCGGCAAGCAGACGATACTGGCGCTTATTTACATCGTAATGGATGGTAGCATGCTGGCGGCTAACGCTCAGGTTAGGCTCGCCCCGCTCCGGATCAAAGCCAGGCTCATCAGCATCCAGAAAGACGATGTGATTGGTTCGCACGCGCCCCGATGCGGCCTGTACGGTCTGACACCGACCGATGTGGTAGTCGGTCTGTGCGGCTGGATCGAGCAGGTAACTATCTTCCAGAGTCTGTCCCATAAGCGTCCGTATCCGTACCCGCAGGGGCTGATCCATGTCTGGTCTCAGGACAGTAAGACCCAGATTTCCCTGACGGTAGGTACTGGTAGCGGGCAAACTATCCCGGACGAATTCCCAACTAAACTGCCAGTTAGGCGCAAACCGAATGTAATGATCGGCCAGGTGGCGGCTTAGTTCAGCCTGAAAGTGCCCTGGCTGATTGGCATACAGGGCTACCGCCATTTGTTCTTCTTCCGCCAAATCGTGGCAGTACACCGATAGTTTCAGGCCCGCTGGCGTCCCTTCCGTTTCACTGGCGTAAACGGATAAACTCTCCACAATAAACCGGTACAGCTTTTCGCGTTGCCGGGGCGTCGATGGGCCACCCGCCCTCATGGGTGCCGGGCGCTGGTCGGGGGGCGGGGTTTCCGTCGGCGGATGAGCGGCTGGAACATCCAGGCCAAAAAACCGCTTCAGATCGGTCAGAATAGGCATGACTTTATTGTTCTGTATTATACTGAAACCAGTGATGGCCAGCGTGGATTAAAAACTTCCTAAATAGCCCCGCTCCTTCAGGATAGGGGCTACGACTGTGTTCGCCAGTTTGACCGCATCCGCCGACGACTTACCCAACTCCATCCGGATGCAGGTAACCGTGTAGGAGCGACCGTTGGGGGTAGGCGCAAAAAACACGTACCAGCCGTCATTCTGCTTTTCACCCAGCACAATCCGCTCCGGGGTTCCGGTTTTTCCCGCTACCCGGCTCAGACTTATTTTTGGCCGACCGGCCGGGTTCGATTGCTCGATCATGAAATCACGCAGCCGGTCGGCGTAAGCGGGCTGACGGGCCAGCACAACACCCGGCGCTACGGCGGTTTGCCTCCCACCCCGGCTTAGCACGTAACGTGACGGCTGCATAACACCCCGATTGGCAATAGCTCCCGCCATTCGGGCCAGGGCTACCGGCGTAGTAGCCAGTTGTCCCTGCCCCCAGGCCAGCCCCGAAAACTCACTTCGGTAACGATTTGGATACGTCAGGGTCTTGTATAAGTTGCGCCGAACGACAAAAGAAGAGTCGCGCCAGTGCTTCAGGATGCGGGCTTTATCGACAGAGGTGTGCTTGTTATTGAATAAATACCCCCCAACGTAATCGATGTTCATCCCCGTGGCCAGGTACAGATTCGCCATTTCCGTATCCAGCGCATAATCGTTGGCCAGCCGTATAAAATACACGTTACTCGACCGCACGATGGCTTCCCGCATGTCCACCTGTCCTCCGCAAGGCTCACTTTCTACCCGCCCCCGGCGAATAATCTCTCCGCAACCGACGTAAACACTAACCTTGGCCGCTGGCAGTCCCAGTTTGTTCAGGGCCGCGGTGGCGGTCATAATCTTGGCCGTTGAACCGGGGGCGGTGGGATAGGTCAGGGCCAGGTCCCGCTCGGTGGTCAGGTATGGTAACCGGAGCCGCTCCTGATCTGGCAACAATAGCTCATCCGGCCGCTGGAGGTTGGGCAACGGATTCATGGCCGATGTAAGTACATCGCCGGTTGCGGCATCCAACACCACCACCGACAGGCGTTTATCCCGGTATTCCGAACCGGCCATTGCTTTTTGCAGGGCTACCTGCAGAGCTGCATCCACACTCAGGCGCAGGTCGCGATTACGGCTCTGGCGTTCGGCCACTGCGGCTCCATCCAGCCCGCTGCGCAGGGCCGGAGCCAGTTCCCGGTAATCGTACAGCGGCAGAGTAAGCGTTCGGGTTACGGCGGGGGTAAACCGATCAGCCCGGTACCGGCTGGTCAGCAGCGTATTCTGCTGGGGGTGATTATCGAAGCCCCGCAGGTCGCTCAGGTGGGCCGCTTCGGCAAAATAGCCATTCTGCTGCCCCCAGAACAGGCGCGTGTTGGCATCGCCTACCCAGTAAAAAAGGTGTTCGCCAAACGGGTAAAATCGCTGGAGTCGGCGATGGGTAAAGTCCGTCACTTTTTTGGGGTCGAGACCCGCCTGCCTTAGCTGGGGCAGGTTGCGCAACACCGTATCGGGCGAACTGGTAGCCAGTACGCGTCCGTTGCGGTCGTACAACGTGCCCGCGGCCAGCGCATCGGTCAGGCGATTGATCCGGGGGTTGTAGCTATACACGGGCAGCCCGTCGCGGCTCAGCACCCGGCTGGGCCGGACAATATAATCGGACCAATGGAGGAGCGCGACCTCCCCTGCCCGTCCTGCCAGGATGAGGGTACCGAGCAAAAATCCGGCAATGCCCGTAGCCAGCACCGGATCGTAATGCTTTTCGAGATAAGCGTGTTGGATGACTTCGCCGGGACGGTTCGCAACGGAAAATACGACGCCCATGGCCGTGAGGTTGATAATGAGCGACACATTGCCATAACTCAGAAAAGGAACCGAAATACCCGTTAGCGGAAATACCCCCAATGACCCGCCCGCAATCAGCAAAAACTGAACGCCGGTGGCCAGTCCGATACCCGCACAGAGGTAGAAACTAAACGGCTGCCCCGCCCGGCGGGCGTGCAAAAGACTTCGATGCAGCAGAACAAACAACAGCAGGCAAACAGTTACCAGACCAACCCAGCCAAGTCCTTCGGCCAGGCTGGGCAAAATCATGTCGGTATGGGCGGCTGGCATGGCCGTAGCGTACCCCTTGCCCAGACCCTGACCCGTCCACCCGCCGGTTGCCATCGTCCAGAAACTGTGGGCCAGGTGGTCGCCCCCATACACGTCATTGTTCCAGGGGCTTAGCCACATCGCTTTGCGGTCGGCCAGCCGATCTCCCACAAAGGGAATCTGATCGCCAAAGGCGAACGTAGCTATGACCAGCACCAGTAGTACCGGTCCTTCGGCCAGCAGGGCCAGCCAGCCCGCTGCGGTTGTGGTACGGGCGTGGCCGCGCCAGATGAGCAGTCCCACCGCCCCTACCACACCGGCCAGGGTAGCGACCAGACCCGGCAGTTGCCACAAAGCCAGTCCGTAAATCACGCCCGCCAGCAGGGTGATGCCCAGCGTCTGGCGGGCAATCGTGTAAAAAAGCAGGAACGTAAACCCGATCACCAGGGCGGGGCCCATATCGCCCAGCAGCAGGTACAGGCCCATCAGCATCCCCGTTCCCAGAAAAACGCCGATGCTCACCCGCCACCGCCACCGCAGGTCGGGCAGGGTGCGGAGCTGTTCTTCGTGGGCGGCAAAGAACCCCGCCAGGAAAACCAGAATCAGGTATTTTGTCAGTTCGCTCGGCTGGAACAACAGCCCCCCTATCCGCAGGTTTACCCGAACACCACTTCCCTCCGGCCCCGTGCCAAAAGCCAGCGTCAAACCAGCCAGTCCCAGTGCCAGGATTAGCCACGTCCAGCCCGTGAGCCGAAAGGTGGTCCGTTTACGCAGGTTCACGAGTGGATCGAACCACCAGCGCGTATAAAACCGCCCGATGTTCAACTGGGATACGATGACCATCCCCAGCAATCCCAGACCGATTCCCAGTACCACCTGTCCGCCGTACATGATGTCCTGCAAGGGGTCCTGGATGGATAGCAGAGTCAGCAGAGACAGGCCCGTGAGCAACATCAGAATGGGCAACAGCAGCGCATCGGGCTGGAAGCGCCGAAACGACCAGAAAAGATGAACAACCCAGAAAGCCAGCAGGAATAGGCCCACCTGCCACCCGTAATCAAGGCGAAACTGGTTGGGTGTTCGCATGGTAAACGAGTGGTCGCTTTTCAGTTGCCCGTACACCACGGGGCCAATAAGCCGGAGTGTGTGCGAACGACCCATAAACGTGTAGGCTACGGAGCGGGCAAGCCGGGACACCCCCCGCCGGGTACCAAACTCCATGCCCGGTTTCAGCGGTAATGCGCTATAGGCTCCGTCTGGCTGAAGGGCACCGAAGGCAAACCGGCCATCGACATCAGTGCGGGTGTAAGTGAGCACGTCGGGCGTTTCGTCCGTTTCCCGCTGCACCGGCCGGTGCCGTTTCAACTGAACCAATACACCGGACAGGGGGCGTGGTACCGGCGCATCATTCAGCACTTGCCCGGTTAGCTGCAGCCCCCCCGCCCCTGCCAAAGAAGGATACGGTTTGGGGCTGTTCAGTTCCCGCTGATACAGCACCGAATCGAACCCGATCTGTTGCCGGGATACCCGTAGCCGACTCTGAAAATCGGTACCGCCAACCGGACTCCGCCAGGTTAGCGGGGTGCGAATGGAAAACGCCCGCTTGTTTATGGCCCCCAGGTTGTCGGGGGTACCATACCGGCGCAGTTTAGCGGGCAGCGAGTCAGCCACCAGCGCAACATCACGGCTATCGGTATAGTAATTTCCCTGCCGCAGCAGTTGCTGGAGGGCATTGGGTTGAATGCCCGGCTGTAGTGTCAGTTTGGTACCGGCCGCATAATCCCGTTCGACCTGATCAAGGGCTGGCTGACGATTTACGTACAAACGGGTGAAGAGGACTAACAGTACAACCGTCACTCCAATCAGGTAGCTCCGTTCGGACGATATCCCGTTATAATTCACCATTCGCTGGATTCATTCAGTAGTAATCTGATTACGGCAGCCAACCTCCTTTTGTAAAGGATAGATGGCGAATAAGGAAAAAATATTAGGGAATCAACGATGGCGTGGTGGCAAGACTATCGGACTTTTCCGGATCAGCCCGCAGCACCTGCGCCTTAAAGCGCGTACCCCGCTGGCTGTCGGGTGCTAGCCGGGTCATGGTAGCATTAGGGCCAACCTGATTGAAGTACAAGACCGTCGATTTTAACAGCCGCCCGTTCCCTTTCAGGTATTCCACCTTTACCGCGACGGACCGGAACGTGACGACCGACGGATTTGTCAGTTGAACCGACAGGTTTTTAACCCCACCGAACAAGCCAACGTCCCCGCCCAATGTCCGGGCGGCCAGTTGCCGGGTTGCCTCGACCACCTCCGCCTGATACTGTTGCCGGACCTGTTCGAGTCGTAACCGGGCTTCTTCAGCTTGCCGGGCCGTGTCTATATCGGAAGTGGGTGATGTCACGTTTGTCGATTCCTGAACGGCTGACGGCTGGGGGTTAGTCCGGTTGAACCCCCAATAGGCCAAAACACCGCCTACCACCACTAGTATTGCCAGTGCTGGCAGCAGCCAGTTTCTGCGGGGGGTGGATTCAGCCACCACTGGTTTTGCGGGTTTGACCTGTGCGGGTTTGACCACCGGCCGGGGGGCATCCTGCGCAGCTACCGGAGTATGGTTTTCCGTTCGGGCTTTTGGTATGACCGGCTGACGCCCTTTATCCCGGTATAACTGCTCGACTTCGGCCTGTTTCAGGATCAGCTTAATTTCGTCGGGATCACTAATACGGTCCGTTGGCTTTTTGGTCAGTAGCTGACGCAACAGATCCTCCAGCCCCTCCGGCAGCGACTGATCAGTCGGCAATACCGGAGCCGGTGGGGGCGTGGTCAGCACGGCATTCATGAACGTAACGATCCCAGTTTCACTGCGCAAAACGAAGGGTACGTTGCCCGTAAGACATTCGTACAGCACTACGCCAAAAGCATAATAGTCAGCCGTTTTATCCACCTGCTGCGGATTATCGAACTGTTCGGGAGCCGCGTATTCGTAGGTCATGAGCGACTGACCGGTTTGCGTTACCGGCTGCTCGTGCAATCGGGCAACGCCAAAGTCGGTCAGCAGAAAATGCAGTTCACCACTGGCCAGTTTGTGGTAAAGAATGTTTTCTGGTTTTACATCGCGGTGAACAATCCCCTGGGCGTGGATCAACCGAAATGCATCCAGAATCTGTAGACCCATCCGAATGGTCATTTCAACGGACAGGTGCCCGCTTTCGGTAATCAACTGGCGCAGGTTACCCCCTTCCACGTAATCCATAACCAGGTACGGCAGGTCGGTGTCCAGCCGGACTTCGCGCACCTTAACGATGTTCGGGTGATCCATCTGGGTCATAATGGCCGACTCCCGCTCGAAACGCCGGAGCGTGTCGGCATCCGTGTTGAGGGCAAAATGCTTGATGGCCACCAAATCGCCGGTGGCCACGTGCCGGGCCTTTAGTACACGTGCGTTGCTGCGGGTAATTTCACCCAGCACGTCGTAGCCGGGGAAATGCGTATTAAAACTAACAGTTGCCATGGGAGCTAAGGCTTATGGGTCGAATCAGGTTGGTTAATGAGGTGGGTATCAGCCGTTGAGTCAGCCGGTGTAGTTTCCGGGGTATTGGCTGATTTCGGTAGGCCAAACTGCCAGAATAGCCCCGTCAGCATCATCAGTAACAGGAGAAAAACGATTCCGTACACCCATTTACGCGCCCGGCCCGATTCGGCACTTGGCTTTGCAACCGGTATGGAAACGGGCAACGGGGTTTCAGCAGGTATCGGCTCGGTGGGCATACCAGGCGATACGTCATTGGCGTGGACTGGGTACCGCGCCAGTACAACGGTAATATTATCCTGACCACCCTGCTCGTTCGCCAGGCGGATCAATTCAGCCACCTGTTTCTCCACGGAGGTAGTCTGGCTGATTACATCCACCAACTGCTGACGGGTAAGCATGTCGGTCAGGCCATCGCTGCACAACAGCAACGTATCACCGGGGGCAAAATCCGTCTCGCCCGATTCCAGAAAATCAGCATCGTCGACCCGGTGCAGTGCCGAACCCACATCCCGCAGAATCTCGTTTCGGCGGGGGTGCTGCATGGCTTCAAGCTCGGTCAGTTGGTTAGCGTCTTCCCGAACACCCACTAGCGAGTGGTCGTGGGTTAACTTTTCCAGTTGCTGCTGCCGGAAGCGGTACAGGCGTGTATCGCCCACGTGTACATACTGAACGGTACGGGTCTGGTCATCGGCAATGGCGGCCGTCAGCACGCAGCACATGCGGGCCAGGGCGGGGTTCTGCTCCCGCTGGCGAACAATCTGGTTGTTGGCATGCACGACAGCCTCACAGAGCATTGTGAGCGTATCGCCATTTTGAGTGGCCATATACTGATGGATGGCTTCTTTGGCCAGGGCAGCCGCCTGGGCACCCCCGGCATACCCTCCTACCCCATCAATCACGACCAGCAACGCCCTGTGCGCTGACCAGAGCGGTGAGTCAATGAATGTGTCCTGGTTATCCTGCCGGTTCCGACCAACGTCTGTTTGTCCGGCACGTTGTAGTAAGCTCATAAATAAAGTGAAGCAGGCTGCTCCGGTTATCGGGGTAGGGTACGAAAATGCTGCACCAACAGCAACAGGATAAAAATCCCCAGCAACACGGCAATCAGTATATCGGGCATTCGTTAGTCGGTAGTTTTAAAGGTTAGCGTAACCGCTCCGTTGATCAGAATCTGGGCGGCATCCGGCAAGTGGACCCAAACCGGATTTCCGGGTTCACTGCGGGCAACAATCCGTTCGTTCAGCCGGGTTTCGTGCTGACTGAACGAGGCCAGCTGAAACTGTCCGCTGGCCGGGTCATACCGAATTCGGGCGTGTGGATTCGATACGTAGGGCGAAGGCAGCCGCAGGTAGTTGGCAAACGGTTCATTGTCCGGCTCCTGCCGGGCGATCACCACTTCCCGTTCTTTCATCCAGTACGTTTCTTCGGTATTCTGATCGGCCATGTAATAATCGAGCCGGGCCAGTGCATCGGGACGAACAGAACGCGGGTTGGGCAGAACGGCAACTGCTGCCGGTGCTGCTCCTACTGGTTCGTCATGAGCCAGCAGGGAAGGATCGATACGAATGGCAAACGCCCCCGACTCCCGGAAATCAATGTGCCTGAACGCGGGCAGATTTAAGTCTAATTTCGTGTATACGTTCGTATTTTTCACTTTGCGGGTAGCCTTTAGATTAGGCTCCTTTTGCAGCGCCGGTGTGCTATCGTTTTCGAGTGATGTACCGGTGAGCGATCCGATCACTTCCACATCGACGGGCGTAATGGTCCGACCGTCAAACTCCGTACCGGGCCCGAATTTAAACTGCCAGTGTGAGGCCACGGTAATAATCCGATCCTGCTCTGTTTTACGTTGGTTGATCCGTTGGTAAAAGGCATTCACTGCTTCATTGACAATAACGGGCAAAGCTGCCAGCCGCTCGGCGTAGGTAACCGGATGCAGGACAACAACGTAGTGGGCATCAAATAATAGACTCGTCCCAATACTTTCCCGGTCCAGCGACGTTTCAAAGCAGCGGATCAGTTCATGCAGAATACGTTCGTTCGTAACCGTTTCGGGTACAGGCAGTTTTCGTTTGGGCACGAGTAAACTGCCCAGTTGATCCCAAAGCGGATTAGGTGATTTCTCCATTATACTGATGACACGTTAATCACTCTAACAAACGATATCCTTCCTGAGTTATTTAAATTACCAAGCGGACTGCCTGCAAAAGGCTCCGTTGCCCATTTCTCATGTAACTTAGCTACGA
Organism: Cytophagales bacterium; assembly: GCA_038236215.1. Taxonomy (GTDB): domain Bacteria; phylum Bacteroidota; class Bacteroidia; order Cytophagales; family Spirosomataceae; genus Spirosoma. The sequence goes on along the minus strand of JBBSTD010000054.1, from coordinate 29,659 downwards.
CTAGGGGTTATATGTATGACTAAGTATGCCGGTTGTTGGTCACCTAATCGACGCTGGCTACTAAGGGTTAATTCAACGAACAAAAGGTCAGGCAGTTGAAGGATTTTCCTCCGGGCTGACAACCCTGCTAACGGCATCGATAGAGATAAATCCGTAGCTACAGCTAAAACGACACAGTCGTTTGGGTTGATGCTTGACTCCATTCCTAAAATTTATACGTGTAGCAACTATTTCCCTGGCTAGACATTGTGTTTTAGAGGCTAAAGTAACTATTGTTAAACAACTCTACCCCCATCGGGAGTTAGTAAAAAAATTCAAAAAGAAGCGGACATTTCAACGAAAAGTAGGGTATTTAGTGCTCCTGTCCGACTCTATTGGTACGATATTCCATCATGTCAACGCTAGCTAACTCCGTTTCTTTCATCTCAAAAACATCTGACTGCTCTGCCGCAGGCAGGCACTCCAAACTCGTATGCAAACTGAACTGACTAAACCCACCAATGGCCAAATTCAACAGAAAGCGTCTTTCGAAAGCCGGTATGCGGCTTCTCCGAACGAAGTGAAAGGGATGAATACGGAGCAACTCCGGCAGAATTTTCTTATTGGGGATTTATTTCAGCCCGATCAGTTCCGCTGGGTACTTTCGTTTTTTGATCGGTACCTTACCGGGGGTGTCGTGCCGGTATCCGGCCCCCTCACACTGGAAGCCCCCGATCAGTTAAAGGCCGCTTATTTTCTGGAACGCCGGGAGTTGGGAATCATTAACATCGGTGGCTCGGGTCAGGTTGTAGCCGATGGCGTAACATACGACCTGGACTTTAAAGAAGCGCTATACATTGGGCAGGGAACGAAGGTTATCCAGTTCAGTTCGCACGATGATGCTGCCCCCGCCCGATTCTACCTGAACTCCACGCCCGCTACCCATTCCTACCCAACCCGCAAAGTGTCAAGGTCAGACGCCGAAGTGGTACAAATGGGCAGTATGGAAACGGCTAACCAGCGCACTATTAATAAATTACTGGTCAACAGCATATTACCCACCTGCCAGTTACAGATGGGCATGACGGAGTTAAAAGCGGGTAGTGTCTGGAATACGATGCCAGCCCATACGCACGACCGGCGTATGGAGGTTTATCTGTATTTTGACGTTCCTGAAGGGCAGAGCGTCTGCCACTTTATGGGGCAACCCCAGGAAACCCGCCACATTTGGATGCAGAACGAACAGGCTGTAATTTCGCCCAACTGGTCTATTCACTCAGGTGCGGGTACATCCAACTACACCTTTATCTGGGGTATGGCCGGTGAAAACCTCGATTATGGCGACATGGATTTCTGTGCTATTCCCGACCTGCGTTGAACTGGTTTACGGTATTCGGTTTGTGGTTTTCGGTCGGCTGCCGCTAAAACAACGCCTATGCGTCAGCCAACCGATCGAGCAGCCAACCGAAAACCGAATACCATAAACTGTAAACCGAATACCCATGAAAACCTATTGGGGTGTCGATTTAGGCGGCACCAAAATTGAAGGCGTTATTTTATCTTCCCCCTCTCCGGATTCAATTATCATCCGCAAGCGAATCGACACCGAAGCCCACCTGGGTTACACTCATATCGTGAGCCAGATTGGGAAACTCATCCAATCACTCAAGGACGAAACGGGCATACAGCCCGAAAAAATTGGTTTTTGTACGCCCGGTACCATGGACCCCGAAACGGGTACCATGAAAAACTCGAACATGACCTGTATCAACGGAAAACCCTTTCGCGATGATCTGGCTCGTACACTGGGGGTGCCGGTTTCCACTACGAATGATGCGAATTGCTTTGCCCTCTCCGAATCCACCATGGGCATTGTACAGGACGTCATTCCCGATTTCCGTATGGTGTTCGGTGTTATCCTGGGAACGGGGGTGGGCGGGGGCGTTGTGTTTCGGGGCCTCGATGGCATTCCGGTGGTGCAGGCAGGCCGGCAGGGAATCGGGGGCGAGTGGGGCCATAATATTCTGGAGGAGAACGGCTATCAATGCTACTGCGGCAAACGGGGTTGCAATGAACAGGTCATCTCCGGACCGGCACTTCAGCGATTTTACAAAGAGCAAAGCGGACAGGAACGAACCCTAAAAGTTATTCTCGAACGCTACCAGCAGGGCATCGACCCGTATGCTACGGCTACCATCGAGCGTTTACTCGAAAACTTTGGCCGGGCCGTATCGACCCTAGTCAACATCCTCGACCCGGATGCCATTGTCCTGGGCGGTGGTGTGGGAAACGTTGATTTACTCTACACCGAAGGCGTGGAGCGAGCCAAAAAATATGTATTCAACAGTGGTAAACTCAACACGCTTTTTCTGAAACCCAAACTGGGTGACAGCGCCGGGGTATTTGGGGCTGCCCTTCTTTAGTGAAAAGGATTCATCAGCACGCTCTTATCAAATTCTAAGTTGATATTAAGCGGTGTTTAAGTAATGATCAGGAAATTGGCCTACGCATCCCTCCTACCGTATCGCCTGAATAAACCTGCTCATCACCCTCATGAACACCGTTCGCCAACTTTTAAATTTTGAACTAATTCACCTCAAAGCCTTCACGCTTACGGTGGCCGATATTTTTTCGGCCCTGCTGGTTGTCGTTTTAGCAAGAATACTCCTGCACCTGCTGAAAAAATACGTTCTGCAACTTTTCTTTAAACGCCGGAACGTAGCCATTGGTCAGCAGTTTGCCATCAACCAGCTAATTAAGTACGCCCTGTATCCAATCGTTATTATACTGGTTATGCAGTCATTGGGCATCCAGCCATCCGTACTGCTGGCCGGTGGTGCTGCCCTGTTGGTTGGTATTGGCCTGGGACTGCAACAAACCTTCAAAGACCTGTTTTCGGGTATTATTTTGCTGGTAGAAGGTACAGTTCGGGTAGATGATATGGTGGTGGTTAACGACACGATTGTGATGGTGAAAGAAATTGGTTTGCGTACCTCCAAAGTAGAAACGCGGGACGAAACCGTTAAGATAGTTCCGAACTCGAAGCTGGTAGAAGACACGGTAATCAACTGGTCGCACAACAATCGTCCGACCCGCTTTCATATTGATGTGGGCGTTGCCTACGGCAGTGATTTGGGGTTGGTTAAATCGCTGCTGCTCAAATCGGCCGACGAGCACGGTCAAATTCTGAAAACCCCACCGGCCACGGTACAGTTTCGGGAGTTTGGCTCGTCATCGCTGGATTTTAAACTATTTTTCCACAGCTACGAGTTTTTGCGAATCGAAGTTGTAAAAAGTGATCTTCGCTTTCGGGTCGACGAATTATTTCGTCAGCACAAAATTACCATTCCATTTCCCCAGCAGGAAGTCTGGTTTAGGAATGAACTGCCAACCAGTCCATCAAAAGAACATCAGAACGCGTAAAATTACTTTAGATTCGCAGTGACTTTACGCTACGTTATTCATGCAACCAACGCATACCAAACTCAGTGAACTTCCCGCAACGGCCATTTGCGGTAATGATATCAGTTCCTCTTGCCTTTATGTGTCGGCACTCAGCATTTTGTATGCCGGGCAATATGCCTGGATATCTCTGCTACTGGTGGGCGGCACCCTATTTTTGTTTCGTAAGATTTACGGCGAGGTTGTTGGGGCATTACCGCTTAATGGGGGTGCCTACAACGTACTGCTCAACTCGGCCAACAAGTCGATGGCCTCACTGGCTGCATGCCTGACCATTCTATCCTACGTAGCCACGAGTGTCATTTCGGCGAACGAGGCCATACATTACGCAGCGCTGTTTAGCGAAGCTATTCCGATTATAGCGGGTACGATTGGTCTGCTACTCCTGTTTTTCCTGCTGAATCTGCTCGGATTAAAGGAATCCTCGAAGGCTGCGGTCATCATCTTTATATTTCACTTGGTTACGCTGGTTGTTCTTTGTCTGGTTTGTGGCTGGTACATTTTCAGGAATGGGCTGGGTAATTTTTCAATCAATTTTTCTACCCCATCCGAGCATAGTATAACATTCCAATTGTTTGCAGGCTTTGCGGCCGCCATGTTGGGCATCTCTGGTTTCGAAAGTTCGGCTAACTATGTAGAAGAGCAGGCCGACGGGGTATTCCCAAAAACCTTGCGTAACATGTGGATTATCGTCACCATTTTCAACCCGCTCATTGCCCTCCTGGCGCTGAGCATTATGCCCATCAGTGAAGCTACCACGCACCAGGAATCGCTGCTGGCCTTCATGGGCGAACGGGCGGGTGGCCAGTGGCTTTCGTGGCTGGTCTCGGTGGATGCCATACTAGTGCTCAGTGGTGCCGTACTGACATCGTTCGTTGGCGTGAGCGGACTGATGAAGCGGATGACGCTGGACCGTATCTTTCCGCAGTTTTTGTTGAAGGAGAATAGTCGTCAAGCTCCGTATTTTATCCTGCTGCTGTTTTTTCTGCTTTGTGTGGCCATTTTGCTAAGCACGTCGGGCGAGCTTACTGCCCTGGCGGGTGTGTATACCATTTCGTTTCTGGCCGTAATGGGCCTGTTCGGCATTGGTAATCTGTTGCTCAAACTCCGGAGAAAACGCCTGCCCCGCCCCGAACGAGCCTCTACTGGGACCGTACTTCTGGCGCTGATAGCAGTGGGTATAGCCCTCTGGGGAAACGTGATGCTCAATCCGGGCTACCTGTGGGTATTTTTTGAATACTTCATTCCCACGTTCCTGATTGCCCTGATGATGATGGACCGTTCGCTGATTTTGAAGGGCCTGTTATCTGTCATTTTGTACCTGTTCAAACCGTTAAAACGCAGCATCGAACGGTTTACCCACTGGACCAATCAAACCATAAAGAGCATCAACAACCAGGAGTTCGTCTTTTTTTCCAAAGGGGATGATATAGCGTCCCTCAACCAGGTGATGATTTATATCCAAAATAACGAAGAAACGAACAGATTACGCATTGTAACCGTTGAGAATGAACACTTTAAAGCACCCGACCACTTGCATCGGGATATTGAAACGCTCGACCGGGCCTATCCCGAAATTGACATCACGTACGAAAAAATAGTGGGCACTTTCGACCCGGAATTGATAAAAGAATTGTCGAAAAAATGGGAAATACCAACTAATTTTATGTTTATCGGCTCTCCCAGCCAAAATTTTCAGTACCGCATCGAAGATCTCGGTGGGGTGCGGCTCATTATCTGACGGAGCCGCTTTTGTTTCACTTAACGACAAAACCTCATGAACAAACAGGATTATATTCCAACCGTAATTTCCTGGGCAGAAGCACATGGCTTCGAAGAAATAAAGGCCAATCTGCCCGACGATGCCGATTTTGAAACTCCGATATCCTACGAACGCCAGAATGATGAGGAAGCGTTTGTGCCGGACGTTACGGGCAAGGTATTTAGCGAGAAATCGTACTTCGAAGTAATTTTAAAGACCGATGAAACCCGCCAACTCGTATCGAAGCTAAAGCTCATTAGTGTATTGGCAGGTCGGCGCGGAGGTAAACTTTACATGATGGCTCCCAAAGGACATTATCAATTCGCGAAGTCCATTATCAGCGAAAATCACCTCGGAGCCGAATTAATTAAACTGAGCTGATGGTAACACCCTGAACGAAGTGTTTCCTGATTGTTGTTCACAAAAGAAGAGGCTCCGGTCGTTACGTCCGGAGCCTTTTTGTAATTTTTACTATCAACGTATGTATCGCCTTACCCTTTACTCATTACTGCTGCTCATTACGATTGCCTGCCAGCCGCAGAATCCCGGCCAAACGATCATCGACCAATCGATTGCGGCCCACGGGGGCGATTCCTGGCTGGGAAAACGTATCTCGTTTGATTTTCGCAAGTTTCACCTCGTGCTGGAACACCAGAGCAGCCAGTTTCGATACGAACGCACCTATACCGATTCGACCGGAACACTCGTCAGGGAGATCCTGACCAACGATTCGTTTACGCGGCTGCTTAATAACCAGCCCCAAACGCTCGACACGGCACAAATTGGCAAATACAGCCGGGCGGTTAACTCTGTGGCTTACTTTATACTGTTACCCTTCAAACTGGCTGACCCCGCCGTACGGGCCGATGTGATTGGCGAAAGTAAACTGGACGGACAGGTGTACGATAAAGTACGGGTGCGGTTTCGGGCCGAAGGCGGTGGCAAAGACTACGGAGATACCTTCTTCTACTGGTTCAACCGGCAAACCCACACCATGGATTATCTGGCGTACAGCGAAGGAGGCCCCCGTTTTCGAAAAGCGATCAATCCCAGCGTAGTGGGTGGTATTCGATTTCAGGATTACATCAATTACAAAGGAGAGGAAACTGACACTACGTCCGTTAGCCAGTATGATAAGCGGTATTCAGCCAGTCAACTTCCCGAACTATCCCGAATTGAGCAAACAAACATCCGGGTGGAGGATTTACCGTAGTTAACCGAGAAAGTCTGTACATAAAACGCCCCGGCTGATAGCCGGGGCGTTTTATGTATCTGATAGCTGAATACCTGCGTTAATTCGATTTGAGCACCCGCACCGTTTCAGACTGGCCGGATGTACTGACCCGGAGCAGCAGTGGACCGGCAGGGAGTGCGGATACGTCGAATCGATAGTGTTCCGTAGCTCCGGCCTGTTCAATATGGCTATCATTAACAATGCGCCCCATCCCATCAGTCAATGACAGATGCAGGGGTTTGGCCTCGGCCCCGGCTACCTCAAATTCAACCGCATTTTGCACCGGGTTACCCAACACCCTTACCCGCAACACGGTTACTGGTTCGCTGGCGGCTGCCAGCCGGGGAGAGCTACCACCATTACAGGCAACCAGCCAGTTATAAACAAAACTACTGGTTACGCCACTCTGTACCGCCTTTAAGGTGATAACTGGATTGTCAGTATACAGGTGCAGGCCGTAGGGACCGGGGCTGGTGGTGGGCAGCATCTCATTGACCACCGAAAAACTGATGGGCTGGCCATTTACCCCCGCGTACTGGGGATTGAACGTCAGGTTGCGCTCACCAGCCGATAGGGTTGTGCAATTCACGGTAGTGACGCCCGTGATGGCGAAGCCAGCGGGGGGCATACCAGCCGGGTTGATGGTCAGCGTAAAGTTCGTGCTGACGAACAGCCCGCCCGGATCGGTAGCCGTGATGGTTACCGTCGATACGCCCGACGCAGAAGGGGTACCGCTGATGGTTGAACCGGCAAAACTCAATCCGGCAGGTAAGCCAGTTGCCGTTAGGGTCAGCATATCGCCATTCGGATCAGTGAAGGTATTGGCTGGGATCATATAACTAAACGCCATGCCCACGGTTCCGCTCTGGTTAGGGATGGCATTGGCTACTACGGGAGGCTGGTTTGCCGGTGGAGGTCCTCCGCCGGTACAGGCAGCCAGCCAGTTATAAACGAAACTGGCTTCCCTGGCGGTTCCGGTCTGGGTTGCTTTGAGGGTGATAGCCGGATTGTCAGTATAAACGTGCAGGCTATAGGGCCCCGGACTGGTGGTAGGCAGCATCTCATTCAACACCGAGAAACTGATGGGCTGGCCATTCACCCCCGCGTACTGGGGATTGAACGTCAGGTTACGCTCACCGGCTGATAAGGTCGTGCAACTCACGGTGGTGACCCCAACGATAGCGAAGCTGGCCGGGGGCATCATGGCCGGGTTGATAGTCAGCGTAAAGCCGGTGCTGGCCGACAGACTACCCGGATCGGTAGCCTTGATAGTGACCGTCGATACGCCCGACGCGGAGGGTGTTCCACTAATGGTTGAACCGGCAAAACTCAGCCCGGCGGGTAAGCCGGTGGCCGAAAGGACTAAAGAACCCGGTGTTTCGGCATCGGTGAAGGTATTGGCCGGGATCATGTAGCTAAACGCCGTGCCCACGGTTCCGCTCTGGTTAGGAATGGCATTGGCCACGGTGGGCGCGGTGTTGGCCGGGCCAGCGCAGTTGAACAGCACTGAAAGGTTGTTAGAAGAGAAATTTGCTACCGCCAGGTCAGGTTTACCATCGGCATTGAAATCGCCCATTGCTACCGAAAAGGGCATGCTACCTGCTCCAAAGTTGGTCGCCCCTCCAAATCCCCCACCGCCGTTTCCCAGCAACACCGAAACGTTATTGCTAAATTGATTCGCTACCGCCAGATCGAGCTTGCTGTCGCTGTTGAAGTCGCCCACCGCTACCGAAAAGGGGATGCTGCCTGCTCCAAAGTTGGTGGGCGGGCCAAAACTGCCGCTGCCCGTTCCCAATAGTACCGCGACATTATTCGAGCCTACACCAATGTTCGTTACGGCCAGGTCGGGTTTGCCATCGCCGTTGAAATCCCCCACCGCTACCGAACTGGGAAAATTACCCGAGGCAAAGTTGGTGGGCAGGCCAAAACTGCCGCTGCCCGTTCCCAATAGCACCGAAACATTGCCTGAAGACTGGTTAGTTGTCACAAGATCAGGCTTACCATCGGCGTTGAAGTCCCCCACCATTACCGAACTGGGAGAAGACCCGACGGTGAAGTTGGTAACCGCCCCGAAGCCCCCACTGCCATTGCCCAGCAGCACCGAAACGTTGTTGGAAGAAGTGTTGGTAACAGCCAGGTCCGCCTTGCCATCCCCGTTGAAATCGCCCACCGCTACGGAAGAGGGATTACTGCCTACGCTGACGTTCGGAGCCATGCCAAAGCCCCCACTACCATTGCCCAGCAGCACCGACACGTTGTTGGAATTATAATTGGTCACGGCCAGATCAGGTCGGCCATCGCCGTTGAAGTCTCTCACCGCTACCGAACTGGGAGCATCCCCAACGGTGAAGTTAGTAGATGCCCCAAAGCCTCCGCTGCCGTTGGCCAGCAGGATCGAGACGTTGTTGGATGCCCGGTTGGCTACCACTATATCGGGGCGGCCATCGCCATTAAAATCTCCCACGGCCACAAAGCGAGGCTCGGTAGCCGTATTACCAAAGCTGCCATCACCTCTGCCCAGCAGCACCGAAACATTGTTGGAACTAGAGTTTGCCGTTACCAGGTCAGGTTTGCCATCCCCGTTGAAGTCCCCCACCGCTACCAAAATGGGTCCAACCCCGACACTGAAGTTGGTGGCCGCCCCAAAGCCCCCACTACCGTTGCCCAGCAGCACCGAAACATTGTTGGAATTAATACTGGTCGTCGCCAGGTCAGCCTTGCCATCCCCGTTGAAATCCCCCACCGCTACGGAATAGGGAAAAGTACCCACGCTGACGTTTGGAGCCATGCCAAAGCCTCCACTGCCGTTGCCCAGCAGCACCGAAACATTGTTGGAATTTTTATTGGCCGTCGCCAGGTCAGCCTTGCCATCCCCGTTGAAATCCCCCACCGCTACGGAAATGGGACCAGTGCCCACACCAAAGTTGGCAGGTGCTCCAAAACCTCCACTGCCGTTGCCCAGCAGCACCGAAACGTTGTCAGAATTATAGTTGGCCGTCACCAGGTCAGCCTTGCCATCCCCGTTGAAATCGCCCACCGCTACGGAAGCAGGACCAGTGCCCACGCTGAAGTTAGTGGCCGCCCCAAAGCCTCCACTACCGTTGCCCAGCAGCACCGAAACGGTGTTGGAGCCACTATTAGCCGTCGCCAGGTCAGCCTTGCCATCCCCATTAAAATCGCCCACCGCTACAGAATTGGGATTAGTTCCGACGCCAAAGTTAGTGGCCGCCCCAAAGCCTCCACTACCGTTACCCAGCAGCACCGAGACGGTGTTGGAGCCATAGTTGGCCGTCGCCAGGTCAGCCTTGCCATCCCCGTTGAAATCCCCCACCGCTACAGAATAGGGAGCAGTACCCAGGCCAAAGTTGGTGGCCGCCCCAAAGCCTCCACTGCCGTTGCCCAGCAGCACCGACACGTTGTTGGAGCCACTATTAGCCGTCGCCAGGTCAGCCTTGCCATCCCCATTGAAATCCCCCACCGCTACGGAGTAGGGATTAGAGTCAACTGGAAGAGTAATCGGATTAGCCACCGGAATGGTGGATACATTGAAACACTGGCCCCAGCTACCACTGCTGAGACTGGTTAGTAAAAGGATTAGCAGCCACCACCGGCTGGAGTAGCGCCGGATTTGGCTGCTGGGATTAGTAATCAACTGATTCTCCGTGGAAGTCAGACTCGGGCAAGGACGTAGATTGTGTTTCATACAGCAGTTGATAAAGGGAATAGGTAGAAAATGAACAGGAAAGAAATCGACGGCTGTGCTCCGCCACATGAGTGGACCGGTAATCGGGCAAACGTCGTAGGGACAGGATGAAACTAAAAGGTCTTACTTACCTTTTACACGTATTTTCGGTCGTCAGACCAGGGGGATACTGGCTTATAATACAGCACTCTATCTTTAAATCGACCGGGTGGATAAGCGGTCGAAACAACGTAATGAATTACCGGGGCAGGGTGGTTTGAGAAGCGTACCTGACTAAATCCACATAGGATTGTACGGTCAGTACCCATTGCCATCGGCAATAGTAACAAAAGCAACGGCTATTGTGGAGACTGCTTTTATTTAACGGTAATTTATTGATACTGTGGCTTATAGTCAGTGATGGCTTATACCAACAAAGGCGCGGTGTGATTCGTAAATCACACCGCGCCTTTGTTTTTTAGTACGCTACTCTGTTAAGCCCGTTGGAGCTAAGTCAGCTCTAAACCATTTCGGGTTCGGGGGTAACCTTGTCCGAAATATCCATAACCGAGTTAATGATCTGTAGCGGAATACGCACCCAGTCGGGGCGGTGATTCAGTTCATAATTCAGGTCGGCAATGGCCTTTTCGAGCAGCAATGTTTCGAGCATCATCTCCAGATCATCGGGCTGGCTAGGCATGAACGAACTATCCTTTACCGTTTCTAGGTACGCTTTCATAAAGAATCCACTCAGTTGCTGCGCCCAGAACTCAGCGTAGGGCAGCAGTTGAACCGTTTCCTGTTTAGGAACCTGGTTAGTTATAAAGAAACCTTCGTAGGCTACGTAATAGAACGAGCGAATCATGGCCGCCACATCGCGCAGGGGCGACCGTTTCAGCCGCCGTTCGCTGTAGCTCCGGTTGGGGTCGCCACCAAAATCCTGAATGGCAATATCCCTGCCCGTTAGCAGAATCTTTTCCAGTTGCAGGTCGCCGTGAATACGAATTTTAGCCGTGTCCAATTTCTTGCTGTAAATCCGCTTCAGCTTCGCCATCATGGCTTCCTTTCGGTCCAGCGTTTTCTCCACATCCGGTCGAATGTCGGCCGGAACGCGTTGCAGATTCCGTTGCTGGCTCTGGTACGTTTCGCGCACCAGCGACTGCAATCCCGAAAACAACGACCGCTGGTAGTGCAGCGAGAACTCTTCCGGGGCAAAATCCTTCAGGATTTTGTTGGAAGACAATGCCAGGTGCATCTGACCGATACGAACGCCCAGCAACCGGGCCTGCTCAGCCGCCCGTCGACCCAGTAACTCCTGGGTCTCGTCCGGCAGGTCTTTGAACCCAACCGGCTGACTTAGCGTACCACGCGGTATGTCCATGATGGTTGATAGCTGCGCTTTGTCGCGGGAAAGAATTCGTTCAATGTAGTTATTGACCCGCTCCAGCACGTAGGTTTTTCCATCCCCGTGCCGGGCTACCATTTCTTCCAGGTTACCCAGCATGATCGACTCACTGGACGTGACCATCTCTACCGAACCAACCAGAGAAGGCACGTAAGCGAACGAAGCCGTTTCGGATAAAAAGTGCGTCAACTCAGCATCGGGGTTGATAGACAGGTCTACCCTGCGGTACAATTTAAGCAGGTAGTTAGTATCGTATCCGATAGATACGTAGTCCGTACCGGCAGCCAATAATTTAGATTTTATCTCTTTATTTTTCTGGATGTACTCATTCAGCTCCGGCTTACTCTCGAACAGCAGACCATTCTCCGAACTTTTCCCAGGTTCGGCCATCTGCCGGAGCAATGCCTGCTGCACCTCAGCTACGTACAGACCATCGCAAAGTACGCCACTGTCCTCCCCTATTTCGGCCATCGCCATAATTGACTGCGGGCAGTTACGGGTTAGTTTGTCGGCCTGCGCTTCATTAGCAAAGGTCAGGGCCAGCTGGAACGTTTCGGGCAAGCCCCGCTCGTAGGCTACTTCAATCAGTACAATATAGGCGGTTCCTTCTGCCAGTGTAAGCTTGGCATGGTTGCGGATGGTCACGTCGCGCATGGCCTGCTTTTTCTCATCAAACCAATTGGCCCGCATGAGGTAGTCGGGTAATACCACGGTTTCCAGCACGGTACGCGTTCCATTGGCCAACAGTGTATGCCAGTCATCAATGCGCACCATGGGGAACTCAAGGGCATGAGCATCACCCGTTTCTGCTTTTTCCAGCACAAACCACTGGTAATCGTGCGGTGCCAGGGTGAAGAAATACGTTTCGCTGTCGGTAATAGCCGGGAACGCATTTTTGCTGAATGCCTCTACCGGCACATACCCATTAAACCCGCTCAGTTCAACGTGTGCCGGTTGCGAATACTTCGACAGGTTGACCACAATCAGCAGCGTCTGCTCTTCATAGGTACGGGTAAACGCCAATACTTTTGGGTTCTCCACGTTTAGGAATTTCATATCACCCCGCCCAAACGCTTTGTAGTGCTTGCGCAGATTAATCATCCGTTTCATGAACCAAAACAACGACGAGGTATTGTTGCGCTGGGTTTCTACGTTCACCGATTCATAATGGTATTCCGGGTCCAGAATGGTGGGCAGGTATAGTTTCTGCGGATTAGTGCTCGAAAAACCCGCGTTGCGGTCGGGCGACCATTGCATCGGGGTTCGTACGCCATCCCGGTCGCCAAGGTACACGTTATCGCCCATGCCAATTTCATCGCCGTAATAGATAACCGGGGTACCGGGCAACGAAAACAACAGGCTGTTCAGCAGCTCTATTTTCTTGCGGTTGTTCTGCATCAGCGGAGCCAGCCGGTGCCGGATGCCCAGGTTAATTTTCGCCTTTGGGTCTTTAGCGTAGGTTTTATACATGTAATCCCGCTCCTCGTCGGTCACCATTTCGAGCGTCAGCTCATCGTGATTTCGCAGGAAAATAGCCCACTGGCAGTTGTCGGGAATAGCGGGTGTCTGGTCAAAAATATCGGTAAGGGGGTACCGGTCTTCCATTTGCAGGGCCATGAACATGCGGGGCATCACCGGAAAATGGTAGTTCATGTGGCACTCGTCGCCATCACCAAAATAGGAAGCCGAATCTTCGGGCCACATGTTGGCTTCGGCCAGGAATATTACGCCCGGATGATGCTCGTCGATGTGCGACCGGAGTGTTTTCAGGTAAGCATGCGTTTCGGGCAGATTTTCGCCGTTGGTCCCTTCCCGTTCAAATAGGTACGGAATGGCATCCAGCCGGAACCCATCCACGCCCAATTCGCACCAGTAGTCAAGCATTTTGATTACTTCGGCCTGTACCAGCGGGCTATCGTAATTCAGGTCGGGCTGGTGGTGGAAAAAGCGGTGCCAGTAATACTGCTGGGCTTCATTGTCCCAGGTCCAGTTGGAATTTTCAAAATCCTGGAAAATAATCCGAACGTCTTTGAAATCCGTCGGATCATCGGTCCAAACGTAATACTCCCGTTCGGGTGAGCCTTTGGGTGCCCGGCGTGCCCGCTGAAACCAGGGGTGTTGGTCGGACGAGTGATTGATAACCAGCTCCGTTATTACCTTCAGATCGCGAGCATGAGCCTCTTTGAGTAGTGTTTTGAACTCGGCAATGTTCCCGTACGATGGATTGATGGTGTAATAATCGGCAATATCATAGCCATCATCGCGCAGGGGTGATGGATAAAACGGAAGCAACCAGATGGCCGTAACGCCCAGTTCCTGTAAGTAATCCAGTTTTTCGAGCAGGCCCTGAAAATCACCGATTCCATCGCCATTGCCGTCGCGGAACGCTTTTATGTGTAGTTCGTAAATGATGGCGTCTTTGTACCATCGTAGGTTGGCCTGTATGTCTGCGTTGTTATCCGTCATAAGTAGGTTTTTAAGAATATAGTGATTTACCAACTGACACACCTGAATTGAGCATAAGGTAGATTTTTGTCATTCCGACGAAGGAGGAATCTCAAGTTTCCCCGCTAATACGTCAATGAACTTGAGATTCCTCCTTCGTCGGAATGACAAAAACTTGGGTTACACTGTGCTAAACTCACTGTGCGGTGCAGCGGTGAACATTGCGATATGCTCGCCGAAGAACTACCTATCTAACCGCTGGACGGTTTTAGTGTTTTCGACTGACGTACTGAATCATTGGCAATTTGTACTGATGCCTTAAGAATTGGCTTACAATTCACTTAGAAATTGCTTAGAGCATGCAAATGCCTATTCTAATGAGTTTCTAAGATTTACTTAAGCCTCCTCTAAGTCAGTAACTCGATATTTACGGGGATACAACTAACCTTCCGTACCATTCATGAGCACATTTAACCGATTATTAATCGTTTCTTATCGCCTGCCCTTTACTATTCGGGAGCGGGACGAAGGAGTAGAACTGGTTCAAAACTCCGGCGGTCTGGTGTCGGCGGTGTTGTCTATGGCCGAACGGATGGGGCAAAGCCAGCACGGAACCTCGGCCAAAATCCACTGGGTTGGTCATGCAGCTTCTTCTCTGAAACATATCGACACGTCGCAGCTGGAGAATGAAACCTTCGTAGCCCACCCGGTATTCATCGACGACGACGTAAATAAGGGATTTTACGAGGGATTCAGCAATGACCTGATCTGGCCCTTGTTTCACTATTTCCCTTCCTATGCCAACTTTAATGAAAGTGACTTCCAGCATTACCAGCAAGCCAATACTCGTTTTCTGGAAGAACTAACCGCCCTGATTAAACCCGGCGATTTTGTCTGGATTCACGATTTCCAACTCATGCTGTTACCCAATATGGTGCGGCAGGCTATTCCGGATGCCAGTATCGGATATTTTTTCCACATACCCTTTCCAACCTATGAAATCATTAAACTACTACCTCGTACCTGGCGGCAGGTGCTGATTGAGGGCCTGTTGGGCGCCGATGTAGTCGGTTTCCACACGCCCGATTACGTCCAGCACTTTATGCAGAGTGTTTCCGAAGTGCTGTCCTTACCCACCATTGAGCAGCGGGTGGTTTTGCCCGAACGCTCCGTTCTGGTAAAGGACTTCCCCATCAGCATCGACTTTGTCAAGTTTAACTGGAGCAGTCAGGAACCCGAAGTAGTAGAGACCCGGCAGGCGTATCAGGACTCACTTCGGAATAACAAAATCATTTTTTCCGTCGACCGGCTCGATTACACCAAAGGGATTACGTACCGTCTACAGGGATTTGAGCGGTTCCTGACCGAAAACCCGGACTGGCACGACAAGGTAACATTCGTGATGACCGTGGTTCCCTCCCGCGACAAGATTAGTCAGTACCAGGAGCTGAAACGGGAAATAGAAGAGACGGTTGGGCGGATAAACGGTCAATTCGGCACCATTGGCTGGAGACCCATCATCTACCTTTATCGGTCGCTGAATTTTACCGAGTTGCTGGCCCTCTACACCGCTTGCGATGTGGCCCTGATTACCCCCATCCGGGATGGTATGAATCTGGTTTGCAAAGAGTTTGTAGCCAGCCGCTACGACCATAAAGGCGTATTGATCTTGAGCGAACTGGCCGGAGCCGCTCAGGAGTTGAGCAACGCCCTGATCATAAACCCCACCGAGACCCAGGAAATGGCCAATGCCATTAAACAGGGGCTGTTGATGCCACTACCTGAACAGGAACGGCGCATACTGGCGATGCAGCATCACCTGCAGAACCACAGCGTTTTCCGCTGGAGTAACGATTTTTTTACTGCTTTCGATGATACCATGACCAACCAACCCGAGTTAGAAACCACCCTGCCTGTTGTTCCTTTTATAACCGCTTTCAGCGAAGCAAAGCAGCGGTTGCTGTTGTTTGACTTCGATGGAACACTGTCTCCCATCGTTAATGACCCGGCCGAGGCCCGGCTTTCGGAAACCCTGGCCGAAACCCTGCACACGCTGGCGGAGCATAGTAATCTGGTGGTCATCAGCGGCCGTAACCGGGCGTTCCTCGAAAAAACGTTCACGGGTATTCCCGTTCACCTGGTAGCCGAACACGGCGCTTTCCTCAAAAATCCGGATAAACCCTGGACCCGGCTCGATTTAACGGCCGACGACTGGGTTGACTCTGTCCGTCCCACGATGGATGAGTTTGTGGAGCGCTTCCCCGGCACGTCTGTAGAAGCGAAAGAAACGGCCATTGCCTGGCACTACCGGCGGGCCGAATCCGACGACATTGAAGGGCAAGCGGTTGAACTGGCTACCCGGCTCCGGGGCCTTTCCTCTTCCGTTCCGCTGGCCGTTATTCAAGGTAGTAAAGTCATTGAAGTAAAACCCGCTCAGCACAGCAAAGGCACGGTAGCCGTCACCCTTTTTGACGATAAGCCGTATGACTTTGTGGTGAGTATCGGTGATGATACCACCGACGAAGACATGTTCCGGCAATTGCCCAACTGGGCCTACACCATAAAAGTGGGCGCAGGTGTTTCCTTTGCCCGGTACCGGCTCGCCCGGCAGCGGGACGTGGTTACGCTGCTCCAGCAAATGAGCGATGCGCTAATTCCCGTCTGACCCTAATCTGGTCTCCCCATTTTTTTTCGTTTCCGTACTGACCCGGTGTCAGTACGGAATTCGTTTTTCCAGGGCTACCCATTCCTGAAAAACAGCGTTGGCTTCTTCACGCAGCCGCTGCTGCATCGGAATTTTTCGGTCCTCGCGGGGTTTGTCCAATTCTTCATAGATAAACTGGTCGTCGAAACCGACACTGGCTGCGTCGGAGTGAAAGGCTCCGTACACAATTCGGCTGGGTCTGGCCCAATAAATAGCCCCCAGGCACATAGGGCAGGGTTCGCAGGAGGCATACAGGGTGCAGCCTTCCAGCTGAAACGTACCCAGGTTTCGGCACGCATCCCGGATGGCTACCACTTCGGCGTGGGCCGTGGGGTCGTTAGTTGACGTAACCTGGTTATAGCCCCGCCCCACTATTTCGCCATCGCGAACAATAAGGGAGCCAAACGGCCCGCCCTGATTCGTGGTCATACCCTCGCGGGCGAGTTGAAATGTTTGTCGTAGAAAAAAATCGTCGTTCATTGTTTTTGGTATTCATCCATTGTCATTGGCGGTCACGAATGATAATGAACGGTTCGTTTTAAAGCGTAGAAATATACTGGATAACGGCTAGCTGAGCGGCCCTGTTTTTTGCGAATGCATCCGGTGTTAATGCGTTGCGCAGTGATTCGTAAAGATATATCACCTCCCATAAACTACTGAGCAGGGTGGCACGATCGGGTGTAGCCACCGTCCTCCGAAGCTGCGACAGCTCATCGGTTTTGAACGCTGTTTCAGCCCGGCGCACGCCCCTGGGCAAACCCGAATTTTTGAGGTGCAGCATGGGACCCAGTACGGCATTCCGGACAAAGGCCAGAAAATCAATGGCTTCAAAAAACTCCCCCCGGCCAATTTTAACGGCCGCATAGTGCGCCCAAATCCAGAATCGGTCTTCGGCCCATTGAAAATCGAAGGGTGGGTAGTTGGCCGTCGACTGCTCCATAATTTTCGTCAGCGCCCGGTCGCGCTCCCAGAGGATGACTGGGTCTTCTATCCGGTCATAAAACTCGTCGGGCAACAGAAACTTGATATCAACGTGTAGCAGCGAAGCTTCGTAGAGCACAATCAGCAACCGAATTTCGCCCACATGATCGCCCCGGAAGGAGGCCAGCATTGGACCGAACCTAGTGGCATACGCCTGCATCTCAAAGAGGTCCGGCGCAACTTTCTGATTCGTAACCACCACCAGGTCGAGGTCCGAATAAGCGTCCATTTCACCCGATGCCCAGGAACCCCCAGCACCCAAACCCACTGCGTGCGGGTCTTGCTGAATTTGTTCCACTACGGTTGTAATGAACGACTGAAAAGGTTGCAAGTGATCGGTCATGGCTATGGTTAGGCTGGCAAATTATTGCGTACTCATGCACTTATTCGATTAGTTCAGTGCGGTTCTGTTGTACCAATTGAGCCAGTAACTATCGAATGGGCAGTACAAACCCCACCCCATTTGGGGTAGATGAGAGTAATAGACTCTCCTGTTTGTCGCCCCGGTTTTTAAATATGAAGTAGTTGACCAGGTCGAATGCCAGCAGAAATCCTCCCTGAAACATGATTGATTTGCCGTAGCCCCGCAGTTGATCAGCCTTGTCGGGATGCGAATTTGCCAATCCAGACCGGGCCCGCTCCCGCAGGTAGCCTCCACCCACCACGTAGGCCATATCAAGCCCGGCATTGATGAGCAGAATCTGTTTCATGTTCTCATGTTGCCGCACGGCATCGGCCAGGGTTTCGGTATCGGCATTACGCTTGTGCGACCCCAACAAACCCGCCCCGGCGATACCCAGGTTGAACAGGTTCCAGTAGACGTTCATCTTATGAAACTGCTTTACTTCCCCCGATGTCTGCCCGGCGGCTACGGCACCCACGGCAATGTTGGCCAGGGCAAAACCACCGAGGGCCAGGCCCAGGGTTTTCTGGTGTTTGATTCGCTGTTCGCTAAATGCCCGTAGTTCAGGCGAAGGTGTTGCGCGCTGGGCCGTTGCGGCATGGCCCAGCAACAGGGAACCAGTGGCAACTAACAGGCTTCGGATGGAATTCATGCGTTGTTGGTTGCTGGATGAACCTCAGAATTCGTCCCGATGTTTCAGCGCCTGTTGTTCCACTAGTTTATTCACGTTGAGCAACTCCCGAACGTCGGGAATCGTCAGCAGATGACAGTCGGCCATCATCAGAATAGGTCGGGGGGCGTAGTAGCCCGACGCCAGGGCCGTTTGCAGAATAGGTTCGATGGTGGGCTCCCAGATACTCAGGAGTGGTTCGGGAAACTGCCCGTCTGAATCGTAAAATGCCGTGGCGGGTCTGGATGCATCGCGACCGTTTACCAGTGCTCTCAGCGACGTCTCGGTCAGCAGCGGCATGTCGCAGGCCACCACCAGCCAGGTGGCCTGGGGTTCGCGCCGGAAGGCCGATAAAATCCCATTGAGTGGCCCCGGAATATCGAATTCATCGACGATAATTTGTTGCTCTGTCAACGATAATTCAGCCGCCTGCCCCGCATTGACCGACCAGTAAACAGCCGCACAAAACGGCCGGAGTAGGTCCGTGAGGTGTTCGCGCTGGGGCTTTTCGTGGTAAATAAGCCGGGATTTATCCTGCCCCATGCGGGTACTGCGTCCACCCGTCAGCACAAGGCCGTTGAGTACATTCGACTTACTCATCGCGCAGAAAGTGCCGTTTGCCCCCCGTTTTTTCCATCAGTTTCGTGTCCCTGATAATAATGTCGTGGGAGAAAGCCTTGCACATATCATAAATGGTCAGGGCTGCTACCGATGCGCCCACTAATGCTTCCATCTCTACCCCGGTTTTACCCTCGGTCGATACCAGGCATTCGATAACAGCATCCGTTCCTTTAGTCGTAATAGTAATCTGACAATTATCCAGGCCAAGCGAATGGCAGAGAGGAATCAAGTCATCGGTGCGTTTGGCCGCCATCGTACCGGCGATGATAGCGGTCTGAAATACGGGACCTTTTTTGGTTGAGATATCCGTGCCGACAAAGTGCTGCATAATGTCGGGGCCCAGTGCCACCACGCTGCGGGCGCGGGCAGTCCGGCGGGTAACAGTCTTCGCCCCTACGTCCACCATAGCAGGGTTATTATTGGCGTTGAGGTGCGTGAATGAGGCCATAGTCGGGAGTTGTTATAGAGGTGCAAAAGTACAGGCTATCGGAGTAGAATCCTTGTTCGGGCTTTGGTTGTTTCGGGAGACGTGCGGAAACGACGGCAGGGACCAAACGGGGAAATTACCAGCCAGCCACACTAAAGGTTTTATCACGGGCCGACAAAAAACAATACCCAGCTTTTTAGCCTTTACTAAAGATGACGTGGTAATTCGTACCGCCGGACAGAACCGCCTTTAACCCGTAAAATCCGTATGCTTTCCGTTTCCGATGCGTTCGCCCTCATGCAGCAGCATGTAATCCCCTTACCGACCGAAATAGTCCCACTCCAGGACGCTACGGGCCGCGTACTGCGGGAAGCCATAAAAGCCGACCGCGACTTCCCCCCCTTCGACCGGGTGGCGATGGATGGTATCGGCATTCAGTTTGCGGATTATAGTACCGGACAGCGAACGTTTCGGGTGGTGGGTACGCAACGCGCTGGCGAGCCACCGAAAAAATTGAGTGAGCTGACTACCTGCCTCGAAGTGATGACGGGAGCCATGTTGCCCATTGGGGTAGATACGGTGATTCGGTACGAAGATGTGACCATAGCCGACGGACAGGCCACCATTACCATTGAGGATGTGGAGCAGGGGCAGAATATTCACGCCCAGGCCACCGACAGGAGAGCCGGTGAAGAACTCCTGTCGGTGGCCACCTGGATGGGTCCATCCGAAATGGCCGTAGCTGCATCGGTAGGGAAAACCGAACTGGTTGTGACAGCACTCCCCCGCGTAGCACTCATCTCCACTGGCGACGAACTGGTGGCGGTAGACCAAACACCCCTCCCCTACCAGATTCGGCGGTCGAACACGTACATGGTGCAAACGGTGCTGCTATCCCTAGGTATCCGTGCCACCATGCACCACATTACCGACGATGAAGCCATCCTGAAAGCCGAAATAGAAAATCTGCTGGCCGATAACGATGTGCTTATCCTGAGTGGGGGCGTTTCGGCCGGAAAAGCTGATTTTGTCCCTGCCGTACTAACGCGGCTGGGGGTGCAGCAGCGTTTTCACAAGGTAGAACAAAAGCCCGGCAAGCCCCTCTGGTTTGGCACAATGCGCAACAAGACTGTTTTCGGACTGCCCGGCAACCCGGTTTCTACAGTGCTTTGTGCGTGTCGGTACGTACTGCCCTACCTGCGGGCATCGCTGGGGCTGGCACCCGCGCCAGTACAATACGCCCAGTTGGCCAGTCAAATTACGTTCAGGCCCAACATCACCTATTTTTTGCCGGTGAAACTCACCTCCGAACCCGATGGCCGAACACTGGCGCATTCACTACCGGGTTCTGGCTCCGCCGATTTCGCCAACCTGACAGCCGCCGATGGGTTTATGGAACTGCCCGCCAGCCAGTCGGAGTTTGGGGCTGGTGAAGCCTTTCGGGTGTGGGTACTACCGGGGTCCGTCCGCTGAAGCAGACGGAAGCTATAGCAAGCCCGTTAAGAGAATTTAACGACGATTGTCTGCCAAAATGACAGCACAATCGGGGCTTTCTTCGTAAATTTGCGAATCAGTTGGGCACAAGATCAGTCAATCAGTCGGTTAGTAACGAACGGCCTTTGCACTCATTGATTGGCCAACCGATGAAATCACAGACTGATATGACACGTATCCCTGAATTAACCATCCTGCAACCGGCTGATAAGGAACAGATTGATCTGCCCCGCACTCTGGAAAACGAACCGGCCCTAGGTAAGAAACGACTATATATTGAAAGTTACGGTTGCCAGATGAATTTCGCCGACAGCGAAATTGTGGCATCCGTGATGCGCAACGCCGGTTTTGCCACTACTTCTGTTGCCGAAGATGCTGACATAATCTTTCTGAATACTTGTGCCATCCGGGATAATGCCGAGCAGAAAGTTCGGCACCGGCTCAAACACCTGACCGGCCTGAAACGGCTAAAGCCCGAACTCCTCGTTGGGGTACTGGGGTGCATGGCTGAACGGCTGAAAACGACCCTGTTGGAAGAGGAAAAAGTGGTCGACATTGTGGCGGGGCCCGATGCATACCGCGATATTCCCAAACTGGTGGAAGAAGCCGGATCGGGACAGAAAGCAGTGAACGTCTTTTTGTCGCGGGAGGAAACCTACGCCGACATTTCACCCATCCGCCTGAATTCTAACGGCGTAACGGCTTTCGTCTCCATCACACGCGGCTGCGATAACATGTGCAGTTTTTGCGTGGTGCCCTTCACCCGTGGCCGGGAGCGGAGCCGCGATCCATACAGCATTGTTCGCGAAGCACAAGACCTCTTTGACCGGGGTTACCGCGAGGTGACACTGCTCGGCCAGAACGTAGATTCCTACAAGTGGCTGGGAGTTGAAGGAACGGTTCAGCCAATTGATTCCGATCCAAACGTACTAGTCGTATCAGGTACCACGACAGTCACTTTTGCCGATCTGCTGTCAATGGTCGCCCAGATCCACCCCGATTTGCGAGTTCGGTTCTCGACGTCTCATCCGAAAGACATTACGGACGATGTGCTGCATACCATAGCCCGGTACGACAATATCTGCAATTATGTCCATCTGCCCGCCCAAAGCGGAAACAGCCGGGTGCTAAAGCTGATGAACCGGACGTACGATCGGCCCTGGTATATCGGCAAAATTGACCGTATCCGCGAAATTCTGGGTGACGATTGCGGCATCTCGACGGATATGATTTCGGGTTTCTGTACCGAAACCGAGGCCGAGCATCAGGAGTCCATGTCGCTGATGGATTACGTACAGTATGATTACGCTTACATGTACACATACTCCGAACGGCCCGGTACGCTGGCAGCCAAGAAATACGCCGACGATATTCCGGAAGATGTAAAAAAACGACGGTTGAACGAGATTATCGCCCTACAGCGGACCAACTCGGCTACGCGTAATCAGCGTCACATTGGGCAGATACAGCGGGTACTGATTGAAGGCACATCCAAACGATCCGACGATTTTCTGTGTGGCCGGAATGACCAGAACAAACTAGTTGTCTTCCCAAAAGGAGACCATCAAAAAGGCCAGTATGTCAACGTATTAGTTACAGATTGCACGTCGGCCACATTGCGGGGTGAAGTGGTTTAATGTTCATAGTTTACGGTTTGTAGTTGAGTGACGCAGGCAATACTCATGCGCCAGCCAACCGTAAACTGAATACCATAAATTGGAATGAATCAACAGGAAATACAGTCGGTTAAGCAACGCTTCGGAATTATTGGCAGTGCACCTGCTCTCAACTACGCCATCAACGTAGCCATGCAAGTAGCCGCTACTGACCTCACGGTGCTTATTACCGGCGAAAGTGGCAGCGGCAAGGAGTCTTTCTCCAAAATTATCCATAGCCTGAGTGCCCGCAAACACGGTCAGTTTATTGCCATCAACTGCGGAGCCATTCCCGAAGGCACCATCGACTCCGAATTATTTGGTCACGAAAAAGGCTCCTTTACGGGTGCTGTCGACTCACGAAAAGGGTATTTTGAGACGACCAATGGGGGTACTATATTTTTAGATGAAATTGGCGAAATGCCCGTCGGCACCCAGGCACGGCTATTGCGGGTGCTCGAAAATGGGGAGTTTATCCGGGTAGGCTCTTCGAAAACCCAGAAAACCGATGTGCGGGTCGTAGCGGCCACGAATGTCAATTTGATGGACGCGGTGGAGAAAGGAAAGTTCCGGGAGGATTTATATTATCGACTCAACACCGTCCCCATTTTTGTGCCCCCCCTGCGTGAACGGGGCAGCGACATCGAATTGCTGTTCCGCAAATTCACCACCGATTTTGCTGAACGGTACCGAATCAAACCGCTACAATTGACCGAAGGCGCCAAGCAAACCCTAATCGGGTTCCCGTTTCCGGGCAACATCCGTCAGTTGAAGAATATCGCTGAGCAAATTTCTATTCTCGAATCGGAACAGAATAAGCCCATCGACACAGAGACGCTGGCAAAATACCTGCCTCAATGGCAGGCGCCCACGCAGTCGCTGGCATTGTTTTCAAGCACCCATGGCGATAATTTCTCGGAGCGCGAACTGCTCTATAAGGTGCTGTTTGATATGCGCCGGGATGTGAACGACCTGAAGAAACTGGTTCGCGATGTGCTTGGCAATGAACATGACAGTCGGCAGATATTGAGTAATCATAAGGACTTGTTCGACTCTATTGCCCCGGATGCCGAACCCCGCCAATCGTCGGATATGGGGACGGGCGTAACTCGTTTTCTACCCGCCATCAATGGGTCGCGATCCGAAACTCCGCCCCGTTCGTCTCCCCCCCGGAACACCGTACCACCCGCCGAAACCTACGGCCATCATCCGCCCGTTCAGCTTTTCGATGAGGTTGATGGCGATATCAACGAAATGACCGAAGTGGAAGACGTTACCCACGAAACTGAAGAGGATGACTCTCTCTCACTCGAACGGCAGGAGAAAGAAATGATTCTAAAGGCACTTCGGCGAAACAACAACAAACGAAAATACGCAGCCCAGGCACTCGGTATATCCGAACGGACGTTATACCGCAAAATCAAACAGTATGAGATTGACGAAGAGTAAGCTGTTACTGATGAATCGGTCCCGCTCCGGCGTACCGGCCGACGCAGATGAGTGTAAAATGAGGAATGGGTGGTGTAAACGGATTCTGTCATCATTCATCGTGCTTACTTCATCATTTATCATTCAGTCCTGCGGTGTCTATTCGTTCACGGGTACCACGCTCTCGCCCGATATAAAAACCGTAACGGTCAACAACTTTGTACTGGCCACGGCGGGCGGACCCGCTAACCTACCCCTGACATTCAACGAAAAATTAAAGGAATATTACCAGCGGTATACGAACCTGAAAGTAATACCGAACAACGGGGATATTTTGCTGGAAGGCAACATAACGGGATACGAACTGGTAGCAGTAGCCCCGACGGCCCAGGACCAGGCCGCCGTAAACCGATTGCAGATAACGGTTCTGGTCCGGTTTTATAACAACAAAGACGAGACCAAGAACTTTGAGCAGTCATTTTCCTTTTATCAGGATTTCCCGCAGGGCCAGACCCTCAGTCAGAACGAAAGTCGGCTGGTACCTAAAATTCTCGACCAGATTGTTCTCGATATTTTCAGCAAAACAGCTGCCGACTGGTGACGAGGAATGATAAATTATAAGTTATTGAAACCGGCAGGAATTCATCCGCACGGGCGACCCCGATTTATAATTCATCATTCATCATTACTTTAGCTCCATGTTAGCTCTCGACAAAGAAACCTTCTCGTACTGGGTAACCTACCCGGGCGATTTGACCGCCACCGATTTTGTTCAGTTGCAGGAAAGCCTGTTGGCTTATCCCTATTGCCAGTCTTTACACACCTTAACGGCTAAAGCGGCTTCTGTATACCAGCGAAGCCAGGCCATAGGACACGTACGGCAGGCAGCCGCCCATGCACTGAGTAGAAATGCCCTGCGAAAGCTTATCGACAACGAGTTTCAGTGGTCAGACAATCTGCTGACGAAACTGAATGAGCTATCGGCGAAACACGTTCCTATTCCTGAGGACTATCAACACGAAAGCTACGCGCTTTTTAAATCGAAGGTCGAACTGGAAAACGGCTTTCCAACAATACCATTACTACAGATTGCCGCCAAGTTTGAGCCGGAACTGGAAGAGACGATACCCATGCCGGAAGACCCAACCCTGGCCGAAAAAACGTTCCAAAACGATCTCTCACAGCACGTAGAAACAGTACCGGACCAACCGGAACCCAGTCCAGGTGATTTGGAGCGGCAACGTCAATTTGACCTGATCGATAGTTTTATACGCAACGAACCGCGTATATCGCCATTGCGTACCAAACCAACCGCCAACCAGCAACAGGAAGATTTGGCCAAACGCAGTAAGCCCACAGGCGATGGTTTGGTAACCGAAAGTTTGGCCAAGATTCTGGTGAGGCAGGGCAAGGTTGACAAAGCACTGGAAATGTACAGCAAACTGATGATGAAAAATCCCGAAAAAAAGGCGTACTTTGCGGAAAAAATGGGAGAATTAAAGACGAACCAAAACACAACGGAGGATTGACCGATTCTTTTCTTTGGCCCTGACAACACGTATAACGTATATAATCTAGCAACTTTTTCATGGTAACGGCACTTATTATCCTCATCTGCATCATCACGGTTCTGCTCATTCTGATTGTTTTGATTCAGAATTCAAAAGGTGGTGGATTAACAGGTGAATTTGGCGGTCTGGGCTCTAATCAATTGATGGGTGTCAAAAAGACGACCGACCTGCTCGAACAGATTACTTGGGGGCTTGGAATAGCCATGATGGCTCTGTCGCTGGCTACGTATGTACTTGTAGACCGCAATCAGGCAGGGACTATCAACAGTGCCAACGTAGACCGGGCACAAACCCAAACGCTCCCCGGTGCTGCGGCTCCAGGTCCTGCTACGGGTGCGGCCCCTAGTCAGGCGGTTCCAGGCGCGGCTGCTACACCGGGTGCTTCTACCTCGGCACTGACGCCCCAGAAGTAACTTATTGTCAGTTATTCGGCAACGAAAAAGCCATCCTGCCCGGTAGGATGGCTTTTTTATTGATTACATAATCTATTTTCAGGCTACTACCTGTGCCAGTAACTGGCGGGCAATGGGCAAGAGCGTTTCCTGAACAGGATAGGGTTTTTGACTCTCCAGCATATACGTTGCCGGGTTTGGCAATTCCCGGTGCCGTCGAATAAGGTCGAGTTTAATGTTCTCGAACGTATTCACCAAACTCTTTTGTACAACATCCACCAATCGTAGCTGGACCAAACGACCACCGGGTTCCTGTTCCGAGTAGAGCGTCAGGCAGAAATAGTAAACCTGCGTTTCGGCTTGGTTGGTTGCGTGAAGCAGTAGATAACCCTCCTCCGGCCGCAGCGGTAACAAGCCAATGGGGGCCAGTATCAGCGACTGGGCAATATCAGTCCAACGCTGATGCCCTTCTGCTACCAATGCCTGAAAACGCGGCAGTGCAAAATCCATAATGGCATCTACTTCGGCCATGAAGGCGGGCTCTGTCACTTCCGATGTATAGTCAATGCGGGGCGGTGGGCCACTCACCCCACTAACCCGCTTGGGGAACGCAGCATTTAACGTACCTTTGCCCCTCGAAAAACGAATCCCGTCATCGTAATGACTACGTAATTCTGGCAGATCGGGGCAGAGTTTATGGTCTGTAAAGTTTTGCCGAACGGCTTGCAGGTATGCCATCAAGACATATTTCTGGTATTCGGCATCAAGCCAATTTTGCGTGAACCAGTCGGATTGTAGCTTTTTCATAGGCCGGACAAGGTCTTTTTCAGGTGCATTCAATACGTAAAGTACTCAATTTGGAAAAGACTGCCAAATTCTGTTCGCCAAATGCGCTTTATCTGCCAAAGAAAGTTTAGTGAATGAAGTAATTGGCAGTATGTCAGGCTAAAGTCTGAAAATTTGACAGTCTGCCCGGGTTGGCACAGTAATTGGCACTCTGACAGGTATAGCCGCCAATAGCGGTTATTGGATGTACATTTATACAATTAGTTTAATAACCTTAATCAATTCATTATCATGGTAGCAGAAACGGAAAGCGTTAAAGTAAACGTGAAACCGCTGGCCGACCGGGTCCTGGTGGAAGCCGCCCCGGCTGAAGAGAAAACCTCATTCGGAATCATCATTCCCGATACAGCAAAAGAGAAACCACAGCGCGGAACGGTCATTGCCGTTGGCGCGGGAAAGAAAGATGAGCCACTCACGGTTCAGGTAGGCGATACGGTTCTTTACGGCAAGTATGCTGGTACGGAAATCACCGTTGACAGCAAAGAGTATCTCATCATGCGTGAATCCGACATTTTCGCAATCCTGTAATTCAGTTATGAATTAGTAATGACGGATGATGCATTACCTCCAGTGGCGGTACTAATCGTTCTCATTTCGGCATTCATAATTAATCATTCATAATTCTTCATTTCAAGAAAAATGGCTAAGAAAATATTTTTTGATACAGAAGCCCGCGAGCGCATTAAGAAGGGTGTTGACACCCTGGCCGACGCGGTTAAAGTTACCCTCGGACCTAAAGGCCGTAACGTTATTTTAGACAAGAAGTTTGGCTCGCCAGTCATCACCAAAGATGGTGTAACGGTAGCCAAAGAAATTGAACTGAAAGACGCCATGGAGAACATGGGTGCTCAGTTGGTAAAAGAAGTAGCATCGAAAACGGCTGATTCGGCTGGTGACGGTACGACAACGGCTACCGTTCTGGCGCAGGCTATCTACTCAATCGGTGCCAAAAACGTGGCTGCTGGAGCTAATCCAATGGACCTGAAGCGGGGTATCGAGAAAGCCGTTATTGCCGTAGTAAAAAATCTGGCTGAACAGTCGCAAACCGTTGGTGATGACTTCGGCAAGATTGAGCAGATAGCTACCATTTCGGCTAACCACGACGAGGAAATCGGCAAAATGATTGCCGAAGCCATGAAGAAAGTAGGTAAAGAAGGGGTTATCACGGTGGAAGAAGCTCGTGGAACGGAAACCGAAGTAAAAACGGTGGAAGGGATGCAGTTTGACCGTGGTTACCTGTCACCTTACTTCGTGACCAATACCGAGAAAATGGAAGTTGAACTGGAGCGCCCGTTCATCCTGATTTCGGAAAAGAAAGTA
The DNA here is from genome assembly GCA_038236215.1 of Cytophagales bacterium. Taxonomy (GTDB): domain Bacteria; phylum Bacteroidota; class Bacteroidia; order Cytophagales; family Spirosomataceae; genus Spirosoma. The sequence continues at coordinate 1,178 of JBBSTD010000054.1, read as the reverse complement.
TCGTCCATGAAAGAGTTGCTGCCCGTACTGGAGCAAGTGGCTCAAACTGGTCGTCCACTGTTAATCATCGCTGAAGATGTTGATGGTGAAGCACTGGCTACGCTGGTTGTCAATAAAATCCGGGGTGCCCTGAAAGTGGCCGCTGTTAAAGCTCCTGGCTTTGGCGACCGTCGGAAAGCGATGCTGGAAGATATTGCCATCCTGACAGGTGGACAGGTTATCAGCGAAGAGCGTGGTTTCAAACTGGAGAACGCTACGATTGATTACCTGGGACAAGCCGAAAAACTCCTGATCGACAAAGACAATACGACTATTGTTAATGGAGATGGTCAGAAGGAAGACATCACGGGCCGCGTGAACCAAATCAAAGCCCAAATCGAAAACACAACATCGGACTACGACCGTGAGAAATTGCAGGAGCGTTTGGCCAAGTTGTCGGGTGGTGTGGCTATCCTCTACATCGGTGCTGCTACCGAAGTAGAAATGAAAGAAAAGAAGGACCGCGTTGATGATGCGCTGCACGCAACCCGCGCTGCCGTTGAAGAAGGTATCGTAACGGGTGGTGGTATTGCTCTGATTCGTGCTATTCCGTCTCTTGATGCCATCAGCGCAATCAACGAAGACGAAAAAACCGGTATTAACATCATCCGTCAGGCCTTGGAGTCACCGCTTCGCACGATTGTAGCCAACGCCGGTGGTGAAGGTTCGGTTGTTGTTAATAGAGTGAAAGATGGTACGGGCGGATTTGGCTACAACGCCAAGAACGACACGTTTGAAGACCTGTTCGCAGCTGGTATTATCGACCCGAAGAAAGTGGCCCGTCTGGCCCTGGAAAACGCGGCTTCGATTGCTGGTCTGCTACTGACAACCGAGTGTGTTATTGCCGACGAGCCAGAAGAGTCTCCAGCCGGTGGTGGACATGGTCACCCAGGTGGCATGGGCGGTATGATGTAATATCGTTTCGCAAGTCTATGGAAAATGCCCCGGCCAAAAGACCGGGGCATTTTTGTTGTGAAATAATGAACTTTGTCCTATAACTGGGGTGCAATTCAAATTGTCGCTATACCTCCATCGCATAGTTGATGGGTTCGATTTGCTGACGAACCAGATTCCATCGGTTACTCATCAGGCAGACACGCAAGTTTAGAACACGCTGCGCACCCTTGATACTCCACCGT
>JBBSTD010000053.1:0-47135 GCA_038236215.1 Cytophagales bacterium | reverse complement strand
TGCCTGATGCTGTTTGTGCCGGTGGCCGTGAATCAACTCCTTTTCCTGGTTCAGTCTCCCGAAGGACAGGATTCGTTTCGTACACCAATCTCGCACCCAATGCCCATCATTATCGTACTTAGCTATCTCACGTTCGAGCAGTTCAGGAGACAGTTAGTGACCCGGCAACTGTTGCAGGCGCAGGTACTACAAACGCAGGAAACTATCAATATCCTGCGCCGACAGGAGATTGAAGGCATTGGCCGCAATCTACACGACCAGGTGGGCAACACGCTGGCTACGGTGTTAAGCTACCTGAGCCGATTACCAGCTGATACCGAAAAGCTCCGCCACATTATTGTCAGTGCCATTAATGAGTTGCGCTTCATGAGCCATAACTTAGTGAAGGATGACGAAAGGCCCTTGTCCGAAAAGGTTGATACGCTGGTGAGCCGGTTCAACGATTTCGCGGCCATTCAGCTTTCCTATGCCGACTATACCCACGGACAGATTGACCAGCTATCCGCCCTGAAACAGCAAAATATCTACAGTATTATTCAGGAACTGCTGACCAACATTATCCGGCACTCGCAGGCTACGCAGGCACACGTGCAGTTTTTCTGCGATGGTACCACCATTGATGTCAGCGTGGAAGACGACGGCATTGGTTTCGACTGGTCAGCTGACAGGACGGCCACCGGCATCGGCATTCAGAACATTTATAAACGGGCGGCCCTCTCGACTATCGACGTACGTTTCGACCCTGCCCCAACCGGCACGACCATACTGCTTAAAACACGCCTTACCGATGCCTCCTACCCGAACGATTCTCATTGACGACCACCGTCTTTTTAACGATGGCCTTAGCTTAGTCCTGCGCGAATCACCCGATTTTACGGTTGTGGAGCAGGTTTATGACAGCCGACTGGCTTTGGAGGCCTGTTCCCGGCAAGTGCCTGATTTGATACTGGTGGATTTCAATATGCCCTATATGGACGGACTAACGGTGGTTGAACAGGTAAAGCAGCTACCAGGTCCGACCAAAATTGTTGTGATTAGTATGTACGCTGAGAAGCGGGAAATTGCCCGGTTCGATGAATTGATGGTGGACGGTTACATTGCCAAAACCGTAGCCGCCGACCGCCTGCTAACGCTGCTACGGCAGGTGATGGCGGGGGAGCGGGTAGTAGAAACCGACAACCCATCCCTGCCCCACATCGACGATGCAGTCCGGGTCAGCTACGGGCTGACCAAACGTGAAATTGAGATCTTGAAACGGGTGAAGCAGGATATGACCACCGAGCAAATAGCGGATGAACTATGCCTGAGTTATTTCACGGTGCAGACCCACCGCAAGAACATCAGCCAGAAATTGCCCTTCACTACCAAAAAGGAATTCTACGATTTTCTGGAGTCACTAACCTGATGGTCGGCAACCGAAAGGCATAAACTTGCCGTAAAGGAAACATAAAGTAGCCGAAATCCCTAAAAATACCTCGTACGAGGTATTTTTTTTGCTCTGATGCGGTGAGTTCTTTGCAGGCGAAAAACACAGATGATAATACATCTGCTTATGCCACTCGTCAACTATGAACCTAACGCAGGAACCCGGCCTTGCGCCAGCTATTGAATCCGATTCACTCACCCCAATGCAGCCCTTCGAGATGTTACTGGCCCGTTACAAAGCGCGGGTGTACGAAATCTACAGCAGCGAAATTGGCAGGATAGGAGAAGTCGACACACATACGTTCCTGCTGGCAGGCAATCACGAAGCAACCCTATAATGACCACTCACGGTAAGATGCTTCAACTTATTTATTTCCGAATCATTAACCAATAAACCATACAATTATATGCTCAACTCTACCCGTTACTTCCGCGACCTGAGAAGCCGTCGCTGGGGTTTGATTACCCTGCTCATCTGCCTGCTGGCTGGTGCAGGTGCTGCCTTCGCACAGGGACAGGCATCCTTTTTCGAGCCGATATTGGGTGCCCAGGGCCGCCTGGCGGCAAGTGTCCGCGCCATTCCCAATGCGAAACTGTTTAAAATTGACGAAGCCGGACTGAGAAACGCACTGGTCAATACCGCTAAGGAGGATGAGCGCGGCAAACCAGCCGCTACAATTGCCATTCCGCTGCCCGATGGCACGACGGAACGCTTTGCCCTGCGCGAAACGCAGGTGCTGTCGCCCGAGCTGGCGGCTGCCAACCCAACCTTCAAAGCCTACGAGGGCGAAGGCACTGTTCATAAGGACTATATCATCCGGGCGAGCCTGTCAATTCTGGGTTTTGAAGCCCTGATTTGGGGAGTCGATAACGATGCCGTTTTCTTCGCCAAAGCTACTGCCGAATCGGGCGGTACCGTTTACCGATCCTACTACGCCCGCGATGCCAGGAAGGCAGGGGCAGTTAACAGTCCAATTGGCGATCACCACTGCGGCACCATCGGCACCACCGACAAGCTGGGGTTACCCGGCCTGAAAGTAGGTAGCAAGGGGCTGCGTACGGCTGCCGGTACGAGTCAGATTAGCTACGGAGCAAACGTACGTACGTTTAGAATTGCCATTGCCACCACCGGCGAGTGGGCCAGAAATGCCGCCGGTGTAGATGCGACAAATCCAACCCAGACCCCGATACAAATACGCCAGGGAGCACTTGGTGTTATTCAAACCGCTGTTAACCGTATAAACGGCATCTATCAGCGCGAGTTGGGTTCTCGTTTTCAGCTCGTGAACCCCAATATCAGCGATGAAACAAGAAACATAATTTTTGATAACCCGAATACTGATCCGTATGATAATACGGACAACGCAAAAGCACCGAACAATCAATTAGCTATCAACCAGACCACGCTCGATAACAGGGTAACTAACGGCGCTTATGACGTTGGGCATCTGTTTGGGACGGGTGGTGGTGGGGTAGCCACGTCTCCTTCACTTTGTGCTGCCGGCTTCAAAGCGCAGGGCTACAGCGCACGCGGTACCGATACCGGCGATCCGTTCACTGTCGATTATTTTGCCCACGAACTGGGACATCAGTTTGGTATGGACCATACGTACAACGTAATCGATCAAAACGGAGCCTGTACAACTCGGTCAGCCGAAGAAGCTTACGAGGTAGCATCCGGTGCAACCATTATGAGTTATGTTGGCATCTGCAACACGGGGCGCAACCTACAGCAGTACACCGATTTTGGCATACCTTCTTTTCACATATCCAGTATTACGAAGGCAACCGAGTATCTGACCTCTACAAGTTTTAATGGTGTAAACGTTGCTGGTTGCGGTACTGCAAGCGGAACGAATACCATTCCAACCATTTCGGCGGGTAGCTCCTACGTCATCCCCCGTCTGACGCCCTTTACGCTGACCGCGACCGCGACCGATGCTGATGCCGGCGATGAAAATCTTTTTCTGTACTCTTGGGAAGAGTTTGACAAGGCCCCGGCCAATGGGGCTACGGGTTTTGGCGGCACTCCTTCGGGCGTTTATGATAAGGATGATGATGGCGTAGCGCGCCCCATCCTGCGGGCCTATTCGCCGAGGGGTAGTTCGGCACGTACGTTTCCCAGTATACAGTACATTGTGCAGACGCAAAACAACGAAACGCCGGGCGAAAATCAGCCGGGTCTTTTTTACACCGGTACCAGCGCGCTCGGTGCTACCTGCCCAACGGGCCAAACCTGCATCATTGGCGAACGCCTGCCAACCATTGCCCGCACCATGGAGTTTCGGGTATCGGTGCGCGACCGCCGGGGCGGAGTTGCCGACGCCGGAACGAGCGTAACGGTGGTGAATACGTCGGGGGCCTTCCGGCTAACCTCGTTCGATAACCCAACGAGGGTGGCGGGTAACTCGCAGCAAACGGTTACCTGGAACGTAGTGGGTACTAATCAAGCCCCCATCAGTTGCGCCAACGTAGCCATCAAACTATCGACCGACGGGGGCGGGACCTTTCCGACCACGCTGCTCGCCAGCACGCCCAACGATGGGTCGGAGGTGGTTACGATACCGAATGATGTCAATACGCCAACGGCTCGGCTGCGGGTGGAGGCTGTCGGTAATATCTTCTTCGACATCTCGAACGCGAATTTCACCATCACGCCCGTTACGGTTACAGCACCGGTTGCTACCGCCAATACTAACCAGACGGCTACCGTGGGAACCGCTTTCTCGTACATGGTCAACGCCTTCACGGGTACTACGCCGATTACGTACATGGCAAGCGGTCTTCCGCAGGGCTTAACCTTCAATACCGACTCACGCCTTATCAGCGGTACACCCATTACGTCGGGCACCTCAACGCTAACCGTAACGGGTACTAACAGCGCGGGGCAGGCAATGACGAGCTTTGCCATCACGGTGAATCCGGCCCCTGTTCAGCCTACGGCACCGGTTGCCACCGCCAACAACAACCAGACGGCCACCGTGGGACAAGCGTTTACCTACACGGTCAATGCCTTTACGGGTACTCAGCCTATTGCCTACTCGGCAAGCGGTCTGCCGGATGGCTTAACTTTCAATACCGACTCGCGCCTTATCAGTGGTACGCCCACCACGTCGGGTACATCAACGTTAACCATTACGGGCACTAACGGTACGGGACAGGCTAGTACGAGCTTTGCCATTACGGTAAATCCGGCACCTACGCAAACGGGTACGTTCAGTATCACCGGCGTAACAACGGTGAGCTGCACAACCCTCTCGGCCGGAGAGCGTCGGCTGACGTTCAATCCCCGGTACGCGGGTGACAATGGTGGCCCCGTTAGTTTTTCGGTGGTTAACGAGATGCTGCCAACTACCAGCCCCGGCCCCTACACATTGAGACTCTATACCGACAATTCAACCATCACGCTGAGCGCGGTGCAGAGTGGAACGGCCAGCACATTTGCCTACAACTGGCTGGGTATGTGTACCGGCAGCCCAACGCCCCCGCCCAATCCGCCATCGGGTACGTTCAGCATTACAGGCGTCACGACAGTGAGTTGTATGATGGTTTCGGCTGGAGAACGTCGGCTGACGTTCAATCCCCGGTACGCGGGTGACAATGGTAGCCCCGTTAGTTTTTCGGTGGTTAACGAGATGCTGCCAACTACCAGCCCCGGTCCCTACACACTGAGACTCTATACCGACAATCCAACCATCACGCTGAGCGCGGTGCAGAGCGGAACGGGTAGCGGATTTGCTTATAACTGGCTGGTGGCCTGTAATGAGAACCGGACGCGGGTAGGAGTAACGGCTGAAATACCACTGCGGGTAACGGTGCTGGGCAACCCGGTGTTGGGTAATGAGCTGAACGTGGAAATACGGGGAGCGGAAGGACAGCCCCTGCGATTGACGCTGACTTCTGCCAGCGGTAAACTGGTGGGCGAACAGCGAGTGGAGCAGGCTGGTATGATTGAGCGGCAGAGCCTAAGCTTAACGCATCAACAGGGGGGAATACTGCTGCTCCAGGTGAGCACCCCGACCCAGAGCCGTGTTGTGAAAGTGCTCAAAGCCGAATAATCTGATATACCTGTAGAACCGGAGCATAATTCACTAAAAAGCCCATTCCTTAGCAAGGATGGGCTTTTTAGTGAATTATGCTCCGGTTCTATCAGCGGCAGGTTGGATTATCAATCAGTAAGAAAAGTGCTGCGTTAATCCCTGCCCGTATGCTACTGATAGAGTTGGACAGATATTAAAATCAGCGAAATGCGCCCTCATATTGTACATTTCCGTACCTCACTTTTTTATAAGGGTACCAGCGAAGTTTGGGTTTTCGCTTACGTTGATGCATCTGATGGGGCCGGTCCTATTTCTATGATTCAAACAAGCGCATGGCTATATTTTTCGTCATAATTCTGGTAGTACTATGTACTCATACTGGTTTAGTGACTACTAATTCCAGTAGCATACGGACGGGGAATAATTAATAAACGCACCGCCAGTCGGTGGACTAACTCTGGACTGGTTGTTCACCCCGCATAGTACCTTGTGAGGCCGGTCGCCATCAGTAGGTGTGCACGATGCCCTGCTCTAAGGCTTGCTCATAAACTTCTTTCTGAAATTGATACAGATAAGGCGACCGATGTGGACCAATCGACCGCCGTTCGTCCAGCTTTTTGAGGATACCCAAACTCACCAGCTTTTTAGCGAAATTTCGTATATCGAGATCTTTGCCCAAAATCGTCTCGTAGAGTGAGTGAATTTCGGGCAGCGTGAATTTGTCCGGGAGCAGGTTGTAGCCGATTGGTTGGTGATAGATCTGGAGCCGAAGGGTGACTAAGGCTTTTTCCACTACCTCATTGTGATCGAACAAAAGGGGAGGAATTTCCAATACGTCCCACCACTGATAATCGTCGGTGAAAAAGTCCGTCTTGACGTTCACCTTCGAATAATCGACCAGGGCAAAGTAGCCAATGGACAGGGTCCTTTCAAACAACCAGCTATCGGCAACTACATGCCCGTATTTCTCGGTAAACTCCTGGGGTTTTTGCTCCTGAAGCCGGTAGGGAGAATCACCAAAAATGTGGAACTGCTGAAGAAATACACGGTCTAAACCCGTTCGTTCCTCCAAAATGCGATTAGCAGCCTGACTCAACGGCTCCCTCCGCCGAACAAAACCTCCCGGCAGTCCCCAGCCATTCATGCCTTTCCACTTAAGGAGTAAAATCTTCAGGTGCTGATCGTGGTAGCCAAAAATGACCGAATCGAGGCTGATGTGAGGCAGGTACTCCTGATGACCATTCTGAACGAAGTCGTCGATTTCTTCTAATGAATCCATAGGTCAAAGATAAAATTTATTCTGTAAAATTTACATAATAGAAAATTTGTCTTACCTTTATACCGTAATATTTACAGAATAAAGAGTAGTATGCACAACTAACTAACGTTCAGTTGTTTGTTTCACTCAAGTTTCACGTTTAAACAAGTATCAAAATGAAAAAAGCAAGCCTATTCCTGTTCATCTTTCTCCTGGGTATTTGCGTCAAAGGCTTTTCCCAAACTACAGCACCAACCGATTTCTTCGCCGGAAAGTGGGAAGTTACCGTAACGGGTACGCCCGATGGCGACACTAAATTTGTTACGGACCTGGTTCGAAAAGACGGTAAACTGACCGGTGAACTAAAAGACCCGACCGGTAAACGACCGGAAGCGATGCCGATTACTAAAGTTGAGGAAGAACCCGGTAAAAAATTGACGCTTTACTTCGAGACGGCCCAGGCTGGCGAGATCCCCATCGAGCTGACTAAAGTAGATGATGATCATTTGAAAGGCTCCTTGATGAGTATGTTTGACGCCACAGCCCTACGCGTCAAGTAATAAGGATTACCCGTGTATTGTACGGGTTAGCCTGTTGCGTTGGAAAACCTGAGGAGGGTTCGTTTACACCCTCCTCAGGCAAGATAGGGCGGCTACCGGCGTGCATTGGATAGCCTGCCCACATTACTTATGGTTAACTGAAGTTCAGTTTTAGTCTAAAAAGATCATGCAACTGCCATCAAAAACGTTTGTGGTAACTGGTGCCGGTAGCGGCATTGGCCGTGAGTTAACCCTGCAACTGTTAAAAAAAGGAGCCAATGTAGCCGGTGTTGACATCAACCCCAGCTCCCTCGCAGAAACTGGGCGGGTAGCTGGGGTGGGTGAAGATCGGTTCAAAGCCTTTGACCTGGATATTACCAGTCTGGAAGCGGTAAATCGCTTACCGGATTTAGTGACGAACCACTTCGGTGCCGTGGATGGAATCATCAACAATGCTGGTATTATTCAGCCGTTTATTCCCATTAATGGCCTATCCATCGAAGACATCAACCGAGTATTTTCGGTCAATTTTTATGGTACGCTCTACCTGACCAAAGCGTTTCTGCCCCTGTTTTTGACACGTCCGGAAGCCCACATTACCAACATTTCGAGTATGGGGGGCTTTGCGGCCGTACCGGGTCAAACCATCTATGGAGCCGCCAAAGCAGCGGTGAAAATCTTTACCGAAGGGTTGTACGCAGAACTTAAGGAGACCAACGTAGGCGTGACCGTTGTATTTCCCGGCGCCATTGCCACCAATATTACCGAGAACTCCGGGCTGGGCAAACCGAAAGCAAGTGGGGGTTCATCAAAAATTAAGCCGCTGTCGGCCCAAAAAGCGGCTGCGCAAATCCTGGCGGCTATTGAACGTAATCGGTTCCGGCTGGTGGTAGGCTCCGATGCCAAAGTCCTGGACTGGCTGTATCGGCTCAACCCCCGATACGCTACTAATTTCATTCAACAGAAAATGAAGGCGCTTCGCAAGCCCTGACCCATACACATCTATGAAAAATTGGGGCGTATTGTTTCTGGCTTTTGGAGGATCGTTTATCGCCTTCGACATTTAGGGGCAGTAGTTCCGGGCAGTTTCGTTCGATGCCGACTGCCGATTTAAGAAGGACTCCCTGTTTAGACCTAAATCAATTCACGTGTTTACCAGCACATTAATCGTTTCACTCAATGCGTACTCTTAATCTGTTGCGCCCCGTCCGACGACTGATCGTTGCCGGACCCGTAGGTCTTCTGCTGAGCCTGGGGCTTATTGCTTCGCGGCAACCGGATCCAACCCCGCCGGAAGCGAACCGCTTTACGAAAGTGGTGCTGGCCGAAAAACTTAACGAGCCGATGGAAATGGCCTTTCTGCCCGATGGACGCATCCTGTGGGTCGAGCGCAAAGGGCTCATCAAACTCATGAACCCCGATAGCCGGGCGGTCACCGAGGTGGGCAGCATTCCGGTAAGCACGAAATACACTTCAAAGGAAGGCAAAAAAACGGAAGCCGAAGATGGCCTGCTGGGTATTACCGTCGACCCTGACTTTACCAAAAACCATTGGCTCTACCTCTACTATTCACCCGAGGGGACGGAGTCCAAAAACATCGTTGCCCGCTATGAACTGACCGGTGACAAGCTGGTTGACGCGTCGAAAAAAGTCATTCTCGAAGTTGGGACCCAGCGCGAGCAGTGCTGCCATACGGGTGGGGGAATGACCTGGGATAAGGCGGGTAATCTGTATCTCTCGACCGGCGACAATACCTCGCCCCGCGCTACGGCCTACGGCCCCATCGACGAGCGTCCCGACCGCTATCCCTGGGACGCCCAGAAATCGTCGGGCAACACCAACGATCTGCGGGGGAAAATTATCCGTATCCACCCCGAAGCCGACGGCATGTACACCATTCCGGAAGGAAACCTGTTCGCCAAAGGCACGCCAAAGACCCGCCCCGAAATCTACACCATGGGCCACCGTAACCCCTGGCGGCTATCCATCGACTCAAAAACGAATTATCTCTACTGGGGTGAGGTAGGTCCCGATGCCAGCGTCGATTCGACGGGCTGGGGTCCGCGGGGCTTCGATGAATTTAACCAGGCCCGAAAAGCGGGCAACTTCGGCTGGCCATTGGTCATTGCCGACAACCAGCCCTACGGGTCGGTTGATTTCGCCACCAACAAATCCCGGTTTCTGATCGACCCGGCCAAACCCATCAACAACTCGCCGTATAATACGGGCCTCAACGAGCTACCCCCGGCTCAGAAAGCCTTTATCTGGTACCCGTATGGATTATCCAGCGAGTTTCCGCTGCTGGGTAGTTCAGGGCGTAGCGCTACGGGTGGACCGGTTTTTCGGCAAGCCGATTTTGCAGGAGCTAAAAGAGCCTATCCCGCCTATTACGAAGGCAAGTGGTTTATCACCGACTTCATGCGTGGCTGGATTATGGTCGTCTCGATGGACGAGCAGGGCAACTACCAGTCGATGGAGCGTTTTCTGCCCAACGAAACCGTGGGCAGCGCGATTGATTTGAAATTTGCGCCCAACGGCGATCTGTACCTGCTCGAATACGGCAGTGCCTGGTTCCGGGGGAATGACAATGCGCGGATTGTCCGGTTTGAGTACAACGCGGGCAATCGCAAGCCCATCGTGCAGGCATCGGCCAGCAAATTGGCGGGCGCGCTGCCTTTCAAAACGCAACTGGTATCGACGGGTACGGTGGATTATGACAAGGATGTCCTCAAGTACGCCTGGGTGGTTCGGCGCGTAGGTGCTACCGCCAAAGGAGTACCGGCCCGCACCTTCACGCAGGCCAATCCCGACATTACCTTCACGCAGGCTGGTACGTACCGGGCCACGCTCACCGTTACGGACCCCAAAGGAGCCACCAACAGCCAGTCGGTGGACATTCGGGTGGGCAACGAGCCGCCCGTTGTCGATTTGGCGATCACCAAAGGCAATCAGTCCTTTTTCTTCGCCGATAAACCCCTGACCTATACCGCATCGGTTTCCGATAAGGAAGACGGTAGTGTGGCGTCCGGTAAGATTGCCCCTGGGCAGGTAGCCATCACCGCCGATTACCTGCCCGAAGGCTATGATCCTATCGAGGTGGCGCAAAGTCATCGCGATGCGGACGCGTCGGCGCAGTTTGCCACGGCGCAGCGTCTGATCAAAGCCAGCGACTGCATGGCCTGTCACCAGATCGACAAGCGTTCGCTCGGACCGGGCTTTACCGAAATTGCCCAGAAGTACAAAAGCCAGGACGGGGCGGTTGCGCTGCTGGCTCAGAAGGTTATCAAAGGCGGGAACGGCGTCTGGGGGGATCACTCCATGAGTGCGCACCCCACGCTGTCGGAAGGCAACGCGGCTGAAATGGTGAAGTACATCCTCAGTTTCACCGGTGAGAAAGCACCCGAGGCACAGGTAGCCAAACTGCCCTTATCGGGGGAGCTATCGCCAAAAGTACCGAGCAGCGAAAACGGCAAAGGCGGCTACGTGATTCGGGCTGCTTACCGCGACCGAGGCATAAAGGGCGCAGCCGGGTTGGAGACCGAACGGGTAATTGTTTTACGGAATCCCATTATCCAGCCGGTACCTACTCAGTTTGATGCCACGAAGCAGGTGACGTTCACCGCTGGCCAGACCAACCGGGCGCTACTGACGGGCGATGGCGCGTACCTGGCCATGAAGGGCGTTGACCTGAACGGGATCAAAACAGTTAATCTTGCGTTGGTAGTCGATCCCGGTGCGCCGGGTGGAACGGTCGAGCTGCATCTGGATTCGCCGGACGGACCGCTCGCCGGTACCTCCCCACCCGTTGAGGGAGCGAAAACGACCCGGTACACGACCACTAAAATACCCCCCCAGCCGACCACGGGTTTGCACACGCTCTACATCGTCGGCCGTAATACCGAAGCCAAAGCCGACCAGCCCCTGATGCACATTAGCCGAATTCAGTTTCAACCTTAATCAAACCAAAAACTATGTTGTTTTCCAAAAAAGTATCCCGCAACGAATTCCTGCGTACCAGTGCGCTGGCACTTTCTTTACCGCTCCTGAGCAAGGTCGATGCCCTGGCTAAGCCCATGAAGAACGTGGGGCTTCAACTCTTTACGCTCCGCAGCGAGCTGAGCAAAGACCCCGAAGGAACGCTGAAAAAAGCCGCCGAGATTGGCTACAAGGAAGTCGAGACCTTCGGGTATGGAAACGGTAAATTCTTCGGCAAAACGCCCGCTGAATTTAAGTCGTTGCTGAGTGGCCTGGGTCTATCGACGCCCAGTGGTCACTACATGCCCAACAACTTGAAAAAAGACTGGAACCAGGTCGTTGACCACGCGGCCGAGGCTGGTCAGAAGTTTATGATGTGCGCCTTTTTGTTCCCGCAGGATCGCAAAACTATCGACGATTACAAGAAGCTGGGGGAGTTGTTCAACCAGTCGGGGGAAGTGTGCAAAAAAGCGGGTATCCAGTTCGGCTACCACAACCACGACTTCGAGTTTCAGCCCCTCGACGGTCAGTTACCGTATGATTTACTGCTGACACAAACCGACCCTAAACTGGTGAAAATGGAGTTGGATTTGTACTGGGCCACGCACGCGGGGGTAGATCCCCTGGAACTGTTTAAAAAGAATCCGGGTCGTTTTCCGCTGGTACACATGAAAGACATGGCGAAGACCGAGAAGCGGGAGTTTGCCGAAGTCGGCACTGGCTCGATTGATTTCCAGCGTATTCTGGACGCCCGCAAGCTGGCTGGCATCGAGCATTATTTTGTGGAACAGGATGCAGTGACGAGCGGCACCCCGCTGGAGGCCATTGCCATTAGCTTTAAAAACGTCGAAAAACTAAACATGTAAGGTACCGTGCCGCCCTGATTAGTGGCAAAAACGGCCCCTGCGTTTAAATACTAGTTAACCCGTCTTTTAGTTGCCTTGGCGATGAACCCTACCTGGTATCTGGTACTCCTGTTGGGCTGGATTAGCCCGTTTGTCAGCGCGCAGTCCCCGGCTGCCCACCCCCCACTGCGGGAAAAGCTTTCCCTGGATAAAGGCTGGCGCTTTTTTAAAGGCGACATTCCGTTCCCGGCGGTGAAAGGCCATGCGCAGACCTATGCAAACGCTAAAGCCGCCGGGGCTTTGGGAGCGGCTGCGCCCAATTATGGTGACAAAGACTGGGCAACGGTTACCCTGCCGCACGACTGGGCCGTGGAAAGTCCCTTCGACCCGAATGAAAACGTGTCCCAGTCGTACCGCAAACGCGGCATTGGCTGGTACCGTCGTCAGTTTACAGTAGATGCTTCGGATCGGGGAAAATACCTGGAGTTGCAGTTCGACGGCATCGCCACGCACGCCACCATCTGGTTGAACGGCATCCTGATTCACCGCAACTGGAGCGGGTACACCTCGTCTTATCTGGATATCACGGCCCTGGCCAAGTACGGTGAGGAGGTGAATACCGTCGTGGTTCGGGTCGATGCCGACGCCCAGGAAGGCTGGTGGTACGAGGGGGCCGGTATTTACCGGCATACCTGGCTGGTCAAACGTGCTCCGCTGCACGTGATAACCGACGGTGTCTACGCCCATCCGGTTAAGGGGGCCGCCGGGTGGACGGTTCCCGTGGACGTAACCCTAGCCAACACCGGTGCGGAGCCGCTCGAGGCTACCGTAGCCGTTCGTCTGCTGGATGCCACGGGCAAGACGGTCGCTACGGCGAAAACCCAGCTTGGCGTGGCTACGCTGGGGCAGGGAATCGCTCAATTGACCCTGCCCGTTGCCAACCCCACACTCTGGTCAATTGATAAGCCTTACCTGTACCGGGTCGAAACAACAGTAACCCAGGGCACGAGCCTGGTTGATTCTCTATCGACAACCTGTGGCTTTCGCACCATCCGGTTCGACGCCGATTCGGGGTTCTACCTCAACGAAACCCACGTAAAGTTACAAGGTGTGTGTAACCACCAGGATCACGCCGGTGTCGGCGTCGCCGTCCCGGACGCCCTGTGGAAATTCCGGCTGCGAAAGCTAAAGGAGATGGGCGTGAATGCGTACCGGTGTACGCATCATCCACCTTCGGCGGAGTTCCTGGACGATTGTGACCGGATGGGCATACTGGTGATGGATGAAAATCGCACGTTCAACATCAGTCCGGAAAACATCCGGCAACTGCAATGGATGGTGCGCCGGGACCGCAGTCATCCCAGCATCATCCTGTGGTCGGTGTTCAATGAAGAGCCGATGCAGGGAACCGAGCAGGGGTACGAGATGGTGCGCCGAATGAGCGCGGCCGTTAAAGAACTGGATACAACCCGGCCCGTGACGGCCGCCATGAACGCCGGGTTGTTTACCCCGCTGAATGTTTCCAAAGCGGTGGATGTGGTCGGCTTCAATTACCAGATAAACGCGTACGACCGCTTCCACAAGGAAAACCCAGGTATGAAACTGACCAGTTCAGAAGACGCGTCGGCGTATCAGGTGCGCGGGGAATACGTGACGGATAAAGGGAAGAACATCATGAACGCTTACGATACCGAACGATCGCTGTGGGGAGCCACCCACCGGAATGCCTGGAAAGCCGTTGCCGAGCGGCCTTACCTGGCCGGTGCCTTCGTGTGGACTGGATTCGATTACCGTGGTGAGCCGACTCCCTTTACCTGGCCATCGGTCAGTTCATTTTTTGGGGCTATGGACCTGTGTGGTTTTCCGAAAACCGCCTTCTATATCCATCAGGCCCAGTGGGTTAAGGATAAACCGGTCCTGAACATGGTACCCCACTGGAACTGGCCAGCAGACACGATTGGCAAGCCGATCAAGGTGATGGTCATGAGTAATGTCGATAGTCTGAAACTGGTCCTGAACGGCGAACTCGTGTCGGGACAACGCGTCGATCAGTACGAGATGAATACGTGGTTGGTGCCGTTTGCCCCCGGCAAACTGGAGGCCGTTGGGTATTCGCAGGGAAAAGAACGGATCCGAACGAGCGTAGAAACCACGGATGAGCCCCTAAAACTGCAATTGCTACCTGACCGGCCAAGCCTGGGGGGTGACGGCCAGGATGCCATGCCCATTACCGTGCAAGCCCTGGATAAACGGGGCCGGGCCGTACCGACTGCCCATAATCCGATCACCTTTTCGATTCGGGGAGGGGGGGAAATCATCGGGCTGGGAAACGGCGACCCCAATTCACATGAACCGGAGAAAGGCGATAAACGAAGCCTGTTTAATGGGTTAGCGCAACTCATCGTTCAGTCCACCGGCGATTCAATCCCCATCGAAGTCATAGCCAGTTCGGCGGGCCTTAAGTCGTTTACGCTGCGCATTCCGGTCAACAAAACTGCGCCCGTGCCGTCGGTGCCCGTTATCCGACCAAGCCTTCAGCTCACCGATTGGCGGATGAGTGGGTTTACGGATACCCGGCCGAACCCAGCGCAGGAACTGGCGGAGAATGACATGAATTCCTGGTTCCCCACCAAAGCGGGCCAGTTACTTACGTTTGCCGATGGTCGATTCAGCCTGTTCAGCACCCGTTTCACCCTGGCGGATTCGCCCACCGAAACCAACTATACATTGACGCTAAAGCAGATTGTTGGGAAAGCCGAAATCTGGCTGGACAACCGGTTGCTGGCGACCAAAGAAACCTCCGCCAGCAGCGATATGACCGTGGCGTTTAAAGGGATGAACAAACCCTACAAGCTGGTGGTGTTGGTGGAAGCCGAACGGAATCAAAAAGCCGGCTTGGGCGGCATTGTCCGCATTGAAAAGGCGGCTGAATAAATGAAATTCAGGGACAAAACGGGCAGATAGACCTACTGGTTATGAATCGATTAAAAAATAAAGTAGCCATCATTACCGGTGGTGCCAGCGGAATTGGCGCGGCAACCGCTAACTTATTTGCCGCCGAAGGGGCAACGGTTGTGTTAACAGACATCAACGAACCAAAATTGAAAACTGTTGCCGATGAGATTACCGCATTGGGTGGAACGGTTTTACCGCTTAAACACGATGTTTCGGCAGAAGAAGACTGGAAAACGGTTGTTGAAGCAACAGTCGACACTTTTGGAAAAATAAGTATCCTCTTTAATAATGCCGGTATCACGATTCGTTCGGCTGCCTGGGAAGATATTCCGTTGACGGATTTTAAAAAGGTAGTGGATGTAGACTTAACCAGTCAGTTTTTGGGCATTCGGGCTGTTGCCGCCACTATGACAAAAAATGGGGGCGGGTCTATTATTAATATGTCATCCACGGCAGGATTTATTGCCACAGAAGCACATCCGGGTTATACTGCTTCCAAAGGTGGTTCAAGATTATTAACCAAAGCCGCTGCGAGGGAATACGCTAAGGCAAAACTGAGGGTAAATTCCATACATCCTGGATTTACACGCACGGAACTAACGTCACCTTACCTTGACAGTGAGCAGGGGCAAAAGGCAATGCTGTCAAACAATCCAATGGGAAGGGCGGGCGAAGCGATTGAAATCGCCACGACCGTTTTGTTCCTGGCCAGTGACGATTCTTCCTTTATGACGGGGACAGAACTGGTTGTGGATGGCGGGCAGACCTGTGTTTGACAACGTTGCGGTGTTTGACATCAACCTATTTTTCTACTGAAACCCTTAACCCCCTTAAATTTTGTGAAGGCATTCGCATTTGTTTATTTGTTATCATCGGTTAGCCTGATGAGTTATGCTCAAAATGGAGTAACTGAGAAAGCCGCCGGGCCGAAACAGAATACCATCAACCTGAAGGAGATGAAGTTCATTGGCAACGTTAGTGAGCGCTATCAATCCGTCAACGTTGAAATGTGTGAGGTGATTGGTGGTGACTTCTGGATACCGTATCGGTTGATCGATTCAGTACGGAAAAATACCAACAAAACGGGTATTGCCGCTTTAAAATGGGGGATCAAGCCGATTAATCTATATGAAAAAAAACTGCGCAACCTGGCCTCAGCCCTGGGTCCTACGTATGTACGGGTGAGTGGTACCTGGGCAAACGGAGTCTATTTCCAAAACAACGATGAGCCGAAATTGGCCAGTCCGCCGAGTGGTTTCAAAAACATACTCACCCGGCAGCAATGGAAGGGCGTGGTCGATTTTTGCCAGGCCGTAGATGGTAAATTAGTAACGTCGTTTCCCATAAGCGACGGCATGCGGGATGAAAAGGGCACATGGCAACCTAAGCAGGTACAGGCCATTTTGGATTATACCAAAGCAGTAGGTGGCGAAATCAGTGCGGGCGAATTTTTCAATGAGCCCTCCCATGCCTCTCACGGCGATGCGCCCAAGGGCTACAACGGCGTCAACTTCGCCCAGGAATTTGCGCTCTTTAAGTCATTTGTCGCTACGGCTGCGCCCAACATGACTATCCTGGGTCCGGGTTCTACGGGCGAAGGCATCCTTCCATCCGGCCTGGACCTTTCGGTCGATGCGCTGTTGTCACCCTCACCAAAACCCACGTTTGACGTGTTTACGTATCACTATTATGGCACGGTATCACAACGCTGTCGTGGTGGTCAGAAACCGGAAGACGCCCTGTCGGCCGAATGGCTGAGTAAAACCGAAAAAGGACTCGAATTTTACCAGCAGGCAAGAGATAAATACAATCCAGGAGCTCCGATCTGGCTCACCGAAACGGCCGAAAGTGGTTGTGGAGGCAACCCCTGGGCAGCTACATATATTGACAGTTTCCGCTATCTGGAACAACTGGGTCGTCTGGCTAAAAAAGGGGTGCAGGTCGTGATGCACAACACCCTGGCACAAAGCGAATATGCGTTACTGGATGATGATACCCATAACCCACGACCAAACTACTGGGCGGCTTTACTCTGGAATAAACTGATGGGAAGTCAGGTTTATGAAGGAGGACGTTTAGAGTCCGGGGTTGATGTGTTTGTTCATAGTTCAAAAAAACGGCTAGCCGCAAAAAGCGTCCTGATCATAAACACCAATGAAAAAGCCACCGCTGTAACCATACCGGATGAGGCCACACAGTATCTGCTCACCGCTGACGAGTTGATCACCAAAAAAGTAAAGCTGAATGATAAGGAACTGGCAATGACAGCTGATGATACTATTCCAGCTATTGATGGTAAAAAAGTAAAAAAGGGGGCCGTTGCCCTGCCCGCCCATAGCATGATGTTTCTTGAATTTAACAACTAAAAAGGGCCCAGTGGCGAATGTGCTCTTGCATAGCTGTCAAATTTGATTGAAGAATGACATCCTGTTTCAGTTTAAGACAAATGTTAATCGCTCTTTTTTGGTGTAATGGATTAGCCGCTTTTCTGTTCCCCTTTGTCAAGCCCTCTATCGACTCCTGTTGGCTACGCTATCCATACAATAAGGTCTCGCCAACACCCAATGTCTGAGTGGTTTGAGGTACATTACGTCCATTGGTTAGCCTACGCAAGGCTTCTGTTTTGAATAAGGCCGTCCGCGCGTGCCTGGTCATACTTTCGGTGTGTAGCCGGTTGGTTGTTCTTAGTTCTTTCGCCACTTTACAAAGTTAAGCACTTGCCGTGTTCCGATTTGTCAGGCCATTTCAGAGTAAAAAATTGAGAGCAGATCCGGAAGGTTTATCTAGTTGACTATCAGTTTTTTTGAGAAATAATTAGTTTGATAGCCATTAGGAATCACCCAGACGAATGTTGTTCAATACCAGGCTGTGTTCGTGTAGGCCTCAACCATTCCAGAATCGGCCATTTTTCTGATAATTCTTTGACAGTCAGAGGTTTTAAATTTCTCTGGCAGGCTTTTCTGCCTATAACTAATTGTATTTTTTTGTCGCAAAATGACCGTTTAGTTTATAAAACTAGATTTTTATTAATAAACCTATTAAATAGGAAGAGTAAATAACTATTTTTGTAACAAATAGTTTACTCACCTATATAATATGAATAAGATTTATCATCTGTTAGTGGTAGAAGATGACTCGTTCATTCGTAAAGTTCTACGTCAGACACTCAAACACGATTTTGACGTAACAACAAAAGAAAATGGTATTGAGGGTATATCCTGGTTAGAGGCAGGTAATCCGGTTGACATAATATTATCAGACATCCAAATGCCTCATATGGATGGAAAAGGCTTGATAACCATGCTGAGAGCCAGTCCAGTTTTTAAAAGAGTGCCTATTATTATCTTATCGTCTCTTACTAGTAGTGAAACACGAATAGCCTGCTTAAATATGGGAGCGGACGACTATATCATTAAGCCTTTTAATCCGCTGGAAGTAAAAACTAAGATTAATACTGTCCTAAGGCGGTTGGAGCACAACCACCCCGGCTAACTTTTTAAATGAAGAAACGCTCTTCTGTTCATTATGCAAGCTGTAAGGGGAAACAGTCAACTTTTTCGGGTGCTGTATATTGACGATGATGATAAACGAACCAAGGCGTTTAGTCAGTCATTTCATCCTCAGGTAGAGGTTATTGCTGTAGTTGATAATCAAACTGCGGTATGCTGTTTAGACGATAATGAATTTATTGATCTGATCGTATATAGTGATACGTTAGATACGCAGGGCTTTCTCAGTACATTAAAAGCAAGACGTAACTGGACTAAAATTCCGATTATACTCTTAACGGATCGCGAGACCGTTAACTTGACCGCGGATCCCTATCACGGTTACGTTATTGACGCCTTTCCCTTCAACTATTTAGAGTCGACGTTCCAGATTCGCCTGAATTATCTTGTTCATAAAAAGACGTACCAACAGAATGTAACGCTTACCCACAAATCGAAAAAGGTACGTATGCCTGTTGGGAAGAGGGTATTTGACATTGGTCTTTCCCTGCTGTTATTAATCATGGCATCACCTTTGCTACTAGTAGTTATGGTGCTGATAAAGCTGGATTCACCCGGAGCTATTCTGTACAGTTCCAAACGGGTGGGTATGGGGTTCCGGATTTTCAACATGTATAAGCTTAGAACGATGCGTACGGGGTCCGATAAGTTGTTGGCTACCATGGCATCGCAAAATATGTACGGTGGTGTTGCTGAGGAAAAGCCCGACGATTTTCTGTGCGAGGATTGCCAACTGGCCGGTCTGGATTGTCAGCGACCTCTTTTTTTGGATCAGAAGCAGGTTTGCGAAATTGTTTATCAGCAGGAACAGCAGGCCAAAGCCATGTTCAGCAAGTTTAAAGAAGATCCGCGTGTGACGCGGCTGGGCAAAATTCTGCGCAATACCAGTATCGACGAGCTCCCTCAGTTATTCAACATCCTGCGGGGCGACATGTCATTTGTTGGTAATCGGCCCCTGCCGCTCTATGAAGCCGAAAAGCTGACGAACATTGGTTACGCCCGTCGCTTTGCAGCACCCGCCGGGTTAACGGGTTTGTGGCAGGTGACCAAGCGCGGGAAAGCGGCCGTTTCTGACCAGGAGCGGATTCACCTCGACGTACTGTATGCCAAACGGTTCTCCTTCCGGGAAGACATGATTATTCTGTTACGAACCTTTAAGGCGGTATGGCAAAAGGAAAACGTATGATGAGCTCTCCCGTTATTTCGCTGATTACGATTAATTACAAACAAGCCGCCGTAACCTGCGATTTGCTGGAGTCTATTCGTACCCTAACGTATCCTGATATTGAAGTGGTTGTCGTTGACAATGGCTCACAGGACGATATCGCCGAACGAATTCAGCAGGGAAATTACCCAAACGTTATCCTGGTAAACAGCCCCGAAAATCTGGGCTTTTCGGGGGGGAACAATCTGGGTATTCAGCACGCCAGGGGTGACTATTACTTCTTTTTGAACAATGATACCATTGTCACGCCCGACTTGCTGGAGCAACTACTCATGCCCTTTAAGGAGAATCCGGCCGTAGGTGTGGTGTGCCCAAAAATTCGCTTTTACGATGAGCCTGATATTATCCAGTATGCGGGCTACCATCCGCTGAATCAATATACAGGGCGCACGTGGTCGGTCGGGTTAATGGAACGGGACCGGGGGCAGCATGACCAGCCGGGGCCAACCTGGTTTGCCCACGGAGCAGCCATGCTCGTCAGTCGTTCGGTGCTGGAACGGGCTGGTTCGTTCGATAATAGTTTCTTTCTTTATTATGAGGAGCTGGACTGGTCGGCGCGCATCCGCCGGGCCGGATTTCAAATTTATTATCAGTCTAAAGCGCTCATTTACCACCGTGAATCGATGAGTGTAGGGAAGGCCAATCAACTGAAAGTGTACTACCATACCCGCAACCGGTTGTGGTTTATGCGCCGGAATGTGTCTGGTATGCCCCTGCACATTTTTTACCTGTATTATTTCTTTTTGGCACTCCCCAAAGCCTTGATTCAGTACGCCTTTCCCTGGCAACCCACCTATCTGAAGGCGGTGAAGGATGCCATTAGCTGGAATATTCACCACCGGGTTAGCCCGCTACTGGCCCCGCCATTGTCCCCAACGGGCTTTTAACCGACTCAACGAATGGAACTACTTCTCCTGATCAGCATTGGACTGGTGGTCTACACGTACCTCGGCTACGGCCTTATCGTGTGGCTGCTCATTCGTCTGCGCCCTAAAAAACAGTCAGCTCTAAACCAGGTGGGCGATTTTTTACCCGATGTCACACTGGTAATTCCGGCCTATAATGAACTTACTTGTTTGCCCGATAAAGTGGCCAATTCATTAGGGCAGCTCTATCCACATGAGCGCATTCGTTACCTGTTCGTTACCGAGGGGTCGACGGATGGTTCTGACACCTGGCTGCACACTCATTTCGGGGATTCTGTTGATATTCTGGGTGGTACGGAACGACGCGGAAAAGTGGCCGCCATCAACCGGGCCATGCAGCAGGTTACAACGCCCATTGTTGTGTTCACCGATGCCAATACCCAACTAAATCCGGAAGCTATCCGGAATATTGCCCGGCATTTTCAGGACCCAAAGGTTGGAGCCGTAGCGGGTGAAAAACGAATTCTGACCGCAAAGGATGAATTAGCCGCCGGTTCGGGCGAAGGGCTTTACTGGAAGTATGAATCGCAGCTAAAGCGGTGGGACGCCGAACTCTACACCATTGTGGGTGCGGCCGGTGAGTTGTTTGCTATCCGGACCGAATTATATGAGCCGATGTCGCCCGATACCATCCTGGACGATTTCATGCTTTCCTTACGCATTGCCGAACGGGGATATCGGGTAGCGTACGAACCCGAAGCCTATGCGCTGGAGCGCCCGTCATTTTCCATCATTGACGAACAGAAGCGGAAGATTCGGATTGCAGCGGGCGGCTTTCAGTCGATGGTCTGGCTAACGTCTTTACTGAATCCGTTTCGCCACGGCTGGCTGACCTTCGAGTACGTGTCGCACCGGGTGATGCGTTGGGCCGTGACACCCTTTTGCTTGCCCCTGATTCTCCTGCTCAATGGGTTGATTGTTATCCGCGATGGCATGAATTCTGTATGGGGGATATTATTCGCAGGTCAAGTTGCCTTTTATGGAGCCGCCGTGTTGGGCTACATGCTGGAGAAACGACAACGCCGACTCAAAGCTGTCTTTGTGCCGTTCTACTTCACGTTCATGAATGGTTGCGCGCTGGCCGGTTGGGTACGCTACCTGCGGGGCAAGCAATCCGGTACGTGGGAACGGGTTCGCCGGGCGGAATCCATCGACGCACTGACTTGATGAATTTATAGCTGCTTACGTGCATTATGGCAACCTTCGCCCCTTCTTTACTCCGGCCCTCATCGGGCAATTTCTGGCTTTATAGCCTGATAGGAGGGGTGTATATGATTGGCGCAGGCTACCTGATTAGTCGAATGGGGCCGATGGGCGCGGGGGTGGTCATTGTGGGGCCTGTTGCCCTGGGACTTGTGGCGATGGTGTTGGCAGAACCGCGTTTTGGCTTGTTCCTGTATCTGCATCTGAGCTTTCTAACCGGTTTTTCGCGCTTCATTTCGGTTCCGTTTCCCATTGGGTTAGTCATTGATGGTTTACTGGCACTGACTTTGGTGAGTACCCTGGTGAATGGCCAGCGGATGAACTGGCGTGGGCTGCGAAACCCGGCTTTTGTGCTGGTCGCTATCTGGTTTGGGTATACGCTGATCGAACTGCTGAATCCTGAAGCGCCCTACCGGCCGG
Source organism: Cytophagales bacterium (assembly GCA_038236215.1). Taxonomy (GTDB): domain Bacteria; phylum Bacteroidota; class Bacteroidia; order Cytophagales; family Spirosomataceae; genus Spirosoma. Next base: position 24,815 of record JBBSTD010000053.1, on the reverse strand, counting down.
CCTGGTTTTTCCACGTCCGCCCTTTTTCCATGCACTGGTTTATCGTTGCCTTTGTTGTATTGGTGGTTCCGATTACCCGGCGCGATATTGGTTGGTTGATGAATGGATGGCTGATCTGGTCGTTTTTTGGGGCACTCTGGGCGTTCAAACAGCAATACATTGGCCTCAGCCCAGCCGAAGTAGCCTGGCTGAATACGGGTTTCAATGCCGTGACTCACATCCTGTTTGGTCAGCTTCGCTGCTTTTCCTTTTACTCGGATGCCGCTCAGTTTGGAGCCGAAATGGGTGGCGTTACCGTTGTGGCGCTGATTCGGGTATTCGAAGAAAAAAAAATAGTCTACAAAGTAGGATTCGCTCTGTTAGCATTAGTCTACTTCTGGGGATTCGCCGTGTCGGGAACGCGTAGTGCTCTTTTCGTCATGCTGGCCGGATTTCCGTTTTACCTGCTGCTTAAGCGCGATTTTTCGAAGCTCATTATTGGCTCCGTAATGGCAACACCACTGATTTTGCTGTTGCTCTTTACCAGCGTAGGCAGCTCAAACTACCAAGTGCAGCGCATGCGGTCCGCCCTGACGCCAATGAATGATCCCTCGTTTATTCTACGGCTTCAAAACCAGCAAAAGCTCAAATCGTACCTGGCTCATTACCCATTCGGAGCAGGTATTGGTACCTCAACCGACATGGGCGCGCGGTTTTCTCCCTGGCATTGGGCGGCCCAAACCCCGCCCGATAGCTGGTACGTGGAACTCTGGATTGAAACGGGCCAGGTTGGCCTTACGCTTTATATTCTTATGCTCGTGGGTCTGATTGGTCTCGGCGTTTACCGGGTCTGGCAATTGAAAGACCCTTGGCTGATTAAAATCATGTACGCGTTCCTGGCTGAGTTTGTGGGAATTGCCGTCATGGGGTACTCGAATCCGGTATTAGGGCAGTTTCCGACCGATACCATCATTTTTATTAGTACGATACTAGTGGCTTCGTGCAATCGGTGGGATATCCCATCCGCACAGCCATCGCATGTATCGTCTTACGCAACGCCTGACGTCGACCGGTATGGAGCAATTTGACAGCATAATCTGCCTATCGCAGACCACCTGGAAAGGGGATTTTCAAAAAGCAGTGGTTCAGCTGATGACGGAATTGTCCGCCCGGCACCGGGTACTTTTTGTTGATTACCTGTATACGGCTAAAGATGTATTAAGCGGTCGTCATGACGTGCCGGTTCGTCAAATCCTGTTCGGGGATTCGCTCACGAAGATAGACAACACACCCGGCGAAGACTTATACGTCTGGACGCCCCCGGTCATTTTACCCATTAATAAGCTGACGGCGAAAGCGCACGATCATTTTCTCCAGTGGAACAGCAGCCGGTTGGTGGGTAGTCTGCGCTCACTAATGAAGCGGCTGAACATGCACCGGCCGCTAGTAATCAACGCCTTTAATCCGATTGTTGGGCTGCCCATGCTGGGGCAGTTGAATGAGTGCGCTACGATTTATTATTGCTTCGATGAGATTACGACCGCTGGCGACTGGATGAGTCGGCATGGCCAGCGCTACGAGGATATGTATATGCAACGCGTTGACGCCGTTATAACTACCTCGGAAACCCTGCGGCAAGCCAAGTCTGTACTACAGCCCAACACGTATTGCGTGAAGAACGGCGCCAATTTCGACCTGTTTAACCAGACCCGGCAGTTGGCGCAACAGCATCCACCCGTAAAGCCCGTTGTCGGGTATCTGGGCTCAGCGGACAACCGGATCGACATCGACCTGATAGCTTATTGCGCCAGGAGCCTGCCCAATGTCGAGTTTCAGTTTATTGGAGAGGTGCATGAGCCGTTGTTGCCGCAACGATTGAGGGGCCTTCCTAACGTAACGTTTATCCCTCCCCATCAACCGGCAGAACTCCCTCCGTTGCTGGCCAAATGGCGTGTTGGGATTATTCCGTTTGTCTGCAACAAGCATACCTACACCATTTACCCCCTGAAAATCAATGAGTATCTGGCGGCAGGGTTGTCGGTTGTTGCTACCCCTTTTTCGTTACTGGATGATTTCGATGAAGTCATTGAGACGGCTGCTACCGGCGAACAGTTTGTGGAAGCACTAAAACGTGCGTTAGCCGACAACAACGCCCAACAGGTACAACAACGGGTCGATATGGCCCACCGGAACTCCTGGACCGAACGCGCCCACGAGTTCGAAGCCGTTATCAGGCGCATTCCCCGCGCGTGGCAACCGGTGTTAGCCTCCTGACAACCTAACCTCTTTATTCTATTTAGGCTCGCTATCTATGAAGACCCAAGTACATGATTCAGCTCGTTTCCCTATTGCCCCCTTTCTACGGGGCCTAGTGCTGTGTGGGTTGATAGGCTCCACCTGTCATGGGCAAGGCAACATACCCACCACTCCGGCCGCAACCGTCAGCCAGGCAGTTGGATCGCTGGCCGCTACCTCGCCAGTTGACAGCCTGACGTTTGATTTTAATCAGGACATTGGTGTGCAACTCATTTCGTTTGATGAGATGTACGGAATGGCACTGGCTTATTCGCCCGCCGTCAAATTTGAAGGAGCAGTTGCCAGTTCACAGGAGGCCGCTTTTCGACTGTCAAAACTCCAGGTGCTGCAAAATGTGACTGGTTTTGCCAATTATTCAACGGGTAATCAGGCCATCATCTCAACGGGAACGGCGGCCATCTCGGATCAACTGGGGCAGATTTCCAACGGGTACCGGACGGGGGTCAATCTGGTGGTTAGTATGCATGATTTGTTCGGGAGATCGCAGCAGATTCACTTGGCCCGGTCAAACTACGAAGCGACCATGGAGCGGAAACGGACGGCAACGATTCAGCTAAAGCACGATCTATTCAACCTCTATCAGGACCTTCTGCTGTCGCAGCGAATCCTGAAAATCCGCCTGCAGGACGACCAGTCGTCGCTGGCAGCTTACCGGATTGCCGAAGTAGAACTGCAAAAAGGAAAGATCACGCCCGAGGCCGCAGCCTTCAACAGCAACCGCTACGCCGAAACCCGCACTACGGTGGAACAGGCCAAGACGCAGCTTATCAAAAACATTTACGCGCTCGAACTCGCAGTGGGCGTACCTATCCGTCAACTAAAACGCTAGCAGCATGATGAACTTTCAGGAACTCGGGCGGCTCTTTAAGCAGCACTTCATCTGGTTTATTCTTTTCCCCTGCCTGGGCGCAGGAGCTATTTATTTTTTCATGCGCACCGAATCCCGGCAGTACAAGACCAAAGCAACCTTGTATACCGGATTTACATCGGGCTACTCGTTACGCGCTGCCGAAGAAAACTTTCACGTCGATTATTCCGGAATCAGCAATGCGTTCGACAACGTGCTTACCACACTGAACTCAACCCAGACGTTATATCAGGTAGGTATTAACCTGTTGACCGAGCACCTGTACCTAACCAAACCAACGGAACGGCAGCTCTCCGAGGCTAGTTTCCAACGGCTGCAACAGGCCATTCCGGCTACTCTTCGCCAGACCCTGATTGCCTCCGGTTCCCCGCAGATTACTCACCGATTGCTGGATAGTCTGGCCCAGAGCCAGACGGATAACCCCGTGCAAAAACTACTAATACGGTCCGGCTCGGACTATACGGCGGATATAATTGGCAAACGGCTTAAATCGTCCCGTCGGGGAGCCAGTGACATGCTGGATATGGAGTATGACGCCGAAGACCCCGCCATTGCTCAGCAAACCCTGAGTCTGGCCATTGCGGAGCTGAACAGCCGGTATTCATTGCTGAAACGAAGCGAAGCAAATCCAGTCGTTACCTACTACCAGGACAACGCGAAAGCCGCCAAAAAACGACTCGATCAGGCCGAAACCAAATTGCGATCCTTCAACGTAGCGCACAACGTACTGAACTTTGAGGACGAGATGAAGAACCGCTCGCTCACGCGCGATGCGCTGGTGACGGAATACAACGAGGAACTGATGCGCAACAGAGCAACCAAGGCGGCTATGGATGCCTTGGGCCAGCGCATGAATCAGGGCGGCACCCTGCTGAAAATCAATACGCAGTTGTCCGATAAACAAGCCGAGCTGATGGCGGCTGAATCCCAGCTGATCAATGCCCGCGCTAACGGTAAGAACCAGGCTGCACTCGATAAGGTCCAGGCCCGTGTCGATCAGCTTGCCGCCGAATTGAAAGTAATCGCCCAGAACTACTTTGCCGCCGACAATACATCCGAGTCGATTCCCCGGCTGAATCTGATCAGTAGCTGGCTTGACAAACTCCTCGGGTACGAAGAGTCATCGGCACGGCTGACGGCGTTGAAGAAGCGCATGGAAGATTACCAGGCCGAAACGACCACGTTCACCCCGCTGGAATCAGAACAACGGCAGTTAATTCGGGATATGGACGTAGCCGAAAAGGAGTACATGACGCTGGTTCAGTCACTGAACCAGGCCAACACGCACCGCCAGGATATTTCCATTGACGGTAGTCTGTCGGTGCTGGACCCGCCCGCCTTTCCGCTGGTTGCTCAGCCAGCCAAACGCTGGCTGTATATGGCACTGGCCGCGGGGGCTGGATTGGTGGTTGCGCTGTTGCTGGCCGCCTTCCGCGCCCTGGCTGACAAACGAATCAATTCGCTCGAACAGGCGGAGCGACGCATTGGCTCGCCCATTTCCATCGTGTTTCCAACCGTCAAAAAGTTAGGGGTCAATTCACGGGCCAGCCGGGCTGCTACCAGTATGTTCGAGCAGTTGGCCAACGCCATTAATCTGGCGGTGGATCAACGCAGTGTACCCTCGTACCCGCCCATCATTACGCTGTTCAGCACGCGTAGTAAACAGGGAAAAACATGGCTGGCAACCGGACTGGCCCGGCTTTACGCCGAATCGGGTGAGCAAATTGCTTATTTATACCCCCGGATCAACGATACCGATGAACCGTTTGAGCAGGATACTATCTCGTTCTTCCCTTATACCCTGCCGCCTAACTTCATGAACATCCGGGAACCCGAAGACCTGCTGACGAATCGGGAACTCCTCTTCACGTCGACATTCAACAAGATTATTCTGGAACTACCCCCGCTGGTTAGTCGACCAATTCCGCTGCACCTGGCCAAATTGAGTGCGGTTTCCTTGCTGGTACTAGAGCAGCAAACGGTATGGGGACGCCAGGATAAGCAGTTGTACACGCAATACCTCAAGGCAGTTGAGCAGCCCGTTCTGGTGGCGTTCAATAAAGTAAACGAAAGCAACACCGACGCGCCTACCCGCAACGACATGGAGCAGGGGTTACCCCGTACAAAGCCACTCGATGCGCCAACGGCAGCGTCGCCAAAGAGCGAGAAAATACTAAACTCCTAACCCCGATGGATCAAAAGCAGCAGGCTATTAGTGGGGGCAAATGGATGAGCTTTTCAACGACGTTGTCCACTATTTTTCAGTTTGGGCAGGTGGCCCTATTGGCTCGCCTGCTCGAACCGTCCGTTTTTGGTATCGTCAGCGTTAGTACCCTTATCATTGCGTTTTTCAGCATTTTCGCCAACCTCGGTTTTTCCAATTCCATTATTTACAAGCAGGAAGAGGACCAACGGGTGTTGTCCACCATTTATCTGCTGAATCTAACGCTGGGGTTACTCGTTGGCGCGGTTGTTTTCATGAGCTGGCCGCTGGTGGTGGCTTACTACAAAGAACCCCGACTGGAGCCGGTCATCAAGCTGTCGTCGCTCTATTTTGTTATCGTCTACATTGGGCAGATTTATCTGTTTCTGTTGCAGAAAGAACTGCGCTTCAAAGCCGTGGCAACCATCGACATCGCGGGTACAGTAGTGGGTAGTTTCACGACTATTTTGCTGGCCTATCTGGGGTTTGCTGAATTAGCCCTGATTTATGGGCAACTGGCTCAGCAAACGCTCAAATCAGTGCTTCAACTGGTGTATGGCTCCCCCTTATTCTCCCCAACGTTAAGCTTCAACCTTAGTCTCATCAAAGACCATTTACGGTTTGGTCTGTACAACGTAGGTGATGGTATTGTTGGGTTTATTCAGGCTAATTCCGACAATATTCTGGTTGGGGGTATGTTGGGGGTCAAGCAATTAGGCTACTACACGTTAGCGTCACAACTGGCAGTTTTCCCCATCTCGAAACTAAGCCCGATTGTGCTTCAGGTGGCGTACCCGATTCTGGCCCGCCTGAAAGGGGATACCGAAGAGCTAAAAAAATCGTATCTCACGATTCTGGATTTACTGAGTTCGGTCAACTTACCGCTACTGGCGGGCTTGTTCATTATGGCGGATGGCGTGGTGCCCCTCCTCTACGGTCCGGGATGGGAGCCCACCGTCCTGCTCATTCGGATTTTTGTTTTTGTCAGCGTTTTCACGTTCCTCAGCAATCCACTGTTTACGCTGGCTTTTTCAAAAGGCAAACCAAAACTGCTGTTCTTCCTCAACATAGCCACGCTGGTCGTCAAAATACCACTCGTGTACGTATTCGCTCAGTACGGAGGTGTGGTGGGTATTGCCCTGGCCTTTATGACGGCTACGTTGATTAATCTGGTGCTGAACTTCAGGATTGTTCACTCGCTGATTGGTCCTTTTTTTGGCAAGTTCTTTCAGGCCGTTACCCGCCCCGTCCTGTTTTGTTTGCTGATGGTGGGGGCCATCTCGGTCTACAAATACTATACTGACTCGTCAATCAGCGTAGCCAACATCGTCGTCCAAATCGCTTTGGGGGGGGCAATCTACATCGGTCTTACGCTTCGGTATCGATACCCGCTGGCCGAGTTAAAAACGCTGGGAAAAGCAATCGGATAAACTAGCCCGGAAGAGGTATGCAACAACTTATTTTAAAATCGCTGTACATGGTGGCCTGGATGAAGTACCCGAAAATCCGAAAGGACTTGCGCTATTTTATCCGCGACAACTACTATTGTAAGCTGGTTCAGGGCCGGTTTGTGCTACAGGATTACGTCCTGAAAAAGACGTACAAGGTCATTAGCTACCAGGGCGAATTCGATCAGGAGCTTCGCTACGTAATTCCGTTTGCCTACTGGCATTACCTGAACGGTACGCTGAAAAAGACCATATCCGCCAAAGGCACCCAGGCATTTTATTTTTTCAGCGAGGACCACGAAGAACGATTTGCCAAACGGGTCTGGACGGAGTCGTACGGGCACTATGATGTGCCTAACATGACGCACAGCAACTCGTACAGCTTTCGGAACTGGGCGCAGGTGCCGTACAAAGCCCACTACCAAAACGATACGTTCGTTTTTGAAAAGCCCCTGCTGGTGATCGCCAACAAATACAATATGGAATGGGATCAGTCGCCCATTAATTTCCTGGATATTCCCACGCTCAACCGCATTATTCAGACCTGCAAAGACACGTACCAAATCGTTTACAATCGGCCGCAACCCACTCACATTGTGGAGGATAACAGCGAAACGATGTCGCTCAACGAACATGCGTGGCTCCGGGAGATGCATCCGGATGTGCTACTGATGGATGATTTGTATGCCCGCTATCACCCGTCGATTGCCCCTACGTTTAACCACCTGCAACTGATGATTTACGCCAATTGCAACCACTTCATATCCATGCACGGGGGCACGGCCGCTTTAGCCAGTTGCTTCGGCGGTACCAACATCATTCTGTCGAACCCCGATTGGGGATTTGAACACGCATTCAACGAATACGAAACGCTGTTTCCCAAACTATCGAACGCAACCATTTTGCACGCCCGCGACCGGGAGGGAATTTTTAGTCATTTGAGTACTCATTTTTAAAAGGAACGGACCACCGAATACACTTGTAACGATACTTCCACCATGATTATCAGCCGAATAACCAGTGGTTTAGGCAATCAGCTTTTTCAATACGCGGTTGCCCGACACCTCTCATTGAAGAACAAAACGTCTTTGTACGTCGACCTGAGTTACTACTTATACCAGTATCACGACGATACCTCGCGCAACTTTAAACTGGGCAACTTTTCCGTGCCCTACCACACCCTACAGCAATCGCCCGTCGAATACGTTTCCAAAGCGACAAAGCTGCTGCCCAACCGGAGCCTCCGGCCTTTTTTCCTGTTTCTAAAAGAGCGTCAGTTTCACTACGATGAGCAGGTTCTACGGTCCCACGCCGGGTGCGTCATTCTGGAAGGCTTCTGGCAGTCGGAAGCGTATTTCCGCGACAATGCGGATACTATCCGGCGCGACTTACAATTGAGCGGTGTACCTAGCCCCGAATTTAACCAGTACAAAGAGTTGATTCGTGACACCGCCGTGCCGGTGTCAATCCACGTTCGCCGGAGTGATTATGTGAACCACCCGGAGTTCAGCCAGACGTTCGGCTTCGTTGGCATTGACTATTACAGGCAGGCCATTGAACGGGCTAGGAAGGAGCTGAATAATCCGCGTTTCTTCGTTTTCAGCGATGACAAGGAGTGGTCTAAAACGCACTTGCCCCTGACTGACGACAGCGTCTTCGTCGAGAATACCGGGACCAACGGCGACGTGGCCGACTTGGTTTTGATGAGCCATTGTCAGCATCATATTATTGCCAACAGCTCCTTTAGCTGGTGGGGTGCCTGGCTCAACCCAAACCCAAATAAGCTGGTGATTACCCCAAAAAACTGGTACAAAAACAAACCTGACTGGAACACCAAAGACCTGCTTCCTCCAACCTGGCTGTCGATTTAAAAGGCCATCAATGACTACGGATCAATCCCAAATGACCAATTATGAAGGTATTTATTGACCACCAGAAATTCAGCACACAGAAGTACGGCGGTATCAGTCGGTACTTCGCCAATATCATCGATGGGATTAAGCATACGGACGATATCACCTATCAGCTAGGGGTTATCCATGCGAAAAATCACTACATCCAGCACGAACCACTGCCCCTCAAAGGGCCGCTCAGCGACCGTATTCTCAACCGGAATGAACGGTATGACTACCGCCTGAACCAGTTCTACTGCGAACGACTCCTGGGCAAGTCGGACTTTGACGTGTTTCACCCTACTTATTACGATCCGTACTTTCTCCGGCAGTTGACGAAGCCGCTGGTCATCACCATTCACGACCTGACCTACGAGCGGCTGCCCGAATACTTCTGGGCGCAGGACCCCCTGACGCAACAAAAGCGGATCAACATAGACCGGGCCGATGCCATTATTGCTATTTCGAACACTACCCGGAAGGATTTGATCCATTTCTTCGACGTTGACCCCGACAAGGTATCGGTCATCTACCACGGTATCGATCTGGATGCCCCGCTTCTGACAGCCCCCGTTGCGGATTTGCCCGAACGCTTCGTCCTGTTCGTGGGGGATCGCAGTGGGTACAAGAATTTTTACCTGTTCATGAACGCCATCCGCCCGCTGCTGCTCGATATGCCCGACCTGGGTGTCGTGCTGGCGGGTGGGGGACCAATGCACGTAGCCGACCGGGAGTTCCTTCAGCGACTAGGCCTCACCAACCGGATAAAGCACATCAACGCCACCGACGGCGAACTCACTTATTTGTACCAAAACGCGCAGCTATTTGTCTATCCATCGCTGTACGAAGGCTTTGGCCTGCCCATTCTGGAAGCCTTTAAAGCACAGTGCCCTATGCTGCTCAGCGATACGGAGTGCTTTCGCGAAGTGGCCGATGATGCGGCCGTCTACTTCAAAGCAACAGACCTCGACGACCTGACCGGTAAGTTGTCCAGTACACTGGCCGACAGTGCGTTGCGGGCGCAGCTGGTTGAACGGGGCACTGAGCGACTGAAGCAGTTTCCCCTTCAGCGGTCAATTGCCCAGACGCTGGATGTCTATCATACGCTGGCTTAGCAACTTATTTCTATGGCGACTACGATGCGGTTTCGGGCGGTTGATACATTCCGGGGGTTGGCAGCCCTGATGGTGATTTTTTTTCACCTGCAACACCTTCCCGTGTTGTCGGGCAATGCGTTCATTGCGAAGAGTGACATTTTCGTGGATTTCTTTTTTGTGCTGTCGGGCTTCGTTATCACTTACAGCAGTTACGACCGAATCACGAATCTGTCGAGCATCAAGCCGTTTATGACCAGGCGGTTCAAACGACTGTACCCGCTCCATCTGTTCACCCTGTTGCTGGTCCTGCTGTTTGAGGTTTTCCGGTATGGCGTTGACAACTACGTCGTTCCCCTATCGAATCCGGTCTTTGCCGCCGACAAAACAGGCCTTGCATTTTTGGCCAACCTTACCTTAACGCAGTCACTGAATTTATTCGACCGGACCACCTGGAATGCGCCCGGCTGGAGCATCAGCGTTGAGTTCTACACCTACCTGATCTGGGCGGTGTGCCTGGTTGTTTTCCGGAAGAACCTGGTGCTGCTGTGCGGGCTCTGCTTTAGCCTGATTGCTTACTTCATTGTGCGTCACCACGGCAGTATCATTTACAACTATGACTACGGCATTGTCCGCTGCCTATACAGTTTTTTGCTGGGCATGCTGACCTACCGGCTCAGTCGCCGGTTGGGGGCAGTGCCTGGTCGCTGGGTCTATTCCGTTGCGGAAGTACTGCTACTGGCTTTCACGCTTTACGCCGTCAGTTACTTTACGCACGCCCAAAGCTGGCTCATGCCTTTTCTGTTTGCGGTCGTTATCCTGCTCTTTTCGCGCGAGCAGGGAGTTGTCTCGAAAATGCTGGCGGGGGACCGCATGGAGTTTCTGGGGAAACTATCGTACTCCTACTACCTCAACCACATGATTGTGCTGAACAGTATGGATCTGCTGCTTTTCAGGATTATTAAGCTACCGACTTCCACCCTGGGCCAATCGATTTACATTCTGCTTTGCCTGCTATGTGTACACCTTCTTTCCCTGTTCACATACCGGCACATTGAATTCATTCTTCAAAACGCAACGGTCCTACGCACGGCCAGGCTGCGCGAAGAGGCTACCACGTTTTAACTTTTAACCGATGATACTATGCACTTACTGAACGCCCCCGCCTGGACCAGCGAACTCAAATTTCCTTATGACTCCTTCGATGCGATTCCGGATTCAGTTTTTGAGGGCATCAACCGGGAGTTAGATGCACTTCAGCGGCCGAATCCCCTTGTTAGCATCGTAATTCCGGCCTGGAACGAAGAGGTCAACATTCTTCGAAGCATCGCATCGCTGGCAAAATTGAAAACATCCTATGCCATCGAGATTCTGGTCATTAACAACAACTCGACTGATCAGACGCAAAAAACCCTTGATAAACTACACATTCGAAGTGCCACTCAACCCATACAAGGCTGGGGTCCGGCCCGGCAGATGGGGTTGGAGCAGGCACGGGGTGAATACATACTCACCGCCGATTCGGACGGACTCTACCCACCCACCTGGGTTGATGAGATGATGCCCGTTCTGCAAGAACCGGGCGTTGTCTGCGTGTATGGTCGGTATTCCTTTATTCCATCACCCGGCTTTTCGCGGTTCAAGCTCTCGCTGCTGGAACTGATGAAGGATTCTGTCGCTGAATTACGACACCTCAAACGCCCGCATCTGAATGCCTACGGCATCAGCCTGGGTTACCGACGCGAGCAGGCTCTTTCGGTTGGGTACGTGATGTATAAAATCCGGGGGGAGGACGGGCGTCTGTGCTTCGACCTGATGAAGTATGGCCGGGTGAAGCAGGTCAAATCATCAAAGGCCAGGGTCTGGACGGGTACCCGTACACTGGAACAGGACGGTAGTTTTTTCAAGACCGTTTGGCGCAAAATTGGTATTGAATTCCGTCGGTTGGGAAACATGTTTGAAGCGCAGGCTCCCCACGATACCAAGACATCAACCAATAATAACTAGCCACCGCAGCTATTGATGGGATGGGCCTATTGGCCGTATACTCCCTTGCTTATAAACCTACGTATGCCTATAAGTTTGACTACGTCTTTACCGTCGTTTCTGCTGGCCTGGGTTAGTATATCCCTGGCCTTACTAACGGGCATGACGGGTAGTGTAATGGGACAGGCTCAGTGCCGCCCGGGAGCGATTATTTGTGAAACGTTTGGCGCGGGACCTCGTGGCCCGTTACCGGCGGGGCAAACAAATTTTACGTACCGGGCCGTTGCCTGTCCGGAAGATGGTGAATACAATGTAATAGATTCGGTATCGGGCAGTTGTCATGGTTCGGCCTGGCACCATGTGGCCGCCGATCATACGCCGAATGATGTGCGGGGTAATATGTTCGTTGTCAATGCATCGTACAAACCGAGCGAATTTTATAATCAGGTCATTAAAGGATTATGCCCGGGCGTTACGTATGAGTTTTCGCTTTGGGCACTAAACCTAAACAATGAACTGCGGGGGGGGAGTTGCGACGATTACAGCCTGCGAAATCCGGTGCTGGTGATGCGTATCGAGCAGACCGATGGCACCCTGATTGATGAGGTAGTTCAGCCCGCTATTTCCCGGACCTCAACGCCGGTATGGGTTCCGCTATCCATGCAGTTTGTTATCAAAACCAGCGCTGATGCTATCGTGGTGAAACTAATTAATCAGGGTTTGGGCGGCTGCGGGAATGACCTGGCCATTGACGATATTAGTTTTCTGCCGCTTCATCCGGCCCTGAGCATTGGCTTTTTGCAGGCAACAGGCTCCCAAACGACCGTTTGTGCCGACACACCACTCAACCTGGGCGTTGGCACTTCTATCGGGTATCCGAACCCGGCTTATTTGTGGCAGCAAAGTCAGGATACCCTTACCTGGACACCCGTTCCTGGTTTCGGACAAACTACGTATACCATTAACCCGGTTCGGGAAGGGCGTACTTACTACCGACTTCGCAACACGCAGCCAATCAACGAAGCCGCCATTGGCCGAAACCAGTGTTCTGCCGTGTCAAATACCCTGGTAGTGGATGGTAAACCGGATGCGCATTTTAGTTTGGGTCCTGACCAGGCCCCCTGTGAGGGAACGACGCTATTGCTAAAGGTGCCGGAGTCGCTACCGGCTGGCATAACCTTTGTTTGGTCTGACCGGAGCGTGACTAACCCACTCAGAATAACCGAATCGGGCGACTATTGGCTGGAAGCCAGGCTGGATGGCTGTACGTACCGCGACACGATTCAGATACTGACTCAGAACTGCCATATCGAAGACGTTTATTTGCCCGATGCCTTTACGCCCAATGGTGATTCGGAAAATGATTTATTCGTTATTCGACACGCGGGCGAGTTTATAACCTACCAGTTCCAGGTATTTGATCGGTGGGGGATTTTGATTTTCAGCAGCCGCAAGCCCGACACGTATTGGGACGGCACGTATGCTAATTCTCCCTGTACTAACGGCGTCTATGCCTGGACAATCCAGTACAGTCTCCAGACAGTCCTTCGCCAGGAACGCTATTTCACCCGTAGCGGTCACGTTACACTCATTCGTTAATAAGCTTATATTTTTTCTTTGCTATGACGCAGACTACCTATTCCTTTCCAGATGTCACTCTCCTGGTTACCCACTATAACCGTAGCCAGTCGCTGGAGAATTTATTGCGAACGTTTCAGCAATTAAACTGTCAGTTTGGGGCTATCGTCGTATCGGATGACGGCAGCACAGCCACGCACAAGGTTCAACTGAAGCAGTTGCAAAAAAGCTATGATTTTCAGTTGGTTACCACTCCGGTAAACAAGGGGTTGGGTAATAACCTGAACAAAGGTCAGGATGCCGTCCGGTCCGCTTACACGCTGTACGTTCAGGAAGATTTTGAGCCAACGTCCCTGTTCCCGGATAAGCTGGTTGCGGCCCTGAATCACCTGAAAGAAAAACCCGCATTCGATATCGTCCGTTTTTACGCGTACATCCTGTTCCCTTATTTAAAACCGTTCGATGCCTCTTTCTCGGAATTTTTCATTCCGTCCTGGGCCATCAATTATAAAAAACTGTACGTCTACAGCGATCATCCGCACCTTCGGCGAAGCTCGTTTTTTGATAAATTCGGTCGGTACGCGGAGGGGGTGCATCCCGACCAAACGGAGTACCGAATGAGTGTTTCCTTCATTCAAAAGAAGGGGAGGGGCTTGTTTTATACGAACTACAAAGAGTTATTTCACCAGAAAAACAGTCAGGAGGAGCCCAGTATGATCAGTCGTAAATCCTGGACATTCAGCAAGAATGTTGTCATTGCCCTTGCCCGGTACGTGTACCGCCACGTGAAAGTAAATTATGACATTCACTTCATGCGGGTTTAATGCCTGAATCGGCAGGGTACGTAGAACCCCAAAATTCCCGGATGAGACCGTTGCCCGCAAGTAGGCAACGGTCTCATCCGGGAATTTTGGGGTTATGATACAGCGGCTATTAAACCGGGCCTATTATTCGGTTTTCAGAATCTTTTGCAGCACCCGTTCGCCATCCTGTCGAATTTCGAAGATGTATATTCCAACGGCTAACTGCGACAAATCCAGCTTTGAGGAAAACGAATTGCTTGTTTTCCGGATGGTAAACGTCCTCTTCAATCGTCCCGAATTAGCCTCGAAGATGGAAATCTTCAGGGGAGCGTTGCTAACCCGTTCGATATCGATGTTTACGTAGCCAACGGTTGGATTCGGATATAAATGAATGGCTTCACTCAACGGTTTATCTTCTATCGACGTAACCGCTGCCAGCCGACTGTTGGGCGTTGCGCTGCCCGGCATCACAAAGATCGGCGTTTCTCCCACGGTTAGTTGTACTTTACCCTGGTTGGTCGTAACCGTCGTCAAACTCATATCATTGCTACCCGCCACCGGCGTATAAATCTGCGCCTGTGCCACGTTTCCTAAATCCAGAGTATAAGTTGCCGTGCGCCCTACTTCGTCAGGGACGACCAGCATGTACGCCGATTTTCCGTCTTTCTCATACCGGTCCACGAATGGGTCGCGGTTGAGGGTCTCTTTGTACCGGTATTCGCCAAATAGCTTTTTGGTCTGGTACAGAAAGTCGGCAGCGGGTCGGCGGGTGTTCGTGCCGCCATTAGCCAGACCGGAGGTTCCGAACATGCCACCCGTTCCGTTGTCATCGTAGAGTTGATAGAAAAACAGTTTTTCGATACCTTCCCGTGCATACACCAGGGCGGTTCGGAGAATCCAGTCGGCCTGGGTTTCGAGCGCCGATTTAGCCCCGATTGGCGGAGCGTGAAGCGGACTTCCCTGGTTAACATCATACCCGGCCTCGGTAATCCAGACCGGCATATCATACGATTGCAGGTGGGCCGTTTTTCGAAAATCTTTGGCAATTTTATCAACAATTGTCACTTCAGGAGCCGCCCCCCGGGTTGAACTGCCACTTTGGGACGAAGATGAATTATCCGAATACATGTGGTAGTTGATGATGTCCCAACACAAGTTAACGGTACCGTCTGGCTTATACCCCCGATACTGCTTACACCAGTCAATCATTCCTTTCACGTAGTCCGACCCACTGGAAGCCGAGGCAAGACCGCCAATCACTACTTTTATGGTGGGGTCCGCGTTTTTTACGCCAGCGTCCGCCCCCATCGTATTCTTGTGCCCATCGTAAAACGCCGATAAATTGGCTGCGTATTCGCGGGCGGTCTGGTACGCTTTCCTACCCTTCCACCACTTATCCCGTTCATTGTCGCACTCGATGTATTTGATCAATCCCAGACCAATTTTTACCGAGTTGGGCGTGTCGCCGGTCCAGCGGGGCGTTGAGTTGACATGCAACAACGCCGGGTTAACAGTGGGGTTGCTGCCGTACCGGGCCACGTACTGAAAGCCCGCTTTTGCCTGTTCGAGATAGGAAGTTGGGTCAGACGCATCTTTGCCGTAGCGCATGGGTATGTTTTCGCCATCGCGCTCGCCATTGGGGTAGGTATTAACCAGCCAGTCCGGGAGCGTTTTTAGACAAGCCAGCACGTCGATGTTTTCTGCCTGGCAGCGTTCGTAAATAGCGTCGTAGTTCCAGCCACCGCTCAGGGTTGGGTTGTAGGAATAGTCGCCTTCGTTGGCTTCCAGCTTATTCCAGTCCATGTAGTGCCGGATTCCCGAAAAGCTTTTGACCACGTTCATTTTCGACTCATTGATCTGCCAGGGCGACTCACCATCCTCAAAATTCCACTCGTAGGCATTTACACCCAGCATGTCGCCCAGTTTTACTGATTTGGCCGGAGCGGGCGTCTGGGTTTGGGTAGATGGTGTGTAGGAGCCGTATAATTCCATCTCGGTTGGGAATGCTCCGTAGGTATTGATAACTAGGTAACGGGCATTGCTGATTGCCTGATCCAGTAGAAATTTAGTATCGCCCGTGGTATTCCGGTCCGGATAAGGGCCAACCCAGCTGGCGTACTGATCACCCGTAAAGGTTGCAATTGGAATGCGCTGCCACTGGTCGTTGATGATCGACAACGTAACGGGATTGCTGGAATAGTTACCGGTAAAATCGTAAAATTTGATCCCTTGCAGGGTCATCGATTCGCCATCCAGCAGGGGATAGTAAGCATCATAATTGGAAAGCACCTTTCCCCAGCCCGTTTCGACGTTCACGTCTGTAATGCCATCGAATAGTCCCTCCAGTCCGTTACTTACGTTATTGAGCTGGTACCATCGCTTCGGGTCAATCTGTATTTTCTGGCCCATCGCTACGGCCGCCGGAGCCGTTACCGTTTGGGTTTGTGTTACATCAGCAGCGGCCAGAAAAGCAGCCGACGCCATCTGCGATGCGGTGATAACCGACGTTCCTGCCCCAATAGGCGACGCCTTCCAAACTCCATTTACGCTGGATACCGTAACAACCGAAGGATTAGACGACGTAAACGTGATGGGGGTATCTGTATTGGTACTGGTAGCTGCCAGCGTAAAACCGGCTTCTCCCGCTGTTTTGTTGGGTAACCCCCCGAACGTTATAGTCGCCAGACTCTGCACGGCTCCGCCCTGGGTTACCTCAAACCAGTTGAAGTTCCAGGTACCGGGGTTGGTGTAAATGCGCAGTACCTGACTGCCCGCTGGTAGGGTAGCCGTGGTGCGAATGGTCGTCCAGTTCTGCCAGCCCCCCGTCCGGGGAACACTTACACTGGCCAGCGTGCTGCCATCCTCCGCCTTCACGTAAATCATCCCGTTGCCATAGCTGTTGGCCACCCGAAACGCGAAGGTGTAAGGCCCGGCCGTCGCCACGTTGACGTTGTAATCCATCCAGTCCCCATCGTCGATGTAGTTTACGTTCTGCCCCCCGCCCTCATCCGTAGTTGACTCGAACCGCACGTCACTCGCCACGTCGAATGTCTCGGCTTCCAGCTTGCCCGGCAGGCTGCGACCCGGTGCAGCCTCCAGCCAGTTGAGGTTCCAGTTGCCCTTGACTACAAACAGCCGCAGGGTCTGCTCACCCGCTGTCAAATGAACCGTAGCGGTCATCGTCTGCCAGTTTTGCAGGCCACCCGTGCGGGGCACCTCAACGGTTTTCAGGGCAGTGCCGTCGGCCTGACGCAACTCGAAGGCTGCCCCGTCACCCCAGCCGTTAGCCACCCGAAAGCGGAACGTGTAAATCCCAGAAGAAGCTACATTAACGGGATAGTCCATCCAGTCGCCGTCATCGATACTGGTAATGTTTTGGCCGCCGTTCTGGTCGGCGGTGGACTCAAGCTGAATACCCTGCATGGCCGAATAGGCTTCCGCTTCGATGTGACCGGGTAGTAAGACCGCTGTATTGTGACGGGTGTGGCTGGTAGGTAGATTGGTTGCAGAAGATCCACTCCAGCGGTTAACCTCTTCAGCAGACTTAGCCAGAACGACAGTTTCTGTACCTAGTAACATTAACAGATAATAAACAAATAAACTATTTTTCATGGAATGTGGGTTGCTTGACTTTATTTATTAGCAATAATAGTAACAAATATATACTTTGTAGCGAAATAAAATAATACATCCTCTAATTACAGAATTGGTTAACTATCAATAGGGTAAGCCCCTTAGTAAATATTTACCTAATGTGTAGATAAATAAATAATTTTGTAAATTATAAGTATACCCATAGATGAATAAGTAAATATAAATTTCCTATGCAAACGGTCCCGTACTAACTTACAGCAGCCAACAATTAATTTATGCACGATCTGCTTCTGCTTATTATTAATACCTACCTGTCCTTCAACGTCTTATACCTTTTTGTATCAGCTGTGGCAGGTCGTTTTAAAAAACCGGATGACTCACCGGTTACAGACAACAGCTTACGGCGTATCGCTGTACTGATTCCTGCTTATAAAGAAGATAGTGTTATTTCAGGCTCCATTGTTGCTAATCTACAACAAACCTATCCGCAGGAATTGTATGACCTGATTCTTATTGCGGACTCGTTTCAACCCGAAACGTTAGACCAGTTGGCTCAGTACCCCATCAAAATAATGACGGTACAGTTTGCCCAGTCAACGGTGCAAAAGTCCATCACCTATGCACTAAACGCCCTCCCGGAGAACTCGTATGACATCATTGTCATTTCCGACGCTGATAATCATATGGCACCTGACTTTCTGTTCCGTGTTAATCAGGCTTTTACGGATGGCTGGCGGGCTATTCAGGGTCATAGGGTGGCTAAAAACACCAATACCAGCGTAGCCGTCTTCGACGCTATGAATGAAGAGGTCAACAACAACATATTTCGGGCCGGTCAACGGGTTCTGGGTTTATCAGCCACGCTAATTGGCTCGGGCATGGGTTTCGAACTACCAGCAATGAAGTGGGCGATGAATCAGACCAAGACGGTTGGCGGGTATGATAAAGAACTTGAAATGCTATTGCTTAGCAAAGGAATTAAAATAGGCTACTTGCACAAAGCGTTTATTTTTGATGAGAAAGTACAAAACATTTCCGTCTTCGAAAACCAGCGAATGCGTTGGATAGCTGCCCAGGTTTACTTCATACGGACTTATTTTCAGATGGGCATCCGTGAGTTATTCCGTGGAAATATTCAAGCCTTCAATGCCCTGGTTAAGTCGCTGTTGCTACCCCGTACCCTTCTTTTAGTGGCTTTGTCACTCACGATAGTAACGCATCTGGTAACGGCTAACTATGCCATGTTAACAGTCTCTCTGGGCATGTTTGCGGTTTTGGCCATCAGTCTATCCATATCGATACCGCTTTATTTATGGCGTAAGCTATCATTTCGCGATATACTGGTATTCCCTTTGTTGGTTCTGAGTATGATCCGATCGTTGATTAACTACCGAAAAGCCGGTAAAAAATTCATTCACACGCCACATGGCGAGCCGGTTGAGCAAACAAACTCAAAGACCAGCTATGAGGTCATTTAAACCTTGGTAAAAAGAATAAGGCTGAATCATCGGGCCGCGAGCAGATACCTCATAAATCCTTGCTTAACCATCCCGTCAATGATGAGTTACTTTTTCAGATACAACTTTTTGTTGTATGGCACTAAAGTTGTTCTACTTCTTAACTCGTCAATAACGAGTTACTTTTTTAGACATAATTTTTGGCACATGGCACTAAAGTTGTTCAGCCGCTCGAAGCGTAAATCGGCCGTCCCTTTTGAAGGAACACTTGATTATGTTTACTCTTCCATTCGTAGACCATTGGTTTATTCGTTGCGGGCAACTAATTGTCAGGTGTCTGAAGTTTGTGAAGCTTACGTAAGTCTATGGTCATCTACCCCCAGCGAAGCCCGGGCTCGTGAGATCTATAACGCCCTGTTTCGCATCGCTGAATCGACCAAAAAGCCCTATCCCCTCGATTGGCTTGTTACCGAAATTCTCTTTGAGGCCTTTGCTGCCTCGTCAGGAGACCGGCACTATGCAGCGCAAAGGGAATTAGAACACGACTGTTATCGACCAAAAGAAAAAGCACTTTCTCTCTATAATGAACGACTCACCAGGGTGCTCTAATGTCAGTTCGCTCGTTACCTGAGCGACACGTTTTCTTTACCTGCTACGCAACAACTAGCCAACCATGGGTAGTTGATCTACTCCACATCTGCCCTTGCTTCTGGTAGGACCCGTGCCCAACCAACCTATAGATGTATAAAAAGTGGCTGGTATCACATTGGGTGCCCTATCGTTACACCCTTCGTTTCGTTCGTTGCAGATCGGCCTGGAATAGCTGGCGACCAGCGGCAAAGATCCTGGTTGCAAACTCCGCTATGCGCGGGAACGTTGCCGTTTTTCCGTCGGATGGCCGGTTAACCACCCATCGTTTAATAACCTGCTCTGGGGGCTGGCTACTATCATCTGTCCGGTTCATAGTCAAATATTCTGGTTGATTTAGGGCTAATGCAACTAGATACGTATCCTTTAATGGACCCCTATTCGTTTAAATTATCTCATAGATTTTATGCTTACACCGTCTCACGAGCAGGAACGATTAGAGGCTTTGAACCGGTATCAAATACTGGATACACTGCCTGAAAAGGCATTTGATAGGCTAACTGAACTGGCATCGCTGATTTGCGAAACCCCTATCTCACTGGTTTCGTTACTTGACGACAAACGGCAATGGTTCAAATCGCGCGTGGGAATCGACCTGTCCGAAACAACCCGGGATATCGCTTTTTGCCGGTATGCTATTTTGAATGACACAGTCCTTGAAGTAGAAGATGCCACACTAGATAGTCGCTTTAAGGAAAATCCGCTGGTCACCTCCGATCCTAACGTCCGGTTTTATGCAGGCTATCCGCTCACCGACCCCGATGGGTATGCATTGGGTACGCTTTGTGTGTTGGATCGCACCCCCCGGAAACTTACTCCAATTCAGCAGCAGTCACTGAAAATACTGGGCGACATGGCCACTGCGCTCATTGTTGAGCACCGTCAAAAACAGGAGTTAGTCTATTTTGAGAACCTCTTTACGCTGTCCAATGATTTGATTTTTGTAGCGGGAACGGATGGGTTCCTCAAAAAGATAAACCCTGCTTTTCGTCAGGTATTAGGCTGGGATGAATCTTACTTACTCAGCACATCGTTGCTGGAGTTGGTACACCCGGATGACCAGCTTGTTACCGCACGGGAGATCAGTCAGTTAGCGACTGGTAATGCGGCCATTAACTTTACCCATCGGTTCCGATGCCAGGATAATTCCTATCGCCATCTTCAATGGGTAGCTACGCCTGAACCCGCAACGGGTTATCTGTTTGCTATTGCCCGGGACGTTACCGACGAAAAACAAAAGGAGTTTCAACTCTATCAATCAGAAAATCGCTTCCGCTCCTTCTTCGAAAACTCCCAGGGGCTCATGTGCATCCATGACCTGGATGGTAAATTCCTGAGTGTTAATGCTGCGGGAGCTCATATACTAGGCTACCAACCCGAAGAACTTATAGGCCATCATTTACAGGAGATTGTTCCTGTAGAACAGCATGCCGGGTTTGATGCCTATCTGGCAACCATTCGCAAAATCGGCAGAGCCAACGGGCTTATGCACACGCTCAATAAAAATGGCTCACTCCATATCTGGTTATTTGCCAACATTCTGGAACATGAGCTGAATGGGGATTGCTACATTATTGGGAACGCCATCGACATTACCAGACGGCACCAGTTGGAAGTCGATTTGAAATGGACCAAGCAAATGCTGGAACACTCAAATACCGTAGCCCGTATTGGAACGTGGGAAATGGATATCGAAAGCAATACGGTTTACTGGTCAGCGGTGGCCCGGCAGATTCATGAAGTGCCGGATGATTACGTACCAAATTTCGACGAGGCCATTACATTCTACAAGGGCAAACACCGGGAGCGGCTTGTCAGAGTAGTTAATCGGGCGTTTGCTAAAGAAACCGCCTATGATCTGGAATTGCCCATTATAACGCATAAAGGGCAGGAAGTATGGGTTCGGGTAGTAGGTACATCCGAATTTGCGGGCGATACCTGTAAGCGCCTGTATGGCATTATTTATGACATTAACGAACGGAAAAAGGCGGAGCAAGCGCTGATTAATGAGAAATTACGGCTTGCCGCCTTCGTTGAAAACGCGCCAGCCGCCGTGGCTATGTTCGACCAGTCGATGACTTATTTAGCTGTCAGCAGGCGATGGATGGACATGTATCAACTAACGGGAAATATCATTGGCTTATCCCACTTTGACATCTTTCCTGATTTGCCTGACGACATGAAGGAGGTCTTCGGGAAGTGTATTCAGGGGACTATCACGAAGAAAGACGAAGACATCAGACGCCCGGCGGGGTGGGATCATGACCAGTATTTATGCTGGGAAGTCCACCCCTGGTATCAGTTCGATAAATCGATTGGTGGGGTGATGATGTTTGTGCAGGACATTACGGAAACCTGTCAGCAACGCGACGAATTAAAAAAAGCCAAACTACTGGCAGAGCAGGCGAGCCTAGCCAAGTCCGAATTCCTGGCGAACATGAGTCACGAAATTCGAACGCCCCTAAACGGCGTAATCGGCTTTACTGACTTACTATTGAAAACGTCGTTGACGGAAGCCCAGAATCAGTATCTATCCATCGTCGATCAGTCAGCCAATATCTTACTGAGTACGATCAACGATATATTGGACTTTTCTAAAATTGAAGCCGGTAAACTGGAGCTGGCTGTCGAAAAAGTCGACATCCATGAAATCAGTAGCCAAACGGCTGATATCATTACGTATCAGGCGCAGAATAAGGGTATTGAAATGCTCCTGAATCTGCAAGCCGATCTACCCCGTTTCGTTTACGTTGACCCGGTACGTTTAAAGCAAATACTCGTTAACCTGCTGGGTAATGCCGTTAAATTCACTGAACAGGGAGAGATTGAATTGAAAATCAAAACCCGGAGTTCGCTCGATCAGGATTTTGTCACGCTCCGTTTTGAAGTGAGGGATACGGGTATTGGTATCAAAGCCGAAATGCAGGAGCGCATTTTTGAGGCTTTTTCTCAGGAAGACGCGTCAACGACAAAAAAATATGGTGGTACCGGGTTAGGACTGACGATATCGAACAAGCTACTGGGTTTAATGGGTAGCCGGCTGGAGTTAGTGAGTAAACAGGGAGAAGGTAGTTGCTTTTTCTTCGATGTAACGCTCAAAGTCGAACTGGGTGATGCCATCAGTTGGCGCGACATTAGTTCTATTAAGAACGTGCTTATTGTAGATGACAACGAAAACAACCGCCTTATTTTAAGGCAAATGTTTTCGTTGAAGCAGATTGAGGTTGAGGAAGCGAGCAATGGCTTCGAAGCCCTCCAACTGCTGGGTAAGAAAAAGGTATACGATGTCATTCTTATGGACTTCCATATGCCCTTTATGGACGGTTTAGAAACCATTGAAAAGATTCGGGCTAACTTTAAAGAGGATAAACTGGATATTATTCTCCTGCATAGTTCGTCGGACGACGACCAGATTAGCAGAGCCAGTGAAACGTTTGCCATAAAACATCACTTGGTAAAGCCGGTTAAAATGGCGGAGTTGTACCATGCTTTATCCCGCCTGCATCAAAACATTGACCAATCGCATCCAGAAGTTCCGGCCAAACAAGTTTCCGCCAATACCAGGCCGGTCAAAATACTACTGGTGGAAGATAACAAAATAAATCAACTGCTCACGAAAACGATACTCGCCCGGATTATTCCCAACGCGCTGGTTATTGAAGCTATAAACGGGCAGGAAGCCGTAGAAATCTATCAAGATCACCAGCCCGATTTAATATTGATGGATGTTCAGATGCCTGTTATGAATGGCTATGAAGCCACCCGGCGCATCCGGGAATACGATAGTCAGGTTCCTATCATAGCCCTGACGGCCGGAACCGTGAAAGGCGAGCGAGAAAAATGCCTGGCAGCGGGCATGGATGATTTTATTACAAAACCTGTTATCGAAAACTCAATTGCCACCTTGCTGACAAAGTGGTTATCGCCCAAAAGTACGGACGAAGTGCCTGTCGATGACGGATCAGAGCAATTGCTCCGTTTTGATCCGCAGGTTATCAAAAGCATAGTAGGCGACGACGAAGAGCTTTTTAGAGAATTAGCTGAAGCAGCTGAAGAGGAACTGAATGGTTCCTTTATTGCCCTGGAAACTCAGGCAAAAACTAAAGATTTGAAAGCCTTAAAGGCAATTGGTCATAAGCTGAAAGGGACGGCCCTTAGCGCTGGCATGCAAAACCTTGCCCAACTGGCTCAGACCCTGGAGGATTTGGACCACGTGAAGGATGACATTTTGAAAAATTTACTGGCAACGATTCAGTTAGAAATTAAACAAATTCTTCATTTGATTACTGTTGTCTCTTAAAGCGTAGGCTACGGACTGGGGCTGACAGACATTACAGCCAAAATCGGGTGATTGTAGCAGCATACTTATCTGCCCAAAAAAGCCGCGCTCAGATTCGTCTGACGCGGCTTTTTTCGAGGGGGATTATTTCAGCACACTTACTCACCGAACCCCTCCAGTCAAATGTCGCTAGTCCACTCCTTTTACGGACGCTACTAGCAGCTGGCGTCGAGGTATGTGACCCATGACTAGTAGCTCGTGGCCCGTGAGACCGGCTGAGTACTGGCAGCATAAAAAACAAGTGCATCGGTCACATTACTTTAGTTTGATGCTGGTTTTTCGGCCATTTGACACGAAGTTAATTAAGGTTCGTGTCCGAATTTTTAGCACCATCGCCTGTACTCATGGCAGTAGGAAGTAGGTCGATCAAAATCAAGCAGTATTAAAAAAACAGCAGTAAGGCCAGACGGGCCTTATATTTGCTCACTAGTAGTCCCGCGCACCCATATCCGGGCACCGGGCACCGATTAATGGAAGACAAAAAACACCTGGACACCGTTCGGGCCGCTGGCCTACTGGTCGCACTGGGCATCATTTATGGCGATATTGGTACCTCGCCCCTGTATACACTGCGCGCTATTATTGACGACCGGGTTGTTGACGCCCTACT
>JBBSTD010000052.1:0-47145 GCA_038236215.1 Cytophagales bacterium | reverse complement strand
TTTTTTCCGACGCATCGTCAAGGATTACGAGTACACGGTATCTTCTTCGGTAAGCTGGCTTTACTTAGCCAATATTCAGATCATGTTACAGCGTATTCAGACTTAATACCAAATATAATTTCCCAACACGCTCTAAAGTTATGGCTTAGCAATGGAAAAGTTGCTACAGGAGTTACAGCCCGGCCGGCTATACTTACGAGGTACCCCCCAACATAGCGGCTTTACCGCCTGACGACCTCGAACGTGTCTTTCAGGTATTCGGCTGAACTACGTCCAATCTGCACCTCAATGTCGCCCGGCCCAACCAGTCGTTTCATGCCCAAACCGGAATACTGGAACTTATCGGGGTATTCAGAAACGATACCGCTTTCGACTCGCCTTTTTTCAGGTGGATGCACTGGAAACCTTTTAACTCCTGCACCGTTCGGTTACCCGCCCGGTACTGGCCGTGGAGTAAGTTACACCACTTCATCGTCGTCGGTATGTCGGTATCCCCGGTGTTCGTTACATCGACGGTAGCGATTACTGACCCGTTAGGGCATATTTTTTTGGTGTTCAACGTCAGGTTGCTGTAGGCAAAGGTGGTATAGTTCGACCTATACCCAGACGGGTACCGGAGTGAGTAGGCTCCGTTGGGGGCTCTCGTGTACGTAGCTTGCAGTGGCAATACACCGAAAGCTGTCCAACGTGTCAGGGAACGTTAACGGTGAATTTTTCGCCACGTTGGCCTTTCCAAACAGGAGGCTGGCCACGGCTCCGGCACATCGCCAACCCGAATCAGTGCCAGAAGAAACCGAAAACAATACGCCTACCTATCGCTGGGACACTCGAAATCCATCCCCGCATAATGTCACGCTGCCCCGCTTCGGCCTGACTGGCACTGGCGTGTTGGCGATAAACTATCCGATTTACAGCTGAGAAATACCCGTCCCTGCCACAGAGCGGTACCGCTCTGTGGCAGGGACGGGTCAACAAATCGACTAATGCCTCACCACCCCGCTCAGGCTGGTAAGGAGGGCTTCTTCCACTTTGAATTCGGGCTGGTGTCAACATAGTAGTACGCACCCGATTCAATAAAACCGTACACTACTTGATCGTAGCTGTCAGTTACTGAAAACGTCCGTTTACAAAATCTCTCTTTCTGTTGTCAGTGAAATGAGATTTACACCTTCAGTTTCTCCACGTTTTTATAGCTGATGGCAATGGACTCCAGCGGTGGGAGTTTGCATACGTCCTGCTCCACAAAGTAGTGGGTCATGCCCGACGTTTCCCGGGCATCGAAAATACGCTGGAAATCAATCGACCCTGTGCCTACCGGTGCAAAGGCCTTCTCAGGCGTTTTTTCCATGTCTTTCACGTGCCAGAGCGGGAACCGGCCGGGGTGCTTTTTGAATAATTCCACCGGGTCCTGACCAGCAAAGGTAGCCCAGTACAAATCCAGCTCCAGCTGCACCAGACTCTTATCCGTACCACTCAGCAGCACGTCGTACGGGATTTGCCCGTCTATCTCCTTAAATTCAAAATCGTGGTTGTGGTAGCAAAACTGAATCCCGGCCGCTTTACAAACCTCCGCCGATTTGTTGAACAGGTCAACGAACTGCTTATAGTCATCCAGCTTGGTCCGTTCTTCCGGAAAGAGGTAAGCACAAACCATGTATTTCTGCCCAATAGCGGCTGCATCGTCAACGGCCTGCTGCCAGCCGTTGGTGAGCGTTCCTTTGGCGTTGGGCATGGTTTTGCCGGTAGTGTAGTGCCCACTGGGGCCTGAAAGGCCCAAATCGTTTAGCACAGCCGCGTACTCTTTGGGCGTTTTGCCAAAAAATTTGCCGTCACCATATCCAAAAGATTCAACTTCTTTATAGCCGATGTCGGCCACGTTTTTAAGCGTTCCTACGGGGTCTTTGCCCATCAGATCGCGCAGAGTGTACAATTGTAGACCTACGCTTTTAGCTGAAGCCGCCGTCGAAATCACGGTTGTTGACTCTGTAGTGGAGGAGGATGAGTTGTTAGAACAACCCACAAGCTGAGGCAGAAAAGTGGCCGAAGCAGCCAGGGCCCCAAGTTTGATAAAAGCCCGACGGGTAGTGTCTGGAGATTGATTCATAAATCTACGTACAGGTTATCGGCATCGGGAAAATACCCGTGCTCTGTAGTGGCTAAAGATAAAGATTCGTTGCGTTTACTGGTTTAGACCGGCACTAACACCATTGGGGAAAAGCCGAAGCGGCTACCCGAGCAACCACCGCAGCGTTTCGGCATTTCGTACGGCATTGCCCCCGCCATCATTATTGAAATACACAAACACCTCTTTCCCCGTACCGGCCCATTCCCGGATTCGGTCGGCCCACCAGTGCAAATCGGTATTGGAGTACGAACCGCCGTACAAATACCCGGTATCGGGTCCGTGAAGCCGCACGTACACAAACGGGGCCGTAGACCGAAGGATGCAGGGCAGGTGTGCGCCACTCATGATGCAGTAGGCAACCTGGTGTTGTTCCAACAGGGTAAAAATGGCTTCGTTGTGCCAACTGGGATGCCTAAACTCAACCGCAACACGCATCCAGTTAGGAATCTGGTCCAGGAAGTAAGCAAGCCGGTCATAGTCGCAGGCGTGGTTCGGCGAAAGCTGTACCAGCAACACGGCCCGCTTTTCACGCAGTTCGTGCCAGCAGATTCTGATTCGATCCATCCAGACCTCCGGGGCGTACAGTTTTTTGGCGTGGGTCAGGCCACGGGGTGCTTTGACCGTTAGTTGAAAACCATCGGGCAACCGCCGTCGCCAACTGGCAAACGTTGATTGCTTTGGCCAGCGGTAAAAACTACTGTTGAGTTCAACGGTCTGAAAACGCTGCACGTAATAGCCCAGCCGGTCATGAACGGGCGTTCCATGCGGATACAAAACACCCTGCCAATGGTTGTAACTCCAGCCCGATGTGCCAATATGAATGCGCATAACCTGATAACAGAATCGTAAAAAATATAAATTTAGGCTTACTCAAACCGCCCTGTAGGGTCTTTGCAGCCCAGCGTCGTCAGGATTTGGTTAGAAAAGTACATCCAAAACGCCCATTAATGACATAACTCTTAGAGGTTGTTTAGGGTTGTGTTTCACGGATTTCTCTAGACATCAGACGAATCATCGTCCAGTAGATAACTGCTTCAGCATGAGATTCTTTAGTCTTATAATCTTTGGTCAGACGACGGTGAAAGGCCCACCACCCAAATGTCCGTTCTACAATCCACTGCTTAGGTAACACCGCTCAGGCGGCCCACCTGAAAGCCTTTTACACCCAGCATTCCACAAACCACATCGGGACTCAACTGATAAATTGCTTTGACAGTAGCCAGAAAATTGCCCCCATCAAAGCCTTGGTCAGCCAGAATTGTCTTCAACCGAGTGAACCGCTGGCCCAAGGCTGCGAAGAGCAGCAAAGCACCCGCCCGCTCACCAACATTAGCCGATGTTAAGCCCAGGGACAGCACTAAGCCCAACACATCCACGACGATAAATCGTTTACAACCAGTGAGTTTTTTGTTACCGCACGGGCGGCCCCACGTCATAGCCTTTGAGTGTGGTAACAGGCATAGTCTCAACCGACTGACTATAGATAAGCCCAAGATTAGGAGAGGCTTCGCGGCCTACTTGTAAACGTACTCAGGGCTTTCTCATAAAACCCGTTTGAGCCTCAAGGAGTCGAGCAACTCCTGCACATTATCGGCAAAATCCTGAAACTGGGCCGTCATATTCCTGGGCTTTAATGAGTGTAATAAAATCAAGGTCAGCGCCCTTAGCCCAGAAATAACCCACCTAATGACCATGAACTTACTCCGATAGTCATCTTCGGCTAACACCACATCACCGCAACGGCGGACCGTGACGGTAGTGCATCGTCTCAATCTGCGGATGGCCGCGTATAAGGCTTCTGCCTGGGTTCGGGTCAACACCGCTTCATTGCTCACAAAATAACTGACCGTCCGCCCTATTTCTACGTCTGACAATCTCCAACGTACCCGCGTGACCACCACCACCGTCGTTAGGCCCGATTTGGCCCAGCGAGGGGCCAGTTTTAGCCCTACTAGTGAGTAGCACCCATACTGGCGTTCATCCTGACGACCGTGGCCCGGCTCAAGAGCACCCACGCGCTCAAAAGCAGGCTTGTGAAGCATTGTCTGAATGAAGCACAGCCGACGCAGCACCGACTGGTTCGACTTACGCCCAATCAGATAACTGCCCTGATGGTGGAGATGGCATCCAGTAGCGTAAGGATGAGATGAAGCGCATCAAGAATAATCTTTTTGCCAAATATTAAATTGTCTTTCAGCAAGTTAACTATAGCCGACTGTTCACTCTCTTTCACTCCGTTGTGTGAGTTTTAGCCACAACAGTTTGCTGAGTCTGGGCGATGATGGACACACAAACCTCCCCGCGCTTGTGCCCTTTGGCAATTGAGCCCCGCAGTTCTTTGCCATCACCACTTAGCCAGTCGGCAAACTCCTCAGACAGTCTCAGACCGTAGTGTTGCTGCACAAATCCAGCCAGCACGGGTTGGTTGACCTGAGCCATGATCCGAGGCAATTGGGCGCGTGAAATGGCGTTGGTGGCCTGACTAGTTAGGCGCAGACAGAGCGCGTGGAAGTGGTTGGTAAGGTGTCGGTGAATAGCCGACAGATTTCCATCCCGGTCCGAGAGCAGGGCCATGACCACGCCCATCAGCACCAGGGGCATAGAATGCTTCTTGCCCCGGTTATCGGGCTGATCAAGGTCTGGATGTTCGTCAAGGAGGGTGAAAAAAGCTTTATCTTGGTGGGGGTAAGTGCATTGGCGTTGACGTCTTGAGAAACCTCAAAACTAAGTACTTAACTCACTTGTCCGTTTTATGAGAAAGCCGTGATTAAACCATCAACCTCGTAAGAGCTTAAGCTATCTAACACCAGCTAAATTCGCTCAGAACAAGCTTTATACACTGCAAATGTGAATCCGCGCTTCCTCTAACCATTTTTATCAGGATGAACAAAACGAACGATTACTGATGAATTAATTTCAAGTTGCTGTCCTTGATTTTCAGCTAATTCAATCATTTTTAGAATTTTTTCTAAGCTATTTTTGAGCTGAGGAATCCTTTTCGAAGCAGTTTCATCATCCTTGCCAAAGCGTTCTTGAGAACTAAAACTTTTCATTTGATGGAAATGTATTTTGCTAGCGAAGACATTCTTTAATAGTTCACGACCTTCTTTTGTTGAAAAATTACCGTCGATTAATTTAAATAGTTCTTTATTTTCCATTGGCTTTCAATTTAGAAAACGGATACGCTCTTAAAGCACCAGGAGTAATTACAAATGAAGCTATTAGTTTACGCGTAATTACATCCCTTGTTACGAATGCCATTACTAAGAACAACATCATTAATACTAAGGGTGAGTAGGATATCCTACTCACCCTTAGTATTTTTATTCGATGTTTATAATTGCATTTATTTTAACTCCTGTAGATTTTGAATCAATAGTGTTCCTTAATTCAAACAAGTCTTGCTGAAGTCTTTTAATTTTAGCCTCTCTTGCTTTACTGTCTTCTTCAAGTTCACTTCCATTTATTTTATTTTCGTGAAACTTTATTTTGACGTGCATCATTTGGGCGATTAAGTCCAGTGCATCATTGGATTTAAACTCACCGTTTATCAATTGTATATTCATTTTTTTGTTTGTTTAAAATTATTGTCCCTGACCTAGTGAATAAGCTGCTTTGCCATCAAATTCATAAAGATTTTCAGTTTTGATGGTGTCAATTTTTTCAATTGAAGCATTTTTCAAAAGTTCAATAATGGTCGCTTTACTTACTTCTGCACCCTGGACTGGCTTGAATCGACATCGCCAATGGTCAGTACAAAAAGTTTCTTTAAAGCCATCAGGCCATACCTTTATACCTCTGTTGGTTATCATTGTAAGTTTCATTTCGTTGGTCTCGACCATTTTTACTTTTTCCGCCAATTCATCAGGATTAGTTCCTGCCCAGTGTACGAATATATCCACCCCTACCAATTGTTTATTGGCAGCAGGTTTCCGTATGTACTTAGGCAAGTTTAAAGCAGCGTTGTTCGCATACACTACCGGTTTGAGAATCGTTGGTTTCTTACCAAGATTGGCTATTACTGCTTTTGCAAATTCCTCTGTTCCCACTTTGCGGTTACTTATGCCATCTTTAAAAATGTCATAGGTATGCGTTCCCTCTTCGATTGTCTTTAGCCAGCCGTTTTGTACTTTTTCGGCTATATCTGGTTGTCCTATATAATTGAGCATCATAATCGCACCTTGCAGCAGCCCCGATGGATTCGCCAGATTCTGCCCGGCTCGCCGGGGTGCCGACCCGTGAATAGCTTCAAACATGGCGCACTCCTCGCCGATGTTGGCTGACCCCGCCAGTCCGACCGACCCCGCAATTTGAGCCGCTACGTCTGACAGGATGTCGCCGTAGAGGTTGGGCATTACAATTACGTCGAACATTTCGGGTGTATCAGCCAGTTTGGCGGCTCCGATGTCTACAATCCAGTGTTCGGGCTGAATGTCAGAGTAGGTCGGCGCGATCTCATCGAACACCCGGTGAAATAGACCATCGGTCTGCTTCATAATGTTGTCTTTGGTGAAGCAGGTAATTTTTTTGCGGCCATACTGGCGGGCGTAGGCAAAGGCGTAGTGTACAATTTTTTCGCAACCGGGGCGGCTAATGAGTTTAAGACACTGCACCACCTCATCGGTTTGCTGATGCTCAATACCCGCGTAGAGATCCTCTTCGTTTTCGCGGACGATCACCAGATCCATGCCCGGATGTTTGGTTTTCACGAACGGGTGCAGGCTCATGCAGGGCCGAACATTGGCATACAGTCCCAGCATTTTCCGAATCGTGACGTTGAGACTTTTATAGCCTCCCCCCTGCGGGGTAGTGATGGGTGCTTTGAGAAAGACCCTGTTTCTTCGAATCACGTCCCAGGATTCGTTAGAAATACCAGACATGTTACCGGCTAAGTAAACCTGTTCGCCCACCTCGATTTCATCAACTTCAAGCTGGGCACCAGCCGCCTGTAGGATGGCGAGCGTGGCATTCATAATCTCCGGGCCGATTCCATCGCCCTTCGCTACGGTAATTCTTGTCATTGGATTTGTTTATGTAAGATTGCGCAGCAAAGGTGTGAGCAGAAAAGTATAAATTATTATCTATACTTTTGATGATTCACATAAGGAATATTTATGAACTACACGCTGCATCAGCTACACGTCTTTTACAGGATATCACAAACCCAGAGTATCACGCGGGCCGCCGAAGAACTGCACCTAACTCAGCCAGCGGTCTCGATCCAGTTGAAAAACTTTCAGGATCAGTTTGATATTCCCCTGACGGAGCTCGTTAGCCGACGGATTTATCTGACCGATTTTGGGCGGGAAATTGCCCAGGCTGCCGAAAAGATTCTGAATGAAGCCCATGCAATCAATGACAAAACCCTGGCCTACAAAGGCTTACTATACGGCAAATTGACCATATCGGTGGTCTCGACGGGGAAATATGTGATGCCTTACTTTCTGTCGGGCTTTATGGGGCAACACGAAGGGATCAAACTGGCGATGGACGTAACGAATCGGCAAAAGGTAGTTGATAGTCTGGCCAGCAATGAGGTTGATTTTTCCCTGGTGTCCATCTTGCCTCAGCAACTGGGTGTGAATCACCTTGAGTTAATGCCCAACAAACTGTATTTAGTGGGGAGCGTACAACCCGAAACGGGTCAGCAACCAGATGATCCTGGGTTGTTGGAAACGCTGCCGCTGATCTACCGGGAAGCGGGTTCGGGAACCCGGTCGCTAATGGAAAAGTTTATTGCCGACCGTCAGCTTGTGGTGCGAAAGCGACTGGAACTGACCTCGAACGAAGCCGTTAAGCAGGCACTGCTGGCCGGTTTAGGCTACTCAATCATGCCCTTAATCGGGATAAAGAACGAACTGTTGACCAACGATTTAAAGATTATCCCCATCCGTGATTTGCCGTTACAAACGTCCTGGATGCTCATCTGGCAGAAGGACAAACAATTCTCACCAGTGGCTCGTGCGTATCTACACTACCTTCAAGAGCATAAAGCCAGTATTATTCAACAACGTTTTGACTGGTATGAACGATTTTAGCTACAGGATAAATCGTGCGGTTCCCGGCTGTAGGAAAGAGGCCAAACCAAGTGATTTGGAGCCCCTGTTAATATAAATTATATGAAGTGGAAAGTTACGCTTCCAGCAAGACAATGGGCGTGATGTCACCCGATAGACGAGGTTTATTTCCGCTCAGTTATCAGCGGGAAATTAGTTAACACGGGCAGGTACTACCTAATCTGAACCGACTGGATTCCTGTGATAGTAACTGCAATATGGCCATGTTATTTAGGCACTCAAATCCAAAAATGACCCAGTCTGGGCTGATTGGCTGGCATATATACGGAAACAGGTAAAGCCCAACTGACTAAGAACGACAGATGATAACAGGATCGATCCGCAAATAGGTCGCTTCGGCTTAGCCGAATTTGGGCTATTGACTGAGTTGATTAAATCATCTTGTTCTGGTTACATATCATCTGGAATACCCACTGGCAAGCCATTGTGGTTTTCTTGGATATAAAGCGTCTCCAAGATGTTTCAATCATCGAATTTCTGTTTTACTCTACTTTTCACCGGCTCACTTTGGGGGGGTAGGACACAGGAAAAGCCTCCAAAGCAGCGATAGCCTGTTTCAGTAGTATGCCGGTTTACTTTACCACTTTCATGGTGCCCTGCATCACGTAGAAGTGACCCGGAACGGAGCACTCATATGTATAGTCGCCGGGTTTCTCGGGAGCAATGAAGTAGATCGACTCGTTGGTGTTGGGCTGCAACAGGTTGGTATGGTGCAGCACCTTGTCGGTAAGGGGGATGTAGTTTTTTTCCTGCCCTTCCAGGCCTAGCTTCATGGCCAGTTCGCCCACCTGAATGGCTGAACCAGGAGTTACCACCACAAAGTTGTGCAGCATGTCGTCTTCGTTGTTGAATACCACCCGTACCTTACTGCCGGCTTTCACCTGAAACTGCTCGGGGGTAAACTTAAGACCCGGTTTGGTTCCCATGTTGATCGTGTAGTCGGGTTCACTCCAGGATGCGGGCATCTCCGTAACGCGCTTGGCCATGGCATTACCGGTCGCTCTGGCTGCCGTAGTGCCTTTGCCCATCGTTCCTTTTTTAAGGGTTCCTTTGGCGTTTGTCGGCGGTGCTGTCGACGTAGAGGCTGACATCATGGCTGCGTGGTCGTGCGTCGGAGCTGTGCGCGCAATACTCAGTTTTTCGCCGTCGGGTAGGTTATTAAGGGTGTAGTAGCCTACGTTATGCAGCAAGGCCCGGCCAGTTTTCGAGCGAACACCCGGCGTGGTAATTTCGTGGATGTACCCCAGCCGCAGACTATCGACCACCAGCCGGGCTTTCATCCCATCTTTCGACACGACAATGCCGCGAACCGGACAGCCCCCCCGGTTGATTACCGGACTACCGTAGGTGGCGTGATACTTATAGTTGAAGCCCGTAACCTTATAGGAGGCCGGGTCGGCCGCGAGGTCCGCATCAACCGGTTCGGTGAATTCAATCTCGAACCCATCCGGCATAGCGTGAATGGTTTTCATCTCAAAGGGCATTTTGCCCGTCCAGACTACCCGCTGCAAACTGAACAGTTCTTTGCCGGTGGAGGACCAGCCCCGGCTGGTCATGCCCACAAACATGGAGGCATCGTGTCCCCAAACCATGCGGAGTACGCCCGACGAGAAGCCTTCGCGGAAGGGAAAAGCAACCCCCTGGTAAACGCCCTTGACCTTCTCGAAATCAACACGCGACAGAATACTCTGTCCCTGGTCGCCAACGAATACCTGATTCGCGAACGGCCCGAATTTGCCTTTTGTGCTGTCGGTCAGGAAGCCCGAGGTGGAAATTCCCAGAATACCATGCGGTAACCAGACGGCGGGGGCTTTCAGGGCCGTAAATCGTTTCGATACGTCGTATAGGGGTTCGCCGGTATTGGGCACATCCTGCGGCTTAATTTTCAGGGGAGAACCCGGCATATCTGTCCAGCGCAGGCTTTCGGCATTACCCAGAAAGTCGCCTTTCTCCACCTGCGAAATACGTCCCGATCCAACCCAGTCGCCCTGATTTTCGGTGTAGAAGAAATCCCCGGCCGTGTTCATGCCATAGCCAGCAGGCGAGCGCATCCCGGCGGCAAAGGGCGTCATTTTGCCATCGGGCGTAATTTCCAGCGTCCAGCCGCGCCAGGGCACCAGACTAACACCATGCCCCAAGCTGTTGCTCCAGCCTACGTTCAGCGTAACGAGCATATTGCCACTGGGCAGGAAGGTTGGGCCGTAGGAGTATTCGTGGTAGTTGCCCGACAAGGGCCAGGAGTAAACTTTGTCGTAGGAGTCGGCGCGGCCGTCGCCGTCGGCATCGCGCAGGCGCGTCAGCTCACTGCGCTGAGTCACGTAAATGTCGCCGTCTTTATAGGCCAGCCCCAGGGGTTCATGCAGGCCGTAGGCAAATCGCTTGTAGGTAGGTCGAACCGAGCCGCTGATGTAGGGGTTGGAGACAATCCAGACTTCGCCCCGGCGCGTACAAACGGCCAGATTGCCATCTGGCAGGGTAACCATACCGCCGACTTCCAGAATGATCGCTTCGGGTACGGGCAGCGAAATGAGTTTGTAAAAGTCGTCTTCTTTTTCGGGGTCGGCTTCTACTTTGGCCAGCCCTTTCGGGGCCGGAGCAGGCTGCTTGCTGCTGGAGCTGACGGGCAGGCCCGTTTTGGACTGGATCTGCGCTTGAACCGATGGGTTACTGAGGCAGGCAAGGCCGGATGCCAGCAGGGCTGTTCGGGCTAACCGTGGTAGGGGTTGGAAATTGATTTTCATGCAGAAATGCGGTTAAAGCGTTGAGTACTTACCAGATAAGTGAATAGGTTATCGTGCCGACGGTAGTAGACGGCGTTATAGGTAACAGCATCTCTTTGGTCTGCTGCGCCGTGGTACGAATAACCGGTTTCTGAGTTCCCGGCAACTCAATAAAATACTGCTTGTCGTTAATGGCGTAAAGGCCGTTGGGCAACTGAGTAATGTCGCTGCCTTCGGCCACCCGGCACCAGATAGCACCGGTTGGAGAAGCACCGCCATTCGTTTGGGGTGACACGGTAAACGAGTGGGCCAGTTTATGCCCGTCTGCTGAAGCAACGAACGATTCCCGCACCCGGGCCGCGCCCAGCGTGTATTTAAAAACGGGTCGGCCGTCAGCATCGACATCATACCCCAGATTAGTGTACGTGGCGTTGGAGTCCGGCCAGGCCGCGTTCTGATCGACCAGGTAGGTAAGGGATGGCTTACCGGATAGTTCGATCACGCTGCCCAGGGGCACCGATAACTGGGTTTCGCCCCGCTCGTGCCACATAGGTGTCGTATCCAGAAAGTTACCCCGCCAGATTTGCAGGAACTCCCCTTTCTGCAAATCGACGCTGTAATTTACCTGACCGGGTTCGCCTACAGATATGGTATGGGTATGCTTCATGCCGTGGTGATTCACAAAGCCGCGCTGCATAACGGGTTCACTTTTAGCCATCAGGGTAATTTCGCTGACGGCCCCACCCACCCGGATAACCGGATTCAGAACGGTATACTGCACCCCCGGGCCTTCAAGGGCCAGCGTAATGTCGTTGCCTCGGGCATACCATACCCCGAAGTTTTTGTAGTAGGCCAGTTCGATCGGATGGTCACCGGCGGGCAGGTTTACTTTCGAGGACGCCTGCCCACCATCTTCTGGCTCAATGGTCAGCGTTTTTTTGCCGTCGATGGTCAGTACTCCAGCCCCGTTACGAACCGATTTATTGATCTCTGCCGGAATCCAGGGCAAATTCAGATACAGGAAGTATTCGCCCGAATGGGGAATGTGCAAGGTACCCTTAATTTTACCGCCAAATTTGTCCCGGCTGCCGGGGGCTGAGTGCGCCAGCACGTCGAGGTTCATTTCGCGGGTGGGCTTCAGCGTGTTGAAGTCGTTTACGGAGGCAAACGTGCCTTCGTAGGCACTCAATTTCATGTTGGTCAGCGTTACCGGCTCAATACCGTAGGCTTTGTAGCGGATGTTGCGGAGGGCTACCGGTCCATGATCGCCCTGAATCATCAGCGGCCCTGTGGGCTTCTCGTCCTGGAAAGCCGCCGACCGGGTTGGTCCCGTTACTTCAACGTTTTCCTGAACGGTTACGCCGTTCAGCATGACCTTCAGGAAGCGGGCATTTTCGATTTTCTCGCCTTTGTCGTTAAACCGGGGCGCCCGAAACACAATGCTCAGGTGCTGCCAGAGTCCCGGTGCCTTGCTCACATTCTGGATGGGTGGGTGCCCCTGGTATCCCTTCCGGCCTTCGGGCCGGCTATCGTCCCAGCGTTCGTAAATAGCGCCAGAATCATTTAGTTTTGGCACGTTCACCCCCCAGCTGTCGAACAGTTGAACCTCATACCGGCTCTGGAGGTAAACGCCGGAATTAGACCCTTTATCCATCATGAAATCCAGCGCCAGTTCCAGGTCGCCGTGTTCCATTTTGGTGAACAGATGGTCTTTACTTTTCCCCGACGGGTCGTTCACCAGTACACCCGTTCCGGCTTTTGTACTGCTCTT
Source organism: Cytophagales bacterium (assembly GCA_038236215.1). GTDB lineage: Bacteria > Bacteroidota > Bacteroidia > Cytophagales > Spirosomataceae > Spirosoma. The sequence continues at coordinate 34,452 of JBBSTD010000052.1, read as the reverse complement.
GCCGTCTTTGCTGAGGTCATAAAAAACATCGCCCTTAATTTGCCAGTTGTTGCCCGTTGGCCTGAAATCGGCCAGGCTCTGTAGAGAAATCGGCACATCGGGTATGGTGGTGGGTTGTGCCGAGGCTCCCAGGACGAAGGCAAACAGACACAAAAGAGAAAAACAAACGTTGCGTTGCATAGGCAGGTAGAAACAAATGATTCTGAAGAAGATAAGGTGCCAAATTTCTAATATACGCCCATACAGGGCAGGAGCTTCCGGGACGTTCGATGGGCTAAAAAACATGAATTGCTGCACAAAAAGTAAACGAATCCACCAACCCGACCGAGCAATCGACCAAACGGCAGCTCAAAAATAGTTGAATCTATTCATTATTTATGATAACGATTGCATGGACTTACAACACAATAATGGACGCAGTCTCCGGGAAAAATCGTTAAGCACCGTGTTGAAGTGGCCTAGTATAATAGTCAAAAGGGAAAAGGTATCCCAGCGAACCGGTACGATTTGGTACAGCCCATGTAGAGCTGTTTGTGGCTTTGGGTACCTAATGAATTTTCTGCTAAAGCTACTGCTACAAGAATCCAATCGGTTTAAGCCAAGTAGTACCCAACCTGTATGCTATAGACTGTGGTTGACATTTATTAAAAGAGTGATTTTGTCAGTACCGTACGCTAGTTATCCAATACTAGGAAAATGGCTCTTAAATTCGCAGCTCCAGTGCATATCACCTATTCTTCCCCTTAGTTTACTTCAGGTGCTCACTGAGCTGATTAAATCATCTTTTGTTGGTTACATACCGTTCATGATACCCGCTGTTAAGCCGTTATGGTCCTTTCGGAGATAAACCGTTTCCTAGATGCTACAATCACCAGATTGTTTTCTACCAGTTACAGTTCATGATAAACTCATTGCTCTGACGGTGGGGGCATCTGGCTTCCCCAGTTCACGTTAGGCTGGTTTCCCATGTTGAATGTCAATGTGCCACCCCGCATCAATTCGTCGCGGTACAGCCAGCAGTTGGTCAGGATTTTGCCGTTGAACGTAGCCGCTTGCACGTATATGTTCTCAGCCGAATTATCCTTCGTTTCAATCATCAATTGTTTCCCGTTTCCCAACCAGATCGTTGCATTTTTGAAAAGTGGGCTTCCTAACTGGATAGTTGGTTTCAAATCCGTAATGCCCTTCACATCGAATAGGCCAAGGGAGGCCATCACATACCACGACCCCAGTTGCCCCTGGTCTTCGTCCTGTCCGTAGCCATAGCCATGAATTTTTTCCGCTCCGTAGAATTCGTTGCAAATAGCACGCGTCCATTTTTGGGTCAGCCACGGTTTACCAGAATAATTGAAAAGCCAGCTCACGTGTAGGTTGGGTTGATTTCCGTGGTTGTAAACGGACTTTACGCCCGAAAAAGCGTCAATTTCTTTTCCCCCGCCAAACCCGCTTTTCTGGGATTCGGTAAAAATACCATCCAGCCGTTTGTTGAACTCCTCCTGACCAACCGCAGCAATCAATCCCTTCGGATTTTGGGGTACGTAAAACGTGTACTGCACGGCGTTGCCTTCCTGAAAACCCCGCCAGGGTTCGTTGGGATCGAACTTGTCGATGAAGGTACCGTCGGCTGTTTTGGGGCGAATCAGTTTTAGGGTCGGGTCGAACAGCTTTTTCCAACCGTTGGAATAACCAATTAAGTGCTGGTAGTCGTCCTGCTTTCCCAGTGCCTTCGCCAGTTGAGCGGCTGCGAACGTGCTGAAGCTGTATTCGAGCGTGTGCGAAGCCGAATAATTGGAGCCGGTAGAATCCGTTTTATTTTTGTCTGAGTAGGGTACAAAACCACGCTCGACAAATGCTTTCAGATCCATTTTTCCGGAACCGGGATTGCGATTTTTCCAGTCTAGCTCATTGGCTTTGATAGCTTCGTATGCCAGCTTGGCGTCGTACCCCCGGATGCCCGCCTGATACGCTCCCGCAATGGCGAGACCCACGAAGTTGGTTCCCACGCCGGACACGAAGTTGCTGTTGGCAATGCCATCGCCAAACCAGCCCCGCTCTTTATACACCGCCAGTTGGGTTTGCACATAATCGCGGTAGCGTTCGGGATACGATAGTGCCCACAGCTGGGTTAAATTCCAGAACGCGCCCCAGATAGCATCGGTATTGTAAAAATTAACGTCCTTGTCGGGCAGTTGGCCAATGGTGCCGTCGTACTTCGGGTAGGAGCCATTTACGTCGTTGGCCATGCCCCGCCCCAGCAAGGCGTGGTAAAGGCCCGTGTAGAATTTTATTTTGGCCGCTTCATCGCTACTTTCCACGTAAAGTTTACCCAGTTCAGTTTGCCATACCTGCTGCGCGGCCCGTTTGGCCTGCTCAAAGGAAACCTCCGTAGCTTCCGCAATAAGATTGGCTTTCGCATTGGCAATAGACGTGTAGGAAAGCCCCACTTTCAAGTCGATGGCTTCGTTTTCCTGCGTTTTGTAGGCCAGCCAAAGTCCGGCTCCTTTGCCAGAAGCAGCCTTTGTGTCTGGCTGAATACTATCGGTGGTGAACGCACCCACACCGTCAGGCTTTTTGCTGATTTCCCCAAAGAAATACATCGATACCTGACCCCCGGAATCGTACAGCTTTACGTACTTCGGGTAGGTCGTGACGAAGCCTTCAAAATGGGTATCATCGATCATACCCACGGTGGCATCCCGCACCTCGCCACTTTCACCCTGACTGTTTCCGATGTCTAATATGACGCGAGCCTGCTCGTTTTTGGGGAACGTATAGCGGTGGAAACCAACATGTTTCGTGGCCGTCAGTTCGGCTTTTATTTTGTAATCGTCAAGCAAAACCTTGTAGTAGCCAGGTTGGGCCAGTTCGTTTTTTCGGTCGAAGGCGAAGCGGTACCCACTGCCTGGTTTATCCAGTTCACCGGGTTTTACTTTCAACGCACCCGTTGCGGGCATGATGCTGACGCCCCCTACCTGCCATTCGTGAAAATGCACAAAGCCTTCAATGGAGTTATGCCGTGCATCGTAGCCCACCGCTTCCCAGCCGTTTTTATTCCCGTAGTGCCCGTTGGTGGAGGGTGCCAGTTTGGCCATGCCGTGGGGCAGGGCGGCTGGCGTGTAAAAAAACCAGCGGCTGTGGGCAGTGCCAATGCCTGGATCAACGTATTTGATGACGTCAGGCGAGCTAACCCGGCAAGAGGTTAGAAAAAGGCCCATCGTCAGGACCGACAGCGTTGCAGCAGTATGCAGTTGTTTCATACGATTATCTCTGGTGGTTTTCAATCCGCAAGCCAAAGCTGGTCGATTTCTTCCAGCGTTTTCCCCTTCGTTTCCGGTACGGCACTCTTCACAAACACGTAGGCCGCAATGGATAGCAGCATGAACAGCCAGAAGGTAAAGGCACTGCCGATGGACTCTAACAGAATTGGGAAGAACTGAGATACCAAAAAGACCGATACCCAGAGCAGAAAGATAGAAATCGACATGGCCTGCCCCCGTACGCGGTTGGGGAATATCTCGCCAATGACCACGAACGTGAGCGGTCCCAGCGACAGGGCGAAACAGGCGATGTAGGCCAGGATAAACACCAGCACTAAGTACCCCTTCGCCATGTCTAAGTAAAAGACCAGACCTACCACCGCCAGACAGATAGCCATGCCCGCCGACCCGGCCATCAGGAGTTTTTTGCGGCCCGCCTGATCTACATATTTGATGGCCACAAACGTGAATAGCAGGTTCACTATGCCCACCAGCACGGTTTGCAGCAAGGCCGAATCTGAGCCGTCGCCTGTGGATTTGAAGATTTCCGGCGCGTAGTACATGATGGCGTTGATGCCAGTTATCTGCGAAAAGATGGCCAGTGTTCCGCCAATCAACAAGGCCTTTTTTAGTCCCGTATTAAATAACTCAGCAAAGGAACCGGCCGATTCCGTAGTTAGCTCGTCGGTAATTCCGGCCAGTTCTGTCCGGGCTTGTGCCGGGCCGTTTATTTTGGTCAGGATATTAAGGGCACCATCGAACTGCCCCCGTTGAGCCAGCCAGCGCGGGCTTTCGGGTACCGAAAACAGCAGAACTATAAAGACCAGCGACGGCACGAGTCCTGAACCGAACATCCACCGCCAGCCCGTCGTCACGTTCCAAGCCTCGTCGTGCAGACCGGCTATGCCCGCATTGACAAAATAAATCAGCAGAATGCCCGTCACGATGCCCAGTTGATTGATGGACACCAGTCGCCCGCGTTTATCGGCGGGGGCAATTTCGGTGATGTACATCGGTGCCAGCATCGACGCGATGCCAATGCCCAGCCCACCGATGATGCGGAAGCCGACGAACCAGTTCAAATCCCCCGGAATGGCAATGCCCGCCGACGACAGGGCGAACAGGATGGCGGACAGGAACAGGATTTTTTTACGGCCAAAGCGGTCGCTCAGTGTACCCGAAAGCATGGCCCCCACCGCGCAGTCGATGAGGGCACACGAAGCTACCCAGCCCACCATCGCCGGGGACAGGTCGAATCGAATTTGCAGGTAGCCGATGGCCCCGGCAATCACGGCGGTGTCATATCCAAACAGCAACCCGCCCACGGCGGCCACGAAGGTCGCTTTGTACACAAACCAGGTATTTCCCTGTGATTCCATAGGTGGGTTTAATCCAGTCGGTAGGCTGGCAGATTAGTGGTGCGAATATACGCTTTGATGGTGCCGATTTCTTTGCCTTCGCTCGCGCCATAGGGCCGGACGGTGTATTCACCTACAACGGCGGGCACGATGAAGGTCTCTACATAATGCACCACAAACGGCGAAAAAGCACCGGTTGGACTTTCCACAATGGCTTCGGCCCCTTCGATCAGGTTCAGGACGTTGAAAACGCCTTTGGTGTTGTGGGTTACTTTGGTAGAAAACCAATGCCGTCTCGTCTCGATAAACGAGCCTTCATCCAGGCCCGTACGTTCTTCCCGCCAGCCATCGCCCGCAGCTATCGGCTCAATCTGATTGATTAGATGGGCCTGCGTCCAGTTGGTCGTGCGGTCCCATTGAATATTCTTTTCGCCGTGTTTGAGCGAGATGGGTCGGGGTTTGCCGTCGAGTCCCAACCGCTCCCAATCCCACAGTTTGAAGGTAAAATTGAAGGGCGTGGCACTGATTTCCAGCACTACGCTGTTAGCGCCGGAGCAGTGAACCGTGCCCGCCGGAATCAGCACGTGGTCGTGTTTTTCGATGGGCCACTTCGCCACGTATTTCTCCGCATCGAAGCCCCCCCCATTCATCTGCGCTTTTTGCAGATCTTTAATCATCGCTTCGGGTTCGATGCCTTCCTGCAAACCGAGGTACACGAACGCATCGTCGGCGGCTTCCAGAAAATAGTAGCTTTCGTTCTGAGTATAGAGTATCCCGAAGTGTTCCTTCGCATACGCGTAGAGCGGGTGAACCTGCAAACTCAGATTACCGCCCTGCATCGTATCCAGAAAGTCAAAGCGAATCGGGAATTCGGCTCCGAATGCTTCGTACACCTTTTCGCCGAGCAACTCCGCCGGGTGGCTGAGCACCAGGTCGATGGCCGGCAGTTCGACCGCGTCATCATCGAACGAGAAGAGCAGGCTGTTCTCTTCCGGCACGCAGTCGAATCCCCAGGCGTAGTTGACCGCCGAACGGTCCAGGTCGATTACTTCTTTGAGCCATTGCCCCCCCCACGGGCCGGGGTCAAAAAACGGCACGACGCGGAACGGGCGGTGCAGGGCCGTTTGTATAGCCGCCCGAAACGCTTCTCCCGTAATCAGTTTCGGCTCATTTTCCCGCGTCGTGTCCAGCACGTAATCCCAATGGTCTATAGTCTGTTTTTTGTGCCGGTCCAGCACCCGCCAGTCAACGTAGAAAGCGCGTTTGTACCGTTGATAAACGGTGTCGGTAACGTTGGTGGCCCCGAGATTTGCGATCCGGTTCTGGCGGAAACGTAGCTGGATTTCCCAGCGGGGCATGTCGGCATACATCAGCAGATCGGGTTCCGGCACCACAAGCGTAGCCCCAACGCCCACGATCAGCACCGTGCCTTCGGTCACCGCGTTTATCTCCTGTTGCAGGGATGCCAGTTTCTCCTCATCGAAAAACGCCCGTAACGGAAGCGGGCATGCAAAGCCGAACACCGGATCATCAGTCACGTACTCAGCAACAAGATCGGCTATTTCTTCTTCCGACCGCAACGCCTTCGCGGTCTCAAAAACGTGGATGTTTTCAGCGTTCAGCGTCAGCCTATTGATGATTTCATCTGTATAGATGCCGTGGTATGTATCGACCGCTACAACGTTTTTTTGCCTGTCGCCCGATTGCAGGTGGTCGGTAATTGTTTGTGATATAGCCGCCCAGCCCGTTGTGCAGGTGTGGCCCTCGACGGGTATTGTTGGAAATTTGTCAAAGTTCGATGCGTTCAAAACAGTCGTCAGTTAAGGATTATAGACTAAATCGCTCACGCCAAGCAGCGCTGCAGTATTGATAAGGGATGCTTCCACTACGGCTACCTTCCCCCAGACCGACCAGCTATTCTGATTCAGTTTCTGCTGAATGTGGGGAATGATAAACTCCCGGCTTGCCATAACGCCACCGCCGAGAATAACCACCTCAGGGTCGTAAGCCTGAACCAGGTTGTAGGCGCAGGCCGCCCAAACGTCCACGCACTCATCACGCACGATGCGGGCTAGGGCATCACCCGCTTCGGCGCACCGGAAAATCGTTTTAAAATCCAGTTGGCTCTCTTGGCTCAGAACACTTTGTGGGTACTGAGCATTGTTAGTGATTAGGTCTTTCAGGGTCCAGGTGGAGGCTTCGGCTTCGGCGCAGCCCACCATGCCGCAGTTGCAAAGGGTACCCTGCCGATTGATAATGACGTGCCCGCCTAAAATGCCCGCCTGAAAATGTTTACCCCGCAGTACCCGGCCTTCGATGACCGCTGAGGTACCGATGCCCGTTCCCAGCATCATCAGCACCAGATTATCATAGCCGCGCCCCTGCCCAAACCGCCATTCGCCAATCATGGCCGCCCGCGTATCGTTTTCCATGCAGAGTGGTAGCCCCCAGGTGTTTCTGGCCCACGCTACCAAATCAATTTGGGGGGCGTCGCTGTACTTCGCGTTAATGGTCAGTACCTTCCGATTGACCGTATCCACAATGCCCGGCACGGCAATGCCAACGCCTGCAATGTCAGCCGCCGACAGAGAAGCCCGTTGCAGCAGCGCGTTGATACGGTCGATAAGGTCGGGCAGGCGGGGTTGCAGACCCAAGTTAGCCTGGGCATCCAATTGATCGCTCACCAGAATGTCCGCGCCCCGTACCAGCCCCAATTTAATTTGGGTGCCGCCTAAATCAAGTGCGATGACTGCTTTTTGCTGCACGGTTGTGTTCAGTTAAATCAGGTTCATTTCGTTGTAGTGTCCCGCTTTTCGAGCATCATGATGGCATCGTACAGCACCCCGGCTTCGCCCCGGAACGTACCGGAGCCTTTCGGTTTGTTATCGACCGTGTACCATTCAAAGAAGCCATTGTTGTCAATGACCCGTTGCAGCATGGGTGCCAGTTGCTGCCGGGCTTCGGGCTCAAACCCGTTTCGGATGAGCTGCTGAATCATGCGCCCGCCGAACCAGGTCCAGTCGCCACCGTTCTGATAGCTGTAGGGATACATGCCTTTGTTCTTGAAACTACCCGCCGGGTAGGTCGGATACAGTGTCAGGCCGATGGTAGCCGCCCCGCTTTGTTTCATGTTGTCCACCATTTTGTCGAGCGATATTTTAATCTGCGCTTTCGTTAGCAGATTCGCTTCGATGGCTACAGCGGTACCGCCGTGGTAAAAGATTTTCGATTCGTCCAGATCGGGCGAAAAAGGGGAGCCAGCGAGGTACAGGTGCGGGATGAACTTCTGATGTTTTTTGTCCCAGAGATAGTTCATTGTGTTTTTTGCAATCCGTTGTCGTACGGGTTGCCACTTCGCTTTCTGAGCCGGAACCAGTTCCATCAGCCGGTCAAGGGCAATTAGGAACATGGCATTGTCGTAAATGTCGATGGCTTTGTGACTGTCTTTGGTCAGGTACACGCCCCAGTTGTGTTCGGGCTGCACGTCGTCCCAGTCGGCGGTGGTGGCTCCCCACAACAAACCGTATTTTTCACTGTACCGGTGTTTCAGCAGAAAGTCCATCGACTGTCCCAGCCGGTCGGCCACGGTTTTACCACCGATGGTTTCGTTCAGAAAAGCCCGGTCGCCCGTTACCGCTACGTATTTGGCAACGGCCTGTACCAATGAGCTTTCCTGATCAGTCTCTACGGTGTTTTTGTGACCCGCGTAGTTTGGTTCGAGGTCCGTAAAAATGTAGTCGTAGCCCCCTTTTTCCTGCTTCGCCTTTTGCCGGGCTATGTAGCCGTCAGCAATGTTGCCGTCAGTGCCCTGCAACCGAAAAAACACCCGCAGATTTTCTTTAAGCGTTTCGGGCGGATGGACCTTAGCGGCCAGCCGGATGAAGGTATTGTAATCCCGAATCCAGACCTCTCCGTAGCCATCTCCGGCATTGAACCCCGTTTTGACCACGGCTAATGCCCTGCTTTTTATCTGGTCCATCAGAGAATCAGAAGCCAGCGTTTTGGCTTGGCTTTGTCTATCCTGCGTTACTTGAGCCACACCCGAACCAATGGTCAAGGCAAAAAATAGGGGTACTATGATTATTCGAATTTTCATAATGACTGATGGTTCACTTATTCACCCTTGGGCAGGCTGCCCATACCCCAGTTTTTATTCGGCTTCGGTCCCATGTCCAGCACTAAGGACCCGCCTTTCAGCATGTCCGATGCGCTGAACCAGAAGGTGTTGAGTTCTTTGCCATTCAGCTGGGCTTTCTGAACATAAATATTAGCGCGGGATGCGTTTCTGGCTTCGATGATGAACTGTTTGCCCCGACCATAGCGATTGCCTAAATCAAGCATTACCTTCTGAAAAAGCGGACTGCCGATTTCGTAAATCGGATCGACGCGGCACCCGCCGTCGGTCTGGAACAGGCCCAGCGCGTTCATGACGAACCAGGCACTCATCTGCCCCTGATCTTCGTCGCCGAGGTACGCGTTGGACACGCCGTAGCCATAGTAGCGGTCCATAATTGACCGGCTCCATTTTTGGGTCAGCCAGGGCTTACGTACCCAGTTGAACAGGGCCGCAAAGTGCATCGACTGCTGGTTACCCTGCACCACCGGGTAGTCCCAGTACTGGTCGCCGGGGCCGTTGAACCGCCATTTCTCACTCTCGCCGAAGCCCCACTCCAGACGGTCGGCAAACGTTTTTTCGCCAATCTGACGGGCCAGGCCGGGAACGTCCTGCGGCACGAAAAAGGTAAGCTGCCAGGCGTTACCCTCCACGTAATGCTCATTGGCTCCCGACTTGAACGGGTCAAAGTCAGCCAGCCAAGTACCGGTCGAATCCCGCATCCGGGCGTATTTTGTGATCGGGTCAATCACGTTTTTCCACCACTGCCCCCGCTCCTTAAATTCCTGATAAGCTGGCTCTTTGCCCAGTGCTTTAGCGAACTGCGACACCGTCCAGTCGTCGAAGCTGTATTCCAGCGAATTGGAAAACCGGCCCTGGTCGTACGGGACGTAGTGGTGTTTGAGGTACGTAGTCAGGTTGCGGTTTCCGGCGAAGCCACCGCCCACCTTGGTCGCTGGGGTGGTCTGCATTTTGTACACGGCCTCGAACGCTTTCTGCGCGTCGAAATCCCGAATACCCATCTGGTACGCACCCACGATGAGCGGAATTTCGTGTTCGGCCACCATCACCGGAATGTATTCCATACCCGCCGGCCCCTTCGCCAGCCAGCCGTTGGAATTGTACATGGCCAATTGCGAATTCACCCACTTGCTCGACCAGTCGGGCGTAACTAAGTTCCAGAACTGGTTCAGGTTCCAGAACGTGTTCCAGAAGGCATCGCAGCCCAGAGCCAACTGGTTTTTGTTGGCAAGGGTCAGCACTTTTTCGTCGGCGTTGCGCCATTGTCCGTTAACGTCGCTGAAGGTATTGCGGCTGGCTAAGGAACGGTACATGTTCGTGTAGAACCGCATTTTCTCCCGCTCGTCGTTACTGGTAATTTGCACCCGACCCAGCAGCCCGTCCCAAACCTTGAGCTGATTGGCTTCTACGGCGGCAAAACTCCATCCGAAGGGATCGGTGATTTCCGTTTTGAGGTTCAGAGCCGCGTTGGCAATGCTCACGTAGGAAATGCCGGTTCTGACCTGCACCGTTTTCTGCGCTTTCGTGTCGAATTCGAGAAACATCCCCGCCTGCTCTGCGCTATTAGCAGTTAGGTTGCTGCTTTGCCGAACCGCGCCGTTCAGCCAGGTGCCGTAACTTTTGATGGGTTGGTCGAATTCCATCACAAAATGCACCGTGTATTCCTGGCTGGCATCCTTCGACCAGACGTTTTCAGTCAGTTGATGGCTGTATCCTTCGATGCGAAAATCGCTCGTCTTTTTGAGGTCGATGTCTTTTAGTTTGTAGCCGTACTCAGCCGGAATCTGGAGGTTTACCATCACCCGGCCCGTCGCGCTGTTGTGGTAGGTGTACCGCTGAAACGAGGCCCGCGTGGTAGCCGTTACCTCCGCCGTAATGTCATAATCGGTCAAATCGACCCGGTAGGCTCCTAAACCCGCCTTTTCAGTTGCCTTGTCGATTTTGGAACGGTAGCCGTCGCCGGAACCGTCCTGTGAGCCGATATTGAGTTTCAGGGGACCCGTCACCGGAAACGTCCCCAGTCCGGACATAGTCCATTCGTGGATATGGCTGAACGTACCGATGGATTCAAACGTGGGGTCGTACCCCGCCTGCCAGCCCGCATTCTGATTGTCGGGACTCAGCTTGACCATGCCAAACGGCATCCAGGGGCCAGGCGCAATCATCCAGCGCGAATGTCCGGCTCCCATCATCGTATTGACGTACCCGGCGGGGGTTCGTAGCGGCTGCTTATCGCGGTTCACCTGCCCTTCGCGAACCAGTTTGTTGTCTAAGAATACGGCGTAGCGGCTGGTCATATGCTCCGTCGCTGCGGGCATCGGAGCCTGTAACACGTATTTGCCGGTATCGAGGGACTGAGTCAGAACCAGTTTGCCGTCCAATTTTACGGTCAGCATTGGTTTGGCGGTCAGTTGCGCCACATCTATGAGTAATGGCTGAACGCGTCCGCCCGGTTGCTCTATTTCGTAGTCAGCGGCTATGATATTCTCGATCAAGGCATCGCGCGGCTTTGCTAATTTGACCCCTGCGGGTCCGTCTAGGCGAATCTGGTCGAAGGCGAGCCAGCCGCCTTGCAGCGAGGTTATGGTAACATCATTTGTTCCGATGCGGATTAGATTAGCCGGAATATCTACTTTCACCAGTTGCTCGCTGGCCGGACCGAATGGACCAACCGGGTTTTTGCCGCTTTTGCCCCGGTTGAGGGTAAACAGCCAGGGTTTCCCGTTCATCAGCACTTTTAGCAGCGGAGCCGCAGCGGAGTCGCAGCGGAGTCGGTCTCCAGTACGTCGATAAGCAGTTGCCAACTTCCGGTGGCCGGTTTGCTTTCGACCTCAAACTTGACCGTCAGCACGTGCGACCGAATACCAGCGGTATTTCCGGTGCCGCCCCAGCCATTGGCGGGTCCGGGCAGGACGTAGGGCCACTCGGTTTGCGGGTTGGAGTGACCAATCAGAAAGAAGCGGTCTTCATAACCGAAATCGTCCTCCACAAAGCGGCTAAACTGATCCGGGGCCAGGGCCATACCACTGGGGGTACTATCATTCTCCCCAATTTTCCAGATTACCGTCGACTGCGAAAATGCACTCCCGATGCAGAGGAATAGAAAGGCGAAAAGGTTCACCACTCGGTTTGCTATACTCATTTTCAGTAAATTATACAGGTATAGGTCGTTTATAAAACCGTTGACGTCGTTTCGATATACCGGTTCATTCCGTCACTTCAAGGTATTCTCCAGCAGCATGATGCCCGCGCCGGTTTTGCGCCAGAAATCCATCAATTTGGCGTATTTAGGGTCGGAAGAACGGTAAAATGAACCGAGCAAAATATCGTCATCGCCATCCTGGTCTACGTCACCCGCGTCGATGAGGATCCACCGGCCCCGGTTAGCCATCGAAAAAGTTTGCGGTTTAAAGGTCAGCCCATCCGTATTTTCCAGGTACACAAAACTTTGATTGGGAAGCTGCGAAAAGTCAGGAAAATGGGCAATGGCGGCAATGTCCAGGTCGCCGTCCTGATCAAAGTCGCGCGTTATAGTCTGCGTGGCTCCGTACATCGGAAAGAAAAACACCTTGGTAAACTTAAATTTTCCGTCATTCAAAAAAATACGGACGCCGTGATACGGTTTCAGGATTATGGAATAATCGGCATTGTCGCCATTGGTATAAACCAGGTCCAGGTCACCGTCCCGGTCAATATCGGTCAGTTCGAGGAAGCTGGAGCCGTACACCGACGGAAACCGCAGCAGGGTCTCTTTCCGAAACAGGCCATTGCGTTGATTGCGGTATACGGCCACCTGCTCATCGCCCTGACTGAGCAGCGCCACCACGTCGGGCCATCCGTCCTTGTCCACATCGCGCACAAGGGCCACGCGGGCACCGGGTACGTTATCCAGCACGTGTTCGCGGTAGCCGCCGGTACGTTGTTTTTCATGCCAGGTGAGCTTGCCGAGGTGTTGGCCAAACTGGCAAATGACGACATCCTGCCGCCCATCGCGGTTGAGGTCGGCGGTGGTTGAATAGACGGGGCGTTGCAGGTTGCCAATCTTAGCCGTTGGTTTGGTGTTGCCCCCCTTCCGTCGTTGCCAGTCACCAGACAGCTGATTATTGGGATCCAGCAAACCAACCGAAAGCAAATCCAGCGTCCCGCTGGGTTCAGAGCGGACGCCCAGCACCGGACTATATACCTCCACCGAATCGACGCGCCGAAGCTGATCGTCCAGGGCGTACAGATTTATTCCCGCATCGCCTGCCCAAATCTGACGACGTACCGAATCATACTGCAATACCGTAACGGCTGGGTTGATGACGGCTGTCGACTGTCGAGCTTTAAATAACGACAGGGTGGGTAAAACGGGCGTGTGCGCAGGCTGAAGCGGGAGTTCATCGGGGGCGCTGGTCGTGTAATAATCCACAATTTTCTGCCAGTCGGCGGGGGGCATTGTGGGGTGGTCGGGATAGATGTTAGCCGCAACCACCCGGTTCAGTTCGTCGAGGTTGCGGTATTGCATCAACTCCAGCTCCCGCTGGTTTGACTGCCCCAGGCGCAGGGCCATCTGAGGCAGTACTCCGTTCTGCCACGTTTTTTTATCGAGCAGGGCTGGGTCAGGCAGCAGGTGGCAACTTGTGCAGTAGGTAGCAGCCAGTCGCTGACCCGAAAGCTGGGCAAGGGCACGGCTTTCGATAGCAGCAGTTTCGGTGCTGGCCGGGGTAGACTGGCAGGCAGACAAAAGCAGTGAGATGCCCAATAACAGTACTACTACCCTGACAAAAATCATGAGGAACAATGTTGCTAAAGATACACCAAACAAAAATGGCCCTATCTACTGTATTTCCACCAATTAATTCGGCATGGGCTTTGTAACGAATTACAAAGCCCATGCCGAATTAATAAATCCTATAAACCAGCTTAGTACCCTGGATTTTGCTCCAGCTTTTCGTTGGTGGCAATCTGCTTGGAAGGGATGGGCATCAGGTCTTTGCCGGGAGGTACGGTAATGCCGTAGGTGTCCTTCACATAGTTGATGTGCTCACCTGACCGGCGCAGCATGTACCAGAGTGAGAATTCACCCGCCAGCTCGTGCCGGTACTCGGCCAGCAGAACTTTCAGCACATCGGTGTCTTTGGCCGGGGCCAGGCCCGCACGCTTCCGAATCTGGTTGTTGATAATATCCAGTGCCCCTGCCGAGTTACCGCTTCTGAACAGGGCTTCGGCTTTACTTAGCAATACCTGACCGTACCGCATGAACACCAGATTCTGACCACTGAAAATATACGGTGGCGACGTGGAGTTGCCCGTAGCATTAGGGTCACGCCAGGTTTTCACGCTGTAATAACCCGACCGGCCTTTGTCAGAACCTTTCCAGGGTTTCTCTATTGTACCGCACGTATTGATACCACCCCAGTTCTGCTTTACCAGCGGGTAGTCCTTAATGTTAATGGCTGGGCTGGGGTGTACGTCACCGGGGCCAATTACGGTTGGAGCTTTGCGGGTATCACCCGGTTCAAACGAGTCGTAAAACCGTTTGTCAGCGTACGAGTAGCCAAACTTCGAAACCTCTTCCGGCATCCCAAATGTGGTCATCCAATGCGAATCGTTGGGGTGGCCCCATGACATATCCGGCGACGCAATGAACTGAGTCTCGAATACGGATTCCTTACCGTTCTGATTATTGAATTCGTGAATGTTCACGAAGTTGCTTTCCAGTTGGTACTTGCCTGCCATTTGCTCGTAGGTAGCGGTAGCTTCAGTATATTGCTTGAGCCACATCTGCGCGTCGCCCAGGTAAGCCAATGCGGCCCCTTTGGAGGCCCGGCCTACGTCGACAGGTGCCAGATCCTGCGCCCAGGGTAGCAAGTCGGCAGCAGCTTTCATATCGGCGGCTATAGCTTTGAATACCTCTTCCTGGGTGTTGCGCGGGTGGCGACCATCGTCGGTTACGGTCTGTAGCTCCAGCGGAACACCGCCAAAGTTAGACGCTAAGTAGTAATAAAATACCCCGCGCAGAAACAGCGTTTCGCCGGTGAGCCGGTTGGCTAAAGCTTCGGGCAGAATCTTACTATCCTTCATCCTGGCAATGATAGGCACCGCCGAGTTAGCCCGGGCAATACCCTGATACGCCCGCGACCAGAATAAATCCAGAGCGGCAAAGCTGGTCGGTACCTCGTAGGTTTCAAAGAAGGTATCGGCCCCGTAGTTCTTAAAATCCTGCGATAGGAAGTTGGCCTGATACCACATCGCCTTGGTAATGAAGTCCACATTGTGGAAGGTATCATAGATGCCCGTAACCAGCGCAACGCCGTCGCTGGGTTTCTTAAACAGGGATTCTTCGGTGATACCCTGTGTATTTTTCTGCTCCAGATAGGACTCCTTACAGCTCATCGGTACCAAAAAAATGGTAGATAAGGCAGCCAGTCCGATTAATTTATTACGTTTCATGTCTGTCCTTTTAGTAGTTGATTAAAATTGTACGTTTACGCCCAGCGTGTAAAAGCGCGAGGTTGGGTAGTTACCTATGTCTACTCCGCTCACTGTAGAGCTCGTATTTCCATTCGGATCTCTCACCTGTCCAATTTCGGGATCCAGACCCGAGTACTTAGTGAAGGTAAGCAGGTTCTGGCCACTTACGTAGAACCGAATGCGGCTTAGTGTCAGCTTACGAACAAGGTCGGCGGGTAGGGTATAACCAATTTGCAGGTTACGCAGCCGCACGTACGAACCATCTTCCACGTAGTAATCAGATACACGGGTGTTGCCGTTATTATCACTACGTACCGCCCGGGCGTAGGTATTGGATGGGTTGGTAGTGGTCCAGCGATTCAGGTAAAAGTCTTCGCTCACGTTCTCCACACCAATACCACCGTTGGTAGCCAGACTTTGCAGGTTCCGCTTGGCGTAGTTCAGAATCTGGTTGCCCACCGATGTGTAGAAGAACAGCGAGAAATCGAACTGCTTGTAGGAGCCGTCGAAATTGAGACCACCGAAGAATTTCGGAATCGGGCTGCCAATAACAACACGGTCGGCATCGGTCACCCGGCCATCGCCGTCAACGTCCACAAACTTGCGGTCGCCGGCAGCCGTAGCGGAGGCCTGATAAAAGGCGCCCTTACCAAACTTAGTGGCTGCGGTTGCATTCAGTGCGTCAATTTCGTCTTTGTTCTGGAAAATACCCGCCGACTTGAAGCCGTAGAAGGCACCTACCTGACCACCCACCTGCGACTGTGTGAAGGTTGTCCAGAGGTTGCCGCCGTAGTTGGGAAAGCCCAGGTCGGAGAAGTTACCGACCGAGTTAAGGCCATCGGCAAAGCTCACAATTTTGTTGCTCACCGTAGTCAGGTTGGCGTTTACGCCCCATTTGAATGGTTTGCTCGACTCGCGGTACTCCAGACCCAGTTCCAGACCGCTGTTGCGGATGCTGCCCACGTTGCGGGTGGCGGAGCTGAAGCCCGTCTGACTCGGTACGTTTACGTTCAGCAGGAACCCACCCGACGTGCGGACGTAGTAGTCGGCGGTGAAGTTGACACGGCCATTCAGGAACGATGCGTCAACGCCAATATCCGTCTGAGTCTGGGTTTCCCACGTCAGGTTGGGGTTTGGCAGGCCGTTCAGCACGAGGCCGTCGTAATAGAGCTTTTCCCGGCCAAATACGTAGCCCCGGTTATCAACCTTGCTGGGGCCAGAACCGTAGGTGCCCTGATACTGAAATAAGCCAATATTCTGGTTACCCGTCTGTCCCCAGCTACCCCGGAGTTTCAGGTCGCTAACCACCCCAATGCCGGCCATAAACGGTTCGTCTTTAATGCGCCAGGCTGCTGATACGGATGGGAATACACCGTATTTTTGGCCCGGACCAAAGCGCGACGAGCCATCGCGCCGTACTGTGCCTGTTAATACGTAACGGTCAAGCAGTTTGTAGGTCAACCGGCCAAACTGCGAAGCCAGCGACCAGGTCTGTTGGTTACCGTAGGGAACGACCGTTTGTGTCAGCGACCCAACGTTGCGCAGCTCGTCACTGAGCTGGCCGGTGCCGCTGGCACCAATCTGCCGATACGTATTTTCCTGCGCCGATACTCCGCCCACAAAGTCAATGGAATGGATACCGAAAGTACGCGTGTAGGCTACCGTGTTTTCCCACAGGTACTCGAACGTGTTGTTGGCATTTTGCGAGTAGTATGGGAGGTTAGCGGGGGCTACCCGGTTGTTGGTTGGGGTGAAATAATAACCCGAATTGTCGCTGCTGTTGATGCCGAAGTTTGTTTTCAGCCGCAGACCCGTTACCGGTGTAATTTCCAGCGAAGTAGTTGTCAGCAGGTAATTCGATGCCTGCTCACGGTCGGTGGTTTCCTGGTCGGCAATGACGTTTGAGCTGCCCGTTACAACGGAGTTGTTTTGGGTGTAATAACCGTAGTTGCCGTTGGCGTCTTTTACCTGATCGGTAAGGGGGTTACCAGTCATCGTCGGAATCTGCTTGGTTAGACTGCCGAGACCGCTAATGCCGGTACCGAAGCCTACAAAACCGCCCGAGCGGGTGTATTTGACACTGGCCGATGCTTTCAGCCACTTCACGGGTGTGTAGTCCACGTTCAGGCTACCATTATACCGTTTGAAGCTGGAAAACTTAACCGTTCCGCTCTGGTTGAAAAAGCCCAGCGATAACGACGTCTGCACTTTATCGCTGCCACCCCGCAGAGCCAGGTTATAATTCTGGCGGTAACCCGTCTGATACACCTCTTTCTGCCAGTCGATGTTGCGCAGGCTAGATGGACTCGACCATTCGGGCAGAACCGGATACGCTTCTTTGCTGGCGATATCGGTTGCAAACGTGGCGAACTCCTGGGCGTTCAGCACTTTGTACAGTTTGGGAATGGCCTGCATTGACCCATACGCATCGAACGACACCTGCACACCGCCCTGCTTGCCCCGCTTGGTGGTGATAATGACAACCCCGTTGGAGGCCCGATTTCCGTAAATGGCCGTTGCCGATGCGTCTTTCAGAATTTCCATCGATGCAATATCGTTGGGGTTCAGCGTGTTGATGCCGCCCGAAATGGGATAGCCATCCACCACATAGAGGGGGGAGTTATTGCCAAACGTACCCGTTCCGCGAATCTGCACCGAAACGCCACCCCCCGGCGAGCCGTCGTTGTTGGTTACCTGAACGCCCGGCGAACGGCCCTGCAATGCCTGGTCGAGCGTGGCCACCGGCACTTTCTCAATCTGCGCGGAAGTCACCGAGCTGATGGCCCCGGTTATGTCCTTCCGTTGCTGCGTACCGTAACCGACGACAACCACCTCGCTCAGCGATTTGCTATCGACCGCCAGGTCGATGTTGATAATGGACTGGTTACCCACCACAATCTCCTGACTCACGTAGCCCACGCTGCTGAAGACGAGCGTAGCGGTATTGCCCGGTACGTTGACACTGTACGTACCGTCGGGGTTGGTGACTGTACCCGTCTGGGTGCCTTTCACCGTAACGTTGGTACCCGGAATGCTGCTGGTACCCTTATTCTCAGTCACTTTTCCGGTAATCTGCCGACTCTGTGCGAAAACCGTACAGACGCTGAACAGCACCAAAAGGAGCGGGCTGAAAACGATTGTCTTACAACGCCTGATTGTCTTCATGGCTATACTTTTTTTCATGTGTAATTGGGAATTGAATTAAAATACTGACCGATTTACGGTCAAGGTCTGTTAACTAAGGTTTACTTATTTTCACGGTGGTCGATTCCGTCAGCGTGTTGACCCGCAGCAGGTAGAGGCCGGGATTTTTGCCGAGGGGCACAACCTGTTGCTCTGTTTCAGCAGCCTGCTCTATTTTTTTCTGGAAAACAGCCGCGCCTTTTACATCTGACAGCGTTATCCATACCGGCGATGTGGCTGCCCCCTGAATGGTAACTTCGGCCTGTTCCCCTACCACGGGGTTACCCAGTACCGTAACCTGGAGGGACGGTAGTTTTTCGTCCGAAGCCAGGCGGCCGCTGGCAACCGCAGCCGGTTCGGCACCGGCAATCAATGCGCCCTTGTAGTAAACCGTTATGTGGCTGTTGGTATCGAAAGGGGCAGCTGCTTTGTACGAGTAATCGTTTGCTTCGTTGAAAGCCGACCAGTCGGTTTTTGAAATCCGGTACTGAATGTTCCCGGTAGTACCCCCCGGCGCCAGCATCCCCACCGTTGGTTTTACGCTTAACTGGAAGTAAGTGTCCGCCCGGTTACGACCGACGTTCCTGCCAAACTGACCCATAACGTTTCCGCTGCCAAGTTTGGCGTAATCAACCCAGTAACTGAGGTTCTGCCCCCCCTCCGATGTAAACCAGTACCGAACTGCTACGTCGCTGTAAGACACGGGGACGTTGCCCTCGTTGGCGATGTAAAGGAACGTGCTGAGGGAATTGCTGCTGGTAGTATTGTTTTTGTTTTGGGCGTATACCGTCAATTTCACCGTAGCCGGGATAACATCGGGTTCGATACCCCAAATCAACTGAGGAACGCCACCGGCCGTGGTCCGGTACATCGTGATATGGTTGTTCCAGCCGTACTGAGCCGCATTCTTATACGAATAATCGTCTGCTTCACTGAAGTTTGTCCAGTCCGTGTTAGCCAGCCGGGAGTTAATCACGCCCGAATTGCCATTGGCCGCCAGGTTACCGGCTGAGGCATCGAAACTGTATTCTAAGTAACCAGCTGCACCAGCGCGGGGATTTTCGAGAGCCACGTATTTGGCTTTTACCCGGTTGGTACCCAGCTGTGCATAGTCGATCCAGGCATTGATACCCGCGTAGTTTTCGGGAGTGAACCAGTACCGAACGGTCAGTTCACTGTAGGGTACGGCAGTCGACCCTTCGTTGACCAGCATCAGGTTGGGCTTGATAGCGTTGTTAGTAAGCTGCCCATTGTCGCCGTTCTGGTACTGTACCTTCAGCGTTACGGGTGGCCGCCAGTTGGGGAGTTCATCCCGCGTAATGACATCGTCGGAATTATATATGCCTTGTATTACCTCCACGGGTACATCTTTTAACCGGTTTGTCCAGATCGAGAACCAGGACCACCAGGTAGCAAAAGCCCGGACCTTGGTGAGATTGGGTAGCGTGCCGGATTCCGTCAGTGCTACCATCTTTTTGCCATCGAACTGCGACAGCGCGTTCAGCCAGTTGCCGCTCATGTTATCCGTTGCGTCGGTGTAAATGTCCTCGCCCACAATGTCAACGTACTGATCGCCGGGGTACCAGGCCGGGTCAAGGGCATTGGTGCCGGAATATACCCAGATCAGGTTGTGCAGCTGATGGTAGTTCGTGAGTCGGTTGTACATGATCTGCCATAGTTCCTTAAACGGCCCCGCCCCTTTGGCTCCCCACCAGAACCACTTGCCCGACGCTTCGTGCAGCGGACGCCACAGCACCGGCACATCGGCAGCCTGGAGTTTCTTGAGTTGCAGGGCAATAACATCAATATCGCGAAGCAGCAACTGGTACCGGCTCCCGTTCTTGTCGGCCAGCACAGCCGCCAAATCGAACGTAGTGGCTTTAGTATAGAAACCACTCCACCAGAGTTTATCAGGAGCCTCATTAATCAGATCCGTTGGCGCGTTCCAGTGCCATGACAGGCTGATGATGCCCCGGCCTTCTCCTTTTTTGGCCCAGTTAATCATGGCTTCAGTGGTGCGAACGGGCGTAAGATCCGCCTGATTTTCGATTCGGCTGGGCGAGTAATCCATCAGGTCAAAGGCACCAATGGCTGGCTCTTTGCCCGTTTTTTCCAGCACATACTCCACGTCATCCTGCTGCCCCGAAATCAGTTTACTGCCATACTGGTCAACCATGTAGGAGAACAGGCCCGTTGTGGCTGGCGTTGCCCGCGCATCGACCAGCGTCTTGGGAGGCTTCACCGGCAGCGGAACCGTTGTTGGCGTAAGCTGAATGTAATCAATGTTGAAGTAACCCCACCCATTCCGAATCACCACGGTGTTCAGCCCTTCAGTTAGCAGGAACTTACCCGCCATTAAAGTGCTGTAGCCACTCAGCGTCTGTTTGAACACGCTACTTCCTTTTTCATCGTTGACCTGGTAGTCAACGCCTTTATCGCCAAAGGGCGAGGCATAGCCCACAGAAAGATCATAAAGCCCCCCCGTAGCGTTGAAGGTAATGCTCACCTGGTCCGTCCCATTGTCGAACCCGGTTACGTAGCCAGTACCGGAATAACCGGCATTGGTAGTTGCCACCGTGACACCCGACAGATTACCAGCCTCGGCCTCAGCCCGGCCATCTACCAGTGGGGTGATTTTGGGCGGTTCGGCCGCTACGGGTGTCAGCAGGATATAGTCGATGCCGTAATAACCCCAGTTATTGGTAACGGTAATGGTGTTCTGACCATTCAGCAGCTGAAATTGGCCAATGGCAGCGGCACTGAAGTTCGTCCCCGTCCCCGTTAAAACCTGGTCACTATTGACACTGTTGACCGTTAGTCTGGCCGTTTTATTCCCGTAGGGCGAGTAGTAGCCAATGGAAAGGTTGTACTGACCGGCGGGAGCGGAAAAAGTAAACGCAATGTTATCGGTGGCGTTATCAAATCCCCAGGCGTAGCCCGTACCGGAATAGCCCGGCTGAGTCTGCACAATCTGCACACCGCTGAGCACAACCCCCTGATTCGCTTCAGCTTCAATTCTGATTAGGTCGGCAGCCAACACAACCGTACCGACGGTTAACAGAATTATCAACACAAGGATGTGTCTTACAAACGAAAGCCATGGAGCGGATTGCAATCCAGCAGGTAGAGTAGCGGTCATAAGTTGTCAATAGATTAAGAGTAGAGGAATCTTTTTTAAGGGTTGTGGGCGGTTGGATACGAACCTTTTCAGAAGGTGAAAATCGGGTGTACTGAGGGGCTTTTATGCTCTGTTTTCATGTTTCAAATTTAGATTATCCTCCACTTAGAAGAGTAATACAATTTTGTCAAATTCTAACATTTTTAAGACTCTACTTTTAGATAATAGCGTTAATTTATAAAACTATCTCGTTAATCAACTTGGTTAAATTTTCTAAATAGCTATAAACAAGGATTTTATAATTTACCTCAGCTACTGTACTATTTAATCATTAAAGTAGTTCAGAATTACCTATAAGACCCCAGACTCTCCTAGTGTTAGCGCCTTACCGGGTATCCATTTAATTTCAGATATGCTCAGGCGTTGTAGACTGTATTGCTTCAGAAATCTGTTTTATTTTCCACTTGTGTGTATAAGCACAGCGCTTCCTTAAAAAGAAGTATTCTGGGCTGCTGCGTGAATTTGCCCGATGGGCCAGCGCAATCATTTAGTTGATAATTACTTCGCCCTTTATACTAGGGGGTACACGGTATCTCGTTGCCTGCTTTGCCTCGCCTGGCAGTTGTAATGTTACATTTTTGGTTTGCAAACCGTCTACCCGGACATACATTGTAGCCGTATCGCCCAGAACTGGCAACCGAACGGCAGCGCGTTGCACGTTCATTAAACCGATGGCCGCAGCGGGCTGAGCCGGGCCAGCCGCTCGGGTGGTGAACTCATCAATGTTGAGGTCGTTAACATTGGTCAGTTGCAGCGAATTTCGCGTAGCCAGGTCCTTCACGTCTGCCTGCCAGCTCACGTCGCTGTTACGGATTCGGACGGTCTTCGCCTGCTCAATAACGATCGCGTGGGTGGCACGTCGGTCGGCGGTGGCTTCCGGATGCATCACGACACTTACGTCCGCCAGCACAAGATCGTCTATCGAACCGTCGCCCAAGCCCTTTATCAGTGACGTACCCTCAACCCGGGCCATGATGTTGCGCAGACAAACCCGCTCAATGCGTCCGGCTTTAGAATCCGGGGTTCGTTTCATCACCACAAACTGAAAAGCCTCCCCGTCGCCCCACCAGAAAAAGGGTTTACGCTGGCAGTCCATAACGATGTTGGTGAACAGCACGTCGCTAACCGTGGCTCCGTCGCGTACGATGATGCCCAGCCCCCGGTTGGTGTCTTTGATGACGCAGTTGGAGAAGATAATCCGGCGAAAATCGGCGTGGGTCTCGGTCCCGATTTTCAGCGCGCAGGACGTAGACGACAGCACGCAGTTATTGACCAGAATATCGGTGCAGGGTTCCGAACGCCCGCCCTGCCGGGTCGATTTCAGGCAGACCGCATCATCGCCGGTGGTTACCACGCAACCCGTTACTACTACGTCCTGACAGCCGTCGATATCCAGCCCGTCGGAGTTGACACCGCGCTCCAGGCTGGACGTAATCACCACCGACGTAACGCGCACCCGTTTGGACCATTGAATGTGGCAGGCCCAGTTGGGCGAGTCGGTGATGGAAACGTCGGACAGGATTACGTCTTCACACTCGGTCAGGTAAACAAGCGACACCTTGGGGGCTTTGACGAACGGTTTATCCATGGACACCCCCGCACGCCGGGCGGTTTCATTCCAGCCGGGGTAGGTGTCATTGTCGGTGACGAGACTACTGCCAAATGCCGGCTCGCCCACAATACGACCCCGGCCCGTGATGGCGATGTGGCGCAGGCCATTGCCCAGAATCAGGGCGGGCGTAACGGACTCCCCCGAATTTTCCAGCCCCGTTTTGGCATTGGTGTAGAGCGACGCATCGGGCATTGCATGAAGTGTGGCTCCGAGGCTGAGGTTCAGTTCGACATTGGAGCGCAACTGGATGGTGGCCGAGTAATAATTGCCCGCCGGGAAAAAGACGGTGCCTCCCCCGTTAGCCGCGCAACTGTCAATAGCCCGCTGAATAAACGCCTGCGCATTAACCCGTTGATTGCGTGGCGCACCAAAGTCCAGCACCGAATAAACACCAGCGGTTTTATTCGATTGGGCCAGACCCACGTAGCCAGCAATTAACAGGAAAAGGAGCAACGGGGGCTTAGTTGGCATTGTGGTGGGTTTGGGGTGAAAAAACTTTTTCTTAATTCTAGGCGACTTTTTGCCGCAGTCGTGCCGCTACCTCCATGCAGGCTCTGGCGTTGTGGTAAGGGCATTTCCAGGGGCCGATTTTGTCTTCGTTCGCCATCGGGCTGTAGTCCTCCAGAACGCCCCACCGCCATTCTCCGCCCTGCTTGTCCAGCAAATGATGTTGAATAAAATGCCAGCTTGCCCGCGCCTGTCCGTAAAATTCCGGCTCTCCCGTCAGTTGCCAGGCATTCAGAAAGCCGACCATCGCTTCGGCACTGACCCACCATTCGCGGTGGGTGTCGTAGTGATTGGTGGCCCGGTTCAACTCATGCACCAGACTGCCATCGGGCTGCAATCCGGTGGCAGCCGCCCGCGCCATGCTGACGGCTACCTCGCTGAACTGCGCAATTAGCGGCTGGTCGTGGATGATTTCAGCCGCTTCCAATAACAGCCAGGCCGCTTCGATGTCGTGTCCATACGAAACTAAATCGGCGGTGGGTTGCCAATCAGCGGTGAAGAACAGACGGAGGTGATGGGTACTTGGGTCGATAATATGCGTCTGAAAGACCGTCAGTAACTGCCTGATCTTATCGGCCAGTTCAGCGTCGGGCCAGGCGCGGTAGAGGTTGGCGTAAGCCTCCAGAATGTGGAGATGCGTGTTCATTGTTTTGGGGTCGTTGCGGTCTTTTTCGCTCAACCGTAAATCCTCCAGCAACGTCCCTTCCCGACTGAACGCTTCAAAATAACCGTCTTGCTCAGTATCGTAGCTGTAGCGTTCGATCCAGCGAAACAACGCCTGACAGTGCACGAGTGCGTATGAATTTTGGGTCAGCAAGGCGTATTCGCTCAGTCCGTAGATGGCAAAGGCCAGGGCGTAAATCTGCTTGCGGGTGCTGAGGGGTTCACCGCCGGGCGTGATGCTCCAGTACACCCCGCCCAACTGCTCATCCAGAAAATGGGTTACGAAATAGGCGTACGCCCGGTCGGCCAGGGCACGATTTTCGGCTGATTGCACCCGTCGGGCGGCCGCCGAGAACGTCCACAAAATCCGGGCATTCAGTACCGCTCCCTTCGGGGCCGTAGTATCCACAAGCCCCTCGTTACTGAGCCGCCCAACAAAGCCGCCCTTGGCATCGAGACTATAGTCCCGCCAAAATGCCAGAATACTGTCGAGTTCGGCGGCTGCTTCGGCTCGGAACAGGGCAACGTCCAATGGCTCAGGTTCTGCCATTACTTTGCGAGTGTTTTGGCGTGGCCGTTACTGGCTACCCTGACTTCGGGTTCTTCCTGATAGGCCATATTCCGGTCGATGACGGCGTTGAGCCGCTCTACCGAAGCCGCCGACCGCATTCCATCCTCCGGGGTATTGATGACATAATCCAGCAGGCAATCCAGCGAGGAAGTAGCCACGTGCATTCGCGTATCGGACGATGCGTAGTAGATGAACACGGTGCCGTCGTCGTCCAGAATCCAGCCGTTGGCAAAGGCCACGTTCGACACGTCGCCCACGCGCTCTTCGCCTTCGGGAGCAATGAAGTACCCGGCAGGTTTGTGCGTCACGCGGGTCAGGTCGTCGGCATCGGTCAGGAACATGTACAGGACGTAACGCAGTCCAGCAGCCGTGTTACGCACGCCGTGGGCCAGGTGCAGCCACCCCTTCTCGGTGCGCAGCGGGGCGGGACCCTGTCCATTTTTGGCCTCATAGACGGTATGGTATTTCTTGCCATCCACGATGTATTCGGTTTCGATTACCGGGTTTCCCATGGATTCCGACAGCCCGAAACCAATACCGCCACCCCGGCCCGCTTCGATGAAGCTATCCTGCGGGCGGGTATAGAAAGCGTATTTACCATCCACAAATTCCGGGTGGAGTACTACGTTTCGCTGCTGGGGCGAGGGTGTTTTCAGGTTGGGCAGCCGCTCCCAGGTTACCAGGTCGTGGGTGCGGGCAATGCCGCACTGCGCCACCGCTGCCGACTCGTCGCCGGGCGTGGCGTTGGGATCTTTGTTTTCGGTGCAGAACAGGCCATAAATCCAGCCATCCTGGTGCTGCACCAGCCGCATATCATAGATGTTGCCATCGGGCTGCTCCGTTTCGGGCATGGTGATCGGACGATCCCAAAATCGAAAATTATCCACACCGTTGGGGCTTTCGGCCACGGCAAAAAACGACTTCCGGTCCAGTCCTTCCACCCGCGCTACCAGCAGGTACGCACCGTTGTACTTGATGGCCCCGGCGTTGAAAGCCGCGTTGATGCCGTACCGTTCCATCAGGTACGGATTCGTAGCGGGGTTGAGATCGTACCGCCAGAACAGGGGTGCGTGCTGCGCCGTCAGAATCGGGTGTTCGTAGCGTTCGTAAATGCCATTGCCTAGCGGGATCGGCCGATTGGAACGGGTAATCAGTTCAGAATGAGCGTTCTCAAGGGAATTGAGACGCTGCTGGAAATCAATTTTCATCAGGTAGTTCAGGTTGTTGGCTGTCAGGTACAGCCCGTTGAATCTGTTTACGGTATCAATGTGGTGTGCTTTTTAATAGGGGCCAGGGTTTGGTCCTGTTCGCCCAGTTTGTCCCACCAGGTACGTTTCAGGATAACGAGCGTTACCAGCAGGATCCCCAGCGATATAAACAGCGGGGTGTGCATACCCAGCACCAGATACATCGGCAGAACGGTCAGGCACATTTGAGCCACGATGCCAATGCCCACGTTTAGCATATCCCATTTAAAATTACGGTTGGCCTGAAAATCGGGGTCCTCGGCCACGACCAACTTGTGGATAGGCCCCCAGAAACCCCAGGGGCGCACGGTGCGGTAAAAACTCTTTAAGGTCTCCGCATCGGTAGGCGGGGCCAGCAGGGTCCCGGCAATACTACCCGCCAGTGAAACCGCGAACAATACCGGGAAATAGTACAGGTCCAGACCGCCAATCAGGTACGGGAACGTCATGGCTGGAATGATACCCGCCAGCATACCCCAGAAAAATCCGTTGGCATTGAACCGCCACCAGTACCACTTCAGCACGTTGGCCGCGATGTATCCGCCGTACAAAGCCGATACAATCCACTGCAACAGGCTGTTTACGTCTTTGGCGAAGAAGCCGATGACCACGCTGATGAGTACCACCACCACGCCCGTCAGGTAATTCATGCGGCTGATGGTCTGGTTGGAGGCCTTCGGATTGTAATACTTGAGATAAATATCGTTGACGATATACGCCTGAGCCGCGTTGAGGGTACCCGCGAAGGTACCGATGAATGCCGCCAGTAACCCCGCCAGCAGCAGACCCGTCCAGCCCGGCGGGACAAACTCATTGATGGTAGCGGGCAGGATTTTCTCGAAGTCGATGCCACCCCGGGCCGACTCCAGATTCAGCTGATTGTAGTTCAGCAAGGCCAGCACGGCGAAGCCAATAATCATCAGGTAGCGGGTAGGCAACAGCACCACCGATACGAAGCCGTTCATCTTGGCGGCATCCGACGGAGAACGCGTCGAGAGAATTTTCTGCATGTCGTAGTTGGGGGTTGGTCCGGCCATGCTCGACAGGATGCCTTTGAAGACCATCATTGAGAAGAAAATGCCAAAAAGTGAATAGCCGTCAGACTGGATTTTGGCGTTCACCTCGTCAATGATTCCCGTCCAGTCGAGGTTTAAGTTCGACCCGAAGAAAGGCGTCCTCCACTCGGCCGGTACGTTGATGTCCGACACCGCCAGGTTCTTCATGGCCAGGACGCCGATAACGACGGCGGCAGCGGTCATAATCACGTACTGTAGCACGTCGGCCCAGACGATACCGGCCATACCGCCAAGGATGGAGTAAACCACCGCAAACATCGTGAACACCAGCCCGTATACGTGGGGCACAAACTCCGGCGCGACCGTAAAGGGCAGATACGGCGCGACCATTGACCAGGGGACGAATATCTCCACAAACTTACCCAGCCCAATAAACCCGTAGGCTAGAAACCCAAGACAGCTCATCAGGGCAAAAACGACCACAATGCTGTGCGAACGGTTGGCATCGCGCCCCCGGCCAAAGCGCGTCAGCATCCACTCGGCACCCGTCGTAACGTTGGACCGACGGAGCCAGGCCGACAGATAAATCATCAGAAATACCTGATTGAACGACGGCCACAACCAGGGAATCCAGACGCTTTTCAGCCCATAGACAAACGCCAGCGTTACCATCCACATGGTGCCGGAAATGTCGAACATACCCGATGCATTGGACAGGCCCAGCGCGTACCAGGGCAGGGAGTTGCCGCCCAGCATATAGGCTTCCTTATTGGCAGACGCCCGTTTTTGCAGGAAAAGACCCAGCAGAACAATGGCCACCAGGTAGGCAACGATAATGCTTACATCAAGCGCAGCGATTTTCATGGTGTCTGGTCGTTAAAGGAAAATATCTTTAGTTGATGGGGGTGGGAGCCGCGTACAGGTTGGCTTCTTTCGTCCGCTTTTCCAGCAGGATTCCCGAATTCCTGGCAAATTCTTTGAAGTTTTCAGCACTGATCTGATTGGGATAGGGCGCGTAGTAGTGATCGGGGCGACCGTTACGCCAGACCAGTACATACGACAAACCGGCATCCTGCACAATGGGCATCAGCACGGTCGTCCACCAGTTGGCAATCGGAACTTGCTCGAGGCCAATTTCGGTAATGGCCGTCACTTTATCTTTCTCGCGACCCATGTCGCGCAGTGTCTCCACCATTTTCCGCGTCTTCGGTACGAAGAGGTTGGCCGTGTCAGCGGCCGGGCGGTGGTACGTGTCAAAGCCAATAATGTCTACGTAGTCATCGCCCGGGTAGCGCTCCAGGTAGTTCTCCCGCGATGCAAAGTTGTCGGTCGAATAGGTATAGAGCAGGTTATGAACGTGTTTTTTACGCAGGTAATCGACCGTATACCGCCAGAGATGGACGTATTCGGCGGGTGAGCAGTGTGTACGACCCCACCAGAACCAGTTGCCGGTATGTTCGTGAAAGGGCCGAAAAATTACCGGGATAGCCTCGCCATTGGGTCCTTTCAGACTCTTCATGTAGGTGGCTACGTCGTTCAGCCACGACTTATACCGGTGCAGGGATTTCCGGTTGTCGAAGAGGTGTTTAATCGTCGAATCTGCTTTATCCCAGCTACTTTTGGCGGGGTCGACCGGATTGTTCAGGTGCCAGCTGTACGTATTCAGTCCCCCCTGCTCGTACACCTGCCGGGCAAACGCCCGCTGCCGGTCAAAGGAAACGCCGTCCAGGTTGTTCGTGCTGTCAAATTCCAGCCGCCCCAGGTCCCATCCAACTACCGCTGGGTATTCGCCCACCACGTCGCGC
The DNA here is from genome assembly GCA_038236215.1 of Cytophagales bacterium. Classification (GTDB taxonomy): domain Bacteria; phylum Bacteroidota; class Bacteroidia; order Cytophagales; family Spirosomataceae; genus Spirosoma. The sequence continues at coordinate 5,464 of JBBSTD010000052.1, read as the reverse complement.
ACGTCTGACCGCCCGGCCTGCGCCTTCCAGCCCACGCCGTAAGCCAGGTCATCCTGATGGCCAAACATCGTACTGCCCGTCCGGGACAGGCGTTTGAGGTTGGCGTACAGATTTTTGGTTTCCAGCGTAGCCTTCCTGTCAATCTGGGCGCGGCCTTCGGTGCAGCACAGCAGCGAAAGTCCGAAAAAACCCCAACTGAGCAGTAATGTTCGTAGCATAACGATTCAGATTAACGGATTAAAAGCTATTCAGCAGGTATTTGACTATTGGCGTATAATCAGGCAATTAATTATCAGCAAAGTTATAACTCTGAATAACCACACGTATAATACTTTTTTGTCCATTGATAGACCTGATTTGATTTATCATCTGATATTTTTCGCTGATATAGTTTGTCTATTTTTATTTTTTTTGCGAAAAAACACAATTTATCCGCTAATATGTACAAATCAAACGGCTACTTAAGCTAATTTTACACTGATACTCATACGTGTCACGTACCACTAATGTTGACTATATTCCCCAACGGCATCCATGTCCACAATTTACCGGGAAATTACGCCCCTCACCCCGCACGATTGCTTCACGATCTTCTCCCGCGTCAAGTCAGCGTTTGATTTTCCCATGCATAACCACGATGAGTTCGAACTCAACTTCATCGCCAATGCCGCCAACACCAAACGGATCGTTGGTGATCATTCGACTCTCATTGATGACCTGGAATTGGTACTCGTGGGCAGCAACCTGCCGCACGGCTGGTTCACGGACCAGTGTCAGAGCAAGGAAATCCACGAGATTACCATTCAGTTTCACCGCGACCTGTTTGACGAAAAGCTGCTCCAGCGCAATCAGCTTAGTTTTGTTAAAAGTTTACTGGAACGATCAGCGCGGGGAATCGCCTTTTCGAGGGCCACCATCGAAGCCATCCGGCCCCGCCTGGAGGCCCTGACCAATAAAAGCGGGTTCGATTCGGTGTTGGAGTTGATGTCTATTCTGCACGACCTGTCGGTCTCGCGCAACATGCAAACCCTGGCAAATACCTCGTTCGGTAGCGAACAGGTCAGCTACCACAGTCGCCGAATCGAAAAGGCGTTTGCCTATATGCACGTACATTACGCCGACAGCTTGTCGCTGGAAGGGGTGGCGAAAGAGGTGAACATGATGGAAACGTCGTTCAGCCGGTTCATCAAAAAGCGGACCGGTAAAACGTTCATCGACTGCCTGAACGAAATTCGGCTGGGTCACGTAGCGCGTTTACTGATTGATACTACCGAGACCGTTGCTGAGATTTCGTACAAATGCGGCTTCAACAACCTGTCGTATTTCAACCGGATTTTTCGTAAAAAGAACGGTTGCACCCCGCGCGAATTCCGCCAGAACTATTCCGGCACCCGTGTTTTTATCTGATTCAGTCCCTAACCTGACGTAAAATGCTTAAACTGCTGTGGCTGGTGAGCGGGTTTTGCCTGTTCTCCACGTTCACGAAGCCGCCCCATAAAAATTACCTGACTGAATTATCCTCCCCCGTTTTATTTCGGGGTGACAATCGCACGGCTTACCGCGACCCGGCCATCCTGTACCACAACGACAGCCTGTACGTATTCTTTTTCTTTACGTCGGTGCGGGTCGAAGCCGATAACCGGGTGTATTCGTACACGGCAATGAGTCAGACGAAAGACCTGCAACACGGGTCGTCTATTCGTATTCTACCCCCCGCGACCAAGGGCTGGACTATTGCAGCCCCGGCAACGTAGTGTGGCAGGACAATGAGTGGGTGTTGTGTCTGCAAACCTATCCCCGCCCCAACTACACCGCCGTCAGATGCCCCGATTTAGTACGGGCGATACGCGGCTGTTTATCATGCGTAGCCGTGATCTGCACACCTGGACCGTCCCCGAACTGCTGCGCGTAAAAGGTCCGGATGTGGACCAGAAAGAGACGGGCCGCATGACTGATCCCTATCTGCTGGCCGTGGCAAAATTCACATTAGCAACTGTCTAGCCGAGTGGCATGGGGTAAAAAATAACCCCATAAACTCAACAAGTCGAGTTTATGGGGTTGAACAACAAATGACTCTGTCTGTTATTTCTTTTTCATGTTTGCCGTTGCTTTCGTTCCTTTTCCCCCTCCCTGATAGCTAATCTTAAACAGGCTCCCGTTCAGATCGTCGGTTACGTAAAGGGCACCGTCTGGTCCCTGGGCCAGGCCGCAGGGGCGGTGCTGCACGGGGCCGCTGGGTTTCTCCAGATCGATACCCGAGAAATTATCGGCAAAAACCTCCCAGGGTCCCGATGGCTTTCCGTTTTTGAACGGCACAAAGCCTACCAGATACCCTTTGTGCAATGGCTGCGACTGGCTGTGGAAGGCAACAAACGCGCCGTTCCGATACCGTTCGGGGAAGGCGTTCCCCGTGTAAAACAGCAGTCCGTTCGGGGCCATGTGCGCGGGAAAAGCTACTATTGGGTCAATGGATTTCGCCGTTCCCGTTTTCTTACCATCACCCCCGTACTCAGGGGCCATAATTTTCTTTTTCTGTACAGGGTCGTAATAAATGTACGGCCAGCCCGCATCGTCGCCCTGATGTACTTCAAACATGGTTTCGGCGGGGAGTTCGGCACTCATCTGGGGCGTGTACATCTGGGGGTAGAAATCATCGAATCTGCCCCGTCCGTGCTGTAACACGAACAGCGAGTTCGTTTTGTCGTTCCAGTCCAGCCCTACCACGTTTTTCAGGCCGGTAGCGTAGCGCGTACCCTTGTCGAATGACTGATTGGCCACATCCGCTTTGAATCGCCAGATGCCAGCCGCCGAATCCAGCAGTGGGCAGGGCATCAGTCCTTTACCCGTTCCAGCTTCCCGACAGGCATCATTATCCGAAGCCACATTAACGTAGATATTCCCCTGATTATCGACCGCTATCGACTTGGATTTATCACGGTCTTTTTCCCGTAAACCCGACACGATCATCTCAGGTTTATCGGGGTTGATAACTTCCTGTTTGTCATTCAGTTTGTACCGGTAAACAGCTGAATTGGAGGACGCGTACAGATAATCGTTTTTGAGGAAAATCCCCGTTCCGGGATAATCACCAAAGCCCATTTGCTCGTCGATTACGCCATCATTGTTGGTATCCCGCAGCCGGTAAATGCCTTTCCCGTCTTTCAGTTTGTTGAGTTTTACGTAAATATCGCCGGTTTTAGTAATGGCGATGTGCCGGGTGGGGCCTAAATCCTGGGCAATGATGCTGCCCGCGAATCCGGCCGGAAGTTTCAGAACCAGCGGGTCATCGGCCTTTTTTATGGTATGTACAGAAGTCCGGGACGACTTTACGGGATGGTTTTCGGCGATGCTATCACCCGCAACCAGCGAAGTCATCAGGCAGATTATGCCAACAAGCGGTTTAATCATGATTTATTAAGAATGTGAGATTGCTGTATGTCTATCCCAAAAGTTGACAAGCGCGTAGAAATACTACTATTTTTTCTATCATTCCGACGACAGGAGGAATCTCAGGCCTAATTAATAAGGAGCTTGAGATTCCTCCTGTCGTCGGAATGACAGAAAAAAACCTCCTGAAAACTTCAGCAGAGGTTTCCAGGAGGAGAAATTATAAGAACTACTACAACTACATATTCCCTTTTTTCATCTCCTTCACGGCGTAATCGGCGGCACGGGCTGTTAGGGCCATGTAGGTAAGCGATGGGTTTTGGGTAGACGTGGAGGTCATGCAGGCACCATCCGTAACGAATACATTCTTCACGGCGTGCAGTTGATTCCACTTGTTGAGCATCGACGTTTTGGGGTCTTTACCCATGCGAACGCCCCCCATTTCGTGAATATCGAGGCCCGGACTGGCGTGGCTATCACGGACGCGGATATTTTTGAAACCGGCCTCGGTGAACATCTCCGTCAATTGCTCCTGATAGTCCTTCACCATCTTATCGTCGTTGTCGTCGTAAGCAATGGAAATTTTCAGTTGCGGAATGCCAAACGGGTCTTTCAGGTTTGGGTCGAGCGCCAGGTAATTCGACTCTTTCGGAATGGTTTCGCCCATCATGTGGGAGCCAACGTGCCAGCCACCCAGTTTTGGGTTTAGCAGGCTTTCTTTCAAGTCAGCCCCTACCCCACTCTGGTCGGAACGCGAATTCCGGCCCGCCGAAAAACCAGCCGCGTAGCCCCGCAAAAAGCCCATTTCCTGTTTCTCCACATTCCGGAAACGCGGAATGTACGGGCTGTTCGGCCGTCGGCCGTCGGTGGTGGAATCGAGGTCGCCGTCGTACTCGCCCGATACACCAGCCCGGTAATTATGGAAAGCCGCGTATTTACCCAGGATACCACTGTCGTTACCCAATCCGTTCTGGAACCGATTGGACGTTGAGTTGAGCAACACCAGGTTAGAATTCAGGGCAGCCGCGTTCAGGAAGATGATGCGGGCGTAAAACTCCTGCATCTGTTTCGTGTCGGCATCAATGATACGCACACCGGTAGCTTTCCCTTTCTTTTCATCATAGATGATGGAATGCACGACCGAGTTGGGCCGCAGGGTCATTTTACCCGTTTTAGCAGCCCAGGGAATAGTAGACGAATTACTGCTGAAATACCCACCAAACGGGCACCCCCGCTCACAAATGGTCCGGTGCTGACACTGTGCCCGGCCCTGCTGAAAGTGAATAGGCTGGGGTTGGGTAATGTGGGCTGCCCGGCCCATAATGACGTGCCGGTCTTTATACCGGCCCGCTACTTTTTGCTTGAAATGTTTCTCCACGCAGTTCCACTCGTGCGGGGGCAAAAACTCCCCGTCGGGCAACGTCGCGATTCCGTCTTTATTCCCCGAAATACCGGCAAATTTCTCCACGTAGCTGTACCAGGGCGCAATATCGGCGTAGCGGATGGGCCAGTCGACGGCGAATCCATCGCGGGCAGGGCCGTCAAAATCGAAGTCGCTCCACCGCTGGGTTTGCCGCGCCCACATCAGCGATTTACCTCCCACCTGATAGCCGCGAATCCAGTCGAAGGGTTTATCCTGCACGTAGGGATGCTCTGCATCTTTCACAAAAAACTGCTCGGTCCCTTCGTAAAAGGCGTAGCATTTACTGATGATGGGATTGGCCTCCCGCACCTCCCGCGTGAGCTGGTTACGGTGGTCAAACTCCCAGGGCTGCATGTTGGTAGTTGGATAATCCGTAACGTGCCGCACATCGCGACCGCGTTCAAGCACCAGTGTACGGAGTCCTTTGCCGGTTAATTCTTTGGCGGCCCAGCCACCCGAAATACCCGAGCCAATCACGATAGCATCGTACGTATTCTGCGCCTGAGCATCTATGTTTAAGTAAGACATGTCTGTTTTTGGTTTGAGGTTCACGGTTTTTTGTTTTTGGTTTTAGGTTTGGTTGAGCGTCAGCAAAATTTTTTTCTCAGCCAAACCGAAACCTCAAAAACAAAAACGTGATCCCCGATTTATTTG